>JAHDQN010000031.1 GCA_018433775.1 Deltaproteobacteria bacterium
CCTTCGTGGGTAATGCATGGGACCCGCAGGAAGGGAGGGAGACTCCATGGATCGACATCGCCCGGCAGTTGGCGGGTGACAAAGGTGTTCAAGTGCTTGGACCCGCTGCGAAGACCACGCCGCCGGGCACTGAGACGCTCAACCGTGTGTTCCAGGCCGCAGGCGGGCCTGTGCTTTTGCTGTTTGATGAGGTGCTCAACTTCTTAAATCGGCATCGCTCTATGGCAGAGCAGTTCCATGCCTTTATCCAGAACCTGGTGGTTGCTACCACCGGAACCACCCACGGGGTAGCGGTCATCAGCCTTCCGCGAAGTCAGGTCGAGATGACCGACTGGGATATGCAGTGGCAGGAAAAGATTACAAGGATCGTCCGCCGGGTGGCCAAGGATCTTATCGCCAACGATGAGACCGAGATCAGCGAGGTCGTTCGAAGACGTCTCTTTGAAGACATCGGCAATGAACGGGTTCGGAAGAACGTCGCAAGGATGTATGCTGACTGGTGTTTCGCGCGGCGGGCAGAACTCCCTCCTGAGTGTACAGCGGTTGACAGTGCTGCAACAGAGGCAAAATCCAGGGAATTTCTGCGCAGGCGGTTCGAGGTCTGCTACCCGTTTCATCCGGCGACTCTCTCGGTGTTTCAGAGAAAGTGGCAGGCCCTGTCACAGTATCAGCAGACACGCGGGACACTTGCCATGCTTGCCCAGTGGATCTCCTGGGCCTATCGCACTGGTTTCACCGAGGCCCGACGTGAGCCCCTGATCACCCTTGGTTCAGCACCCATGGAGGTGCTGGAATTCCGAAGCGTGGTGCTGGGCCAGCTTGGCGAATCCCGTCTCGTGGCTGCCATCGATTCGGATATCTCCGGAGCCCAGGCCCACGCCAGATCACTTGATGCAGATACAAAGGGTGCATTGCGGAACATTCACCGGCGGGTGGCAACGACGATCCTGTTTGAATCCTCTGGCGGACAGATAGACAAGGTGGCCCATATTCCTGAGCTGAGATTTGCCCTGGGTGAGCCGGATGTGGATACCACATCTGTAGATACGGCAGCTTTCACGCTTGAAGACAAATCATACTTTATTCGACGGGCTGGATCAGACGGTTTCAGGATCAGCCATCAGCCCACCATGAAGAAGGTGATGAGCGACCGGAGGGCTTCTCTTGACGAAGAGTCTGAAGTCAAGCCTGCCATGCGGATGCTTATCCAGAAAGAATTCGACCGCGGGGCAAGTATCCCGGTCGTGCCTTTCCCGGCAGACGGCACGGCGGTTCAGGACACGCCAAGGCTGACGCTAGTCGTAGTCGATCCTGATTGCGAATGGACAGGAACCACCGGCACGATACGGCAAAAGATTGCGGAATGGACCAGGCAGCGAGGCAAATCTCCCAGGCTTTACCCTGGGTCGCTCGTGTGGTGCATGAAGAAGCCCGGCCGCGAATTCCGGGAAAAGGTCGAGATGTGGCTCGCCTGGAAACGGGTCGCAAAAGAGATTAACGAGGGTACGCTCGGTGGCGACTTTGACCGCTCTGATCGTGCTGAACTCCAATCGAAAGTAACAGATGTCGAAGAGGCCGCCAAGGACGAAGTCTGGGGCGGTTACAGATTCGTGGTCATTGCGGACAAACAAGAACCGGACGGACTGAAGGCCATTGATCTCGGCGCAGGCCATTCCAGCGGCAGTGAAACGCTCTGTGGGCGAGTCATCACTGCGCTGAAGTCCCAGGCGTTGCTTAATGAATCTGTAGGTGCAGGGTACATCGAGCGCAACTGGCCGCCTGCGTTGAAGGAATCCGGCGCATGGCCTCTTTCGAGCCTCCGGCAGAGCTTTCTCAATGGTTCTCTGACACGCCTGATCGATCCAGATACGATCCTCAGAAACAAGATCGTTGATTTCGTTTCCAGGGGAGATTTGGGATTGGCTTCCGGCAGAAATGCAGAGGGCGGTTATGACCGGGTGGTCTTCAATGAGTTTACCGACCCTGCAGATGTTATATTTGAGTCGGGGGTATACCTTCTCTTAAAGTCCAAGGCCATTGAACTGAAGTCGTCGTCCGAGATGCCGCCAAGCCCTGAACCAGAACCGGCCCCTAGCCCGGAGCCGCCACCTGGGCCGACTCCAGGACCAGAACCTTTACCGGAACCAGGAGTCAGCACGAGGTCGTTCAGAATTCGCGGTGATGTTCCGCCAGAAATCTGGAACCGATTAGGGACAAGGATTCTGCCAAAGCTGCGGAGCGGCTCCGACCTCAAGATCGGCATTGAATTCACTGTGACGATTGATAAACAGGTCGAAAGATCTTTTGAAGCCGATCTCAATCAGATACTCGAAGATCTCGACCTCACGGAACGAATACAAATTGAGTAGAAGAAGGTGCTTTATCAATAAGGGGAGCCAGCCACAATTCAGCGCATGAGATCCTGCAAACATCCCTTTTCTGATGTCAGGACAACACTATCCGATATAATTTAAATACTCATAAACTTCGGGACCGAGTCTTTCGTCCGGGCATGCATCCGGAAGTGCTCTGTCCAATTTCCAAGACATAAAAACCGCATAATTATTTTGTCCCTGTTCGTTCGTACGAAACCGGGTATAAGGCCTATATCTTAAGGAGGACCGCGCTACTCACCTTTCTATCCAATGAAAAAGCGCAGGTTCCCCATCGTGTCTTCAGTATGGCACACGGCATTCAGCATCTGATGCACAACCAGGAATTATATTCTAGACCCTGCCGTGCCCTTTTCACTTTCGACAGAAGCTCAGAAATCCCTTGATGAAAGATCCCGCATCGCCCCCTACATATGCTTGAGGAAAACTTTTCACACAATTAGGTAAAATGCTTGAACATATTTTTATAACAGCACGTATCGTTCTAATAATACTATTCTTTTATATGGCACGTGTTGTGCAGTCGGCTTTTCCCATCCCGTGCTGCCCAGTGCTTCAGCTTCACCGGGATGTCTCCATGGGCACGGTACAGTGCAGGAAGTTCCCTGGCAGGCTGAATAAGCGGCTTGCAGGGCATGTAAATAATATTGTGAAAATGAGGGGGGCAAAAATGAAAAACCGGATATATCCCTGGATAATCTGCACCATTCTCCTGGCAACGCTCTGTGCGGCGGGTCCGCTCCGGGCCGAATCGCTGCTCAGCATCCAGGACGGCTGCCTGTTCGTCGCCGGCCCGGGGGCAGTGGACATTACCCTGACCTGCGGCCAGTGGGGGCCTCACGACGAGGGCGCGGAGTTCGTATATCTCCACCAGGGGCCCTACCTGGACGACTACCGGCACGACCTGATGGCGTTCGGGAACTGGGAGCTCGGCAAGCAGGCGTGCTTCCGCTATTTTCCCCAGGGCAGGGAGATCGTGTTCAGCATCATGAACCTCATCGCCAAAACCAGGTACTGTACCGGCCCGGCCGAGCGGAACCCTGACAACCTCGTGCACGCGCTGATCGAGCCGGTCGCCGGGGCGGAGAACACCGTGCTCGTGCGGTTCGAGCACTCGCCCTACGGTGGCGACGACAATTTCACCGATACCCAGTTCACGGTCACCGCCGCCCCCTCGCCTGCACTGAACCCGCCCGATCCGGCCTTGGTGCAGATCGGGATCAATCCGAATGCTACCCATTACTATGCAACCCAGTTCCTGTTCGTCGACGCCATGAAGACAGCCATGCCGTGGGTGACCCAGAACAGCGTGAGCGTCCCTGGCGGCACGAATCCCTGGGACAGCGGGGTTCTCGATCAGATCCCCTGCGATAGTGACGGCTATCCTCTGGAGCTGCCCTACAGCGTTGCCGGCACCGAGGCCCCGCAGATCGTGGCCACCCTGCTGTTCCGGGTCGACGGACAATACCCGGGCGGCACCTACACCGTGCTCTACGACGGCACCGGGAGCCTGAAGTTCTATTTCGACGCCCGGGTCATCCACGAAGAGCCCGGGAAGATGCTGCTGGATGTCACGCCCTCGGCCAACGGCATCATGATGAAGATCGCGGCCTCCGACCCGAACGACCATGTCAGGAACATCCGGGTCATCATGCCCGGATACGAGGGCAGCTACGAGCAGGTGGTGTTCTACCCGGCGTTCACCGAGCGCTTCGCGGGCATGGACGCCATCCGGTTCATGGACCTCGGCCAGACGAACGGCAGCCCGCTGGTGAGCTGGCCTCAGCGCCCCACGCCCTCGTCCTATACCCAGGGCGGCCCCGGGGGCATCGCGCTTGAGCACATGGTCGACCTGGCCAACCGGATGGGCGCGGATGCGTGGTTCTGCGTGCCCCACATGGCCGACGACGAGTATGTGAGGAACATGGCCGTGTTGCTGCGCGACTCGATGGCCGCGGGGAGCAGGATCTATATCGAATACTCCAACGAGGTGTGGAACGGCATCTTCCCCCAGACACGCTACGCCCGCGACATGGGCTGCGGATTGCAGCTCTGCGGCGACTGCTGTGACGGGGTGAACGACGGCAGCGACGTGTACTGGTCGGGCATTGCGTACTCCGCCCTGCGCTCGGTCGAGATCTTCCGGATCTTCGACCAGGAGTTCGCCGGGGACGAGCGGCTCGTCAAGGTGCTCTCCGGCCAGGCGGCAAGCGCGTCCGCACAGGACTTCATGCTGCAGAAATTCCATGACCTCGCCTATAACCCTTCCGGGGTGACCGCCGATGCGCTGGCCATTGCCGGGTACTTCGGGGCCGAGGCCGACCTCATCGCGCAGTATGGCGAGGTGGAGAGCATCACGGTCCAGGAGATCCTCAAACGCTCGGAAGAGTCCATCACCCGGACGATCCACTTCCTCGGGCAGAACAAGTCGCTCGCGGACCTCTACGGCCTGGAGATGCTCGCCTACGAGGGCGGGCAGCACCTGGCGGCAACCGGCGCCAACACCACCAACGAGCTGCTCACCTCCAAGCTCATCGCGGCAAACCGCGACCCGGGCATGGGCACGCTCTACGAAATGCTCTTCGATGCGTGGTTCCAATACGGGGGCGGACCGTTCATGGTCTTTTCCGCCGTGTCCAAGCCCAGCAGGTACGGGTCCTGGGGGATACTCGAAAGCCTGGACCAGCCCGTGGAAGAGGCGCCGAAATACCTGGCGGTCATGAGTTACCTCCAGGATGCGGGCAACCTGCCGCCGGTGGCCCATGACATGAGCGTGACCACAGACGAGGACACGCCTGCCGAAATATTGCTCGCCGGCTCCGACCCCGAGGGTATCGCACTTGCATTCCACGTTGTGAGCGGCCCGGCCCATGGTGTGCTGAGCGGTACCGGTCCTATGATCATATATACTCCGGCAGCCGATTATCACGGCCTGGACAACTTTACCTATGCTGTGAGCGACGGAGAGCTCGACTCCGGCACAGCAACCGTGTCGATCACCATTGAATCGGTCAACGACCGGCCCGTTGCCCATGCAGGGCCTGACCTGACAATTATCGCGGGCACTGCAGCCCTGACAGCCGTGATTCTTGACGGCTCGAGCTCATACGATCCTGACGGCGATGAGCTGAGCTGTCAGTGGACCTGGGATGGCGGGTCCGCAACCGGCGTCAGCCCCGCGGCCATGCTTCCCCCAGGCACCACGGCCATCCAGCTCCAGGTGCACGATGGGCTTATCGGGAGCACCCCCGACACAGTGGAGGTCACGGTCCTCGACCAGACCCCTCCCGAGATACATGTTGCCGTCAGCCCGGCGATCCTCTGGCCGCCCAACCACAAGATGATCCCGGTCGTGCCCGCCGTAACCGCGACGGACAACTGCGACCCTGCCCCTGAGGTTCGATTGTGCGCGATCACTATGAGCGAGGGGGACGTGGTGAACACCTATGACCCCGGATTCGACTCCAGCGTGGAGGACGGCGACACTACGGACGATATACGTGTGGGAAGCAACGGAAGTATTTCCCTGCGGTCGGAACGAAAGGGCTCGGGCGACGGAAGGACGTACACGCTCGTCTTCGAGGCCAGGGACGCCTCGGGAAACACATCGCTCGGATCGGCGACGGTGACCGTGCCGCACAACCTGTAAGGAGGGTGATGGCTGGAGGCCGGGGCTCCGCCCGCTACTCGACCACGATCACGTCGATGTCGATGTTCTCTTTGATGCGCCCGACGTGCTTCTCCACCTCGCCGTTGAAGATGAAGCGCTCGAAGAAGGTCCTCTGCTCGTGGCCGATCACCAGGAGATCGGCCTTCTCCTCCAGGATGACCTCTCGGATCACGTCGCGGATCCGTCCCCTCCTGCTCACGGTGCGCGCCTCCACGCCGAGCGCCGAGGCGATCTCAGCGGCGAACTTGAGGCACTGGTTGCCGAAGTTGAAGAGCGTGTCTTCGGCAAAGGTGCGCTGCAGGGAGACCGTGCTCCCCTTGATAAACGTGATGTCGGCCACGTTCAGGAAGATCAGCTCAGCACCGTTTTCCTGCGCGATGCCGGCCGCCTTCGCGGCGGCGCGCGCCGAGGCCTCGGAACAGGTGACCCCGCACACTATCTTGCTGTATCCCATTTCATACCTCTTTCATACCTCGCATCGAACGTTGTGTTACCGTACCATGAGCAGCCATATGGATGAAATCGCTACAGTGATCAGCATGGGCACAAAAGCCATCTTCATGTAGTGCATGAACGAGATGTGGTACCCGGCCCGCTCGGCCATGCCCACGGTCACCACGTTGGCGCTGGCGCCGATCATGGTGCCGTTTCCGCCCAGGCAGGCCCCCAGCGCGAGCGCCCACCAGAGGATGCCGGTCTCCGCGCCCGGGATCACCTCGGTCAGATACGCCACGATCGGGAGCATGGTCGCGGTGAAGGGAATGTTGTCGACAATGGCCGACGCAATGGCCGACACCCAGAGGATGATCAGGATGGCCGTCACGATCGAGCCGCCCGACATGTGGTTCACCCAGTTGGCGATGATCTGGATCAGGCCGGTCTCCTCGGCGCCGGCGACCACGATGAAGAGCATGATGAAAAATATGAGCGTGGGCCACTCCACCTCGTGCTCGAGCATCTCCACGATATCGACCCTGCCCACCACCAGCAGCACCCCGGCAAACAGCACGGCCGCGATGGACGGCTCCATGCCGAACACCCCGTGCAGGATGAAAAACAGGATCGTGAGCCCGAGGACAATTCCGGAATAGAGCAGGAGCCTGCCGTCGGTGATCCGGTACTCCTGCCTGAGGTGCTCGATGGTCTTTTTCACCTGTTCGAGGCTGGTCTGTGACTTCAGGTAGTCCTTCCGGTAGAGGATGACGAAGTAGAGCAGGGTCACGGCGAGGATGATCAGGCAGAGAGGCCCCAGGTTGTACAGAAAATCCATGAAGCTTAAGTTCGCGTACGAGCCGATCATGATGTTGGGCGGGTCGCCCACGAGCGTGGCCGTGCCGCCCACGTTGGACGCGAACACCTCGGGCAGCAGCAGCGCGACCGGGTTCATCTTCAGGGTGAGGGCGATCTCGATGGTCACCGGGATCATGAGCAGCATGGTGGTCACATTGTCCAGAAACGCCGACAACACGGCGGTCACGATCATGAGGATGACGCTCAGCACAATGATGTTCCCCCTGGCAAGCTCATAGCACTTGCAGGAGAGCCACTGGAACACCCCGGTCTTTTTCAGCACGCCGATGATCATCATCATGCCCATGAGCAGGAAGATCACGTTGAAGTCGACGGCGCCTATCGCATCCTCGTAGGAGAGGATGAAAAAGTCCGAGGAAAAGGTCCCGAACGTATACGACACGAAGAGGATGATCCCCGCGCCCATCAGTGCCGCGAGGGTGCGGTGCATGAGCTCGAGCGCGATGATCACGTACACCAGCAGCAGGATGCCCGCCGCGATCCAGAATGCGGGGGTGATGGTCCGCGAGAGCTCGACATGGGCGTTTGTGAGGTATTCGCACCGGGGGTTCCCGTCCACCTCGTTTGCAACAAACTGGATAGGGATCGGACCCGAGCTCTGGAAAGACGGTTTGCTCACCTCTATCGTCACCTCGCCCGAGCAGAGCGTGCCTTCCGGTATCACGAGATCCGTCTCAAAGGTTCCGTCGCTGGAGCTGTGCAGTGCCCCGCTGTCTTCCGCCGGATTTCCGTTGATGAAGACCGCGATCTCCGCGTCCTTCAGGCCCTTGTCCCTGCTGTCGACGATTTTCCCGGTGAGCGCCAGGCGCTCCTGCTGCTCCTGGTCATCCGCTTCCCGGGTCTGTGATGCGGCATGGCCCGTGGACGGGGCGAGAAACAGGAGAGCCGTCAGCAGAACGAGGAGCAGGTGTACCGGAGAAATGTCCCTGTGCGCCCTAACCGGAAGAATACTGTCTCTGCAAAACTGGTTCTTTCTCTTCATATACCCAACCGCGTATCTGTTTCGGCCTGTTCGTCATAGACCGGCGGGCCGGTCCGCCGGTCTCGCTTTTCGAGAAGAGTCTCTCTGATGTGCAGCGCCTCCGGCCCTGTCGTGAACCCCGAAGGTGCGCTCGTCTCCTATTAAGCAAACCAGGATCTTCAAGCATATCATCCCATTACTGAAATCCGTGTAGTGCTGCCCGGGGAACCATCCCCCGGTTGTCCTATGCGCAACACCACTTCGCAGAGCGTCTGCAAACAAGCATATTGGAACAGGGATGCGGATGATTATTCAAACAGATAGCCTCGGAAAACCCCGTTCTGGCACGGTTTTTGTCCGATACGTCTTGACACTCCTTCGTGCCATGAGATAGTCTTCGATCCATGGATATTCTCCTGCACAGAATCGGTTTTTCCCGCCGTTCTCAGGCATCGGCCCACTGCCCGGGCGGGAATGAAAGCCGGGCAAGACGCCCCGGGGCGCGCGGGGATTGTCCCGCCTCGAATACGGTCGCGGAGGGATGATGAAACCGGTCGCTGTCAGAGACGTGTCCATCGGTTCCGGCGAGCTCGTGCTCATCGCCGGCCCCTGCGTCATCGAGTCGCGGGAGCACACACGGTTTATGGCAGAGTCGCTCGCGGAGATCGCGTCCCGCACCGGGGTCCCCCTGATATTCAAGGCATCCTTCGACAAGGCGAACCGCTCGTCCATCAGCTCCTACCGGGGGCCCGGTCTGGAAAAGGGCCTGGCGATCCTGGCCGAGGTGAAGGAAGAGCTGGGCATCCCCGTGATCACCGACATCCATGAGCCCCGCCAGGCAGCGGCGGCCGCCTCGGTGGTGGATGTCATACAGATCCCCGCCTTTCTCTGCCGGCAGACCGACATCCTGGTTGCCGCAGGAGAGACCGGACTCCCGGTCAACGTCAAAAAGGGGCAGTTCATGGCGCCCTGGGACATGGCCCATGCGGTCAAGAAGGTTGAGAGCACCGGCAACACGAAGGTGTTGCTCACCGAGCGCGGGACCTCGTTCGGATACAACAACCTGGTGTGCGACCTGAGGAACCTGGGGCTGCTTAAGTCCCTGGGGGTGCCCGTGGTGCTGGACGTGACGCACAGCCTCCAGCTGCCCGGAGGCAGAGGGGATTCCTCCGGCGGCATGCGGGAGTTCGTCCCGTCCCTGGCGCGGGCCGGGGTAGCCTTCGGGGTAGACGCCCTGTTCATGGAGGTGCACGACGACCCCGAGCATGCGCTGAGCGACGGACCCAACTCGCTTCCCCTGTATGCGCTCGAACCTCTGCTGAAGCAGATATGCAAGATTCAGGAGGCGGTGCGGTGAACACGGAGACAATCAGATATCTCGTTCTGGACGCAGATGGGGTGCTCACCGACTGCCGGCTCTACTACACCGACGACGGACGGGAGATCAAATCGTTCAACGTGCGCGACGGCCACGGCATCAAGCTCCTCATGCGGGCCGGGATCGGGGTTGCCATCATCACGGGCCGGTATTCCAAGGCAGTGGAGCACCGGGCGAAAGACCTCCAGATTCAGTACGTGGTCCAGGGGGCGAAAGACAAAAAGGCCGCACTCCTGGAGTTCTCGCGGCAGGTGGGTGTGGGGCCCGAGGCGATGGCCTATATGGGCGACGACGTGGTGGACCTGCCGGCAATGGCCCTGTGCGGTATGAGCATCGCACCGAGCGACGCGGCGGACATGGTGAGGCAGCGTGCCGACATCGTGACCTCGCAGCGGGGCGGGCACGGAGCGGTACGCGAGGCGGTCGAAATCATCCTGAAGCACCTGGGGCTGTTCGAGAAAGCGATGGAGCGCTATGTGGGTTAAGCTGATTTCCGCGCTCATCCTTCTCTCCCTGGTCCTGGGAATCGGCTTTTTCGCCGGGAACGACGACCGGGAGCAGGCGGGTATGGCAGGCCAAGGCATCGACGCCGCCCAGCAGCCTTCCCGTGCTGCAGGCGGGGTGGTCATGTACGAAAAGAAGCCCGATTCCGGCGCTTCGCTGGTCATCCACGCCTCCTCCGCAACCGAGAGCAAAGACAATGTGGTGGTCCTGGAAGAATTCAGGCTGGAGCAGTCGAACGGGCTGAAGCTCACGGGCGACCGGGCGCGGTACGACGCCGACCGGTCCCTGCTCGACATCATCGGCCCGGTCAGGGTCAATACGGCGGACGGCTGGCAGGCCGACCTGGACGGGCTGACCTGGGACCGCACGACAAAGAAGGCATCCACGGACAGGCCGCTGGTGGTCAAGGGCGCCCAGGGGACCATTACCGCGGACAGGGGCGAGTTTTTCGACGATTTCAACCATATCCTCCTTGCAGGTGACGTACATGCGAACCTTTCTCCCGGCCTTCTTCATCGTTAGCCTGGTCATGGGCGTGCTCACCTTTGCCCCGGCCCGGGCGGACGAGCTCAAGGGCGGGGAAGGCGTTTCCGATATGATCACTATCGAATCGGATCATCTTGATGTGGACACTCAGAAAGGAGAAGCGGTTTTCACGGGAAATGTGAAGGCTCATCAGGGCAACATCGTGGTTCAGGGAGCGAGGCTGACGCTCAGGTTCGATGACGCCACCAAGACCGTGAGCACGCTCGTCGCTGAAGACGACGTGTTCATCCACTGGCAGGACAGACAAGCCACCTGCGACAAGGCCGTGTACCGTCTGGACAGGGAAACGCTCGACCTCTCGGGCGACGTGCTCATCACCCGCGGCGAGGAGCGGCTCTCCGGCCAGAGGGTGAGCGTGGACATGAAAACCAACAATCAGACCGTGGAAGGCGAAGGCGGCCGGGTACAGATCCGGGTGAAAAACGATCAGGAATCGGGGATACTGCAATGGCAGAAATGAGGCTCAAGGCGCGACGGCTCGAAAAGAGCTTCGGCAAGGCCCACATCATCAAGGGCCTCGACCTGGAGTGCGTTCAGGGCGAAATCATCGGCCTTCTGGGTCCCAACGGCGCGGGCAAGACCACGACCTTCTACATGATCGTGGGGCTCATCCACCCGGACAAGGGCAACATAACGCTGGGCGAGACCGACATCACCTCCATGGACCTCTCGGGCAGGGCGCGGCAGGGCATCGGCTATCTGCCGCAGGAGCCCTCGGTGTTCCGGGGACTGAGCGTTCAGGACAACATCGCGGTGCCGCTGCAGGCCAAGGGCCTGAAGAAGCAGCGTTTGCGGCAGGAGCGCGACGAGATCATCTCCGTGTTCGGGCTGGAGCACGTCCGCACGCACAAGGGGGTGTCGCTCTCGGGCGGAGAGCGCCGCAGGGTGGAGATCGCCCGGGCCATGGCGCTCAAACCCCGCTACCTCCTGCTGGACGAGCCGTTTGCCGGCATCGACCCCATCACGGTCAAAGACATCCAGGACATGATCGTGAACTTGAAAAAAAAAGGAATCGGTGTCATTATTACTGACCATAACGTGAAAGAAACCCTGAAAATATGCGACAGGGCATATATCATCCATCAGGGGCTGGTTATCGAGGAAGGGACACCTGAGAGCGTGGTGGAGAACGATCGGGTCAAACAGATCTATGTGGGAAGAGACTTCTCACTCGTGTGAGGGGAGCGGTTCATGGCATTGGAGTTAAAACAGCATCTCAAGCTTTCCCAGCAGCTCATCATGACCCCGCAGCTGCAGCAGGCCATCAAGCTGCTCCAGCTCTCGCGGATCGAGCTCCAGGACTACATCACGGAAGAGCTTCAGTCCAACCCCCTGCTCGAATCCGACACCACGTCGTTCAAAGACGCCGACACCCAGCGCCTGCAGAAGGAGAACGAGGAGCTCCTGAAATGGAAATGGGACGCCTACCTGGAAACCTATGGCAGGGACAACGTCCCCTATTACGAAGACGAGGAGCGGCCGACCCTGGAGTCTACGGCCACCCGGCCCGACGGGCTCTACGAGCATCTCCTGTGGCAGCTCCGGATGAACGACTTCTCCGAAAAAGAGCGCGAGGTGGGCATTTTCATCATCGGCAACCTGGACCACAACGGCTATGTGAACATGGATGCCGGGGCGATCGCGGAGGCCGTCGGATGCCTTCCGGAGGTAGTGGAATCAGCCCTGGCCAAGATCCAGCTCTTCGACCCCACCGGGATAGCGGCCCGCGACCTCAAGGACTGCCTGCGCATCCAGGCGCGGCATCTCGGCCTCGAAGACTCCGTGGTGTGGCGGATCATCGACTCCCACCTGGAGGATCTGCAGACCAAAAACTACGACAAGATCTCCCACGAGCTCGGCGTGAGCGTGGAAGAGGTCTCGCACGCCGCGCAGATCATCGTGAACATGGAGCCCAGGCCGGCCCGCGACTATTCCGACGAGCCGCCCCAGTATATGGTGCCGGACGTGTACGTGGTGAACATGGAGGGCGAGTTCGTAGTGGTGCTCAACGAGGAGGATATCCCGGTGCTCAAGCTCAACAAGGAGTACCAGGGCATGATGTCCTCCGACTGCACGGGCAAGATCGCCCGCGACTATCTCTCCGACTGCCTCAAGTCGGCGCAGTGGCTCTTAAAGAGCATCCATCAGCGGCAGAGCACCCTGTGCAAGGTGACCGAGAGCATCGTGAAGTTCCAGCGGGAGTTCCTGGTGGGCGGCATCAGCCACCTGAGGCCCCTGGTGCTCAGAGACGTGGCCGATGACGTGGGCATGCACGAATCCACCATCAGCAGGGTCACCTCCAACAAATATGTGCACACCCCGCAGGGCACCTTCGAGCTCAAGTATTTCTTCAACAGCGGGATCTCCCGCAGCGACGGAAGCTTCGTCGCCTCTCAGAGCGTCAAGAACGAGATCGAGAACATCATCAAGGCGGAAGATGCCAAGCATCCCCTGAGCGACCAGGCAATCGCCCAGGAGCTCAAGACAAAGGGCGTGAGGATTGCCAGGAGAACCGTGGCGAAGTACCGGGAGCTGCTAGGAATCGTTCCTTCAAACCGGAGGAAGAAGCACTATTAATTTTGTTAGGTATAAGGAGGACACTGTATGCAGATCGACATCACCTTCAAGAACATGGATTCCACGGATGCACTCAAAGACTATGCTTCAAAAAGATTATCGAAGCTGGATAGATATATCGATCGGCCCACCGAGGTCCATATCGTGCTCTCGGTGGAAAAGAGGCGGCACAAGGCCGATGTGACGCTGAGCGCCGACGGTGTGGTGATCAACGCGGTCGAGATCACGGAAGACCTGTATTCCGCCATCGACATGGTGATCGACAAGCTCGAGCGCCAGATGAAGAAACACAAGGAAAAGCTCCAGGACAAGAAGGGGCAGGCCAAGGCGGCGCCGGCGGCCGAGGCGGCGCCGGGGGAGGAAGCGGCCAGGCCCAGGGTCGTCTATGAGAGGAACTACTTTGTCAAACCCATGAGCGTCGATGAGGCGATTCTGCAGATCGACGTGGCGCAGAGAGATTTCATCATCTTCCAGAACACCGATACCCAGCAGATCAACCTTATCTATAAAAGGCAGGATGGAGATCTCGGACTCGTAGAGCCGCTCTTATGAAAATCAGCGACATCCTCAAACCCGAGTGTGTCCTGGCCGACATTCAGGCCATGACCAAGAAGGACATCCTTACGGAGCTCTCGCGCCCCATCGCCGAGAACTTTGGCGTGAACCTCGAGGAGATGGTGGGCGTTCTCCTGAACCGGGAGAAGCTGGGCTCCACCGGGATCGGGGAAGGTGTGGCCATCCCCCACGGCAAGATCGGCGGGCTGAAATCCATCGTGGCGTCCATCGGCAAAAGCAGCGACGGCCTGAAGTTCGACGCCCTGGACGGCAAGCCCTGCCACATCTTCTTTCTCCTGGCGGCGCCGAGCAACTCGGTGAGCGGCCACCTCAAGGCGCTGGCCCGCGCCTCCATGCTGCTGAAGAACCCGTCGCTGCGCGAGAGCCTGCTCAAGGCCGACACGCCAAGCGAGATCTACCGGGTGATCACCGAGTACGACGACAAGCTCGACGAGTGAATTCGGGGACGGGTTCACATTAAACCCCATTCGGCCTGCCGAAACCGGGTGTCAGGATGCCGCGCGCCCCTCACGATGCCCGATTCGGACCGGTAATATCTGAGGAGGGGGTCCACGGCGCACCGGGGGTGCATCTCCGGCTCCGTTCAAGTGACGATTCCCCCCGGAAGAGGCTGGGGGCAAAAGGCTGGTGAATACTGCTTGGAAGACCGTCCCGTGCGAATGATAAACCTCGGACCGGCCCAGGGGAAAGGATGGAACCCCATAATTCGGGCGTCAAGGGGCCTCGCGGATTCAAGCCTCCTTTTTGCTCTTGTCCTCGATGTCTCCTTTTGCGGCCTTTTCTTCCGCGTCCTCACCGCTCACGGACGACTTGAAGTTCTTGATGCCTTTTCCCAACGCACTTCCCACTTCCGGCAACTTGCCCGCACCGAAGATCACGAGCACGATCACCAGAATTACGATCAGTTCCGTCATGCCAAGTCCGCCAATCATATGTGTTTCTCCTTCTGGCGATATGTCTTATCACACTTGTTTCATGGCTGCAACTCGCAACAAGAGCCGATTGAAGGGTGGTGCTCGGTCACGATGGAGGCCTCAGCAAGCTCTCGCCCGTTTCATCCAGCCGGATGCCGCGGCGCTCCAGCAGGGAGCCTTCGAGCCGGTAGAGGTTGATCAGAGATTTGAGGTAACTCGTGACGGCCTGGATCTCGGAGATCCTGCTGGAAAGGAGATCCCGCTGCGCCTGCGCCACAAGAATGCCGGTCGATTTGCCCACGCGGAACTTCACCTTTTCGATGCGGGCCTTCTCTTCCTGGAGTGCCCTGGTCGCCGCGGTAGCCGCGACCTGTTCTTTCGCGTGCATCACCTCGATATGGGCGGACCGGACATCCACCTGCACGAGATGGGTGACGTTCTTCAGCGCCTCATCGGCCTGATTCCTCAAGAGCATGGCGCGGCGGTGCTCCGCCCCGGCCTGCCTGTTCACGAGAGGAAGCGCCAGAGACAGCCCGGCGCTCACATCGTACGAGTCTCCATCCAGGTCCCTCCACGAGCGTTCGAATGAATCCGCATATCCGGTCTTACCCAGAGTGATGAAGAGATCCATCCGGGGAAGCAGGCCGTTCCGGGTCCTGACAAGCTCCAGGTCACCGCTTTGCACTCCAAGCCTGGCCTGGTTCAGATCCGGCCTCAGCTTCATGGCGACCTCCACGTGCGCTTCCGCGTCATCCAGGGCCACCTCCGGCATGGCCGGCTGCCTGAGCAGCACCACGGGCCGGTTCCACAGCGCTTCGCCGGGGGGATTCAGCAGGCTCAGGAGCACGAGCCTGGTCTTTTCCATGCTGCTGCGGGCATTGATCAGCCCTTCGCGCCGAAGCGCGATCTCCGCCTCTGCCGCGGTCAGCTCCGACTCGGCCAGGGTGCCGACGCGGATCATCTCTTCGGTTTCGTTTTTCTGCTGCTGGGCCAGCTTGAGCGACTCGAGATAAATCTCGATCTGCCGCTGCATGAGGGCAAAATCCCAATAGGTCTCCTCGACCCGTGCCACCAGGTCCTCGGTGAACCCCCGCAGCTCGTAGCGCGATGCGGCCGTATCCAGACGCGCCCTGCGCAGCTCTGCGAGGTTGTACCCCAGGCCCGCTCCCTTGAGCAGGGCCTGCGTGACGCTGACGCCCACGCGCGATTCGTGCAGGTCGTCGCTGTACAGATCGGACCAGGTCCGCTCCGTGGTCACCCCGATGCCCACGTCCGTGCCCGTGGGCAGACGGCCGGCAATCCCCAGGCTGCCTATGGTCTCTTTGCGCTTTTCGTTTTCGATGAACGGGGAATCGATCTTCTCCCGTGACCGTGCATAGGTTGCACTCAATGAGGGATCGAATACCGCGCGTGCCTCATCCTCGGCCGTCCGCACGATCTCGGGGTTGAACGATTCCACCTGAAGCGCCCGGTTGTTCTGTAGGGCAAGGACGATCGCCTTTTCCACCGTGATCTCGAGCGGCCCGCTGCGTGCGGGGCCGGACCTTTCCCCCTCCCCGTCGGTTGCCGGGGATATTTCCTGCCGCTGCTCTGCTGACGGCAGCGAACCCGGCGGCGGAAGCGTGTTTCCCGTCTGCCCGGGACCGGCCGTTGCGCAGGAGGCGAGGAACACACACACCGCGACAGCCAGAATCCCCGGAGAAACCGTGAAGGTCTGCATTCTTCTGTAGAGACGCACCCGGTTCACGGCCTTGCCTCCACGGCAGGTTTCTCCCGGTCCTTCCGGCGCAGCAGATGGGTGTCGAAGAGCAGGTAGACCACCGGGATGATGATCAGGGTGATGAGCGTGGAGCTTATGAGCCCGCCGATGACGGTGCGCGCCAGGGGCGCCTGCACCTCGCCTCCCTCGCCCATGCCGACGGCCAGGGGAACCATGGCCAGGGAGGTGGTCATGGCGGTCATGAGAATGGGCCGGAGCCTCCTGCGGCCGGCCTCCTCGATGGCATCCCGGAGCGCCATGCCGTCACGCCTGCGGAGCAGGTTGATGTGGTCGACCAGCAGGATCGCGTTGTTCACCACGATGCCGCCGAGCATGATGCAGCCGATGAACGACTGGACGTTGAAGGTGGTGCCGGTGATGAAGAGCATGAGGATAACCCCGATGGCGGCAAAGGGCACGGAGAACATGACGACAAAGGGATAGCGCACGGACTCGTACAGCGATGCCATGACCATGTAGACGAGGAGAACCGCCAGGACCAGGCTCAGCAGGAGCTCGCGGAAGGCCTCCTGCTGCTCCTCGTAGTCACCGCCGAACACGATGCTGAAATCGTCCGGAACAGCCACCTGCCTGAGGCCTTCGCGGATATCGGCAAGGATGGAACCCATGTCGCGACCGCTGATATTCGCCGAGACGGTTACGATCCGCTCCTGGTCCTTGCGCTCGATGCGGACCGGGGCGGTCCTGGGCTGGATGTCCACCACGTTCCTCAAGACCACCGCCGTTCCCTCGGAGCCCGTGACGGTGAGGTCGAGGATATCGCGCAAACTCAGCTTCTCGGCATCGTCCACCTTCACCCGGATGTCGTATTCATCGCCCCGCTCCCGGTAGCTGCCCGCCGTGGTCCCGGACAAAACGGTCTGGAGCGTGTCTGCGATCCGGGAGACCGTCAGGTGCATATCCGCCGCTTTGAGCCGGTCCACGAAGATCAGCTCCTCGGGGCTCCCCGACTCCCTGCTGGCCTGCACGTCGGTGACCCCTTCCACCTCTTCCACCACCTCTTTCACCCGCTGCGAGAGGATATCCGCGGTCTGAAGGTCGTAGCCCCTGATCTCGAGCTGCACCTTCTCCGTGTCTCCGCCGCTGAACATGCGCATGAGAAACAGGCCCTGCCCCGCCCGGGTCCGTACCGTGACCCCGGCAACAGCGCCGAGCTTTCCGCGGAGGTCGTCTGCGATCTCCTCGCTCGAGCGGGTGCGCTCGGATCTGGACTTCAGGGCGATCCGCATCTCGCCCGCGTGGGAACCGCGCGACCTCCCCCCCGAACCTCCCAGGGAGACCACGTAGTTTTTCAGCTCCGGCACCTCGTTCCTCACGATCTCTTCGATGAGCTCGAACCTCTCCGCCAGGACATCGACCCGGGTGCCCACCTCCATCTCGGCGCTCACCCTCACCTCGCCCTCGTCGGTGGACGGCATGAACTCCACCCCCACCAGCGGGATCAGGGCCAGGCTCAGCGCCAGCACTGCGGCCGTCCCCGCAGTCACCATGCCCGCATGCGCCAGGGCATGGTGGAGCAGGCGTTTGTATCCGTTCTCCAGCCTCGTGAAAAAGGCGGTGCTGAACTCATAGATCCCGGCGAGCCACGAGGTGCCGGGAGGCCCCACGTGGAGCAGCCGCGAGGACATCAGGGGCACCAGGGTCAGCGCCACGGCCAGTGCGCACAGAAGCGAAAAGCCGACCACCGCGGCAAGCTGCTTGAACATCACGCCTGACATGCCGCGGATAAAGACCAGGGGGAGAAAGACCGCAAGCGTGGTCATGGTGCTGGCCACGATGGCGGCGGTCACCTCGCCCGCCCCTTTCAGCGTGGCATTTTCCGCCTCCTCCCCGGATTCCCGGTGCCGATAGATGTTTTCCAGGACCACGATGGCGTTGTCCACCAGCATGCCGATGCCCAGGGCCAGGCCGCCTAAGGTCATGATGTTCAGCGTCAGGCCCCCGAAGTACATCAGGCCGAAGGTCGCGATGATGGATATGGGGATGGACGCGGCGATGATGAGCGTGCTGACCATGCTCCGGAGGAAGAAGAACAATACCAGCACGGCGAGCAGCCCCCCGTACAGCGCCATGGAGCCCACGTTGGTGATGGAGTTGCGGATGTAGTCGGAGGTGTCGATGATGGGCGTGAGGCTGACCTGCGGGATGTCGCGGGTGATCTTTTCCACCTCGCGCATGACCTGGCGGGCCACCTCCACGGTATTGGTGCCCGACTGCTTGCGCACCCCGACGCGCACACCGGGCCTTCCGTTCACCCGGATGACCCGGGTGATCTTCTTCCAGGTGTCGTCCACCCGGGCGATATCGCTGAGCCGGATGGGAACCCCTTCCCGTATGGCGATCACGGTCCCGGCGAGCTGCTCCAGGCTGGCGTATTCCCCCAGGGTGCGCACCGTGACCTCGAAATCCCCCCGGTCCAGCGACCCCGCGGGAAGCGTCACGTTGCCCTCGCGTATCCGGGCGAGCACCTGGTCGAGCGGCAGACCCATGGCCCTGAGCTTCGAGGCGTCGAGGTTTACCTGAACCTCCCGCTCGTACCCCCCCCACACGTCAAGCGAGGCCACGCCCGGAATACGCTCGACACGGTACTTGATCTGATCGTCGATAATGGTCCGCAGCTCCTGGGGGTTCATGCTGCCCGAGGCGCCGAAGATGAGGATGGGGAAATTGGCGATGTCGAACTTGTACAGGACCGGCCTCTCGGCATCATCGGGCAAGCGTGAAATCACCCGGTCGAGCCGGTCTCTCAGGTCGTTGGATGCAGTGTCGAGGTCCGTTCCCCAGGAAAAGGAGACCCGGACGTTGCTGGAGCCTTCCGATGATGTGGAAAAGACGCTCTCCACCCCCGGCACCGCGCTCATAGCCTCTTCAATGGGCCGCGTGATGAGCTCCTCGATCTCCTCGGGGTTCGCGTTCTCATAATCGGTGCGAATGGTCAGCGTGGGGTAGGTGACGTCGGGCATCAGGTCGATGGGAAGTCTGAGCAGGGACACCGCTCCCAGAATGATGACGATGAGAATCACCATGACGGTGAAAACGGGCCGGTGCACAGCAAAGCGGGAAAGATTCACCTCATGCCTTCCTTATCAGGATCTGCTCGTAGCTTCGCGGGCTTCTCCGCCCTGATCGTCCTCTGCCTCCGGCCCCGGCCTCTCTCCCGAAAGGATGATCTCCGAGCCGTCCTGCAGGAGGTGCTGTCCCACGGTCACCACAAACCCTACGAGGTCAGGGGATACCACCTCGGCCGTGTCGCCTTCGACGATGCCGATCTCCACCGGTACCAGCCTGACTCTTGATGACTCCCTGTCCACCAGGAACACGCTCCTGGATCCGTTGTTTCTGACCAGGGCCTTCACCGGCACCACCACGGCATTCTCGTGCTGCTCGAACCGGATCTGCACCCGGACGAACATGCCCGGGGTGAGCGCCTTGCCGGGGTTGTCCACGTCGATCTCCACTCTGGCCTGGCGGGCCGCTTCCTTCAGGACAGGGGCGATACGCGCGATCGTTCCGGTGAACGTCCTTCCGGGGTAGGCGTCGGTGGTGATGAAGGCCTTCTGCCCGGCCCTGATCCGGGGGTAATCCCGCTCTATCACGTGGATCACGGCCTTCAAGGTATCGATGCCGATGACCGAGGCGATGGGGGCGTTGGCGGCGAGCATGGCCCCTTCGTCAACGTGCCGCTCGCCCACCACTCTCGTCCGGCTGCCGTCTTCCCACGAGGCCCTGATGCGTGTGTAGTCAAGGCGGACCTGGGCCGCCTTGAGCACCGCCTCTTTCTGGGCGGCCTGGGCCCGGGCGACCTTTTGTCCGGCAAGGGCGGCAGCGTACTGGGCCTCGGCGGCATCCAGCTCCGACTGAGAGACAATCTTCTTTTCGCGCAGGGTCCTGACCCGCTCGAGCTCACGCTGCTTCAGGCCGAGATCGCTGCTGCTCTCCTCGATGTTCGCCCTGGCCACGTCCAGCTCGGCCCTGGCCTGATCCACCTGCTGGACGAACTCGTCGTCATCGAGCACGGCGATGAGCTGCCCGCGCTGCACCTCGTCCCCGATGTCCACGAGGATCTTCTCCAGGCGGCCTGCAACCTTGGGGGCCACGGTGAACTGAGACTCGGGCAGGAGCGTCCCGGTATAGACCCCGATATCCCGGATCGTTCCTATCCCGACCGGCGCCACCTCCACGGCCACAGGGATGCCGGCGCGAACGGACGATCCCTCCGCCTGCCCGGATATCCGCTGAGACGACTGCCAGATCATCACGAAAGCTATTATGACGACAAGGACGGCGGCGATCACATATTTTTTCTTCATGCTTAAAAACCCCGGGTATCCCACGTAACCAGCTCTTCACATCGTTTCATCGGCATGATCGTGTCCAAAATATTACACTTTGGCCCTGCCAGCAATAGTATTCGTTCCATCGAGCGGCCTGCCGGACGAACCCCCCTGTTATCAGACCCTTGTATCGAAAATAATCCTGCTCGATGCCTCATGGAAACAGAATCGGATATGATCCTGACAGAATTGAGTATGGGAATGGAATTTTTTCATGGCTTTCTGTATAATTCAAAAAGGCATGGGTATGCCTATTGGAACAACAGATGGAGGGCAGGTGTTCCATGGACACGAAGAACAGGCTCCTTGTTTTCACGGATCTCGACGGCACGCTTCTGGATTTCCACACCTACTCCTTTGACGCAGCGCTGCCCGCGCTGAACGCGCTGAAGGAGCGCGGCATGCCCCTGGTGATCGTCTCCAGCAAGACCAGGACGGAGATAGAGCCCCTGCTCGACGAGCTCCCGCTCGCATCGAGGCTCTTTATCACGGAAAACGGGAGCGCCGTCTACCTGGACAGGAAAAGTGCGGTGCCCCCGGGTGTTCAGGCCGAGCTGAAATCAGGTTACCGAGCCATCGTGCTCGGTCGCCGGTACGAAGAGGTCCTCGATGCCCTTGACCGCGCCAGGACGATCTGCAAGGCGCGGGTGAAGGGATTCCGCGACATGACGGACAGGGAGGTGGCCCGTTTGACCGGACTGGATCTCGGCTCCGCCCGGCTGGCCAGAGAGCGGGAATACTCCGAGCCCTTTACCTTACAGGGCAGCGAAGACAAGCTCCGCTGCCTGAAGACCGAGCTCCAGGAGATGGGCATGACCTGCCTTGAGGGGGGGCGGCTCTTTCATGCCATGGGACGCACCGGCAAGGGGCTGGCCACCGAGATGGTGATCGACCTTTTCCGGGCGGCCCCGGGCGGCAGCCAGTGGAAAACCGTAGCGCTCGGGGACGGCCCGAACGACATCGACATGCTCCGGTGCGCGGATGTCGCCGTGATCATGCGGCGGCCCGACGGCACCTGGATGGAGTATGACCCGGCCCCGCTCCAGCTGGTGATCAAGCCTGAGGGAATCGGGCCGGCCGGTTGGAACGAGTCGGTGACTGCCCTTCTGAAGGAGCTGGGCAACCTGAGGTAGCATCCCGCCCGGAGGCTCAGCAGATGCCCGCCGGCGCGGACAACGGCCCGCCGGTGCGGATGGCGTCACGGAGGCAATCCGGTCAAAAGCCCCCTGCCGGGATATCATACTCCCCTTTCTTTTCATGGAAGCGATGATGCCGTCCGCAGGAGACAAGAGAGAAGAATCCCTCCGAACAAGCGCTTGAAAACAGTGGAATGAAGCTATTCCGCAGACATGGAACGCCGCTGCCCCATGAGACTTTTCCGGCAACATAGACCGGCAATACAATGACTTGACCGTACGGATGAGCTTGTATATGGTGGTCACGTTTTTCCATGATATGTTCCACGAGGAAAGCGGCTACATGATCAAAACTGATGTTGTCATCATCGGAGGCGGCGCTACGGGTTGCGGCATTGCGCGGGACCTCGCCCTGAGGGGTGTCCACCACTATCTGGTGGAGAAGGGGGACTTCGCCAACGGGGCCACAGGGGCCTGTCACGGGCTGCTGCACAGCGGGGCCCGCTACGCGGTCACCGATCCCGAGGCGGCACGGGAGTGCATCGGCGAAAACGCCATCCTGCGCAGGATCGCGCGCAAGTGCGTCGAGACGACCGGCGGGCTCTTCGTGCGGCTGCCCGGAGACTCCAAGCGCTACCGCGACACCTTCCTGAGCAACTGCGAAGAGGCGGGTATCTCGACCGAGGTGCTCTCGGCGTCGCGGGCGCTCGACCTGGTGCCCGAGCTCAATCCGTCCATCGAAGAGGCCGTGGTGGTCCCTGACTGCTCCATCGACCCCTTTCGGCTGTGCATGCTCAACGCCTTTACCTCCCGCCACAAGGGAGGCGGGATCCTGATCCACCACAAGGTGATCGATATCGTCAGGGAGCGGGGCAGGTGCACGGGCGTCAAGGTTCTGGACCGCTTCACCTCCCAGATCAAGGAGATCCGGGCAAAGATCATCATCAACGCCACCGGCGCGTGGGGGGACACCCTCGCCCGGATGGGCGGAAGCGACGCCCCCATGACCCTGTCCAAGGGGAGCCTCATCATCTCGAACCACCGGCTCACCAATATGGTGATCAACCGGCTCAGACCCCCCTCGGACGGGGACATCATCGTGCCCAACGAGGCGGTCTGCCTGGCCGGCACGACCTCCATCCCGGTGGACGACCCGGACGCCGTCGAGGTCGACCCCCGGGAGGTCGATCTGGTGGCGACCCAGGCCGAGCAGATGCTCCCCCGCTTCGGCACGACCCGCCTGATCAGGGCTTATACCGGAGTTCGCCCGCTGCTGAAGGCCGAGGCCTCGGACAGCCGGAGCATTTCCCGGGGCTTCAAGATCATCGACCACAAGAACGGCATGTTCAGTATCCTGGGAGGCAAGCTGAGCACCTACCGGCTCATGGCGGAGAAGACCGTGGACGCAGTGGTCAAGGAGTTCGGGATCAAGGCCCACTGCAAGACCGCGGACATCCCCCTGGACGGGCAGGACGAGCTGAGCGGATACCCCTTGTCCAAACGGCTCAAGGGCATCGACAACATCGTCTGCGAGTGCGAGCTCGTGGACAGGGCCCAGGTGGAAAACGCCATCAACAGCCTGGGCATCCAGTATATCGGGGATATCCAGCACCGTACCCGGCTCGGCATGGGACCGTGCCAGGGCGGCTTCTGCACCTACCGGGCGCTCGGCATCATGCAGGAGACCGGAAGGCTCACCCCCGACGAGTCGATCGAGATCCTGAAACACTTTCTCCAGCGGCGGTTCCGGGGAATCAGGCCCGCTCTGTGGGGTGATCAGCTCAGGGAGGAGCAGCTCGTGGAGAGCATCTACCTGGGAATCCTGAACATGGGGCAGCGGGCGTGAGCGCATACGGATACGATGCAGTGGTGATCGGCGGCGGGGTCTCGGGGATCATGGCCTCCCTGACGCTCGCATCCGGGGGGTTCAAAACCGCCCTGGTCTCCCGGGGCGATCCGGTGTGCTGTCTCTCCACCGGATGCATCGACGTGTTCTCCCACAGCGATGAGCCCTTAAGCGGTATCAGGGCTCTCCTGCCTGACCACCCCTATTCTCTGGTCGGCGAGAAGGGAATCAAGGATGCACTCTCCTTCTTCCTGGAGATCATGGCCGAGGCCGGGCTCCCCTACGAGGGAGACCCAGGGCGGAACCGGAAGATCCTCACCCCCATCGGGAGCACCAAGAACACCTGCCTCGTGCCCCGGACCATGGCCCACGCCGACATGCCCCCGGGAGAATATCTCCATGTGATCTCCTTTCAGGGCATCAAGGATTTCTTTCCGAGCTACATCACCTCCCGGCAACGGAATTCGACATATTCCGTGTATGACGCCGGGGTGCCCACCACGCTCGGCATTGCCGCGCGCTTCGACGATGCATCGTTTCTCGATGCCTTCATCACCTGGCTGCGCGGCCTGGAGATCCCCCACGACCGGGTGGCCCTACCCGCGGTGCTGGGCACGATCGATCCCGCATCGGTCATGGAGAAGATCTCACGGGCAATCGGCAGGAAGGTGTTCGAGATTCCCACCCTGCCGCCTTCGGTCCCGGGCCTGAGACTTTTCAGGGCCTTGAAGCGCGTGCTGCAGAGCCGGGGGGTCCATCTCTACTGGGGCAAGGGGGTCACCAGCGTGGAATGCCAGGGCCGTACCGTCGAGGCCGTGACCCTTGCCACCACGGGCAGGGCCAAGCGGGTCCAGGGAAAGGCCTTCGTGCTGGCCACCGGGTCTTTCGTGAGCGGGGGGCTCTTCGCGGGCAGGGACTCCGTTCGGGAGACCGTGTTCGATCTGCCGGTGGCCGTACCCGGCGAGCGGAAAGACTGGTTCAATACCGACTTCTTTTCCGGAGCCCACGGCATCGAACGGGCCGGCGTGCGGGTGGACGGCTCCTTCAGGCCGGTGGAAACGGACCTCGACAACCTCTTTGCGTGCGGGAGCATCCTGGCCGAGTGCGAGATCATGAGCCTCCAGTGCGGCCACGGGCTCGCCGTCGCAACCGGAGTGGCTGCGGCCAAGAGCTGCGCGCAGGGGCTGTCATGACGACCTTCGAACACTGCGTGAGATGCACCCTGTGCGTCGAAAACTGCCCGGTGTTCAAGGTGAACCCGGCGTTCCCGGGGCCCAAGCAGGCCGGTCCCGACGCCCAGCGGTTCCGTCTGGACGGCGAGCGTTCCGTGGACGACTGGGTGAAGCTCTGCTGCCAGTGCCAGCGCTGCCAGGTTGCGTGCCCCTACGGGGTGAACGTCTCCGAGATCATCCTGAAGGCCCAGCTCAAGTACAGCCGCGAGCACATGAGCCCCTTTACCGCCCATCTCTTTGCCAACACCTATCACCTGGGGAAGCTGGGCGCGCTTGCCGCGCCCATCACCAATGCGGTGACCTCATCGGGCGCGGCCCGGAAGGTTATGGGCGTTCTCGGTCTCGCCACCAATCTGCCCATGCCCGAGTACCGGTTCCTCACCCTGAACAGGGGAAGGCGGCGAAAGGGCAAAAGGAGATCCAGCCGGAAGGTGGTTTTCTTCCACGGGTGCTACCTGGGCTTCAACCGCCCCGATATCGGACGGGGTATCCGGGATCTGCTTGCCGGTCTCGGGTGCCGGGTGGCCATCCCCAGCCAGACCTGCTGCGGGCTGCCCGCCCTGGGCAACTCAGACCTGGAGATCGCGAAGAAGTTCGCCCGGAAAAACGCCCGGATGCTGGTGGAGTACATCGACCGGGGCTACCAGGTGGTATATGCATGCACCTCCTGCGGGCTCACCCTGGTGCACGATTACCCGGAGGTGCTGGAGCTGCCCGAAGGCAGAAAGATCGCGGAGAACACCTACAACGTGCACGAGGTGATCCTCGACCTTCTGGAGAATGACGGCTGCAGCGTGGAGTTCGGCGAGGTGGACCGGACGATCGCCTACCACATCCCCTGCCACCTGAAGGCACTGGGGATCGGATATCCCGCCGCCGGCGTTTTCGAGAGGATACCGGGGCTCAGGACGACGATCCTGGATGACCACTGCTGCGGGCTCGCGGGCAGCTACGGGTTCAAGAAGAAAAACCAGCAGACAGCGGAGAAGCTCGGCACCATAGCCGCCTCCGCCATAAAGGCACTGGAGCCGGACGCCCTGATCAGCGACTGCGGGGCGTGCAGGATGCAGCTCGGCCACTACACGGGGCTGCCTGCCCTGGACCCGTCCGAGGTCATCATCGCATCGCTGGAAAAAGGCGCTTCAAAGAAATCGAGAGGAAAAAGGAGAATACCGTGATAAAAGATCTGACACCCGAGATGATCCGGGAGCTCACCGTCAAGGCCCGCAAGTCCAGGGCCGACATCGTCGCCATGACTCACCTGGCCGCCTCCGGCCATCCGGGCGGTTCCATGTCGTCCATTGATATTTACACCCTGCTCTACCACATTATTAGTATGGATACGGATAAGGTGGTGATTTCCCACGGCCATACCTCGCCCGCCGTCTACTCCGCCCTGGCGAGGAAGGGGCTCTTCTCTCCGAAGGAGGCGATCAAGGGCTTCCGCCGGGTGGGCAGCATCTTCGAAGGGCATGTGGAGATCACGGTCCCGGGCGTGCCCTGGGGCACGGGCAACCTGGGCCAGGGGCTCTCCGTGGCGTGCGGATACGCCGTGGCGGCGCGCGTGAAGGGCCGGCCCATGGACTGCTTCGTGGTCACGGGAGACGGCGAGCAGCAGAAAGGACAGATCAGCGAGGCCAGGAGGTTCATCGCCAAGTACGGGCTGAACAACGTCACGGTCATCATCGACAACAATGAGCTGCAAATCTCGGGCAGCAGGACCGAGGTCATGCCCCAGAACTTCAGGGCCGAGTACGAGGCGGCGGGCTTTTGCGTGCTGGAGGCGGACGGCCACGACTACGCCTCGCTCTATGCCGCGATCCGACAGGCCGCGGATGACCGGGAGGCCCCGTACGCGATCATCGCCCACACCGTCATGGGAAAGGGTGTGAGCTTCATGGAGAACAAGGCCGACTTCCACGGCAGGCCTCTGAACAAGGCGGAGATGGAGCAGGCCCTCCCCGAGCTGGATCTCGACTGGCCCATGACCGAGCTGGAAGGCCTGCGCAAGGAGCCCATCGATGAGGCGATCCCCAATAAGGACGTCCCCTGGCCTTTCCCCCAGGTGAATCCCGGCATGAGCAGGCTCTACGAAAAAACCGTGTCCACCGACAACCGTTCCGCCCTTGGCCGGGCTCTGCTGGAAGTGGCGCAGGCCAGCCCCAGCGTGCCGTTCACGGTGTTCGACTGCGATCTGGCCGGCTCGGTGAAAACCGACGCCTTTGCCAAGGCGTTTCCTCAGAACTTCTTCCAGGCGGGCATTGCCGAGCACCATACCGCAGCCATGGCCGGAGCCGCCTCCACCCAGGGCGTGGTGAGCGTGTTCGCGGACTTCGGGATATTCGCCGTGGACGAGACCTATAACCAGCAGCGGCTCAACGCCATCAACGAGTCGCACCTGAAGCTCTTCTGCACCCACCTGGGCATCGACGTGGGGGAGGACGGCAAGACCCACCAGTGCATCGACTACCTAGGCCTGCTCCGCAACCTTCAAGGGCTCAAGGTAGTCATCCCCGTGGACCCCAACGAAACCGATCTCGCTGCCCGGTGGGCCCTGAGCAGCCCGGGCAACTGCATGATCGGGGTGGGGAGGTCCAAGACCCCGGTCCTGACCGACCTGGAAGGCAACGAGTATTTCGCGGGCAAAGACTTCGTCTATGGCCGGTCCCACCATCTGCGGCCCGGCACGCAGGCCACCCTGTTTTCCCTGGGCGCCATGAGCGCCACGGCCGTCAAGACCTGGGAGCTGCTCAAGGAGAAAGGAGTCAGCGTCGAGGTGGTGGGAGTTTCGTGCCCCTTTGCCCTGGACGTCCGTGAGGTCCGCGAAGCGTCCGCACGGGGGCCGGTATTCGTGATCGAGGATCATCTGACCATATCCGGGCTCGCGGCCCAGATTGCCTTTACCGCGGCCACGGCAGCCGTTGCCCTTGATCTGATCCCCATGGGGGTGCGTGGATTCCCGCCTTCCGGCCCTTCTCTGTCGTGCTTCCAGTGCTTCGATCTTCATCCCGAAGGTCTGGCAAGCGTTATTTCTCTGAAACTAAAGGAGATGCTATGAAAAAAGCATTCGTGACCATGGCCCTTGTCCTGTCCCTGTTCGTCCTTCCCGGTACGTCCAACGCCCAGTCGTCGCTGGAGGTGGTGCTCTGGGATTCCCTGCTGGGGGCCGGGATCGGCGCGCTGGTAGGGGCGGCGACACTCGCGTTCATGGACCACCCCGGAGACCACCTGGAGCGCGTCGCCCAGGGGGCGAGCGTCGGGCTCATCGGCGGTATCGCCTTCGGATTCTACGAGATATCGCCCGTGTTCTACTCATCCGTGGACCCTTCGGGGAACAGGGAGCGGGTTTACGGTCTCCGGGTAGCGGTACCGCTGAAATAGCGGCTGAACCAAACCCCCGGGACAAGCCCCGAAGATGTGCTGAACGAAACTCTGCGGGGCGGAAAGGGAGGATTATCTTTTTCGCCCTGCGGCATCTGCCCGGCCTCGGATCATGGGAGACTCCCTCCTGCACGGCAACGAGCGGGGCGGAACTTTAGGATTCCGCGGTCTCGAACAGAGGCGGGCGGTCACATGACCGCCCCTCAGTGAAACGGACCCGCCATCTATGGCGTTGAGCGGAGAAAAACCAGCCCTCAGGAGCTCCGAGCGAAGGAGGGCATACTGATCCCTTGAACATCCTCACCTGAAGGAACTTCATCAAAAGGGACTTTCGCCTGTACAAGGCCAGGAGGCTCGAGATGAAGAAGATCGTTGTTTCGCTCTGTATCATGCTCGCCCTGATCGGGTATCCCTGCGCGTCGTCTGCCGCGCACTCCAAGGCGGGTGCACTGGTGACGACCTCCCTTCTGGGCGCCAGCATGGGTATCCTGGTAGGTGCCATGGTGGCCGCCTTTGCCAGCAGCTCCGATGCCGGACCGATACTCATCGGTGCGGGAGTGGGCCTGGGCCTGGGATTTCTCCTGGCCCTCTTCACTCCGGCTCAGGAGGGCCAGGCTCACGCTGTATCCGAACAGCCAGGAGAGCCGCCTGAAACCCTCCGGACCCTTTCCCCCTGAGCAGGACGGAAAGACTGCCGGGTACGCTCCACTCTCCGGAAACCTCCGGTCTGCAATGCGTTCCGGTCCGCCCTCTCCCGGCGCAAGGGCCGTGATCCCTTCTCAGCACCCGAGCTTTTTGTCAAGCTGGATGGTCTTGGTCAGGGCGTTGATCTCGTGGTGCCGCTTGAACGCCAGATCGATGAGGGCGGTGATGAGATCGGTATAAGAAATGCCGCTCGCCTCCCAGAGCTTGGGATACATGGATATGCTCGTGAACCCCGGGATGGTATTGATCTCGTTCACGAAATATTCACCCTGCGAGACGAGGAAGTCCACCCTGGCCATGCCGCTGCCGCCGATGGCCGCAAAGGCGTCCACCGCGGCGAACCGGATGTCCTCGATGAGCGCCTTGCCGAGCCCGGCAGGGATGATGAGCTCGGAGGCACCGTCCACATATTTGGCGTCGAAGTCGTAGAACTCCCTGCACGGAACGACCTGCCCCGGAACGGACGCCCTGGGCTCGTTGTTCCCCAGGACCGCCACCTCAACTTCCAGCGGGTTTTCCACCGCCTCCTCCACGACCACCTTGGTGCTGTAGCGCAAAGCCAGATCGATTCCGGAGATCATCTCGTCCACGGAGCCCGCCTTGGTGATTCCGATGCTCGAGCCCATGGTGGCCGGTTTCACGAACAGGGGAAATTTCAGCGTCTCGGAGATCTCCTTCAAGACCTCGGCCTTGTCGGTAGCCCACATCCACGCGGTCATGCTCACGCCCTTGACCACGGGCAGGCCCCGCTGGGCCAGCACCCGCTTGGTCATATCCTTGTCCATGGCAATGGCGCTGGACATGGTGTCGCACCCCACATAGGGTATGCCGGAGAGCTCCATGAGCCCCTGCATGGTACCGTCCTCGCCCCGGGGGCCGTGCAGGACCGGAAAGACGGCATCGACCTCGATGAGCCCGCCCGATTCCAGCGACAGGAAACCCCTGCGCTGGGCATCGGTGGAGAGGATCACCTGCTCGACATCATGGATCTGCCCGGTCTCCAGGAGATCGAAGGCCCCTGTCCCCAGATACCAGCTCCCGTTCTTGTCGATCGCCACCAGAACCGGCTCGAACCGCTCTCCATCGATGCTGCGGGTCACCGACCGCGCAGACACCACCGACACGTCGTGCTCGGCGGACACCCCGCCGAACAGTATGGCCACAGTCTGTTTCTCAGATTTCAATTTCTTCCACCTCTCTTGTCTTCGTGTCATAGAGCGCGCAGGTCTTCTCTCCCACCAGGACTCCGGAAAGCGACCCCGGATTCACGACGAGCATGTTCTGCCTGCGCGTTATCTCTCTGATATGGGTATGCCCGTAGACCAGCACATCCACCCGGGACGGGTCAATGAGGTCGTTGATGAAAGGCTCGTGAAAGATCACCACGGACTGTCCGTCCACCACGACGTGCCGGGGCGCGGGGGCGATGTCCAGGGTCCGCGAGAGAACGACACGGTCACCGTCGTTGTTGCCGAACACCGCTGCATGGTCGATCCCCGATTCCCTGATGATCCGCGCGATGAAGGGCGAGCACAGGTCTCCGGCATGGATGAGAAACCCGCAGCCGCGCTCCTTCATGATCGCCACGGCCTGCTCCACCGCAGGGATATCGTCGTGTGAATCCGATACGATTCCGACCTTCACCTTTCTTCAGCACCCCTCCTTTTCAGGCTCCGTCAGGCTCCGTATTTATTGAGCCTGTCCGCGTGCGCCATGGCAAGGGGCATGAGGTCCACATGCCTGATATGGCCCAGACCGCCCTGCATGCACGCGATCTCGTCGAAGCTGGATACCTGGTCTCTGCGGATGCTCGGCGCATGGAGCAGGACGGGCAGCTCGTGCCAGGAATGCCCCTTGAGCGTCGCGGGCGTGGAGTGGTCCCCGGTGATGACGAGCACGTCGGGCTTTAAGGCCATAATCTCGGGCATCACCGCATCCGTCTCCTCGATGACCTTCACCTTGGCGTCGAAGTTCCCGTCTTCGCCGGCTGAGTCGGTCTTTTTGACGTGGAAGAAGAAGAAGTCATATTTGTTCCAGTTGGCTTTCAGGGTCGCGATCTCGGTGGCGATGGTATCGCCCGCATCGAGCACGTCCATGCCCACCAGGCGGGAGAGGCCCTTGTACATGGGGTAGGTGGCGATGGCGCAGGATTTGAGGCCGTACACCTCTTCGTAGGAAGGCAGGCCCGGGTCCTTGGCGATGCCCCGCAGGGTGCAGGCATTGGCCGGACGCTCGTTCCGAAGGATCTGAAAGGCCTTGGCGATCCATGCGTTGAACAAATCCGCACTTTTCTGTGCCGCAGGATTGAGCGGCTTCACGGGAAGGGGCTTTTCCCCGGTGCGCAAGGGGTCGGTCTCGGTGAGGCCTTCTTCGAGCCCTTTGCCTTCGAAAATGAGCACGAACCGGTAGTCTTTGACCGGGCGGATGGTGATCTTCACCCCTTCGATGGTGATGGCCGAGAGCTTCTCCACCAGCTCGGCGCATTTCTCCGTGGGGATGCGCCCTGCCCTGCGGTCGGTGATCACCCCGGTTTCGGGGTCGATGGTGCAGAAGTTGCCCCGCGCGGCAAGGCTGCCCGGCATCAGATCGAGGCCGATGCCCAGGGCCTCCAGAACGCCCCTGCCGATCTGGCATTCGAAGGGGTCATACCCGAAAAGCCCCAGATGACCGGGCCCGCTGCCCGGGGTGATCCCGGGGGCGACCGCGGTGGAGAGGCCCGCGATCGAGTCACTGCAGAGTTTGTCCATATTGGGCGTACGGGCCGCCTGCAGCTCGGTCTTGCCTCCGGGGCCCGGGAGCCCTCCAAGGCCGTCGAGAATGAGCATGACGATCTTTTTATCTGAAGAGACGTGCAGTTCCTTCATGAGGTCCAGTTGTTTCATTTCCAACCTCCTTTGCACAGGTATTGGGGATCTTGATACGGTCCTTCTCAGCAGGCCCGGGCCTGCTCAAGACTTTGTAATACCGGCTCATAACGAAAAGTGCAAGGCGAATCAAGCGCGTGCATCCGTCAGCCTTGAGGGAGAACCCGGGACCCCTGCGCCGGGAAAAATCCGGGCAGGGGAGAGGCCCGGTCTCCTCCTGCCGTTGCATCGGGCATGGCCCGGGGGATGAACGGCAGGGGAGAGCACACTGTCAGTAAATACCCTTTTCGAAATTCCCGGATATCACCTCAGCCGCCTGGGAGAGGTCCTGGGCCCTGCCCGCTTCCTTTGCCAGATGATGACCGAAGGTAAGATTCCGGCCCAGCCAGGCGACGGCGGTCTTGAACCTCTTGAGGGCAACGTCCGCAGGGAAATGCAGCCGGAGGAGCTCCAAAAGACTCATGATGACCGCTTCGAGATCGGGCCGCTCCGGAAGCCCGGCGCCCGAGGCAAGGGCCTTGATGTCCCGGAATATCCAGGGCTCTATGACGGCCTGCCTGCCGATCATCACCCCGTCGCAGCCGGTCTGCCGCACCATGGAGAGGGCGTCATCGGCGCACACGACATCACCGTTTCCCACCACGGGGATCGAGACGCGGTCCTTGACCCCCGCGATGTACTCCCACTTCGCCTTCCGGGACATGCCGTCGGAGACGGTCCGGGCATGGAGCACGAGAAAGTCCGCTCCGCACTCCTCAATCATGGAGGCAAAGTCCAGCAGGTACTGCATGTCCGGACCGTGGCCGATGCGTATCTTCACGGAAACGGGCCGGTCGGGTACCGCGCGGCGCACCGCGGAGAGGACCTCGCGGGAGCGGTCGATGTCCTTCATGAGAGCGGCGCCCCAGCCGTGCTCCATCACCTTGTGCAGCCAGCACCCCATGTTGACGTCGATGCCCCGGGGCCGGTATCCGCCGAGCTTGGACGCCGCCTGTGCCATCTTCTCCGGGTCGCTTCCCAGGATCTGAAAGATGAGATCGTCGGTGCGGGCCCACCTCAGGTAGATGGACGTCCCGGGTTTTTCGCCCGGCACGATCCGAGAATTGAGCATCTCCGAGTAGAAGAGATCGCAGCCTCCGAACGACCGTATGAGCTGGCGGTACGCCACGTGGCTCAAATCCACCATGGGAGCCATGAGAAGCGCGCCGCGGGGGAATGTGGTCATGAAGCTCTCTTTACTGATGCTTCTGGTCCCTCAGCACCACGAGCGCATCCACGGCAACGGGCATATCGTCCTGGACCTTGAGGGGGTTCACGTCGATCTCGGCGATATCCTCGTTCTCCAGGCCGATTCTGCCGAGATTGATCAACGTGTCCGCCAGGACCTCGCGATTGACTGCAGGCTTGCCCCGGAAGGAATCCAGGAGTTTTTTCGCCCTGATCTCGTCCATCATCTCGAACGCATCGCGCTTCTCCAGCGGGGCAACCCGGAAGGTCACGTCCTTGAGCACCTCGGTGAAGATCCCGCCGAGCCCGAACATGACGCAGGGGCCGAACTGGGGATCGCGGATCAGTCCTGCCACGAACTCGCGATCGCCCTTGACCATCTGCTGGACGAGGATGCCTTCGAGCTCGCCCTTGCCCCGTTCTTCCAGGGCCTTGTAGGCCTCTTCGAGGGCCTTGTCGTCCTTGATGTCGAGCTCGATCATGTTCAGCTCCGTCTTGTGCGTCAGCGTGCTGGAAGACCCTTTGAGCACCACCGGGTATCCGATCTCACGGGCAATACTCTTTGCCTCTTCAAGACTCCGGGCTACGCGCTCCTTGGTGACCGGAATGGCATATGCCGAGAGAACCTTTTTGGAATCAGACTCGCTTAACGTCTTTTCTCCGCGTTTGACAGCATCTTCAACAACCTTCATACCCTCTCCCTGTGCTGGTAGCTCTTTTTTCTATCCATTAGCAGAATCGGACTATAAAAAAAACGGCAATTTCCAGTTCCCTGTCTTTGAATTGCAGGCATCGTCATCATCTCCGGCGATGATACGCCGGCTCCTCCGTCTTGACGAAGCTCTCTGATGAGTATAATAACCTCGGATGCGGACGAGAGGTAACCCGCATAATAAATTCTCCCTCATATGTCGGACAAGGACACATGGAACCGTAAAATGAAGACCGCAGGCGAATCATCAGCCAACACCGTTCTGATCTCGGAAATATTCTTCTCTCTGCAGGGCGAAGGACCCTGGGCAGGACTGCCCGCCGTATTCGTCCGCCTGGGCGGGTGCGTCGAGCCGCTGTGTCCCTGGTGCGACACCGCGTATGCATGGAGCGGCGGAGAGCGGACCGGCGTCGCCCGGATTCTCGAGACGGTCCGGTCCCATTCCTGCAGGCGCGTGGTGATCACCGGGGGAGAACCTTTTCTCCAGTGGAATTCAGGCCTTAAAGACCTCCACTGTGCACTCGTCTCCCGGGCGTATCAGATCCAGTACGAAACGAGCGGAAAGGTGATCATCCCCCCCATGCCGGATGCCCTCGTGGTCTGCAGTCCCAAGCACATCGGCGGGGCCTGGCGTTTCGAAGAGGCCAATCTCGGTGCCGTGGACGTGTTCAAGTTCGTGGCAGGGGGGATAGACTGGTTCGAGCGAATCGATGCATTCATCGCCCGGCACGGCATCGACCCCGGGAAGGTCTGCATCATGCCGCTGGGCGCCACCAGGGACGAGCAGCTCAGGAACATGGGGCCGGTGTTCACCTATTGCCGGCAGAGGGGATACCGGATGAGCCCGAGGCTCCAGATACTGGCATTCGACACGAGAAGGGGGATATGATGAGCGAGGCGGTCATCCTGCTCTCGGGGGGAATGGACTCGGGCGTTCTGCTCGCATGGGCAAGCAGGCGGTACGACAGGGTCCACGCCCTGACCTTCGACTATGGTTCACGGCACGGGCAACGGGAGCAGGAAAAGGCCCGGGAGCTGGCGGAGCACTACGGCGCGCCCTTGAAGACGATCGGGCTCTCCTTTTTCAACGAGCTCTTCACCTCGTCGCTGCTCACTGGAGGCGATGAAATTCCGGAAGGTCCCTACGCGCAGGACACCATATCTTCCACCGTGGTGCCGTTCAGAAACGGCATCATGCTCTCCGTTGCCGCAGGGTATGCGGAAGACCGGGGCATCTCCACGGTGCTCATCGCCTCCCACGGGGGCGATCACCCCATTTATCCCGACTGCAGGCCGGCCTTCACCGAGGCCATGTCGCGGGCGGCACAGGAGGGAACCTTCAGCCGGGTGAGCATACAGGCGCCTTTTGCCTCGCTCGACAAGAAGAAGATCGCCGACCTGGGAAGGGAGCTGGGGCTCGATTTCCGCATGACCTATTCCTGCTACAAGGGCGGCAGGATCCACTGCGGGAGGTGTGCCACCTGCCTGGAGAGAAAGACGGCCCTGGGCCACGATCAGGGCCGTGACCCTACGGAGTACGAACGATGACGGACGCGATGACGCATGGAGTGTGAACGATGACGAAAGATATGCCCCTCGGAAGGCAGACGCCCTCCCCTGAAACGTACGCCCCATCGGTTCTCTACCCGATCTCCCGGGGCGAATCCCGTCCCGGCATGCACGGGTTCGACCTGTGGCGCGCCTACGAGCTCTCCTGGCTCGATGGGAAGGGAAAGCCGGAGGCGGCCGTCCTCCAGCTCGTCTACCCGCTCGCGAGCAGGAACATCGTGGAATCCAAGTCGCTCAAGCTCTATCTCCACGGAATCGCCAACACTATCTTCGCCGAGCGCGAGGAGCTCCTGGGAACCATCCGGGGCGACCTCGAGGCCATCCTCGCCGCTCCCTGGGTCCATGTCTCGCTCCTGGCGGACCGGCAGGGGCCGCCCCCGGACTGGGTGCACGACCTGCCGGGCGTCTGCATCGACGGGCTTGATATCGGAGAATTCCCTGACCGGCCCGAGCCCGGAATCCTGACGGTGCAGGAGGATCGAAAAACCGAGTCGCTCCACTCGCATCTGCTGAAGACCTACTGCCCCATAACCGGTCAGCCCGACTGGGCCAGCGTGCTCGTCGAGTACCGGGGAAAGGGCATCGACCGTGCTTCCCTGCTCAGGTATCTCTGCTCGTACCGGAGCCACCGGGGGTTTTCCGAGGAGTGCTGCGAGCGGATATTTAAGGACATCGATGAGGCATGTTCACCCGAGGCGCTCGCCGTGAGCTGCTTCTATACCAGACGGGGCGGGATCGACATCAACCCGGTGCGGAGCTCGTATGAGAAGAGCCCGGAGGAGTCGGCCAGATACCGGCTCCTCCGTCAGTGATCCAGAGTATCTCACCCGCCTTTTCCCCGTATCAGGGGTGAAAAAGGCAGGTAAAAGAGTAACAGCAACGGGGCTCATCGTGTCGATATTCGTATGCTTCCTGCAATGTCCACATGCATGTCGTATATCCCGAAGCTTCCCAGGCTCGGCCCCACACCGGGTTCGGGACCTATCGTGATGGCGCCGATGGTGAACTGGTCGATATCGATCGACATCCCGCCGATGTGAATGTCGGTGCTGGGTATGCCGGCCCCGACCTGCGGCAGACCGACGCCGAAGGGCACGCCGATCCCGAAAGGCATGAAACCCGGCCCGGTGTTGATGGTGATAGGCTCATAGATGTTGATGCTCCCTCGGAGCGTTACATCGTTCAGACTCAAGATCCCGCTCTGGGTGAGTAAACCCAGCCCTCCGTTATCACGCCAGAAGAGATTGTCCGAGCCGGAATCGAAGTTGATGATCGTTCCCGCGTCTATGGAAAACCCTGCCTGGCCGACAACCTCGGAAAGCTGGTCGTCCGACAGCGCGCTCATCTTGGCCATGCCGCTTAAGGGAATGAAGCACAGCGAGATTATACACAAAACAGTGAACAGGCTTTTTCTGCTCATGAATACTCCTTTCTGATCAGGTTCTTCAGGCAGCCCGGCTGTCCGCTTTTTCTGCCGCGGACCCGTGGCTTTCCGTCCCAGGGTCGCCCCTGGTTTGGCTTTTTGTTGCCGGTTCTGTAGAAACCTTCTCAGGCAGCCTGGCCGTCTTGCCCCATGCGTCGCGGGGAAGACCCTTGGCTTTCCGTCCCATAGTCACCTATGGTTTGGCTGAGGAGGCAGCCCGGCGGTCTGTCCGGAGTCGCTCCCCGAACAGATCCGTGGCTTTCCGTCCCACAGTCGCCTGTGGTTTGGCTTGTATGGGGGAGACAGATCCGCACGCGCCCGGTTTTATGGGAGAGAGCCTGCCGCACCCCGATTGCCCATGGTTCAAAAAAGCCCCATGTGCACGCTACTCTTTTACCCATGTCTGTTCTCTTGGACCAAAAGAACACACATGGCACGCCCGATCGGTTGTCAAAGAGCTTTTACAATATGCAGGTGGAGCACCTGCTGTCATACCCATTGTATCGATTCGAACAGGAAAAACATTAACGGGAAAATTATATTTTAGTGGTGCTCATATCCCGTCATCACCGGGATGTGCACTGAAGAAGGGCGCTCTCCGGCTGTCTTGCCTGATGGGGAAGACCCATCTCGTTCCAGAGCGATATGGACCGCCGGTAACATGCCTTGGCCTTTTTCTCCATCCCCAGAGCAGAATGGAGATCCCCCCACGATTCAGTGGTCCATGCGATATGGGGTTTCATGTCCCGCTCGTGGGAGAGGACCGACGCGTTCTTCAGCAGGTCGCGCGCCGTTTCATGGTCTTTTGCCATCAGACAGGCGCCCGCCATGATCCTCCAGGCCCAGATGAGCTGCTCCGCGTTGCCGTTTTGCTCGTTCCAGCCGATAGACCTCGATGCGATCTCCCTGGCCCTGGAGGGGTCTCCCATCCTGAGAAGCGCCTCCGCAAGGGTATTCAAGGCATAGGGCATCCGGTTGGCAATGCCCGTCTCCAGCAGAGGCAGGCAGTGTTCTGCAAGATTCACGGCCTCCTGATAATCCCCCCGGCCCAGGGCGATCCACGACCGGTAGAGCTCCATGAGCCCCGGAAACCGGGCATGGTCGTGCCCCATGCCCTCGAGCATCTCCAGCTCTCCGGCCGCCATATCCGTCCATCCGGTGAACCGGGAGTACAGGTAGATCATGCTCTGAATCCTCAGGTATGAAATGCCCCCGGCAAGACTGCCCAGTTTCTTCTCCTTGCTCCTGATGGATTCGAACAGCCCCTGTCCCGGCAGAATCTCCCCTTTCAGAAAGAGGATATACCCGTGCCATACATCCGTCATCAGATCCAGATCCATGTACGGGGCGCTCTGCCGCTTCGTCCGGGCGTACCAGGCGAGGGCCTCACGGGTATTGCCCCTCCATACCCATGCGGCAAGCGTGGTGAGCGAATTGACCGCGGAGAGAAACCGGTCGGCGGCATCGAGGGTGGCCCGTGCCTCCTCCAGATAGCCAAGCGCGGTCACGGGTTTGCCCAGGAAGGTATGGGTGTAGGCCACGGCCGTCTTGGCGGCGGCTGACAGGAGGTCGTTGAGCCCTTCTTCCCGGCTGACCTGATCGAAGAGATCCAGGGCCTCTTGGAAGCGTGCCTTCTGGGAGTAGAGGTTGATGAGCCGGATCTTGGAGAACATCTCCTGGCTTTTGGGTCCGTTGCGGGCATAGTGCCGCACGAGCTCTTCCAGGGCGCGGATCGCCCGGTCCGGATCGAATATCCGCGAGCAGCTCCAGATTCCCTCCCTCATCAGGATGAGCGTATCCTCCCTCCCCGGATATCCCTCGTCGCTCAGCAGGCAGTCTTCGGCCCGTTTATACTGTGCCGCCGCCTCCATCCATGCCCCCTCGGCCTGGTACGTCCGGGCGGCCAGGATAAAGTAGGGGATTGCACGTGCGTATTCCCGGGCATGGTGGAGGTGGTACGCGATCATGCCGCAGTGCTCGGCCCTGCTTTTCGACATCTTTTCCAGATGCGTCCCGACCTTCTTGTGAAGCTGCAGCCGATCCCGCTTCAGCAGGGTCATGGATGCGACCTCGCGCGTCAGGGCATGCCGGAAGCGGTATTCCCCCTCATCCGCGCGAACAACGAACCCGGCGCTCTCGAGATCGGCCAGAAGGCCCCCGATATCTCCACCTGTCGAGGTCACGGCCTCCAGAAGCTCACGCGAGAAGACCATGCCGAGTATGGACGCCTCCTGCAGCAGGCGCTTTCTCTCCTTCCCCAGGTTCTCCATCCGGGCCGAAAGAAGGCCCTGGATCGTCTCGGGGATGCCGCCCTTGTGCTTTGGGTCAGCCGTCTGAAGAGGCGAGATGCCCTCCTCGCGCAGATAGGACAGGTATTCCTCCAGGTAGAGCGGGTTCCCCCCGGTGGTCCGGTACAGGGCCTCGGCGGCGTCCTCGGGTATCTCCCTCATGCCCAGGAGCTCCAGGATCATGGTCCGGGCATGTTCCCGTGAGATCTCCTGGAGATGGAGCTCGCTCTGCCCGGCATGCAGCGTGACTATCTCACGGGAGCTCACGAGAAAAAGACATCCGGGCGGGTCCTCCTCCTGAAGGAGGTAAGAGACGATATCCCGCGTCGTTGCATCGGCCCAGTGAAAGTCTTCGATGCACACCACCAGTCTGCGGCTCACCGCACAGGTCCTCAGCAGGCCCGATATCGCCTCGCAGATCTCGGTCTTCCACACATCAGGCATCAGCTCTTCCCCGTCGTGCCTGAGCCCCAGGAGCGAACGGAGGTGAAAGGCGTGCCTCGGATTGAGAAGGCGCTCCTCCAGATCCATGGATTCGTCCCCGTCGCCCTCGCGAAGCATTTCGATCATCTGCCTCACCAGAGATATGACCGGGTAGTATGGCGTCTCTCTCATATGATCGAGGCACTGGGCCGTCACGAGAACGGCATCCGAAGGCAGAGTCCTCCCGAATTCATACACGAGCCGGCTCTTCCCCACGCCTGCCTCACCGGTGATGAGGACGGCCGCCGCCTTGCCGCGGGCCAGGTCCTCAAATGCCCGTTTCAGCGCCGTGAGCGGCTCCTCCCTGCCCACCATGGGTGCGCCGGTGCTCCCGGGGCGGCGCATTCCCAGAGGCTCGCTCCGCTGGGAGCCTATGCGGTAGACGGGCACGGGCTCGGTGACCCCTTTGAGCTCTTTTTTCCCCAGGGGCTCCAGGACGAAAAAACGTTCGGCCTCGTACCGGGAAGAACCGCCGATGAGGATCTCTCCAGGGCCTGCAAGCCCGGAGAGCCGCTGGGCGATGATGATGGGCATGCCGATGATGCTCTGATAGAGAGGAACCCGGGTGGCCTCGTCCACGAGCACGGTCCCGGTGTGAATGCCCGTGTGCATGGAAAGCAGGCCGTGCGCTTCTTCGGCGGTCCTGTGCCCGAGGCCCTCGACGAATTCGTGGATCACCTTCGCGCTCCGGATCGCGCGGATGATGTCGTCTTCGTGTATCCGGTGGATGTCGAAGATCGCCACCACCGCATCGCCCAGGAACTTCTCCACCACCCCGTCGTATGAGGAGATGACGCGGACGGCCTCCATGAAGATATCCTCCATGAGACCCTTGAGCTCTTCGGGGTCGAGAAGGGACGAAAGGCGGGTGTACCGGGAGAGATCGGAGAACAGGACGGTGACAAAACGGTGCTCGTTGATGCGGGCGCCCTCCCTTACCGGCACCCCGCAGACCCTGCAGTATCTGTCTCCCTTGCTCACCGCCGCACCACAGGCAGTGCAGCGCTCCACGTCATTACACATACAGTCCTCTCATCGCCTAAAGTTACACAGTAATTTCACGATGTCAAGAAAAGGACTTGAGGGACGCTTGAGAACTTTGCAATTGACCTGGTGATCAAAATAAAAGATAATGACAAAAAATTGTGTAAAGAACTCATTTAAACTACGAGGTATTCGGGCAATGGTTGATAAACTCAAGAAAATCTGGCTTGACGGGAAACTGGTCGATTGGGACGATGCACGGGTTCACGTGCTGACTCACAGTCTCCATTACGGCGTTGCCGCCTTCGAGGGTGTGCGGTGCTATCTGTGCCATGACGGCCGGTCGGCCATTTTCCGGCACAAGGAGCACACCAGGAGGCTGTTCAATTCGGCAAAGATCTATCTCATGGACATCCCCTATTCGCCGGAGACGATCATGAACGCCACCAAGGAGGTCATCGAAGCGAACGGTCTGAAAGAGGCCTATATCCGGCCCATCGCCTTCATCGGCGACGGCGTCATGGGGGTCAATCCCGGCAACAACCCCATCAGGGTATCCATCATCTGCTGGAAGTGGGGTGCCTATCTCGGAGATGAAGGACTGACCAAGGGCATCCGGGTAAAAACCTCCTCGTTTACCCGTCACCATCAGAACATCATGCTCACCAAGGCAAAGGTGAGCGGGAACTACGTGAACTCGGTCCTCTCCAAGATAGAGGTCCTCAAGGCAGGGTACGACGAGGCCCTCATGCTCGATCCCCAGGGCAACGTAGCCGAGGGCAGCGGGGAAAACATCTTTTTCGTCAAGGACAATGAGATCTTCACCCCGCCGCTGACCAACGTGCTGCCGGGTATCACCCGCAATACGATCATCACCCTTGCGCGCGAGATGGGCTACAAGGTGAGGGAAGAGCACTTCTCGCGGGATGCCCTCTACCTGGCCGACGAGGTGTTCTTCACCGGCACGGCCGCCGAGGTGACGCCGGTTCGGGAGATCGACGACCGCGTGATCGGCGAGGGCAGGCCCGGAGAAGTGGTCAAGTCACTGCAGAAGGCCTTCTTCGACGTGGTGAAGGGCAAGGACAAGAAACACGAGGAATGGCTGGATTATCTCGATCAACCCGCCCAGGGCAAGGTCTCCGGAGGAAGCGCCCGGTAGATCCTGTCTCCACGATTTTTAAGATCGACGTCAAAAAGGGCCCGCTTTTAAAGCGGGCCCTTTTTCGTCAATGGCATAGGCCTTTGAAGGGCAGGTCCTTTTTAGCCCGGCTTCAGGCCTGGCGGCTTTTAAACGGGAATGTGACGCGGCTGCGCTTAAGTCCTTGAGCTCCAGGCCTTAAAGAAAAGGATTAAACGGCGCCTGCGGCTAGAACACCTGAATGAAAATCAGAAAGGCGATGACGAATACCGCCAGGGCGGTCTGGTGTTCGGTGTTTTCGATGGTCATGGCAAATGACCAGAGGTGCTTGGCCCCGTGCGGGTAGGGATCGAGCCGGGGAGGAAAGAAATACGGGACCTCCCGCTTGTACTGGAGGAATTCCTCGCCGAACATCTTCTCGAGCCTTCCCCACTCCCGCTCCTGCTTTCTGGGAATATACGACTTGAAGAATATCAGGGCCATGATGATCCAGATGACGGGGTTCCTGGCCATAATGCACAACCCCGTGGCAATGAAGAAGCTGCCCAGATAGAGCGGCGACTGGATGTGTGCGTAGGGTCCGGACGTGGTGAGCTCCTCGTTCTTTCTCAAGTGCCCGGTGGCCCAGAATCGCAAGGCCTCTCCCGCGATGATGGGGATAATTCCCAGAAAAGAGGATGTCCAGCTGGGGTTGGCAAATATCACCAGGAGGACTATCATGGCATACAGCGGAACGGTCTTGCTCGTGATCTTCTCGAGTTTATCCCCCCAATTCATTCTTACTCCTCCAAGAAAAAACTTTGCCCTGCTTTGTATCCGTTTCTCTCCATCCAGTCAAGCCAAACCTGGGAAAAGACTCCTGAGAATCACCACGGCAAAACCGCGGCAGGGGCGGCAGGCGAGTCCCGTCAGAGCCGTTGCATGCCTTAAAAAAGCGATCCAGGGGAAAGGGCCTCTAGATCAGAAGGTCCCGGGCTGTCCGCAGCCCGGGACCTGATGTCTCGGCAACGGGCATTCCCATCAAAAAAGGTGATGTGGGGATGCTCCTCCTCAAGCGGTTATCCGCAACAGGCGGCCAACCTGGCGGCAAAGGCCGTCGAGTACGCTCAAGCCTCAAGCGGTCATCCGCCGATGAGGGGCTTCTTCGCCTGCTTCCTGATTTCCTTTTCGTCGGCCCATTCGATGAGCCCGGTCTCGATGTTCACCAGGTTCAGGGTGAACTTGAAATACACATCCTTGATCCTTCCGGCGGATTTCCTGATGGAGGTAATCTCGCCGAACATGAAATAGTCGGCCCCGACCTGGCGCCCGATGGTGCTGGACGTCTTCGGGTCCACGTAGCCTGAGCTCGTCTGGTACTCAAGCTGCTTGATCATCTCGTCGTTCACCTCGTTGACCGCCGTGAACCGCACCCTTCCCGACTTGAGCAGCGTGACCCGTATCTTGTCGGTCACGGATTTGGTGTCGAGGTGCTCGTCCGTCTTGTTTTTCACCTGGTGGACATAGAGCACCGGACGCTGGCCCGAGGACAGAATCGGGGTGGCGAGCAGCGAGTTCACCATTTTTTCCGCGATCATCTGCAGGTCGGTGGAGCCGAATTCCGTGGTCACCGTCTCCACCTGCTCGGGATCGCCGTAGCTGACCGTGGGGGACGATGCACAGCCCGCAACCAGAAAAACCACTGCTATCAGTGAAACAAGGATCATGATCCGTTTCATAGTCTTCTCCTTACTCTCCTAGAAATTATGAGCCCGTATCCGTGAGCGGCTGCAAGTTTCTCACCATGCATTTGAAGCTCACCGCATTGGGGCTCGGTGCGGTCGACCGGTAACCGCGCGCCTCTTTTCCGGAAAGCCCCGAGGGTATCCACGCGGTCATGGACGAGATCTCGAACCCTGCGGCATCGTACCAGATGAACCGGTATTCGAACACCACATCGCGCGAGCTGTTGTTCTGCAGTATGACCTGGGCCTCCATGGACGATCCGAGATCGAGCGCCCGGATGCTCACCTCGCCGAAGGAGACCTTGCGGGCGAGCCATCTATCGTTGATCTCCTCTTTCTTGGAGCTCAAGCCCCCCGGGCCTGCCTGAACGTGCAGGACATTCGGCGCCGTCCCGGCACACGCAACCAGGAACAGGGCGATCAGCCAAATAATGTTCCATCCCCTTGCCATTTCCTTCCCTCCTATCTAGTACGCTTTTGTCTGCAAAGCCAGACCGGCATCCGTATCCCTGCACAGGACGATGAGATGCCGGGTTCCTTCAGGAATGTTCACCACTGCCGTGCGCCCGCCCGGGATGCTCGCCACGGTGAGGCTCCTGGTGTGCTCGGGCACGAAGACCCTGGCCACCTGGATCTCCTTGGGCAAAGACGTCCATGTCCGCTGATCAGCCTGTTCGGTCACGGCCGAGGCCAAAGTACCGGTGATGGCGCCCAGGGCGCCGTATTCCCGGGAAAGCTTCCTTGTCATCTGGGCCTTCAGTATTGAGCGGGCCACCTGTTTTGCGAACAGGACAGGAAACGTATCGAGCAGGCTGCGCGCCGCAATGGCATCGATATCCGACACCACCGATGTCCGGACGTCTCTGCCATCCACCCGGATGCTTCCCGCCTGCGTGCCTGATGGAACGAACCGGTATACGGGCAGCGATGCAAACACCAGCCCCCCTTCCGGCAGGGGGATGGGAAAGCTCAACGGTTCCTTGACCGGCGCCGAGCCGTGCTGGAAGATCACGAACACGTCCGTGCCGGTGCCGTATTCCTTACCCGGCTCGCCAAACCTGGCCACCCAACTCTGTTCATCCTCATAAAACCCCAGCTCCCGGCTCAGGCGAATGAGGTCTTTTTGAAGACTCTTCGAGTCCGGGGCGGCCAGGATCCCCTTCTTCAGGTCGATGTATGCCTCATCCAGCTCCCCGCCCAGCTCATAAACCAGAGACGAGATGTAATAGGCATAGGCGTTCTGATACACACTGTAGGCATTGTCGGCCCGCGACGATAATTCACGGTACCTGCCGCTGTCAGCCTTCTGGAACGACTGCTCCCAGCTCTTCGCCCTGCCCTCTTTCTCGGCCTTCTCGATCGCTCTGGCATGCCTTTCGCGGAGCTCGTTCTGCCTCCGGTAGGCGATCCTGATCTCCACCCGGGCGCCTTCCAGATCGCCTGCCATGAGATAGTTCACGGCATTCATGGCGTGGAGCAGGATCTTTTCGAAATCCTCTCCCTCGTAGGGCTGTACCTGTTCGTTGACGATCAGGGAGCCTGCCTGGAAGGCCGTGCGGTCGGCGGAAACGACCGCACGGCTCTCATAATATCCCATCTTGTCGGCCGCGAGCTGGAACTCGCGGGAGCTCTCTGTGAACCTCCCCATGGCCTGCAGGAGAGTGGCACGCTCCAGGCGTATGAGCACTTCGTCCTTTCCCCGGGCCGATCTTTCAGGAAATACCGTGAGCGCGTCGTCGAACCTTCCCTGGGAGATGGAGAGCCGCGCCTGCTGTGTCATCTGCGTGTAGCTGGCCAGAGACGAGCAACCCGCTGCGAGCAGGAGCACGATGAGGCCGGCGATCAGAGTGGAAACATGCCTTGCCATTACGGTGATGCCGCACCCGCTGATCTCAAGATATCCCCCGGACGGATCCGGGAAGCCGTATTGCCCGTTTCGATCCTGCACGCCTTCTGGAACACGTCCGTCACGGTTACACGATCGAGCACTTCCTCGTCAAAGGCAATCACCTCTTTCGTGTCCGGGTCGATGACAGGTTCTCCCCGGCGGATGACCTCATACACCTCACCCTTCTGGATCCGGAAGTTCTGCCCCCGGTCGGCAAACGCAGTGCCGCCCCTGACCGATACCACCTTGAAGGGATACAGGGCGTCAACGGTCTTTATCATGAGATCGTGGGCGAGCTCCTCCTGAAGATCGGCAATGAAGCTGCCGGGCAGTGGGCGGGGCTCCAGGGTATCTTCGTCGATCCGGCGCTCGAGCCTGCCCTTCCCCGGCACAGAGGCCACGATCCTGCCCGTGGGGACCTCAAGGATCCTCAGATCGACCCTGATCTCGCCCCGCTCGATTCGGTGCGTGCGCTGGGTGTAGGCCACCGGCTTGAGCTCGACATCGCGCGCCGCATAGGTCAGGGTGCCCAGGGCGACATACTGCACGCCGAGCGCACCGCCCTTCTTCGCAACAGCGCTGTGCCCGAGCTCTCCCCCTTCGGCCCGCTCGATCTCAGCAAGGAGCACATCGGCCTTTGCCCGCTCCACGACCGTGAACTTGCCCGAGCCGGCGAGATTTCTGATGAAGATATCGGTGAGGACGGGCAGCTCGATCTCTTTGAGAAGCTCTTCGGGGAGTTCCACTTCCCGCCTCTGGTACCGGGTGAGTGCGCCCGGGGTATGGGTTTCGTACTCGTGCTCGGTGATCTTTTTGGGCTGCTCCAAGCTCCAGAGCGTGAACCTGGGCACGGCGATGGAGGCCGGTTCGGCGGCCTCCAGAGGGAGGGCGGCAAAGACGGCCGGAAGGATGAGCCATGCAAGTCTCTTCATGCAATTCTCCTCGTGAAACCCTTGTCGTAAAAAAGGGTCAGAACGCGACGCCGACGCCTGCCAGGATCCCGCGCCGGGAGTGATACCCCAGACCGACGTTCAGGCCCTGGATGATATAGCGCATGCCGAGCATCCAGGTGACGTTGTTGTCGCTTTCAGAGTCCACTTCAAAGAATTGATCCCCGGACCTCCCGATGAGCACGGTGTCCTGGCCGGAATAACCTATGCCTCCCACGGCGAAGAGGGCGGGGATCATCTCGGCCCCGATGCTGACATACACCTCCTGCTCGTTGCCGTCATTGTATTCGATGAATTGGTCAAAGCCAGCAGGGGGAGAGAATACTGTGGCCGGGATATCCTCGTCCGTGTCGGCAACGCTCACCCCCAGGCCGAAGCTGACCGCCCCGCCTTCGGGATGCAGCCGGGAGAGAAAGATCCCCCCCATCTCGACACCGAGGCTGGGCTCGTCGATATCACCGCCGATTCCGTAGTTGACCATGACATACCCTTCCGCAGAGCAGAGGGTGGGAACGAGCACCAGAAGGACGGTCAGTGCGGTCAAAAGTCTCTTCATATCTTGACCCCCGGGAAATAGTTTCTATCATGTATTTTAAGCATACTACTTGCAGACTGGAGAAATCAAGAATTGACAGACTTTTTATTGTGTATGAATATGAAAATAATTTTAATTTAAAAGGATTGCAGTATGTCGCGTAATGAGATGACTGCTTCTTATCTCAAGGCCCTGGGTCATCCGGTGAGGCTCATGATCGCCCGGGAGCTCATCCACGGCCAGAAGTGTGTGGGGGAGGTGGAAAGCACCCTGAATATCCGCCAGGCCAATGCCTCTCAGCATCTCTCCATACTGAAAATAAACGGGATCGTCGACTGCATAAGGAAGGGGAACCTCAAATGCTACTTCCTCAAGGAGCCGAAAAAGATCGAACAGCTGCTTGATATCCTCGAGCGTTACCAATAGATAGAAAGGACGCATACATGTACGACATCATCATCGTGGGCTCAGGGCCCGGGGGGCTGACCGCGGGGATTTATGCATCACGATCCAGGATGAAGACACTCATGCTCACCAGCCAGGTCAATCCAAGCCTGATCACGACCACGGACATCGTAGAGAATTACCCCGGCTTTCCGGGAGGAATCTCCGGATACGAGCTCATCGAGCGCTTCACCAAGCAGGCCGGGATGTTCGGACTGGAGACTGTGGAGGACGACGTGGTTTCCCTTGAGCGTGCATCCCGCGACTCCAAGGATATCTGGCGGGTGAAAACCGGGAAGGGCTCATACGATGCGCTGGCCGTGATCCTTGCCACCGGAACCGGGTACGCACGCCTGAACGTCCCCGGCGAGAGCGAATACACAGGAAAAGGCGTATCATATTGTGCGACCTGTGACGGGCCGTTCTACCGTGACGTCCCCGTGGCGGTTGTGGGCGGCGGAAACACGGCTGTCCAGGAGGCGCTCTTCCTCACCCGTTTTGCCTCCCGGGTCACCATCATTCACCGCCGCGACCGGCTTCGGGCATCCCGGATTCTCCAGGAAAGGGCGGCTGCGCACGAGAAGATCGACTTTGCCTGGAACTCGGTTGTGGAAGAAATCCTGGGCGAAACCCTGGTAAAGGCCGTAAGGATCTCCGATGTGGAAGACCCTTCGAAAAAAAGGACATTGGAGGTCGAAGGGGTGTTCGTCTTTACCGGGTATATCCCGAACACCGCGTTCGTCAGGGATGTGGTGGAATGCGATGAAAGCGGGTATGTTATTGTTGACGGTGAGATGAAGACTTCGGCGCCGGGAATATTCGCCTGCGGCGATTGCACGAGGAAGCTGCTCAGGCAGGTGATCACGGCCTGCGGAGACGGGGCCACGGCTGCATTCGCTGCAGAGCAGTATGTCCAGGATCTCAAAGGGAACGCCTACGGTGCCTGGGCGCTCTCCTGAGATCGCAAGAAAGAAAGGAGATAAACATGGCTGAGGGGACTTTCGTGGAAAATCCGGACTATCCCATCGAGCTCAATGACGACACGCTGGATCAGGCTATAAACAAATATCCGTTTCTTGTCGTGGACTGCTGGGCCGAGTGGTGCGGACCCTGCAGAATGCTGGGCCCGGTCATCGAGAGCCTGGCAAAGAAGCACCAGGGTGACATCGTCTTCGCCAAGATCGACGTGGACAAGAACAGAGAGACCGCCTCTCGGTACGGCATCCGCTCCATCCCCAACCTGCTGGTGTTCAAGGACGGCGTAAAGGCCGGAGACATCGTGGGCGCCATGCCTGAAGACAAGCTGCTGGAGCGGATCAACGCGCTCAGGGGATAAAGACCCTGACGAGGCGCCTTGTTTTAGAAAATCTTTCTGCTGTCCATGAGGATGGTGACCGGGCCGTTATTGACGATGTGGACCTCCATGTCGGTTTGGAATCTGCCGGTCGCGACCTTGCCGTCGTGCAGTGCGGAAACCAGCTTCACCGTATCCTCAAACAACTCTGAAGCCCTGTCGGGCTGCTCTGCCGTGAAATAGGACGGGCGCTTTCCCCTTCGGGTATCGCCCAGGAGGGTGAACTGGGAGATGAGGAGGATCTCTCCCTTGATCTGCCCCACATCGAGATTCATCACTCCCTGCTCATCGTCGAAGACCCTTAGACCGCAGATCTTCCGGGCAATGTAGTCCACATCGCGCTCGCCGTCACCCGTCTCGACGCCCACGAGGCAGCACAGCCCCTCCCCGATGCGCGATATCTCCTCTCCGCCTACCTTCACTGACGCCTGCTTCACCCGCTGGATCACTGCACGCATTCGCTGCTCCGTCAAATTTTTACCGGGTATTCCGTTCTCTCCATCGTCACCCGGAACTTATCCCCGGAAATAAAAAAGTCTCTTGAGGCGGCATCGCTCACAGGCAGCCTCTGCCTGCTGCATATGCAAAAAGGCACCCTTTAGGCAATGCTCACCTGATGAGGGTCATATTCAGAATCATACCCTGCCGGTATATGCTGATCTCCATCCGTCTGCCGTTGACAGACTGGAGGAGCTGCTTGAACTCGGAAATACCGGCGATCTTCCTTCCGTTGATGGCGACGATCACGTCTCCCGGCCGCAGGCCGGTGCTGGAGGCGGGGGAGTTGCTCTCGACGCCCGCCACGACCACTCCATCGACGTTGTTGGGCACCTCCAGGGATTCGCGCAGTGGAGGGCTCAATTCAGCGATCCTGGCCCCTTCGAGAAACCGGTTGTCCTCCACCAGATACGTATCCCGGGGAACCTCGGCCTCCGAGAGGTCTCCGATGGTGACGGTCACGCTCTTTCTGCTCCCGTTCCTGATGACGGTGACCGGCACCTTTGTTCCCGGGGCGATCTCCGAGACGAGAAACTGCAGGGCCGATGGGTCGTTCACCTCTTTGCCGTTGATGGAAACCACCACATCTCCCTGCCTGATCCCGGCCTCTGCAGCGGGAGAGCCCTTGATGACATCCGCGATGAGCACCCCCCGCGGGGTCTTAAGCTCCATTGCCTCGGCGATCTCAGGCGTGATCTCCTGCACCGTTACCCCCAGCCACCCCCTGACGACCCTCCCGTACTTCCGGAGGCTTTCGACGATATCCATCACGAGGTCGACCGGGATGGCAAACCCGATCCCTATGTTGCCGCCTGTCTGGGAGAGGATCGCTGTATTGATTCCGATGAGCTCGCCATCCATGTTGACCAGGGCGCCCCCTGAATTGCCGGGATTGATGGGTGCATCGGTCTGAATGAAATTCTCATACTCCGTAATGCCCAGGCCCGAGCGCCCCAGGGCGCTGATGATCCCGTGCGTGACCGTGCCTGCAAGGCCGTACGGGTTGCCCAGTGCGAGAACATAACTGCCGATCCGCAGATTCGACGATTTCCCGATCTTGATCACCGGGAGATCCTTCGCATCGATCTTGATGACGGCAACATCGCTCTTGGGATCATTGCCGATGATCTTTGCCGTGAACACCCGCTCGTCGGAAAGACGGACCTCGACCTCGTCCGCCCCGCTGACCACATGGTTGCTGGTGACGATGTACCCGTCCCCGGACACGATAACACCTGACCCCAGGGCCTGTTGCACCCGCTCCCTGGGGATACCGTCGCCGAAGAAGTCCCGGAAAAAGGGATCGGAAAACAGCGGAGAGCGGTTGACTGTTACCTTCTTTACCGAGGAGATATTCACGACCGAGGGCAGGACCTGCTCGGCCACCTCCTCGATCCAGTTCCGTTCCAAGGGTTGCGATCCTTGTGCATGAGCCGCCAAGGGAATCAGAAAAAGGGTGACGATCGCCGCCGATACAGACCTTATCGTCATGCGCATACGGGTATCACCTCACCTTTCCTCCTCATGCAATTACCTTATAACAAATCCGCAACCTTACTCAAGTTGATCCTGTACACTGACCAGGATTTCATGTATAGATTCGACCCCATGGCAATCCACGACGGCCCGAAATCAGGAGAAGGCTCCGTAACATCCTCCCGCGGCGCCGATGGTGCGGCGAGGTTGAGCACCACAGCGGATTATCACCGGTTCACCCCCGTCGATCTGATGAGCGAATTCACCATCTGCGAGTCGTTTTCAGGTCCTGGCTCCCCCTATGGCATCATCCTGGAAAAACCGTCGAGCTATGGTGCCATGGTGGGCGATTTTCTCGTGCGTATGGGCCTACTGAAAGACCGGGCAACCGTCTGCGAGGTGGGAGGGGGATATGGGAGTCTCATGCATGGGCTGCTCGGCAGCCATGAGAACCGGATCGAGCGGGTGTACATGATCGATCTCTCCTTAAGCCTCCTCAAGAGGCAGCGTGACCGGCTCAGCCCATGGAAGTCCCGCATCACCTCCATACGGGGAGACATCCACGAGCTCCTTGGGGCCGTTGCCGGGGTCGACCTCTTCATCGTCAATGAGGTCATGGGGGACCTTGACACCCTCACCGGGATCGATCCCTCGCATATGCCTCCCGAGGCGGAAGAGCTTATCAGGGCCTATGACCTGGATATCCCGGCAGTGCCCTTCAACCTCAACATCGGGGCTATCAGGCTCGTGGAGGCCCTCTGCCGCACCGGTATTCCGGCGCTGCTCACCGAGCACTCCTCTGACCCCGTCATTCCGGACGACATGGCATATCTCGCGCGAGACCTTGACCTCGACGCCTACCCCCGCGAGATAAAACTCTTTCGGCACAGCGAGTATACGATCAGGTTCTCACACCTGGTGAAGGTCGCCCGGGCTCATGGCAGAACAGCCAGGACCGGGGCCCTGCTCGACCTCATCCCGGTGAGAAAGGGAAAGAACCTGGAGACGATATTCAGGCTGCGCGCCTGTGACACTGAGGACCACGAGATCATCTACGAGCTCCTGGACCACATCCGTGAGTACCGCTGGCTCGTAATCTCCTGATCGGACGCCCATTAGATAGAAACGTACTGCTTAAAAAACCCCCGACTCTAAAGAGGGCGTGCGGAGAGACCCGCCCTTGGAACTACCTGATGAGATTACCCGTTCTCCGGAACCATCCCCTCAGAGGTCCTGCCCTCCGCAGCCTTGGCGGCATGAAGGCTATTTCTCTCCGAAGTACTGGACCTGGTAGGTGAGGACCTCGACCCCGGCTTTACGCCACGCATGCGCGGACAGTCCTGCCTTGAGACAGAGCTGACAGAGGAACTCCTCTTTGTCGGGGAGCTGCTCCCACACTTGGGGCAGAAAGGTGGCCGTGGCGAACCCTTGGCGGATAATAACCCCGTCGATCCCGGGCCTGAGCCTTTCCATGAGGTCTTGGGAGTCCGTATACTCGAGCACTGCAGGTTCGGTGAGCACACTCACCTCGATGTCGATCTCGCCAAGCTCAGAGGGCTTCAGCGGGCTGAACCGGGGATCGCGGAACGCAGCATTGATCGCGTTTTGCCTCACTGCTTCGACTACCGGCTCGCGGGCATCGAGAAAGCCGATGCACCCCCTGAGCTGCCCCTTCTTGTGCAGGGTGACGAACACCCCGCGCTTCATGTTCAGGGCGTTGTCTTTGAGGATCTCCATCGTGTCATCCTGCCCGGCCGGCGAGGTCCCCAGATAATCCGCCAGGGTCTTCCTCGCCAGCTTCACCAGCGCCTGCCCCTGTTCTTCGCTGATCTTTCTTTCCATGATCCACCTCCCGTTCATCCTCAAAGGGCCGTCCTTATCAGGGCAGCCGGTTCACTCGCTCTCCTCATATACGCGGGTATACAGAAAACGGTTGTAGATGCTCGAAAAAGAGCTGAATTCCTCTTCCTCGGGCGTGGCTTCGATGATGGAAGAAAATCCCGTGATCTTGGCGTCGAGATCGTCGAGCATATGGAGCAGGAGTGCTTCGCGCGTCATGGGCAGCTTGGGCGAACCGAATTCCAGCTGCCCGTGATGGCCGAGAATCATGTGGAGCAGCTGGAGCCTCAGCTCGTCCGGGAACCCCGGAATCCGGGAAATGGCCTGGTCCGCCATGTTGGCGGAGAGGTAAATGTGGCCGATGAGCCGGCCCATGGGGGTCATGTCGATGAAGCGGTTGAAGGAGTATTCATAGATCTTCCCGACATCGTGCAGCAGGGCTCCTGCCACAAGAAGGTCCCGGTTTATGCCCAGGTGCTGGTAGAGAGGGAAAATGCATTGGATAAGCCTGAGAATGGACAGGGTGTGCTCCAGCAGGCCGCCGATATAGTTGTGATGAATCCCCTTTGCCGCAGGCGCTTTGTGAAATGCCTCTTTGACTCCCTCGCAGGCAAAGATCTCATCGATGAGACGCCGTAGGTGCACACTCCTGATCCCGGCCACGTGGGTGTCGAGCTCCGCCGCCATGGCAGGGATGTCGCGGCTGGTGGTGGCGATCAGCGTGCTCAGATCGACCTTGTCCTCGTCCAGCTTCATGACCTTCTCGACCTTGATCTGAAGCCTTCCGTCATAGGACTCCACGATTCCCCTGACCCCCACTACATCTCCCTGGCAGATGTCCGATATCTGCTGGCGGGCATCCTCCCAGAGAAACCCCGTGATGTCGCCGCTCTTGTCGGTGAGCAGGAGCTTTGCATACGGCTTGCCGTTGCGCGCCGTCAGGAGCCTGCACTGCGAGATCAAGAAAACCGCCCGTATGGAATCACCGTCACGGCAGTCCGTGACAAACTGGCCCTTCGGTATCATATATCCTCCTCTATACACACATTTTATCACAGCTTGGAGGATATCTGCAGGAGGAAAAAGACAGAAAAGGCAGACTCAAGCGCACTGTCCCGGGGAAAGGCAGGCTGTACGCCCGTCTGCGGGAAGCGCCAGACAGCGTCTTCCTGCCGGGCGCAGCCGTTTCCCTTCTGACGTCAGGGTTGAGATTTGACCTTACTACTGATTCTCAGGCGCGAAGGATCAGAGAATGTATCGGCTCAAGTCTTCTTTCTGCATGATGGGCCCGAGCCGCTCGTTCACGTAATCCGCATTTATCTCGATGGTGCCCGAGAGATCGGCGCCCTCATAGGAGATATCTTCCAGGAGTTTCTCCAGGACCGTATGGAGCCTCCTGGCGCCGATGTTCTCCGTGTGATCGTTGATGTACTGGGCGATCCGGGCGATCTCCTGGATCGCATCGTCTCTGACCCTCAGATCGATCCCCTCGGTGGCGAGCAGGGCCTGGTATTGTTTGATCAGGGCGTTCTTGGGCTCAACCAGGATCCGAACGAAGTCTTCTCTGGTCAGCGGATTGAGCTCCTCCCGGATGGGGAACCTCCCCTGCAGCTCGGGGATGAGGTCGGACGGCTTGCTCACGTGGAAGGCGCCGGAACCGATGAAGAGAATGTGGTCGGTCCTGACCGGGCCGAACTTGGTATTGACCGTGGTCCCCTCCACGATGGGCAGGAGGTCGCGCTGCACGCCCTCGCGCGATACGTCGGGGCCGTGGGCGGATTCCCTGCCCGCGATCTTGTCGAGCTCGTCCACAAAGACGATGCCCGTGTTTTCGACGCGGCGCCTGGCCTCCTCGGTGACCTTGTCCATGTCGATCAGGCGGGAAACCTCCCGTGACGCGAGAAACTCGAGCGCATCCTTGACGCTCATCTTCCTGCGCCGGGTTTTCTTGGGCAGGAAGCTTGAGAACATCTCCTTGAAATCGATGCCCATCTCCTCCAAGCCCTGGCCGGAGAAGATCTCGATGGTGGGCATGGATGTCTCCCGGGCCTCGACCTCGATGATGCGGTCGTTGAGCAGGCCTTCCTTGAGCATGGTGCGGAGCTTTTCCCTGCTGTCCGCGTGTACCTGGGCATCCTTCTGGACCGGGAGCAGATAATCGAGCACGCGCTCCTGGGCGATGTCACGGGCCTTGGCCTTGACCTTCTCGCTCTCCTCGCGCTGCACCATCTGTACGGCGATGCGCATGAGGTCGCGGATAATGGACTCCACGTCCCTGCCCACATACCCCACCTCGGTGAATTTGGAGGCCTCGACCTTGATGAAGGGGGCATCCGCGAGCCTGGCCAGCCTCCTGGCGATCTCGGTCTTGCCCACGCCGGTGGGGCCGATGAGGATGATGTTCTTGGGATAGATGTCCTCCCGCATGTCCTCAGCCACCCGCTGGCGCCGCCAGCGGTTTCTCAGCGCGATGGCCACCGCCTTTTTGGCCTTGTCCTGGCCCACGATATACTTGTCCAGCTCGGCTACGATCTGTTTGGGTGTGAGATCGTTCATGAGAGCTCCTCGAAAACCAGGCTCTTGTTTGTGTAGATGCAGATGTCGGAGGCGATGTCCATGGCCTTTTCCGCGATTTCCCGCGCGGAAAAATCCGTGAAGCGTAGCAGCGCCTTGGCTGCAGCCACCGCATACTGGCCGCCCGAGCCGATGCCGCAGATGTCGTCGTCGGGCTCAACCACGTCCCCGCTGCCTGAGAGCAGAAAGGTCTTTTCGGCGTCGGCAACGATCATCAAGGCCTCGAGCCGCCTGAGGATGCGGTCGGTTCTCCAGTCCTTGCCCATTTCCACCGCTGCTCGGGTGAGATTGCCCCGGTACTCCCTGAGCTTGGCCTCGAAACGCTCGAAGAGCGTGAATGCATCGGAGGTTGACCCGGCAAACCCCACCAGCACCTTGTCTTCATAGATCGTCCTCACCTTGCGGGCATTGGCCTTCAGGACAACGTTGTTCATAGTCACCTGGCCGTCTCCAGCCAACACCACGTTCGTGCCCCTGCGCACGCAGAGCACGGTTGTTCCTCTCATTTCCATTCATCCTCCTTTGCCTTCGGATGAGCCTTATCATATACATCCATGAGTTTGTCCAGAGTTAAGTGAGTATACCGCTGGGTGGTGGAAAGGCTTGCATGACCGAGCATCTCCTGGATGGCGCGCAAGTCGGCGCCGGCATCGAGCATGTGGGTGGCAAAGGTGTGGCGGATGACGTGGGGGCTCACACGCCGGCTCACAGCCGCTCTCCTCGACCACTGATCCACGGTGCGGCGAATGCTCCTCGAACCGAGCCTCGTGCCCCTCTTGTTGAGGAAGAGGGGCTGGCTGCTGTACAGTGGGTCGTCTATCCCCCTGCATTTCAGATATTCGAAGACAGCCGACAAGGCCCTCTTTCCGATCGGGACCTTCCGCTGTTTCGAACCCTTCCCCGTAACCAGGATGAAACCCGAATCGCTGTCGATGTCCCGGCAGTCCATAGCCTCCATCTCGGATACCCTGATGCCTGTGGAGTAGAATAGCTCCAAAATTGCCCGGTCCCTGAGATCGGGGGTGCCGTCGATGAGGTCTGCAATCTCTTCCGGACTCAAATTTTTCGGCAGGGTCTCCTGTTTTTTCAGGGAGCGCACATGGGCAAACGGATTCACGGCCAGGCCGGTTCTGGCCATGGCGAAGTCGAAAAAGCCTTTTATGGAGCTGAGCTTCCGGTTGATGCTTGAACGGCTGTACCGGGTGTGGAGCCTGAGCATGTAGGACCTCACAGTCAGCCGGTCGGGAATCTGGATCGAGCGGCTGTCGAGAAACGAAAGCAGATCCCGGATATCGTTCACATATGCCCGGTAGGTCTCCGGAGACAGTCCTTTCTGGTCCAGGAGAAAGAGCTGGTATTGATTCAGGAGGGCATGGAGGTCGATTTTCATATGATTTAGATTACACTGAAGTCACAGGTGAATCAAGCCGGGGGAATGCTTGGAGGATTCGCTCCATAACCCTCTTTCTCTGTTGCCAACCTCCCCCTATTGTGAAATAGTGAGCCCTGCAGCAAATCAAGAAGGAAATCAACCCACACAAGGAGGCGTTATGAATAATGTGGTTATCGTAAGCGCAAAGCGCACCGCCGTGGGTTCCTTTGGCGGGACACTCAAAGGCGTAGAGACAAAAGACCTGGGAGCGCTCGTGATCCGGGAGGTCCTGCTTTCTGCCGGGCTCAAACCCGAGGTGCCTGAGATCATCCGCAGCGAGCAGCCGAACCTTCTCAAGAAAGAAGAGATCGCGCCGGTTGAAAAGGAATACCGGAACTGGCCCGAGGGGAATATGGGCATCGCGATCGACGAGGTCATCATGGGCAACGTGCTCCAGGCAGGCCAGGGGCAGAACCCCGGACGGCAGGCCATGATCCGCGCCGGCCTCCCCAAGGAGACCCCGGCCTTCACTATCAACAAGGTCTGCGCTTCGGGGCTGAAGGCCATCGCCCTTGCTGCGTCGTCCATCATGGCCGGAGACAACGAGGTTGTGGTCGCCGGCGGCATGGAGAACATGAGCAACGTGCCCATCGCGCTGCCTGCAGCACGCTGGGGCTACCGCATGGACATGCCCTATGGCAAGACCGTTGACCTCATGGTATTCGACGGCCTCTACGAGATCTTCTACGGATACCACATGGGCATCACCGCCGAGAACATCGCATCCCTCTACGGAATCAGCCGCGAGGAGCAGGACAGGCTCGGGTTCGAGTCGCACTCGCGCGCACGGGCGGCCATTGCCAAGGGGATCTTCAAGGACGAAATCGTTCCGGTGGTAATTCCCCAGAGAAAGGGCGATCCCATTGTATTCGATACGGACGAGCGCCCCATGGACACCACCCTGGAGAAGATGGCCAAGCTCCCCACTGTATTCAAGAAGGACGGGACGGTCACTGCAGGCAACGCATCCGGCATCAACGACGGTGCTGCGGCGTGCCTGGTCATGAGCGAGAAAAAGGCAAAAGAGCTCGGTCTGAAGCCCCTGGCCCGGATCAAGGGCTACGCTTCCGGCGGCATCGACCCCGCCTATATGGGTCTCGGCCCCATCCCCGCGGTTCGCAAGCTCCTCAGAACGACAGGGACAAGCATTAAGGATTACGCTCTCTTCGAACTGAACGAGGCCTTTGCATCGCAGGCCATTGCCTGCATGAGGGAGTTGGGCATCGATGAGAGCATCACCAACGTCAACGGCTCCGGCATCTCCATCGGGCACGCCATCGGCGCTACGGGCGCCAGGATCATCGCGGCCCTCATCCATGAGATGAGGCGGAGAAATGTCGAGCTCGGCATGGCGAGCCTGTGCATCGGAGGCGGCATGGGCATGGCGATGTCCATCGAGGCGATGTAGGCAAAAAAATGAAGGGGTGCCCCCCTTTTTCAAGGGGGGCGGGGGTATAGGTTATCCCGAACGCCGCATAAACGGCATCCGGAAAAGCACCGTCAGACTGAAGATTATCAAGAGGCCGAGCGGGTTGCCGGGATTCCGTCCGGAATCAATCAGGCAGCCCCCGCCTCCACCATCTTCACCACTCGCGACCGCGGCATCGCCGTCCTCATTTGCCCCCGGTGCAGAGGTCTTTGCCGAGGCGTCATACTGGGCCTCGGAAAGCAGGGCCTGGTAGGCGTTGATGCAGCCGCCGGAGGCGATGTTCTGGAAATAGAGCCTCTCTCCCGCGATCACCGAGTCCAGGAGAATGCTCCTGACATCCGTCACTCCGAGCCCGGGAGACAGGTATCGCACCATGGCGGCAACCGACGTGACAAAGGGCGTGGCAAACGAGGTTCCGGACGAGTAGGTGGAATATCCGCCGTTTTTGTCGGTTGTACAGATTCCAACTCCGGGCGCGGCAATGTCCACGGTGGTGATCCCGTAGTTGGAAAAGCTCGCGATCTCTCCGAAGCTGTTCATGGCGGCCACCGCTATGACATTCTCATGGGGGTAGTTCGAGGGATAATGGCCGTTCGTGTCGTTGTCCTGACCCTTGTTCCCTGCCGAGCAGATGAACATGACCCCATGGTCCTGAGCGTAACGGATCGCATCGGAAAGCGAATGGGAGTATGAATAGAAGCCCCAGCTTGCATTGATGATGTCCGCGCCGTTGTCCACTGCGTGATAGATGGCGCTGACCGCATCCGAGAGACTGCCTGTGGTCTTGCCGCCGTTGTTTTTCATGAACTTGAGCGGCATGATCTCAATATCGATGTTCCAGGCCACTCCGGCGACCCCGATCCCGTTGCCGCCCAGGGCCCCGATGATCCCGCACACCTTGGTGCCGTGCCCGGCATCGTCCTCGGGAACCCCGTCGTTGTTCGCAAAATCGTAACCAGGAGCCAGGATCCCCTGGAGATCAGGATGAGCGGCATCGACCCCGGAGTCGACCACGGCAATGACGACCCGGTGGCCCGGTCCATGCTGATCCAGGATATCCCACGCCTCCGGAAGCTCAAGTGCGCTCCACTGGGCAGCATCATAGGGCCAGTCGGCCGGAATATCCTCGGCCTCGATGACGTAGTTCGGCTCCACATACTCTACATCGCTCCTGCCCTGCATCTCGTCCAAGGCCTCGCTTGCATTGTCGACCGCGATGATGACCGGACGATTCTCCTTGCCGGAGGCCATGACGTGGGAAGCTCCCGGGACCGGTTTGAATTTGACGATGAGCTCGTTCTGCCGGTACTCGGCCGCGGAAACAGACAGGCACGAAAAGGCGAGAGCGAGAAAAACGGATGTCGTAACTGATGCGTACTTCATAACCTTATACCCCCCAGATCTGTACGATCTGCGGAGTACAAGGCAATCCGGGTGCCAATATCGTGACTAGTGCGAAATAACTATTTAGTTAATTATTTCTTATTGTTAAGCGTACATCAGAATGAATCGTCCATTTTTTGTCGTTACAAAGATTACTGGATGGTAACCCTGGTTACAATGAATTGTAATCCGGTTTGTAATCTGTAACTTGAGAGGATATTCAGGAGGTGATAATTTGACGATACGCCCGGCCCAGCCGTGCGTACTCCTCCCAGGAGAGATCCTGGGGCCTCTTCTGCATGTCGATGTCCGCCAGACGGGCCAGATCGGAAAGCCCCTGCTTCGTGATACCGGGGAGGCCCAGCAATGAGTTCCTGAGCATTTTTCTCCTCTGGGCAAACGAGCACAGAACCACCCTCTGGTATGCTTCCCGCTCCGAAGGCGGCAAGGGGTTCTGCCTGGGAACGAGCCTGATCACCCGGGAATCCACCTTGGGCTCGGGAAAGAAATTCTTCGGACCGACTACGAAGCCCGGATCGCAGAGAAAGACGCCGGAAAGCAGCACCGTGAGCGCCGAGTATTCGCTGTGGCCCACGGGCGCGCATATCCTCTCGGCTACCTCCTTCTGGACCATGACCACCACCGTGGCGGGCGGAGGTGACACCTCGGCCAGGCGCAGGATCACCCGGGTGGCGATGTTGTACGGCAGGTTCGCCACCACTTTGGTCCCCGGGGAGATGAGCGTGCTCATATCCAGATCGAGCACATCTCCGTGCACCAGGGTGAGTCTCGGCTCGTCTGAAAACTGTTTCTTGAGCAGCTCGAAGAGCTCATCATCCTTTTCAACGGCCACGATACGGGAAGCGACCTTCAGAAGCGCTCCTGTGAGCGCGCCTTTCCCCGGGCCGATCTCCAGGACCGTGTCCCCCTGTTCCACCCCGGAAAACGCGGCGATCTTCTCCGCGATGCCCGGATTTTTCAAAAAATTCTGTCCCAGAGAGGGTTTCGGTCTCATTCCCATGTCCACCGGGAAACGGCGTTGAGATCCAGGGAGGCGAACCGGCCTTCGCTGATGTGCCGGATGCCGGCGATTCCGATCATGGCGGCATTGTCGGTACAGTATTTCCTCTCCGGGATGATGAGCCTGATTCCGGTTTCCTCGGATCTGCGCTTCAGGGATTCCCTCAGAAGGGTGTTGCTCGCCACCCCGCCGGTCACCACCAGGAGGTCCATGTGATGATCAGCCGCGGCCCTGAAGGACTTCTCCACCAGAACGTCCACCACAGCCTGCTGGAAGGATGCGGCGATCTTCGGCACCAGGTCTTCCTTGCCAGGCCTGGGGGTCTTCTTCACGGGCAGCCCGGAGAAGGTGAGGTCCATGTCCTCGAAGATCCCTTCCTTGAGCACACGGTTGAGCACCGCGGTCTTGAGTCCGGAAAAACTGAAGTCATAGGTCCTCTCGTTCATGAGAGGCCGGGGAAATTCGATGGCATGGGAATCGACGCCCTGGCTTATCCTCTCGATGACCACCCCGCCGGGATAACCCAGGTAGAGGAGCTTGGCCACCTTGTCGAAGGCCTCTCCCGCTGCGTCGTCAAGGGTCTGCCCGATAGGTGTGATGGAAGAAGGCGACGTCACCCGGTAGAGCGAGGTGTGCCCCCCGGACACGACCATGCCGATGTGGGGATAGGACACTTCATGACCGATCTGTGCGGCGCTCAGGTGACCTTCCAGGTGATTGACGCCGCACAGAGGGATATCGAGCCCGTAGGCAAGGGCCTTGGCATACGAAATCCCCACCAAAAGGGCCCCCACGAGCCCCGGCCCGCAGGTAACCGCCACGGCGCCCAGGTCGCCGGTCGATAGATCCGCCCCGTGGAGGGCCTCCCGCACTACGGGCTCGATGAGCTCGGCATGACGGCGGGACGCAATCTCCGGCACGACCCCGCCGAAGGCTGCGTGGTCCTTGATCTGGCTTGCAACGATATTGGAGAGGATAGCCCCGGCATCGGTGACCACGGCTGCCGCGGTCTCATCGCACGATGTTTCTATGGCAAGGATGTTCACGGTCTGCTTGCTTTCAGGTCCACATAGAAGTTCACTACCGGGGTGTAATGATGCATGACGGATATCCGGTATCGGTCTGTTCCTGTGCCGCCGGGTTCGGCATATCTGTCCAAAAGCCTTCCGGTATGAATCTCATACCCCCGGTCTTCGCCGGTGTTGTCGTTCCAGTTCGACACAAAGCCCTTGAAGTTCACGACGAACCCGTGGTTGGTGCTTCCCCGGTATATCAGCTCTTTGATCACGAGGACGGTCCCCTTCTCTACGCTCAGGCTTTCCTCCGGCTCCAGCGCATAGCATACACCGTTTGCCTCCACGATCAACCATGTATTTTGGACGGGCGGCATGACCTCTACAAAAACCTGTCCGCAGGGGAACATGTCCTTCCTGATTTCAATGGTGGTGGACTCCGTGATTGCCAGCTCTCTGCCGGTGTCGTTGATGTTTCCGTAGCGTTTTATGTCCGCCACGACACCCCGTCTGTAGTTCGACTTGATGTCGGTGACCCGGATTGTGTCCCCCTGATTGATCACGAGCTGCTCCTGATCGCGGACGGCAATGGGAGGCCCGTTGTTCAGAGAAATGAGGGCATACTCCATCTTGGGCGGCTCGATGTAGATGCTCGGTTGCGCCGGAATGATTCCGAACTCCTTCATGAAGGCGTTCACCACCATGGTCTGGAAGACCACCCGGTCGCGGAAATCCTTGATCGACTTTGACGTCTCGCTGGCAAAGGCCGGCTTGTGGAGCTTGGTGAGCATGTAGTAGGTGGCGGACTTGCGCTGCTCCTTGTGGATGCTGTCCGTGGCAGAGGTCCGGTGATTGTTGTAGTGAAAATGATATCCCTTTTCATGAATGGCAGCATTGACCTGAGCGATGACCCGTTCGGCCATTCCCTGGAGGTCGTATGTCTCCCCGCTGGGAGCCAGGTATCGATCCGTATCCGTGATGATGCACTGGCCGAAGCGCTTGGGGTTGCGCATATCGTCTATATAATCGGGATGATAGAAGCCTGAGCCGTCATGAAGGTTGAGAAAGTAGTCGGCCTCGTTCATGAACTCCTTGATCTTCTTCACTACCTCGCTGTCCGGATCAAAAGGTTGTGCCTCAGCAAATTTGCGGTTCATATCCCCGTTGGGCGCACGCTTGTTCATCATGATGGAATAGAGGTTGGCCCGGGGGACAACGATGAGGTTCCCCCGTTTGAGGCTCATATCCGCATAGAGGTCTGCGGCGAGATAACCGCCCGGCTCATCCCCTTGGATTCCTCCCATAATCATGAGCGTGGGCCCCGGCTCCTCCCCAAAGATGCGGTATACATCCAGACAATGATCCGTACCCTGGAAAAAGACCTCGTGGGTCAGCGCCCCGTGTACCATCAGGGGAAGCAGGGAAATGGAAACCGCCGCGAGGATTGCCTTCGCACGACAGGTCATGTCATTGAGTTTCCTGATATATCTGCTTTTTGTCCAGGGGCATGGAAAGTCTCATTCTGCCCTGGTCGTCGAAGATATAGAAGACCACGCTTTCCCAGTCGGACATGTCCGGAGGAACGGGCACATTCATGGGCTTGAAGTTGCGTATCGTGAAGGGGAGGCCCCTGTTCGTCTCCACCGGAATGCCGTCCTGCATCTTGACCATCGGGTGGCAGACCTCTGAATCCTGCTTTCTGAACACGATAAAGAGACGCCCCCTTGCAGCACCCTCGCTTAAGGGGCGGACATTCTCCACCTTGAAACTCAGCTCACCGCCGGACAGGGCGAGATCTTTTATCCCTGCGATGGGGGGAAGGACCTCTGCAGCAGGGGCTTCAACCCGGGCTTCCTCCCGAGGGGCCGCCGGAGGTTCCCCCGGCTCGGGGAGAGGCTGGTAAATCGTGCTCAGGCTGAGCTTCTTCTTGAGCATGATGATCTCCTCATCCTTGTGGGTGAGGAGCAGATTCAGGTCTTTGAGCTCCCTGGATTGGATTTCTATGGTGCTCTCTGCCTCAGCGAGATCCCCCCGGGTTCCAGAGAGCCACACGACCAGGACAACGAGTACAACGGCCAGGGCGACGAGTACGCTGAGAAATACCCTGACCCAGAATGATCGTATGGTCATCACCGCTCTTTCGCCTGTGGGCCGCATGATAATGATCTGGTAGGGATCACGAGTCTTCATCTATCTTCTCCCACTGCTCCTGGATGACACGAAAACCCCGGGACGTGCTCACGAGCCTGAGCGTCTTTTTCCCAAAATCCTCGTAGCTGTCTGAGATGAACCGCTGGTTTGCGGTTATGGTCCAATATACCCCGCTGCGCTGGATATCCACCCCGTCGAGGATAACCCTGACCGACTGGTACGGGGCAATATTCTTCGCCTTTGCCGCAAAATATCCCTCCCTGTCCGGGAAGGAGGCAAGGTAGAGACCTTTCATGGTATCCAGGTCTTTGCCTTCCCAACTCGAACGCCAGGTATCCAGGAACTTCTGGATGTCCTCGTTCTGCCGCCTCTTCAGATCCTCTGCCACGGCCTGCCATTTCCGGGCCTTGTTCAAGGGGGTGAACTCCTCCGCGATGATCCTGGGGCCTTCCGAGCCGTTTTCCAGGTAGACATACTTCACCCCGGCGCTCTGAAAAGAATCTCCCGAGTAATCCATCAGGAAGTAGCAGAGCACGTAATTGTCGGTTCCGACGATGATGAGCCCCTGGGAAAATATTGAGATGTGCCCGTACCGGGAGGAAATCGCCCTTTTCTGGGCCAGAAATCCATCGCGGCCCTGACCATGAAGGGCATCGTAAAACCGTGGAGAGTAGCAGGCCTCGTATTTTTCGAAATCCTTGTTCTGCCAGGCATCGAGCCAGTCGTTGATGAAGCTCCGGTAGAGAGACTCCATGGTATCCAGACTCTGCTCATCGATGGTCGTTACGCTTTCGAGGGTGATGATGGGGGTATGGTAGGGATCGAGATAGGCATCGAGCACCTTGAGATCGCTGTTGGTCAGCGATACGCACCCCTTGGTGTCACGGTTTTCCAGCGGCAGCTTTCTGCCGTGGATCCAGATTCCGTTGCCGTTTTTCCCCAGCGCCCGGTCAACGGTGTTGGGATAGTTGAGCGTGTATGCCCTCCACCCATAGGTCTCGGGAAGGGACTGCCCCTCGATGATCTTCTCGAAGAAATATACGCCCTCCGGGGTGCGCAGGTCGCCCTGCACCTGTTTGTCGCCGGGGTTCATGCCCGTAGAGCAGGGTATCTCCTCTACCTTCTTTCTCCCGTTATAGACATAGAGCCGCTGGAGGGACTTATCCACACATACGGTATAGATCCCGTCCCTGACCCCGATGAGGGGAACGGGAATACGCTCGCTCCCCATTACCTCCCCAGCCCACAGGAACGAGAACAACATCATGCCCGCGATGATTTTTCTCGATATCCTCACGATATCCTCAACTTCATGCACAATTTTTAGAGATCTTCCCTCGTAAATATGGTTCGCACCTCATATCCCAACGATTCAATGGCGGGTTTCCCCCCCTCCATTCTGTCCAGAATCCCGATGACCAATTCAACCTTCAAACCCACTTCTTCGGCGTTCCGTATGGCGGCGATGGTGCTGGAGCCCGTAGTGATGACATCCTCCACAATCACCGCCCTGAGCCCGGGACGTATCGGGCCTTCGACCAGATTCTTCGTTCCGTGCTCTTTTTTCTCCTTTCTCACGAGAAAGGCCACGATCTCCCGCCCGTTCTGGTACGCCACCAGACTTGCGGCCGTCGCGATGGGATCGGCCCCGATGGACATCCCCCCGACAGCGTCGACGGGCCGGTCCTTGATCAGCTCGAAAATGATCGACCCGATCAGGAGGGCCGACCTCGGCTGCAGCGTCACCTTGCGCAGGTCCACGTAGAGGTCCGACTCCTTCCCTGAAGCGAGGATGAACTTTCCGAACCTGACCGCATCGCGCCGAATAATTTCCAGAAGCTCCTCTCTTTTATTCATTAAAAGACCCTTTCGAAAATATTATCAACAAACTTGAGATGATGAGAAAGATCGAAGAGTTTTTCTATAGCATCCGCCCCGAGAGTGCTTGCGATATCCTCGTCGGCCAGCAGGAGATCCTTGAATTCTCCTTTGTTTTCCCACACTTTCAGGGCGTTGCGCTGGACCCACTGATATGCGGTATCCCGGGCAACCCCCCGGTCGACCAGGGCGAGCAGGACCCCC
>JAHDQN010000017.1 GCA_018433775.1 Deltaproteobacteria bacterium
ATGGCTAAGGAGACATTCAAGAGGGACAAGCCGCACGTGAACGTGGGTACGATTGGTCACATTGATCATGGGAAGACGACGTTGACGGCTGCGATAACGAAGCATTTAGCGAAGAAGGGGCTGTCTGAGTATGTAGCGTACGATCAGATAGACAAGGCGCCTGAGGAGAAGGAGCGCGGGATCACGATCAACACGGCGCACGTTGAGTATCAGACGGCGTCTCGTCACTATGCGCACATCGACTGTCCTGGTCATGCTGACTACATCAAGAACATGATCACGGGAGCTGCGCAGATGGACGGTGCGATTCTGGTGGTGGCGGCCAGTGATGGTCCGATGCCGCAGACGCGCGAGCACATCCTTTTGGCCAAGCAGGTGAACGTGCCTGCGGTGGTGGTGTTCATGAACAAGGTGGATCAGGTGGACGATCCTGAGCTTTTAGAGCTGGTAGAGCTTGAGCTTCGGGAGCTCTTGAGCGCGTATGACTTCCCTGGGGACGAGATACCGATAGTCAAGGGGAGTGCGTTGAAGGCGTTAGAGAGTGACGATCCTGATTCTGAAGAGGTCAAGTGCATCTTTGAGTTGATGGATGCGGTTGACAGTTATATACCTGAGCCCACGCGTGACATTGACAAGCCTTTTTTGATGCCTGTTGAGGACATATTCACGATCAGCGGACGCGGCACGGTGGTGACGGGTCGTGTTGAGCGCGGGATCATCAAGACGGGTGAGGAGATAGAGATTGTGGGTATCAGGCCGACTGCCAAGACGGTATGCACGGGAGTTGAGATGTTCCGCAAGACGCTGGACGAGGGCAGAGCGGGAGACAACATAGGAGTGCTGCTTCGGGGGACGAAGCGTGACGAGGTGGAGCGTGGCCAGGTGGTGGCGCATCCTGGGTCGATCACGCCGCACACGCATTTTGCTGCCGAGGTGTACGTGTTGAAGAAGGAAGAGGGTGGTCGTCACACGCCGTTTTTCACCGGGTACCGTCCGCAGTTTTACTTTCGGACCACGGATGTGACGGGAGACATCAAGCTGCCCGAGGGTGTTGAGATGGTGATGCCCGGGGACAACATCACGATGGACGTGAAGCTCATCCAGCCCATAGCCATGGACGAGGGCCTGAGATTCGCCATCAGAGAAGGCGGAAGAACCGTCGCCTCCGGCGTCATCGTCAAGGTCATCGAGTAG
>JAHDQN010000057.1 GCA_018433775.1 Deltaproteobacteria bacterium
GACAATGCCCATACAAAACTGGTCAGGCGCTATCAATCAGTTCCTGATCCTGTTTGGGGACAGGGTGCCCCTGGAACATTAACCATGACCGGCGTTTACACTAAATTTCTGACACTCTCGATACCACCAGTTCACTGGTGGTATTCATTTTCTGACACCCTCTTCTGCGCAGGTATCTCTTCCGTGCCTTCCCCGTCCCTTCGGGGATATTCATATAGCTTTCAACCATTGATACCAGTTCTACCGAGTACTGTTCAATCTTCCGGGCGTTGGCATCCACAGCTGATGCATAATGCTGTAGATCACTTCTTGCCGATTCCACATACGATTTTCCTAGTTTTCCCTCCAATTCTATCATCTCAGCATCCTCGTACCGTACCCTTTTGACTGACGCCCCTTGTGTAGGGTGCTAAGAACGGAAAATGAACGGGATTCCCTTGCTCCTTTATCCACTCCCGCATCTATGCTGCGAAGATCCCATTAAGCCAAACTATAAGTAAACCAATAGTATATAGAAATAGCTCATATAGCATATTAAACAACCATATATATCATATCAAAGAGCTTTTATGGCGTCATATCGATCATCGCTACACCCTATAAAGGTAAACTCAAAGTATAATTAAAATTGACATCCTGGCTCGCCTCTGGTATCAATGTATGAACCCAAAGAAAAGGAAATTCTGATGACAGCAAAGAAGGGAGTAATCCTATGTCTCATGATGACCCGTACCGGGAATTGAAAGAGATCGGAGAGCACATCACGAAGGACGGCAGGCTCCTGGTGCAGCGGGCTGCAGCCATGGCCCAATACGCAGAAGAAGTGGTTGCAAACATGGAGAGTGAGATCATCTACGACGGTTGGGAAGCGAAGTACGACACCTATACGAACCCTGACACGGCCCAGGTCGCGCATCACTCAAAGCCGGATGCCTTCGAAAACGCGACGATCGTGAGTGCGGGATTCATCCCCCTGGATGAAAGGGTAACAAAGAAGCTTATTGCGTACGAGAAGCTTCTGCCTGTCTTTCGCAGGGAGTACGAGCAGGTGCCGAATGCGGACACGGTGACGGTTGTCGATGTGGAGTCCGGCATAGCCAATATTCCGTATCTTTTCTATATGGCATGGGCCCCGCCCGGGTTCGATGTCAACCGGGCGTACGAAGTCGGCTTCTATCGATTCGACTGGTTCGGCCTGATCGGCGAGAAGAACAACCCCAGGCGCAAGCCCTTATGGTCACCTATAACGATCAGCCTTTTCGGTAACCTGAGCCCCGCGGTCCTCGCCCCTGTATATAACGGCAACAAGCTGCACGCCTTCTTCGAGTTTCACTGGGACCTGGTGGGGCTGATGAGTGATACTATTGACCGTAGCGAAAGCCGCCTTCTGGTGATCTCGGATGACGAATCCATTGTGATCGGAATTAATCCTCCGGCACGAGAAGCGACCGGGATCCAAGGTTTTGTCAGGGGCCAGACACAGCAGGTGGAACCGCTCATGCTCGGGCGGGATCATCCGGCGGAAGTGCAGGAACTGGCAAAGAGGGTCAAGGCCCGCGAGACCGGGTTCGTGCTGCGGCTGGGCGGCAGGGACCATCAGGTCTGCACGTATTATGTTCCCGAGATCCTGAACGGCATGACCCTGGTGAAGCTTATTGAGCCATAGCGGGGCGTTCAATGCTCTCAAGGGGTGGGTCAGGAAGCACTGTCCCCATATAGACGACTTCTTGAGGAGTGATTTACCCGAACCTTTGGAAGGGGAAATAATTTATTTACCAGGAGGATTGTCATGGACCTTGCTAATGTGAGCAAAGACGACAAGACGTGGAAGGAACACCTGAGAGAAAGGAAACTGGTCAATATCCGGAAGTTCTATGAGTACTTCCGAAAAGGAGAGGTCATGCCCTTCAATGAGCTCTTCACCGATTACGCTGTCTGGATCATGAACGGCAGATGGACGGACAAGGTGCCGTTCGCTGGTACGTATCAGGGCAAAGAACAGATCGCGGGTCTTTTCGAGAAGTATTTCAAGGTATTGGATATCATCGAATTCAAGCACGAATACGAGATCGTCGATGGGTGTGAGATCGTTGTACATTTCAACCTGAAGGCCAGAGTCGAGGCCACGAACAAGACGTTCGACATGGAATTCTTCGACCATTTCAAGGTCGACGAGAAGGCCAAGATATTTTTCTGCAGAAGATATTATGATACGTTCACGTTCACCCTGCCCTTCCAGACAAAGGGCCCGTCCCACATCGTGGACACCAAGACGAATCCGAAGAACCACAAGATAAACCTCGATTTCAAGTATGATCCTGCGAGGCTTGTATGGAGCATCTATGAAGATTTCTATGCAGGGAGACTCGATGCCGCCAAGGCCGCGGCGAACCCCGATTTCGAGATCAGCTACAAGGGGCCCGGCCTCGAGTCCGAGAATCCCCTCGTCCCCTATCCGGGCAAGTACTACGGGATGCCCGGCATGGACAAATTCATGATGAATCTCGGCTTGACGGCGAGAATGGATTATATCGACCGGTACTTTCTGGTGGAGGGCAACTGCGTCGAGATCATCTTCTATGAAGACTGGACCGTGATAGAAAACGGCAACATGTATTCCGTGTATACGCTGAACAGCTGGCTGTTCGACGAAAACGGAAAGGCGATCGAGATGATGTGCTCGCCAGACCTCTACGAGATTGCAAAGGCCTATCATCCCGAATTTGATTCATGACGGGGTGCCGATTTCCGGATGCATGCCGGGAACGAAGGTGCCGCATAGTGCCGTGAGCGTTGATTGTGGTGGGAAAAGACAGATTCACCGACAAGGTAGCGATCGTCACCGGGGCAGGGGGCGATATCGGCAGGGAAATAGCCAGGCAGTTCGCCCGTGAAGGGGCCGTGGCCGTCATAGCCGATATCAATCCGGAAGCCGCCCGGGAGACGAAGGGCTTGATCGATGGTGATGGAGGCAGGTCTCTGGCGGTTCAGGTGAACCTGCTGAAATCCGAAGAGATCAGGAGCATGGTGCGCACGGTCCTGCGGAAATGCAGCAGGATAGACATCCTGGTCAACAACGCAGGGATCGGAGAGAGAAGCACGCTGCTCGAGACCAGAGAGGAGATGTGGGACCTCATCATGGCGGTTGACCCGGGCAGCGTGTTTCGCTGCACCAAATATGTAGCGCCGGAAATGATCAGGCAGGGCGGCGGGAAGATAGTCAATATCGCTTCCATGATGGGGATGATCGGCATGGGGGCCCCATCCTATACGGCTGCCAAAGGGGCCATCATTGCCATGACGCCCATCGTGGCCGCCGAGCTGGGTCCGCACCGCATCAACGTCAACACGGTCTGTCCGGGGTTCATTCGGACCAAGCTGAACAGAGACATGATCGCCACACCCATCGGCGATCAGATCATCGGGAAGATCCCCATGCGCAGGATCGGGAATGTCTCGGACGTGGCCGCTCTCGTGGCATTTCTGTCATCGGATGATGCCGATTACATCAACGGTGCGGTCATTCCTTTGGACGGCGGGATGGGCAGGTTCCTGGATCTGGGTGAGGACTACCGCACCTATGACCCGTTCCGGGGTACGAAAGAATGACGCGTTCCGGTGCTCACCAGAGTGCTGCCACGTAAAAATCAAGCTCGGGCACCGTCCTTCGAATGACGGAGATCTTCCTGCCGTACAACGTATGCTCGAAATACTCCCGGGTGCGGATGCTCCGGGAAAGCTCCGCCAGGTCTTCCGGCTTATCCCGTTCGAGGTTGCGCTCGACGTCGATATAGTGTCTGACCTCCCGGGACGCCTGCCACGAGGGTTTCTGCTCGGCGTACGGATCCATCTGGATGGCTTCGAGCGCATCCACGCTGGCGCCGACCAGCGTCCCGTCGCCCGAGACGATGACGATGCGGTTTCTGCTCTTGTCGACCGTGGCGGTATTGACCCATTGAAGATTGTAGTGCACCCCGGCGAACCCGCACATCTCGGGATCGTCCTCCCGCTTGTACACCGGTGCATGAACAGCCTGGATAAAACAGCCGAGCAGCTCGATAAACGGGCTCGGGGCCCATCTCGGCACGCGCTGCGGGTTTTGAGCGGCATCCACCCATCCATAGTAGTCGTAGTAGGTGATTCCGCTCGCGCACACTTGTGCGGCATCGAACCCGGGTGGAAACGCATTGCCGAAATTTATCGTGGTCTGGCCGACCACCATGGATTTCTTGTCGATATACAGCACCTCGTCAGAGTAGGGATTCCGGGCGTAGGCGTCGCGGAAAAACGGCCGCAAACGCTCATACAGCAGCAGTTCCCTTTTTACGGAATCATCGATCGGTACCGCGCCGGTTGCACCGACGACGCCGTTACCCGCCTCGCCTTCATCCGGGGCCCAGAGACAGGAAACACCATCCTTCCACTGGTAGTACTCAGGCATTTCCGCCGCGCCCGAATCACAGGATGACCCATTGCGGAACAGCTCCTCCATCCGCCGCACGATTTGCTGCGAGGTAATTCTCGCCCCCACCGCAGTGTGCTGGATCTCTCCGGCAATCCATTCTATTTCCTCTATGACTTTCTTCATATACGCATCTCCTCGAATGGAAGAAAAGCACGCAGCAGAGCCGGTCAGACATCGAGGGGCCAGGCAATACGGATCATGGTCCCGTTCCCCTCAGAAGACTCGATGGAAAAAGAGCCGAGGGAAAAGGCCACGCGCTCGCGCATGCCGGCGATCCCGAGACCGCAGCGGTTTTTCTGCATTCTGACCGGGTCGAATCCTTTCCCGTTGTCCGTAATGGAAAACTCGATGGCTTCCCCGCTCTTGCGCATGGAGATCCTGACCAGGTCGGCGCCGCTGTGCCTGGCAATATTGTTCATGGCCTCCTGAAGAACCCTGAAGACCACGATCCTGATCTTCGGGGGGATGTCCGCATCGTCCAGCGGTATGTCCTTTTCAATCCGGATGGTTCTGTACACCTTGCCGTATTCACGCAGGAACCAGTTGATGGTGGCCAGTATGCCCAGGTCGTCCAGAATGGGCGGCCTCAAATCCATAGACACCCGGGAAACATCCATGATCGCTTCCTTGAGCAGGGCTATGTTCGAGCGCAGCCTCTCGTCCAGGCGCTGCCTGTCCAGATTTCCCCGGTTGCTGATCAGCAGGTTCTCCGTGCTCACCTTGATGGTGGTGAGATACTGACCGATCCCGTCATGCAGTTCCTGCGAGATGCGCTTGCGCTCGTGCTCCAGGACATCGAGGTGCTTCTCGTAGAGATCGCTCAGCTCCTGCTGATAACGGATGAGCTCCTCCTCGGTTCTCTTCTGGTCCGTTATGTCGTGGATGTGCGTGAGCACCAGGTCATTGGGGACAAAGGCAAAGGTGACTGCCAGGTATTTCTCCTCGCCGGTGAACATCATCCGGTACCCGGTGAAACGCCGGACAATGGTTTTCTGCTCAAAGCAGCGGTGCATGTCTTCGATGATCTCCGGATAGTCCTTGAACATCTGCGCACAGCCTGCGCCCAGAAAGTCGGATATCTTCTCGCCCGCGAACTTGCGCAGCGCATAGTTGTACTCGATGAGAACGAAGTCGCTGTTTGCATGCTTCCATGTCATGACAGGCACCGGGCTCCCCAGAAACAGCGCCCGGAAGCGTTCCTCGCTCTCCTTCAGAGACGACAGTGCCTTCCGCTGCTCGGTGATGTCCTCAATGTACTGCACGAGCATGTTCGGCGGGACGAAGAACGAGACCGTGTCCACGTGCCGTTCGTTTCCGGGTATGAGGAAATCGCAGTAGGTTTCCATCCTGAGCGTCTGCCTCTTCCGGTAGGTCTCGTAGATGAATTCCACCGCGTCCATCCGGCCCCTTTCCGCATACAGCTCGTGCACTGTGCGTCCGGTATAGTCGCGTATTCTGCCCGCGGTATATCCTTCCAGGGTGGGATTGAACCCGATGAGACGAAGCTCCCCGTCGATTTCCTGCCAGGTCTGGACGCAAAACGGGTTGTCGAGCTTGAGCGCCAGGTTCATCGTGTTCTCGATGGAGGGGTTCTTCTCCGGGATGCGAACGTTTTCGGAATACCGGTAGCAGGTCATGCAGAACTCTCTGCCATTCAGGGAGAGCATCTTGCTGCTCTGCTCACACTGGAACACGGAGTCGTCATTTTTCCGCCTGCTCACCCAGATGAACTCGCCGTTCGTCGTATTCTCACGGGTAAAGGGCCCCTGCGCGACCCGCAGAAAAATTTTTGGCAGCAGATCGCAGTGGCGCAGTGTGCACATCTCTTCTCTGTCGTATCCAAACAGTTTCAGGGCCATGTCGTTGCAGTCGGAAACCGTGCCGTCGCTGTGGTAGAGTATAACCGCTACGGGCAGTTCGTTGAGAAGCAGGGAGAGCATCGCCTGGGTGACGTCCCCTGACGCTCCGCTGTCCGCCGGAGCATTCATTCCCGTAACCGGTTCTGCGCAGAAACCGACGCTGCCGGGCAGCGTCTTCTTAGATGTACGCTTCTTAGAGATCACGCTCATCCCCCGGGGGCATGAATACCCATGGTGATGGATATACCGGGTATTGTCAAGTATCCGTCTTTGTTCTCCATGAGGCCGCCCCATTCGGGAGCAGGGAGGATGCCCCTCATCGTCCCTGCCCAGAGAAGGAGGAGATTACCTTTGGACGCCTCGCTACGCAAGAGAGGTCATGTCTCCCGGTCCTTTCTCTGCCCCGACAGCCGGGACTTCACGATGAGGAGGGGCAGTTTCAGTATGAAGCCGATGACCTTGCGGTTGAGCATGAGCTTCATCATGTCCAGGACATCGTCCACCGTAAAGTAGATGGTGGAGTCCCAGGCCCCGAATTTGCCCACGGTCACCAGCCGGTCTTTGTCCGCGGTCATCTTGTTGATCGTTATCTCCATATCGCCTGCGGGCGATTTCATCAGCGGCATAGCGCTTCCTCCATGAAATATCAGCGGAACAAGGGGATCCCCGAAGAGCACCCCCTGTTCCTGGGGCCCTTGCCTAGTCCTTGCCGTGCCAGACCTTCATGTGATTGAGCACATTATCGTTAACCATCTCTTTCGGATAGTATTTCTGGTAGAACTCCAAGTCAGGATGGTGGGCCGCATACGCCACGGGCAGGAATATCGCATCCACGAATGCCGGGCATCTGCCGTAGGTTTTGTAGACGTAGTTCAGGAAGTGTTTGGCCATTTCTTTGCTCTGCTCGTCGGGTACATTGACCTTCTTGTGCATTTCCTTGTCCTTCCAGGGGGTCATGCCGTCATATTCCTTGCCGAAATGACCTCTGGGGCCGTACTTCATGGCATAGAACTTGTCCACGGCCTCGTCCATGTCCTTGACATAGGGCGGGCAGAGCGACTCGATGAACCCGTCCTTGCCGACCGGGGTGGGCATCTTGTCCTTGCCGGTGATGAACCGGAAGCCGAGCCCGTTGGTCAGCGGTGTTCCGCCGAGGAGGATCAGGGACACATAGCCGCCGTAGTGCCAGCCAGCCAGCCCCATGGCCGTGGCGGCCAGAGAGATGTTCATCACCATATAGTGCGCGGTGGACATGCATGCGTTGAACGCCGCCATCTCGAACCAGCTCAAGGGGACCACCGGCCCGTTCAGATATCCGTTGTCCACCCATTTCTTCAGGCCGCACATCTCGCCGGTGCGGTCGTCCACGATCTGCCAGCGCTCGAAGGCGCACGAGCCCAGGATGAGGTTCATGTACTCATAGGTGACGTCCACGACCGGCATGAATGCGGTGGTCCCGGGTTTGTTCGTGTTGAAGTAATTGCTCTTCATCAGTGCCGCCTCGGGGATGTGAGGCCTGCCGTCCAGTATCTTGATGTTGGCATCCTTGAAGGAAGCGACCACCTTTTCCCGGTCCTCGGGCGTCTGGAACTCCACGTTGAGCGTGGGGGCCTTGGGCCGATACAGGTAGACGCCGGTGTCGTCGATGTACATGAGCTCCTGATGCTGATCGTTGCAGGGATTCGGATGGGTCCTGCCGATGAACGAGTTCATGAAATGGGTGGTGTAGTCGAGGTCCGCCGTAATGGTCCCGGTGACGCCGTGTCCGGCCCAGCACAAAATGGCTGTTTCGAGCTCGCTCAGCGGCACCGCCTCCTTGCCGGACATGTGGACGAAGGGGGCCTTGGTGATGTTGCATCCCTGCGGCACCCGGAAGCCCCTCCTGCGGGCAAGGGCCTCGAAAAGAGAATAATTCCAAAGGCTGTCAAGCATCTGTTTTTCAAAGCTGCTCATGCCGTGCTCCTCCCAAATATGGATTTTGCTCCATGGTACAGCAAAGACACGGATGGTGTACATTCGTGGTACTACGGATTTTCTCTCCGGCACCCCTCAGTAAAAACCCTACCTTCCCGTAGCCGGTACAGTGGCTGCGGGGGTACCCGTTGACCGCAGCAGGCGAACGGTTCGGGGAGGTCGCTCAAGCGTAGCGTACGGTCCGATGAGGGGCCTGCTCCTGCTCGCCTGTCAGTAGCCGGCTATGCGGTTTTCCGGGCTTCCGCCTCTTTGGAATCCTTCGAGAAGAGCCCTGTTCTCAGCATATCATACACGAGCCGGTACATTTCGTCGGTGTCGACCTGTGCGATGTTGAACCTGTTTTCCTTGTTCGTATGGATGAATATTCCCTTGTTCATCGCGGAGAGCAGGTGGATGATAATCATAGGCTCATACTTTTTGCACAGGAGTCCTGCCGCATGAGCCTTGTCCATGACCTTGATCATCTCGTCGAATACCGCCTTGGTCCAGACCTTGATCCTATCGATCAGCTCTTCGGGTATTAACCCGTCGAACTCCTCCGAATCCAGGGTCCAGTAGAGGCGCATGAACTTTTCGTTCTTCCTCGTGAATTTGAAGAGGATATCGAACAGAGTCATGATCAGCTCGTCGGCAGGCAGATCCTTTTTCGTGCCCTTGGCAAGCTGCTGGTGAAGCTGCTGGAGATATTCGTCGAATACATGGATGAAAAGGGCCAGTTTTGATGGGAAGTACGAATACAGGGTTTTCTTGGTGATGCCCGAACGCTTGGCGATCATATCCATGGTGATGGCGCTGTATTTCTTTTCCAGAAACAGCTCCTTGGCTGCCTGCAGGATGGTGAGCCGCTTGACTTCCTGATTAAAAACCTTTTTGTTCGTTATTACCATGTGTATCCACCTTATCGAATAGTTGTTTGTATTTTCAGGGTGACGTCCGTATGCAGTCATTCATCTTTAAATACACTTTGAGTATACATATAATATCATCCATGTCAAGGGAGGTCATTGGTATAAATTAATGAAAATATAAAAGGTTGTCTGCGTTTCTGGTTGCCGGGACAAGCATGGGTTTCGATGGTGTAAGGGTCATAACCCTCTCATTTTATAATAATCGTCTACCACGATTTCTGAAATTGGGAAAGGGATTTTGCTGAGCCGCTCCTCGGGCCTGTCATGGGTGTTGCCGGGAAACACTTGGTGCCTGTTTACCATCCTGCTGGTGTCCCTTCCGTGCAAGCGGGGTAGTTCTTCACCGTCGTTTTTCCGAAGACTTTTCGATGACGTTCTTTGGAACGGTCTGGGCGGAGGGTGATGTTTTTTTGAGGTCAAAACCAGTAAAAAATACTAAGAGTATACATTTATAATGATAGTTAAAGGTATTATAAATATATAATAAATAAAATATACAATAAGATAAATAATTAAAAACCAAATTAGTAATTAATAGTTGACATTAATCATACAATAAGTAAACCTACAGTATACTTAATATGGTGACGGTGAGGATCTCGCGTTTCATTCTTCGGCCCGGCTGCAAGACAGGAAATTCCGAAGAATCCTGATCGTTGGAGGGAGGTGCATACCGTGAAGGCAGAAAAGACTCAGGGCGCCGAGCTGGCCGATCGGTTCTTCGAGCTGCTTGGACTCGGACGGTCGGATGCCGTCGACGGACTGCTTGCAGACGAAGTCGAATTCCAAGTCATCGGGCGACTTGGTATCGTGCCCATGGCGGGTGCATATCAGGGAAGAAAAGCGGTGCTGGGATATCTGAGATCGTTTCTCAATGAAAATAACCTGGTGGATACGACGGACCAGTTCCATCTCGAGGATGACGAGGATGACCGTGAGTTCCACCGGGTCTCCTCCCACGTGAACATCGTTTCCGATGTCCGGTCCACGGGCAGGCGGTACGATCTGGAATTTCTGTACAAGTGGGAACTGAACGATGCCCTAGACAAGGTCCGGAACCTGACGCTGTATTACTCGACCTGGCATCTGACCGAGGCATTCATGAAGGGCGGGGACGATTTGGTCACGGACCGGAGGGGAAGAAGAGGATTTTTCAGGTGCTGATTCAGATGAAGGGGTAGGGCATTGAGGAGACAGCTCCAGGACAGATACCTCACGATAAGAGATCACGACATTCGCTACTGGTCGGCCGGGAGCTGCGGAAGGGCCGTCCTCCTCATCCACGGGCTCGGCACCTCCATGGAGATCTGGAAGCATAATGTTGAGGAGCTCGTGAAGAAATCCAAGGTTTATGCGTTCGATATACCCGAATTCGGACACTCGGGAAAGAAGCCGGTGCGCGATGATTTTCAGTCTTTCATGGCCGGGTTCATTCATGACTTCATGGATGCCATCGATCTCGAAGTGGCAAGTCTTGTGGGCGGGTCTTCCGGCGGGACCTTGTCCATCTTTTTCGCCCTGAAGCATCCTGCCAAGGTGGACAAGATAGTCCTGGTCGACAGCGCCGGTTTCGGGAACGACCTTCCCCTCATCCTCCGCATCGCAATGGTACCTATCATGGGAGAAATCCTTACCCGCCCCAGCCGCAGGAGTGTCTACCGGTTTATCAGACCGCTGGTGCACGACCCGTCGGTACTGGATGATAATCTCATCGATTTTCACCATTACGTCCGTTCGCTCCCCGGTGTGCAGGAAGCCTTCATGAGGATACTCCGCACCTTCTGTTCCCTCGGGGGAACGAACAGGGACGTGCTGCTCCCGTTCATGTCTGCGCTCGGTAACATCAAGGCGCCGACCCTGATCGTTTGGGGAAGGCACGACCGGTGCTTCCCGGTGGAACACGCCTACTATGGCCATGAAAGAATCGAGGACTCTCTTCTCTATATCGTCGAGCAAAGCGGACATCTCCCGAATCTGGAGAGGCCCTATGTATTCAATCGTGTGGTGAATGAGTTTCTTGGCACCGAATATCATTGATCAAAAAGGAGAACAGTTATGAATTACCAAGAGAAACCCTGGTTGTCTTCTTATCCTGAGGGTGTGGATCGGGAGACGGAATTCGAGGATTTGTGCATACCCGAATTTCTGGAAAGATCTGCCCGGGTATTCCCCGAGTCTACGGCTCTGAATTTCATGGGGTGCACGCTCACGTTCCGGCAGCTGAAAGACACGGTGGACCGCTTTGCGGCGTGCCTCATAGACCTGGGCATCGCCAAGGGCGACCGCGTGGCGATCCTCCTGCCGAACACGATCCAGTGTGTCGCGGCATACTATGCCATCCTGAAGATCGGCGGCATCGCGGTCATGAACAACCCGCTCTACTCGGACAAGGAGCTTCTGCACCAGTACAACGACTCGGGAGCAAAGGCCCTGGTCACGATCGATATGCTGGCCGACAGGATGATCGATCTTCGGCCGAAGACATCCATCGAGCATATCATCGTCGCCTCCATCGCCGATTATATCCCCGTTCCCGGTCTTGCGGCTGCATTCAAAGAGGCACACCACGTGCACCGGTGGAAGGATGCGATCGACCGGTACCAGCCTCTGTCCGCGAGCATCCGGCTCACCGCGGAAGACATCGCTCAGTATCAGTACACCGGTGGAACGACAGGCGTTTCGAAAGGTGTGGAGCTCACCCACGCCAACCTGAGCGGAAACGTCCAGCAGATCGCTTCCTGGTTTCCCGCCCTCAGGCGGGGTGAAGAGATCATGCTCGGGGCGCTGCCGTTTTTCCACGTGTTCGGCCTGACCGTGTCGATGAACTACGCCGTGTACATGTCATGGGGCAATATTCTGGTGCCGAGGCCTCAGCCGGATCAACTCATAGATGCCCTCGAGAAGTTCAGACCGACATTCCTGCCCATGGTGCCCACCATGTATATCGGAATCCTCAACCATCCCGGAATCGGCGGGCTCGACCTGTCGTATGTGACGGGATGCTTCTGCGGCAGCGCCCCGCTTCCGGTGGACGTAATCAAAAAGTTCGAAGAAAAGACCGGAGCAGTAATCTGCGAAGGGTTCGGCATGACCGAGTCCTCTCCGGCCACGCACTGCAACCCCTTTGCACGGGGAAAGACAAAACCCGGGAGCATCGGGGTTCCCCTGCCGAGCACCGAATGCAGGATCGTGAGTCTTGCCGATCGCTCAACCGATATGACTGCGGGTGAATCGGGAGAGCTCATCGTCAGGGGTCCTCAGGTGATGAAAGGCTACAAAGGCATGCCTTTCGAAACCGAAGAGGTGCTTCGTGGCGGGTGGCTCCGTACGGGGGACATAGCCTTCATGGATGACGATGGATATTTCTTCATCGTGGATCGGCTCAAGGATATGATCATATCCGGGGGGTACAACATCTATCCCCGCGACATCGACGAGATCCTCTATCAGCATCCCAAGGTGATGGAGGCATGCGCAATCGGCGTGCCGCATCCGACACGGGGTGAGGCGGTCAAGGCCTTTGTGGTCCTGAAGGAAGGGCAGAGCGCGACCAAGGACGAGATCATTCATTTCTGCAAGGACAAACTGGCAAAGTACAAATGGCCCGAGGAGATCGAGTTCAGGGAGTCGCTTCCCAAGAGCACGGTGGGCAAGATCATGAGAAAAGATCTCAGGGCCGAGGAGCTTGCGAAAAGGGGAAAATGAATCCGGCGGCCTGCCGCCCGACCTGGAAATTCCGTCCCGGGGCCAGACGGTCCTGCGGGGCGGCCCGTCGATCCCGACTTTGGTTGGGGCGGCAGGGGCCGGTGACACTGAGGAAACAGATCATCTGCTTGTGAGGAGGAATATCTATGACAAGAGATCTGGCTGATTATGCCCATGCACGGAAGAACTACCCGATCACGTTCTCTCCATTCGTGATCAAAAACGTTGTGATCCCCAACCGGATCGTATTCCCTCCCTGGGTGATCAACTTCGGCGACCGGGGGAAGGTCACCGACGAACTCATCGGCTTCTACCGGAGAATGGCCGAAGGCGGGACAGGACTGATCACCGTGGGGGCGGCGGGCATCATCGATGAAATCCCTCCCGGGTACGAGGGTGCCTTGAGTATCGCGCACGACAAATATATACCTGCCCTAAGAGGGCTTTTCGATGTGCTCAAAAGCTACGGGTGCGCGGTTTCGCTCCAGATTGCCCATAACGGCAGGCAGGCGCTTGCCCCTCCTCCGGGGACCGGTGCGCTGATTGCGCCGAGCGCGATTCCCGACCCGGTGCTCTCACAACTCAGTCCCGATTACCGGGTGAGGGAGATGACCCTGGACGATATCGACCGGGTACGCGGCCGCTTTGTCGATGCCTCGTATCGTGCTGTCCAGGCGGGCGCGCAGATTGTCGAGTTTCACGCGGCGCACGGCTATCTGCTGCACGGTTTTCTCTCGAGCCGCACCAACCGGCGCAGTGACCGGTATGGGGGAAGCCTGGAAAACCGTACGCGTTTCCTCAGCGAGATCATCGAGCAGAGTCGAAGCAGGATCGGCCGGGATGCCGTCATCTGCGTGAGGATAAGCGCCAGCGATTTCCTCGAGGGAGGACTGGTGCCGGAAGATTACGAAACCATCATTCCCCTGCTCGAACGAGCCGGAGTGGACCTCTGGCACGTGTCGGTCGGGACACAGACCGAGTCGTTCGAGAGATGCACGCCTGTCAAAGAACTCGGAGAGGCCCCCCATGTGGACATTGTTGCCCGGATTAAGAAATACACCAGTCTGCCGGTCATTGCCGTCGGTTCGATCAGCAGCCTGAAGACGGCCGAGTCCATACTCTCCGGGAACAATGCCGATCTGATAGCCATCGGAAGGAGTCAGGTTGCTGACCAGGATTTGGTTAAAAAATCAGCGGAGGGAAAAGAAGACAAGATCCGCAAGTGCCTGAGATGCAATAAGTGCTGTTTCTGGCTCCACGGCGAGAGCAGGATGCACTGTGTGTTAAATCCTGACTATCGGAAAAAGAGATGAGCCATGATATAAATACTTGGTATTGTGAATCCCTTCCCAATACTCTGTCAGTTGAGTTTCATCTGAAGAGCGGATAGCTTCCGCCGGTGGATCCTGACCTGCAGACTCCCCGCCTGTCTTGAGATACGACGGGGCGGAAGTATTATAAACTACAAGTTTTCTGATGCAAGTCCATCCCATGAAACCAGTCGGACGGAAGCACTGGTCCATTGCGGTAGGGTACCTCCCGGCTTGGAGCCATGACTCTGAACTCGATATGACCAGTCACGAGGCTGTCTGTATCCTGAACACCTCTGACTGGGATGTACACGTGAAGGCCACGGTTTTATACTGATGGGCAACCGGTGGCCGTATCGGCGGAGTGGACAAATCGTGTGCAGTTCAACGGTCTCTGTGACCCCGAACCCATACCGGAAGGCACGCCGTAACCGAGTGTCATCGAATCCAAAGCGGCGTGTCTGTCGCCATATTTGTCTGGATTAGCGACAGGCGGAATACGCCATCATGAAGGGCATCGTTCCGGGATGATGAAAGAAAACATCCTGGCCGAACCCGGGGAAGGGTTCCTTCTGGCCATGAGGACCTTTGGCCGCACCAGGCTCATCATCGGCTCATTCGCGGTGGGGGCGGCGCGGTCAGCCATGGAGTTTGCCATGGACTATGCCAGGAGAAGGCGCACCTTCGGCTCGCCGCTGGCCAATTATCAGGCCATCCAGTTCAAGCCCGCGGAGATGTTCGTGAAGATAGAGACGGCCAGGCTGCTGATCTGGGAGGCGGCCGCAGGGGCGGACTAGAGGACGGCGACGAACGTCTCGTCGTCCATCGCCAAGCTCTACGCCACCGAAGACGCGTTCCAGGTGGTGGACGATGCCCTGCAGGCCTTTGCCGGCTACGGATACACCAGGTGTATCCTATCGAGAAGATCTTCCGTGACATGCGACTGCTGAGGACCTATGAATGTACCTCGGAGGTCCAGCACCTGATCCTTGCCGGCCATCTCTTCAGCACGTACCGGGCCGTTATGCCCAGGCTCGATGAGGTACCCGTCTCGAGACGGAAGGGTGAGGGCGCGGACTCCGTGGATGCCCGCAAGCGGAAGATCGAATGGCGCTGCCCCGTGTGCGGGTATGTTCACAGGGGGGACAAACCGCCTGGGGAGTGCCCGTACTGCTTTGTCAAGGACGGGGTGTTCAAGAAGCTTGCGATGCGGTGATCGGTGCAGAACAAACAAGGATAAAAAGTTACACCTGACGCGGTGCTGACGATGGTATCCTGATTGTTTACTTGCAGCGGTTCGACGAGAGCATTCCGTGTTCTGTAATATTCATTCAAAGGCCTCCAAGCTTATCCCACTCATATAATGGAATAAATGTATAGGATGAGAGAAGACCCTTTTACAGCGTTCCTGTCACTCAACGAATTCATTTCTATAAACAATGTAGTAGTCGCTGTCTTTGCCTAGAAATAGGGCGCAATGAATGAATGCCACAATCTTTAGAATACCCTAAAGAATACTGCAAGTATACGTTGTAAATGACATACAAAAAGAAATGAAGCCAAATAATATTAAATAAATAAAGTGGTTAAATAGTAAATAAAATAATAATGAAATAAAGCATTGACATCAACAGTTAATAAGTATACTAGTAGTATACTTGTAAAGATTGGTTAGTACTGGGGGTGCATTGTGAGGGTGTTCGTGGATCATTTTTTCTTGGGCATTCAGAAGGCCAAACTGCAATATGTGAACTTAGCCGGAAATCCTCCATTTATTACCCTTCGCCATTTACCAGAAGCCTATGAGGTCATTAAAGGAAAGGTAGGGCAGCATGACTCGGATTAAAATGAAAAAGATGTTGGAAAAAGGGGAATTCATCCAGGCACCGGGGGTATACGATGCCTTGGGTGCCAGGATCGTTGAGGCAAGTAGATTTTCAGCTGTTTATATGACCGGATACGGTACTACGGCATCGCATTTTTCCTTCCCTGATATTGGCCTGTTGACCATGACAGAGATGGTGGAGAATGCAGGCAGAATTGCTTCAGCCGTACAGATCCCCCTGATTGCAGATGCCGATACCGGCTATGGAAATCCCATCAATGTTGTCCGCACGGTGAAAGAATATGAGAAGGCGGGAGTGGCAGCCATCCATATCGAGGACCAGGTGTGGCCCAAAAAATGCGGGCACATGGATGGTAAAAAGGTAATCGACTGCTCCGAGATGGTCGAGAAGATCAAGGCTGCAGTCGATGCCAGACAGGATGAGAATTTTCTTATAATTGCCAGGACCGACGCTCTTGCCACGGATGGATTCGAGTGTGCCATCGAGCGCGGGCAGATGTTTGCGGAAGCAGGGGCGGACATCCTTTTCATCGAGGCCCCTACCAGCCGCGAGCAGGTGGCGGAGATACCCAGGCTACTGACGAATAAGCCCCTCCTTCTCAATCTTGCACCGAGAACCCCCAATTTTTCTGCACAGGAAATGAAGGAAATGGGGTACTCCATCGCTCTGTATCCTGGAATTTGCCTCATGGGCGCCATCAACGGCTGCACGGATGAAATCAGAAGACTAAAGGAAACAGGCAAGCAAAGGGATTTCAAGGACTTCATGCAGACATTCGTCGAGCTCAACAACTTCCTCGGACTGCAGTATTACTCGAGCCTGGAGCAGCGATACAAGGGGAATAACTGAATCGGGCATCTCTCGAGAAAGGATATGCTATGGGTAGGGTGCATACATTCATGATACTGATTCCAGCCCTTTTCCTGCTGGCTTGTGCATGCTGGCCTGCACATGCAGGGGAAGCACCGGAAATCGTCAAAGCATCTGAGATCAGAGAAAACATATTCGCCTCAACATTCGTTTCGGAAAAAGAAATCATCATCGTGGGAGACAACGGCCGCATCCTCCTTTCGGGAGATCTCGGCAAGACCTGGACGCCGATCTCGAGCGGCACCGGGGAGCGTCTCTTCTCCGTGTGTTTCCCCGATCCCTGGAATGGCTGGATCGCCGGCAGGGCAGGACTGATTCTCCATTCGGCCGATGGGGGGAGGTCCTGGGCAAGGCAGGCAAGCAACACCACCCACCATCTCTTCAGCATACATTTTTCCGACCGGCTTCATGGCTGCGCAGTGGGCGACTGGGGCGCCATTGTGGTCACCGAGGACGGCGGCATGAGCTGGAAAGACGTACGCCTGCCCGAGGATGTAGTCCTCTATGCCGTGCGAATGGCGGGTCAGGGTGGCATCATCGTCGGTGAATACGGCAGCCTCTACCGGTCGCAGGATCTCGGCAAGACGTGGACAGCGGGCGACCCGGCCGCGTTTCAGAGCCTTTTCTGCCTGAGCGAGAGCAACGGTGTGTACGTGGCAGGCGGTCTGGACGGCGCCATCGTATACTCTCAGGACAACGGAAAGACCTGGATGGAGGCCCAGACGGGAATGAACCAGCCCATTTACAGCATCGAGCTTAAGGGGAATGCGGGATATGCACTGGGAGACCGCGGTTCGGTGCTGATGACCGTTGATGCGGGTGTTACCTGGAATCAGATAAAGGTGCCTTTGCAGATCGAGCTGTTCTGGCTGTCCACGGTCAGCATCATGCCGTCTGCCGGCGGTAGTGTAATCGGGTTCGGGGCAGGCTCCCACGGGCTCACATTCCAGCTGAAAGATCAAGATATTGCCTGGTAGCGGAGAATTCATATGAACGACCAAACGGCAAGCAACAACAGGAAGAAGAGCATTTCGGAGCGAATCGTAGCCTTTGTTCTCAGATACAGGGTGATCATGATGTCGCTGATCTTTGCCGCCACTGCGGTTTTCGGCTGGTACGCCTGGCACCTCAAGGTTGCAACTGACTTCGTGACATTCTATCCCCCCCGCCATCCTTTCATCAAACTGTATAATGAATACCGGAGCATGTTCGGCAGCGCCAACGTGATGACCATCGCAGTGGAGGTCACGGATGGCGAGGACATCTACAACTGGGAGACGATCGACAAGATCACCCGGATCACTCAGTCAATGCTGGAGGTGGAGGGGTGCAACCCCGCCCAGCTCGCCTCGATCACCCACCCGAAGCTGAAAAATGTCGAAGTGACCGGCATGGGGATCATCCTCAAGCCCCTCATCCATCCGGGGATCGACCGGAGTGAGGCGGGCCTGCAGGAAATAAAGCGGGCGATCTACAGTAACGAGGGCATACGGGGCTTCTATGTCTCTCCGAACGACAAGACGGCGGCCATTTATGCCGGGTTCTGGGAAGAGGGTTGGAATCCCGCCAAGGTCCACGGACAGATCCAGAAAATTATTGAAAAAGAAACGGACGCACGCCACAAGATATACTTCACCGGGTATCCCGCATTGTATGCCTATATTTACAACCTGGCGCCCCAGATCATGTATATGCTCGCCGTGACGCTGCTTGTGCTCACCGCGCTGCTCTTCTATTACTTCAGGACGCTCCAGGGCATTCTCATACCGTTCTTTTCCGCGGTGGTGAGCGCGATCTGGGGGCTCGGGTTCGCGAGCATGATGGGGTACTCCCTCGATCCGCTCATCCTGGTGGTGCCGCTCATCATCTCGGCACGGCTCATGAGCCATTCGGTGCAGTGCATGTCCCGGTACTATGAGGAATACTTGAGGCTCGGCGACCGGAAACAGGCCCTCATCACCGGGTACGGCGAGATGATGCCTCCCGCCGTGCTCTCCACCTTCTGCGACGCCGTAGGTCTACTGCTGATTTCGGTGGCGACCATCCCGATCATGCGCAATCTGGGCTTTTTTTCCTCGTTCTGGGTGATGAGCATCCTGGTTACCGTGCCCATACTCAATCCGCTCCTGCTCTCGTACATCACTCCCCCGAAAGAGGAGAAAATCAAGAGACAGACCCACGGCCGGGTATACAGCAGGCTTTCCCGACTCCTGGTGATCCCGTCGGAAGGGAAGGGGCGCTGGCTGGTGGTGGCCTCGGTCGCTTTCATCCTGATCGTGGGCGGCTTTTACACCCATAACCTCAAAATCGGCGACACCGAGGCGGGATCGGCAATCCTGTTCCCGGACCATCCATACAATGAATCGTTCAAGTTCTTCAACGAGAATTTCGTGGGCGCGACCCAGCTCATCATCATTGTGGAGGGTAAGGAAGAGGGCGCGATCAAGAACTACGAGACCTTAAGATCCATGGAAGAGTTCCAGTACTATATGGAGACCGAGGGAGGCGCGGGAGGAACGCTCACCTTCAACAATATGCTCAAGCGCGTCTACCGGATGTTCCATGAAGGAAATCCGAAATGGGAGATGATCCCGGATATGGACAGGGACCTTGCCCAGATAGGCTATATCATCCGGAACAATGCCGCTCCGGGCGAGATGGACATCTATGTAGACTACAGCTGGACGAATGCCACGATCATCTGCTTCTACAAGTCCTACAATGCCGATCTCATCAAAAACTGCATCGCGAAGGCAGGGGAGTTCATCGAGAACCACAAGAGCGAGAAGGTGAGCTACCGGCTCGCCGGGGGCCTGCTGGGCATCCTGTTCGCGGTGAACGAAGAGGTCGAGTACTCATACTGGGTGTCGCTCATCGTGGTCTTCCTCGCCTGCTTCCTGCTTTGCGTCGCCACGTTCAGATCCATCAAGTGCGGGCTGATACTCATCATCCCGCTGGCAGTATCCCAGATCATCACGGAGGTGTTCATGCTCTTCTACGGAATCGACGTGAACATCAACTCGCTTCCCGTTGCCGCGATCGCTGTAGGGATCGGCATCAACTACGGCATTTACCTCCTGGCGCGCATCAACGGGGAATATGCCGCAAGCGGCGACTACGCCACGGCCAACAGGGTTGCCATGAACACCACGGGCAAGACCATCGTGTTCACGGAAACCACCATGCTGGCGGGTGTTTTCTTCATGATCTTCGTGAACATGAAATTCCAGTCGGAGATGGGGCTTCTTCTTTCGATCCTCATGCTGCTCAACATGATCAACGCTCTCGTACTGATCCCTGTACTGGTGACCATCCTGAAGCCGAAGGCAGGAAGCGGCTCCATGCTTCAACATAACTGAGAAACGTATGTCCGGATCGAAGATGGGGAAATCATGGTTCAGTGATTCCGGCTCCAGCATCCGGAACAGGGGCGAGGTTACTGCAACAGGCAGTAAAAATGCAAAACCACAACCATAGGGGGCGTGCATGAAGACATTCAGGTACTGGTTATTCATAGGTTTGTTGATAACGGGTGCAATGATACAGGGCAAGGCTTTTGCCATCTCTTTCGGTGATGAGGGCGCGCTGGAGGTAACCGGTAAGATCCAGTCCAGGATTTCTCTGCGCACCAGTGGGTCTGAGGGCTTCACCTTCCCTGATGTTGCGAAAGGCAACATGGTGCAACAGAGGAACCTTGCGATGATCGAGCTCAACCACGTACTCTCTCGGCAGAGCGAGACGATGCCCGAGTTCAAGTATCACGTGAAAGGGCGTTTTCTCTATGAGGGGGTGTATGACTACGGCCCCGAAGCATTCAGGGACCTCCGGGACGCAAATCCGGATGTGATCGACGATTTCAAGCACGACGAGGATCTCTGGGAGCTCTATGCCGATTATCTCAAAGGCCCCTGGTTCTTCCGGGTGGGCAAGCAGAACCTTTCCTGGGGAGAGACCGACATCTATCAACTCCTGGACAGGATCAATCCGCTGGACAACACTTTCGGCGGCGCTTTCGAGGACCTGGACGACCGGCGGATCCCGATATGGATGGCCAGAGGCATGTACAATTTTGGGAACGTAGGCCCCATCTCCTCGCTCACCCTGGAAGGCTTCTGGAACCCGGGCCATGCCGGCCAGGAGGTTGCGCCATTTGCACCCTACGGAACTCCGTATGCCTATCCGTCTCCTCCCCCGACCGTGCCGGTGAGGCTCCACGAGCCTGAGGAGACCTTCCAGAACAGCCGTGCAGGCGTACGCATCCAGGGGGTCATCGATGACAACTTCAACGTGGCCCTTGCTCACTATCAGACCATCATGGACACGCCTTCGGCCGTGGTGACCATCGATCCGAGCGTCGAAGGCATGGTGGCACAGGACCTCACCTATGAGACCGTGCAGGTTACCGGCGCATCCATGAATTTCTACGAAGAGCATCTCAATACCGTATTCCGGACTGAAGTAGCCTGGTTCTGGGACGAGCCCGTATTTATCCCGGAAATCAATGCGCCGGCCCTGTTCGGCAACTTCGTGACGGGAGAGATTCCCAAAACAAACGTGCTCCGCTACATGGTGGGATTCGACAAGAATTTCTGGTTCAGGCTCATCAACAAAAAATCCATGATCAACATGTACTTCCAGTATTTCGCCGAGTACTACACGAGCTATGACCGGCGGCAGAAGGTTCCCGTCAACCGGTTCCCCGCAGGAGAGTTCATCGATCAGGAGCGCTACGAGGACAAGTACACCCTGCTCACCTCCACCACCTACATGGACGGAACGCTCACTCCGCAGGTTGCCCTGGTGTATGATCCGGAAGGGGCACTGATGTACATTCCGTCCATCGAGAAGTCATTCCACCCGTGGATATTCAAGCTTTCCTATTATGGGATCACCGGACACGATGACGTGAGCGTGGGGATACTAAGAGACCGCCAGCAGGTTTCTTTCCAGGCCACCCTGGTATTCTGATGATCGAAGACATGAAATTTATTTGAGAACAGGAGAGAACAGTATGAAAACTCATAAGAACGGAATCATGGTCCTTGCTGTTATGATTGTGCTTGCCATCGCTACAGGCGCTTTGGCAGCCAAGGAACAGTATGTGGATAAAAGCAACTGGGAAACACTCAAAGGCCTGATGCCGGATGTGGCCCTGAATTGGGTGAAATCTGGCGATATGGTGGTGAGATACAGCACGCTCGATTACGATCCCGGGAAGGTGCTGCCGGAGTGGGTCCTGGAATCGAAAATGGAGAACATCGGCAAGTACACGCTGACCGAGAACAAGGCCATTGTCGAAACCGCCACCGGCAACCCTCCCAGGTTCATCAAGGGCATACCCTTTCCCGATGTGAAGCTGAATGATCCCGATGGAGGAGCAAAGGTCATATGGAACGGCTTTTACATGAGAAACGCAAACGGCTCCCTGAGCAACGAGCTGGAGGTGAAGTTCTTCGGCAGGAAGACCGGCTACGAGAGAACCATCTTGTGCGACTGGTTCAGCAAGCCTTTTGATGGCTACGAGCCCGCACGCTCGGAACCGAACCCGAACAATTTCGAATCCGTCAACCAGATCCTGATCAAGAGCCCCTACGACATGGCCGGGACGGCCATGATGACCTGGAAATACCGAACAGACAAGGAAAACATGCTCTACGGCTATGTCCCGGCCATACGGCGGGTAAGGCGGCTGACCCCTTCAGGCCGTTCGGATGCCCTGTTCGGGTCAGACTACGCCCAGGACGACGGGGGATACGTCGCATACGATGGGGCCGTCAATTACTTCAACTGGAAGATAATAGGAGAGGGAGAAGTCCTCGGCGGATTCATCAGCACGAAGCCGACTCTCGTCACCAGGAACAAGGCCGGCCACTGGGACTTCAACTTCAAGAACGACGGTCCCATTCAGTGGAGCTTCGAAAAGAAGAGAGAGAAAAACTCCGGAGCGCCCTGGTTCGTGGACAGCGCGGTGTGGGCGAAGCGGCCGGTGTGGATCGTGGAAGGTATCCCGAAGGACATCTACTATAACTATGGAAGGCAGATTTTCTATATCGATAAAGAAACTCACTGCTGTTACTGGAAGGTGATCGACGATCGCACCGGGAAACACTGGAAGACGCTCTGGTATTATTGGTCAATGGGGCAGGATGCCGAGAAAACCGTGAGCTGGAACGCCATGCTGATCACGACAATCCTGGACGAGCGTATGCAGCATGCCACCTGTCAGGACGGGAACAGAAGATACCGTTGCGGCGTGGACCTCAACAGCAACCAGTTCTCCCTCTCCGGATTCACCGCTCTGTGCAAATGAGGCTGTTCATTCTTAAAGGAAAGCGGTGACATAATCGAGACTGCTGGAAAAAACATGAAGGGAGACGACTGTATGGGAAAACCGAAACGTTTGCTCAGTAAAGAGAAGCTCGAGGAGATGCAGAAGCAGTTTCTTGACCTGGTGCTGGAAGCCCTCGAACAGGGCGACATAGAAACAGCCAAATACTGGGTGAAGAGACACAGACCCCAGCAGCACTGGTTTTTCGACAGTTATCTCCACGCGTGCACTTCCCTGGCCACGTACATCCAGAAACATATGGGTGAAGAGGCGGCTCTCGAGGCAATGGTACAGGCATGTGAGTATTTTGCGGAGGGTGCAGCCAACTTGAGGAAAATGGTAACTGAAGCATATGGCGGAGGAGACGAAGGGGTAAAGGCATACGTGGAGTGCATCGCCGATCTGTGGCGACAGCATTACGGGAAATGGACCGTGGAGGAAGACGATGAAAAGTTCATCTTTACCCAGGACCCCTGCGGAAGCGGCGGCAGAATGATCGATATGGGGGCGTATGAAGGCCCCTTCGGATATGGCAGGACCAAGAATCCGTCTCCGATCGCGTGGGGAGAAAAGGATGTTCCCTTCTATTGCCTACACTGTGCGATCTGCAATGAGATAATCCCGATCCTTCGGGGTGGAGATGGCTCCCAGATCTGGATCCATGCGACGCCATGCGCGAAAAAGGCAGGCGATAAATGTGTTCATTACATTTACAAGGATCCCAGCAAGATCCCGGACGAATACTACGAGAGGTTCGGTTTGACGAAAAACAGGAAGAAGATGATGGATGTATACTGACGAAATCATCCAGCCTGTTTTCAATCCATGACCGGTGTACGACATGAAGGCAATGAAAGAAACATGGATTCCCTCCCTCCTTCTTTCAAGGTAGCTTTGGCCCGGCGATCATTCGGTCGCCGGGTTTTTTCGAAATATCCTCGTGTGCGGTTCATGCGCTGGGGAGAAAGCAGGAGAGAATGAAGAACGGCGCACGTGAAAAGAGCAGCTGTTATCTGAGGAGCCGACATATGGATCAGATCAAGAAAGACGAATATAAAAGGTTTTTTTTCATAAGCGCGCTCTACAACATCCTCGCCGGTGCCAACGGGATGATTTTTTTCAACATGATGAGCAAATTGTGTTTCAGGGCAGCCCCCATCTACGGAATGACGACATTCATACTGCGGACGTTTTACACCCACGTGCTGGTATTCGGTTTCGGTTACTATCTCGTATCCAGGGATCCGGAGAAAAATCGTGGGATCGTGTGGATGGGCATGCTGGCGAAGATCGCATTCTTTTTTGCCGCGATACCCTATTATCTCCGAAAGAAGATTACCGCGCTCACGCTTCTTCTGGCGTTCGGAGATTTTGTGTTCGGCATACTTTTCGGGCTCTTTCTTCTGGATACGCGCAGGGATCTTCCGGCGAAAAGCTCCCATGAAACGCCTGAGTGCGGATAACAATGCAGTTTTCGCGCTGTCGCTCTTCAGCCCCGGATACCCCAGCTGAATGCTGTCTGAAAGAATAGGGGTTCAGGTGTGAGAGAAGTCACAAAAAAATTCTTTCTCAAACCATTTCTGGCGCAGATCTCCGCCATGGTGTTTGTGGTCGTGCCCATCGTTGAGATCACGACGCATGTATCTCTGACCGGGGTTAAAAGCAATTACTGGTATTATTTTCTCAGTTCCCAGGCAGTCACGGTGCTCAGTGTCATGATTTTGGTCGGGATCAAGTACCTCTTCGTAAGGCCGGTCATCCGGTACGTGGATGGAGACCATTCGGATATGCACCTCTACGAAAAGGCATTGAGATCGGCATCCATCATGCCGGCGGCAGAGGGCCTGGCGGTCTTTGCCATCTGGGCCGTGATCACTGCAGTCATCACCGTCATCCCCATGTATCTGAAATCGTATATGTCCTTCTCCGAAGCCCTTTTTCTGGCAAATCTCGATCTGATGTGCGGGCTCACCTCTATGGTGTTTTTCTACCTGATAGCGGAGAACAGCCTGATTTCTTTCTATGAGCTCGCCGGCAGACGGGAACACTATGTGAAGACCGTTCTTCCCATCCGGTTGAGCCTGACTGCGAAGCTTTTCCTCGTCATCCTCCTCATCGCCTTTCCCCCCATCGGGTATCTGCTCGGATTCATCTATCTGAATATCCATACCGGGATCGCCCTGGAAACCGTACAGGCGGGTTTTTTCCTCATCATCATCCAGACAGCCGTCATGACATTCTTAAACGGTATGCTCCTGATTCGGAGCATATCACGCTCTGTCCGGGGCATGTCCACCATGCTCAAGGACGTGGCGCTGGGCAAGGGCGACCTGACGAAGCGGTTCACGGTGTCCGGCAATGACGAGGTGGGCGAGATGGCCTACTGGTTCAATGATTTCATCAGCACCCTGGATGTCCTGATCCGGCAGGTCAAGGAAGCCTCCCTGAAGGTGTCCGGTGCCGTCCGGGAGGTTTCCGGAAGTGCCCAGGGACTTTCCCGGGTTTCACAGGAGCAGGCTGCATCAATCGAGCAGGTGGCGGCCACGATCGAGGAAATGCATGTGTCGGTCTCAGGGAACACCACTCTCGTCACGGAGGCTGCCGAGTCGTCTCAGGTGATGGAGAGCCATGTGAGCAGCAGCAACGAGCTGTTCACTGAGCTTGCCGGGTCCATGGACGATATTCTGAAATACTCCGAGGATATCGGCGAGATCGTAGCGACCGTGAACATGGTCGCATTTCAGACCAATCTGCTGGCGCTCAACGCTGCAGTCGAGGCTGCCCGGGCGGGAGAGCACGGGAGGGGCTTCGCCGTGGTGGCCAGCGAGGTAAGGGCCCTTGCCGGGCGGGCTAGGGAGGCATCGGACAGGATCAGTGATCTGATCAGGGATACGCTCGGCTGCATCAGAGTGGGAGACGCTGCCGTGCGCAAGACAGCGGACTCATTCAGAAAGATCACATCATGTATGGAATTGTTTTCAAAGGCCGTGGAGTTGGTTCTGGCCGCTTCGTCACAGCAGGCGATCGGCATCGGAGAGTTGAACCGCACCGTAGGGCAGATCGAACAGACGACCCAGCGGAATGCGGCAACGGCGGAAGAGCTTGCGGGCACTTCTGAGAGCCTGAAATCGGAAGCCGAGATCCTGGCCGCTTCCGTTAGCAAGTTCAGGGTTTCAGGCGAATGAGGATGACCGTTTATGGACCGGGCCGGGAAGAGCGGAAGCAATCAACATCGTATACCGTCGGCCTCCTCTTACGAGCGTATCCTCCGGCTTTCCGGCAGCTGAGAAAATCCCTCCCGCCGGAGGATACGTCTTTTTCCTGTATGCATCTGTTCGATACAGCTTGGAGTAATCATCATGGAACAGGATGAACAGAGCTAATCTTGGAAGGAGTCGTGAAATGTACAAGAAGGTGCATGATCAAAGCAGTTTCCGGATGCACGATTCAAAGGCTGTATTCGATATGCTTGCGCTGAAACAGGGAGATTGTTTTCTTGACCTTGGGTGCGGCCCGGGAGACTATTCGCTTGAGGCTTCCGTGATTGTCGGGGATACCGGAACGGTTTATGCCCTCGATTCATCGAACCGTATGGTTGAAACCCTTGGGATATTGTCAAAAGTTGTGGATGGAGGGTACCCTTCGGTCTGAGTCATAGCTAAGCGGCCGAGGGTGTCAGAAATTTCATATGTAAAAAGTCTGTGTTTCATCTGGCGGTTTTGATTTTTTGTTTTTGGAGATAAGCCGGTAATGGAGAGGAGTTTCATATGCGTGGTCTCCAAAAGGAGCCGACAGTTTGTTGTGCATACCGGCGATGGTCATGTTAGTGTCGCGTTCGATGACTTCAGTTCGTATCCCGACCTTGATGGTGCTTTATGCTTGTTCAGCCACGAGAGTATACCCGAGCTTGGCGGCGTGTTTCTGGAGGTTCTGCAGACGCGCCTTGGTGTTGAGCTGAACGAGGTATGCGTCCCCGAGCTCACGGTAAGGCTTGTCGAATTTCAGGATGAAGAACACTGCCTTGAGGATGCGGTGAGCCACGGCAACAATTGCCTTTCTGGATCCTTTGCGTGCCCTGAGGCTGTAGTATTTCTCCCGGTAGTATGATCCCTTCTTCTTTATCGCGCCCCAGGCGACCTCGACCATGATGGTTTTGACACGGCCGTTTCTCACCGGGCTCCTGCCGCTGTGGCGCTTGCCGGCGCTCTCGTTGTTGCCCGGACACAAGCCCGCCCACGAGGCCAGAGATGCAGCCGACTCGAACTGATCCAGGCTGTTGCCGACTTCGGAGAGCAAAGCGTGCGCGTTGACCTCGCTTATGCCAGGGACCTCCATGAGCCTCTCGACCTTGTCCCTGCGATCGGACAGAAGTTGACACAGCCTTGTGTGCACCAGCGATATCTGCTTCTTGAGAGCCTCGATGAGCGTGAGGATGGATAGTAACTGGAATCGATGATGCTCACTGGAAAATCCCTTGATAGACTTCAACAACTCGTCCTCTTTGCCCTTGAGAAAACCCCTGGTGCAGCAAAAAACGCCCTCGATCGTGATCTCCTCGCCGGTAATGAGCAGAGCCATGAGGTTTTCCCTGTGACGCCGAACAGGTCGGAGACAACCGAGTCGATCTTGATGTCAGCGCTCTCGAAGAGCTTGTGTACCCTCCTTTTGTAATCAGAGAGACTCTCCACGTAGGTCTTCCTCAGCCGGGAGAGATCCCGCCACTGACGAACATACTTTTCCGGGATGAATCTGCCCTTGAGCAGTCCGTGGCGCAAAAGACCGGCCAACCACCAGCTGTCGCTGACATCGGTCTTCCTGCCCGGAAGATGCTTGACGTGCCGGGCATTGACCAGGATCACCTGGAAGGTATCCTCCAGCACATTGTGCACGGGCCTCCAGTATACACCGATACTTTCCATGGCCACTACCTGACAGCCCTGCTCAAACAACCACTCCTTAAGCCGGTAAAGATCGTCGGTAAAGGTCCCGAACTCGGCCAACTCCTCCTCAACAGCACCATCATCACAGGTCCTGATTGATGTTGCCGAGATCTTGTCCTTTCTGAATATCAAGCCCATAACAATGATGATGCACTACACTCAAAACTGCGCTAGAATCTCTCCGGCTCATGTCTTGCCCTCCTGAAATAATGGTCTTGTTGACGCTTAACCATATTGGGGCATCTCATGAGCCTCCCGCTATCCTATTTCCATCATTCGTTGTGCCCGATAACCCGGGCATGAGGGTTAGTGTAAATGCCGGTCATGGTTAGTGTTCCAGGTGTCCCCGGCGAATTGTTATCTATGGCCTTTTTTTGAAATATTCTCAGAGATTGTCCCGCTCCATTTGCTGATACGAATAGGGCAGTTGGTGGAAATCGGACGATTCCAAAAAACTATCGGACGATTATCGGACGATTATTTTTTAGCCGGGAGAATGTAATGGACACTTCTTCCCCTGCCTCTCTGCTCCAACAGACTATAGTTACAAAGCTCTTTTAGGTCCCTCGCTGCGGTATCCTTTACCACTCCGAATGATTGCATAACCCATCCACTCGTTACGGACCCGTCAGTGAGCACCTTTCTCATGATGGCTTTCTGCCTGTCATTCAATTTTGCTTCCATTGCCGGAGACACGATCCCTGGAACGTTTGAAGGGGTTTTGATGCGTTCCAAATCTTCACCCGGCCCGAATAATGTTACCGTAACTTCGCCGTCGACGAGGTTGATAACCGGTTTGTCCAGGCCATGATCAAGCATGGAAGCCATCATGCGCTGGATACCGGTCCCGCGTTCTTCCATGCGCCCCAGTAAGACGAGCCCTTGGGCAATGTTGGGGTTTCGTGATCGTGATCTGGCCTGGCCGCTTCTCAGACGTGCCAATGAAAGTCCGCCCGGCAGTTCCCGGGGCTCGTGATTTCAAGACGATCGCGAAAGAGATCAAGTGTCACCCGGCGGCCGGCATCTTCATAATCCCGGTGTGCGAGGGCATTAACCAGGGCTTCACGCAAAGCTTCTTCAGGATATTCATTCAATTCTATCCGGTTCAATCCCACAACACGCAAAGGATGGCGTGTATTGCGATGAACGAAAGCGACTGCTTCATCAATGGCCTTTGCCAAAGGTTTCCTTACCGTCCCGTGGTCGATTGGTTTATGAGTCCTTTCTTTTCCGGCAAAGGCTGACATCTGGAGACGGGTATGGGGGAATATGGCACTCGGATCATTCGCCAGCAGAATTATCCCGGCAGCCGTGGCAAGGAACCGGTCTTGTTCATCCTTCCAGAGGAGTCCTCTTGTCCACAAGATGGAGATAATCTTCTCACTGGTGAGTGAGCCGGGTTCCGTTTCCTCCGCCTTTGCGGCAAGCATGGCTGCAAGACCGTGATCAAGATCCTGCCATCCTGTGCGAACCAATCTCTGGCGTTCGAATGCCGAGGCAACCTGTATGTTTTGCCGGGCTATGTTCTCCTGCTCAGAGGTTGGCCCAATATGGTATTGTTCTTTAATATGGCGAATTAAACGGGTTCTCACTTTCTGCTGAAGCTCTTCGGTTGTATGAAACCGGTCATAGGTGTGTCCATCCCGCCTGATCTCTGCAATGAAGCCCTGGGTTTCATGTTCACGTTCCAACGTGTTCGTGCCTTTGATCGTAATCAGGGAGGGTATCCCTTCTTCCTGGGCCTTGCGGTATTCGTGGTGGGTTGCGGAAAGACCATCAATCTTAACACCATACTCTTTCCAGACTACGGCAAGGTAGACATGGCAGTTCTCAAGCAATTCCAGGTAAGCCCAAGGATTGGGTTCCAGAGGAGCAGGTTCATTCTCAAAAAGCACAGGAACGCAATGTTCGGATAAAAACGGATCGGTTGTCAGGAGTATCTGAAGAGCCAGCCGTTCATCGGCGAGCTCTTTCTGCACTGAGCTGATAAAAATCCTGATTTTCACTTAACCATTCTTGCACGTTTCGAATAATCCTTCAACAGAGCTCATGGAGGCGATTCATAAAAAAGACTGCCCTGTAACTGCCCTGTAAAGCCGGGAAAGCGAGGCCCAGCCTGAAAAGGTTGGTGTTGAAATCCCCGCTTCCCAGCCAACGCTTTTTAAGAAATGTGAACCCGTCCCCGAATTAAGGCTTTTCACCGCTTTGGCTCGCGATGACGCTGGTGGCGGTGGCGATGACCCCGGAGAGGTCGGCCAGATTGGTGGGGATGATCATGGTGTTGTTGGCCTTGGCCAGCTTGCCGAACTCCTGGATGTACTGCTCGGCGATGCGGAGATTCACGGCGTCGCGGCCGCCTTCGGCTACGATCGACTCCGAGATCTGCCTGATGCCTTCGGCAGTCGCCTGTGCCACCTTCAGGATCTCCGAGGCTTTCCCTTCCGCCTCGTTGATCCGGCGCTGCTTTTCTCCCTCGGAGAGGAAGATGGCCTGGGCCCGTTCTCCTTCGGCCCTGTTGATCGTGGCCTGCTTGACGCCCTCCGACTCGGCGATCAGGGCGCGCTTTTCACGCTCGGCACGCATCTGTTTTTCCATGGCCTCCTTGATCGAGTCCGGGGGCTGGATGTTCTTCACCTCGTAGCGAGTCACCTTCAGGCCCCAGGGGTCGCTGGCCTGGTCCACTGCCGCAACGATCTTGGTGTTGATGTTTTCGCGCTCCTCGAAGGTCTTGTCGAGCTCGAGCTTTCCGATGATGCTGCGCATCGTGGTCTGGGCGAGCTGGGAGGAGGCGAAGATGTAGTTGTCGATCCCGTACGATGCCTTGTGCGGGTCGATCACCTGGAAGTAGAGGATGCCGTCGATCTCCACGCTGATGTTGTCCCTGGTGATGCAGGTCTGGGGCATGACGTCGATGGCCTGCTCCTTCAGGGAATGCCGGTACGCGATCCGGTCGAGGAAGGGGATGAGGATGTGCATGCCCGCCTCCAGGGTGGCCGAGTATTTCCCCAGCCGCTCCACGATGAACGCCGACTTCTGCGGGACGATGACGATCGTCTTGATGAACGCCACCAGCACCAGGATGATCAGGCCGAGAACCACGATGGACGAAACAGTGAACATACGAAGCCTCCTAATTTGATTGCCTGACCGTGAGGACCAGGCCGTTTCTCCCGACAATGGTCACGAACGTGTTTTCCGGGATGTCCTCCTGCGACTCCGCTGTCCAGGTCGTGCCCCGGAATTCCACCTTGCCGGGCCGGGATGGTGATATGTCGCTTATGGTGCGTGCCCGGCCGCCGATGAACTCATCGTCGATGGTGCCGTTGGGCGACTGCTTGCCGGTAAAGATCTCCTTGAACCGCTTGCGCAGGACCACGAGCGACGCGACGGAAAAGACCAGGAAGCTCAGGAGCTGCATGGACAGGGGCATGTCGAAGGCCAGGGTCAGGATGACGACCGCCCACGCGCCGATGGCAAAAAAGAGAAAGAAAATCCCCGGGGCCATGAACTCGATAAAGAGCATGATCAGACCGATCAGAAACCAGATTACATCGGGCCTGACAAAGAGGTTGAAGAGCTCTTGCATGCTTTCCATGTATGTCCTCCCTGGTTTACTACATGATCCCTGCATCGAAATAGATGATTTCTTCATACTGCAAACAGGCAATGAAGGCCATAGAAAAGGCATGCGGTCTGCCCGTGTCCTTGGACCCTGTCCGGCGCCGGATATGCTTCAGCCGGGGTTGTCTTATCGTGGAGAAGAACTATATGAGCTGTAGCTCCGGCATGCCATGCCGGGAAGCCGTTGCGGAAAGGGAGTTTGCCGGAAGATGCTCATCGAGATGCATGCCCACACCTCCAGGCATTCCGCGTGCAGCCGGGTCGATCCGGTCCGGCTGGTCGAGCGGGTGCGGATGAAGGGCCTCCAGGGCCTGGTCATCACGGAGCACGAATATCTCTGGAGCTCTTCCGAGATCGAAGAGCTCAAGGAAAAGGCCGGGGTCGATGAGACCTTTGTGCTCCTGGCCGCGCAGGAGGTGAACACGGATATCGGGCATGTGCTGGTCTACGGCGCCGACCAGTCGATCACGGGCACGCACCCGCTCGGAGAGCTCCGAAAGCGCTATCCCCATGCTGCCTTCGTCTGGGCCCATCCCCTGCGCAAAGGCAGGACCCCGAAGACGTCCCGGCTGCTGAGCCCCGACCTCGACGCGATCGAGATATTCAACAACAACCACACCTCCCGTGACAACTATCACGGGCTCATGCTCTGGCACCGGCACAGGTTCACCGCGATCAGCGGCAGCGACACGCACGGCGTCGAGACCGCAGGCACGCTGCCTACCCTGTTCGACCACCCGGTGAGAGACATGGACGGGCTCGTCGAGGAGCTGAAGCAGGGCAGGTGCAGGCCGCTGTACAAGGAAATCCCGAAAGCCGGCGGCAACGCCCTGGTGGAAGAGATCTCGCTGGGAACCAAGGGCGGGGACGAGTTCCGTCAGCGGATCATCGTCAAGAGGGCGAAGGCCGCCGGCAGGTGGGGTGCCCTCAAGCAGTCGTCCGAGGTCCTGAAGCATGTCCACTCCCATGGCTTTTCGTCCGGGCCGTTCAGGGTTCCTCTGGTGAAGGATATTGATGAAAGGGACCGGCTCGTCATCGAGGAGGGGCAGAGGGGCAAGAGCCTCTTCGATCTCCTCATCCGGGTGGGCCACGACGCCGGGAGGGAATATTTCAGGGCCGCGGCCCTGTGGCTCGCACGCCTCCACACCTCGGACATGGAGCTCGATCTCGTCGAGAAGACGATCAGTCGGGAGCGGCACCGGTTCGAGACCTACCGGAGGGCCTTTGAAGAATCCTCAAGCCCCTGGCTGAATCAGGCACGAGAGCTCATTGACGCGGTCAGGGTTTTCGAGGAAGATCTGCTGGCGAACAGCAGGCACGAGTTCGTGCTCGTCCACGGCGACTACCACCCCAAGAACATCATCATCGGGCAGGAGCTGATGCATGATACCGGCACCCTGTACGTCTCGGTGGTCGACTTCGGCAGCGTGCTCGAGTTCCACCCGGCCTTTGACGTGGGCTACTTTATCTCCCAGTTTCAGAACCAGTTCAGAGACTATCCCGCCGTGATCGAGAGCTACCCTGTCGAGGACTTTGTCCGGGCCTGGCTCGATGCGTCCGGCCGGCACGATTCGCCCGGTTTCCGCCGGGCGCTCGCGCTCTTTCGGATCCGCGCGAACCTGAGCATCGCCTCATATCTCATCCACCTGGGCATGGGGGAGGGCAGGAACATGGAAGAGATCATGAACCGGTCCATGGAGTTGCTCGCCGGGGGCGGGGCGTGAACAACATCCTCACGACCGGGCTCGAAAGCTTCCTCGGCACCATTGATTTCACTTTCCGAAAGGCCGGGGTGGTGATCGTGGACCAGATCGGCAGGATGGAGTGCCTTTCTCCGGTATTCATCCATCTGATGCAGGGACTCCTTGATTCCCGGACCCTGCTGGTCGCCACGGTTGCCCGCAGCGGAGAGGGCTTTATACGGGAGGTAAAGGGCAGGGGCGACGTGGAAACCATCGAGATCGATCGCGGCAACAAAGAGCAAATACCGGAATCAAAAAACAGGAGTCAGTGATACACCCCTGCCGGGCCCTGCCGCGGGCTGCGCTCGAGCGAGTCCCGGTCCCATTTACCCAGACACGCCGCGGCTTCGTAGGTGCTCTGGAAGAACGAGAGCAGCATGTCGTCGGGCGAGTCGGAAGATCTCACGGCATCGTAGGGCAGGATGAACTCCCCGAGGCCCTGATGGTAGTACGCCTCCCTCGGCTCCACAGGGTAGGCCTTGAAACCCTCGGGTTCGGGATACGTGTAGGCGTAAAAGGCCGGCGAACCCAGGCCTGCGCCGGGCCAGAACCCGCAGCTGCTCACCTCGTGAGAGTAGGCCTCGAGAGTGACATATTGGGCGAGGCCCGGAACCGGGGCATGCTCAGGCGCGCGCCGCCCCGAGAAACGGGACACCGCGATGTCGAACCCGCCCCAGAAAAAGTGGACCGGGCTGTCCTTGCCGATGAAACGTGAGCGGAACACCTGCATGACCCGGTCGGCCTGTACGAGCACCTTCCAGAACTTCAGCGCATAATCCCTGTCATAGGCGCTGTGCCTGGTGTCCAGCTCGAAGGGTATGCTCTCCGGCACCTCGACAGGGGTGGTCCAGATCGACACCTCTATCCCGAGCGAGCGCAGGGCATACATGGTCTCGTGGTAAAAGTCGGCCACCGAGCGGGGCCTGAGCCTGATCGATCGCTTTTCACCGTCTCCGGTCACGATGTTCATTACATGGTCGATGATATCGAAATCCATCTGAAATACCTGGTCGGCATAGGGGATCGGCAGCGTGGTCAGCCCGCGAGCAGATATATAGAGCGGCACCTGCCACCAGTGATTGGTCATGGGCTCGAGTCTGAGCTTGATCTTCCCGACTATCTGAGACCACAGCCGAAGGGTGTCGTGGGTATCCTGCCAGGCACCCAGCGGCAGGCCCGGCCACAGCTCTTCCCTGATTTCCGTGAGCGGCATGATTCTCCTTGTCCTTTCTCGTCCGTCTTGCTTTGTCAGTCAGGGTTTTTCCGTTTGCCGCCCCAGCGGCGGAAGGCTTCGATCTGGTCGTCCAGATGTGAGGCGACATCCGCACTGCTCGTCTCGGCCAGGATCTTGTACATCTCTATGGCCGCAAGGGCCAGCTTGTCCTGAGCCCTGAGAATGAATACCGGCTCGTTGTCTTCCACATGCGGGATAGAAACGTTGCCGTATTTTCCTGAGACCGCCATATCCGACCTCCAACGTGATTTATAGAGAAAATAATACGTGAGCGTCCGCTTCATTCAATCGCTCTGCGGGATCAGAATCCCTCTGCCCTCGGGGCGGCCTTCTTTTAATCGTCGCTCACGGTGACCGCGGTCTCCTGATTGATGGTTCTCGCATCCGGGGCTGTTTGATCGAGGATATCGGGCGCGTCGCCCCAGATATACCCGAAGTCGACAGGGGCGGGGATGCGGCCGTGCACCGTCTCGGCCAGCTCGACATATTCCGGGGCGCTCTGCATGTACGGCTCATGAATGGCAGGGTCGCACGGGAAAGGGGGTATCTGGTCGATCCCCCTGCCGGTCATGACATCTCCGCACAAGAAGAGCGTGATCCACGGGTCTGGTCTCACATCGGATTCTCCGGATCTCTCCATACCGAACTTTTCACTGCTTCACTCTTTTATGATGCGTGGGACGAACCATTGTGTCCATGCCGGTGAGCCGGGATTTCTGCTCAGGAATCATCCTCTCTGGTGGGCATGGCAGCGGGAAATAGACTTCCCCTTTATCAGTGGTTGAAAACGACCGCTGTGTTATCTATTGTAAGCTGGAGCGATATCATCGTGCGGGCCGGTGCCGGAAAGGGCTTCCGGTCCTGTTCGGAGCGCAAGGCAAGGGGCGGATCATGGCGGTTCCCCGCGAGCTCAGACAGATCTCGGATGCGGTGTGGGAGCTTCCCGTGTCGTGGAAGCCCGGGATGCGTGTGCCGGCTCGCCTGTACGGGACGAGGGATCTGGTCGAGCACTTCGACGACGGCGTGTTCGAGCAGGCCGCCAACGTGGCCACGCTGCCCGGGATTCAGAAATACTCCTTCTGCATGCCCGACGGGCACTGGGGCTACGGCTTTCCCATCGGCGGGGTCGCGGCCTTCGACCCTGACGAAGGGGTGATCTCCCCCGGGGGCATCGGGTTCGACATCAACTGCGGCATGCGGCTGGTGGCCACGAATCTCACCTGCGGCGAGGTCGAGCCCCACCTCCACCGGCTCGTTGACAGGCTCTTCGAGAGGATTCCCTCCGGGGTCGGGAGCACGGGGTTCGTAAGGCTCGACGAGGACGAGTTTCTCGACGTGGTTGAGCAGGGATCACGCTGGTGCCTGAGAAACGGCTATGCCCTTCCCGAAGACCTGGAGCTCACCGAGGAGCAGGGCTGCATGGAGGGGGCCGATGCCGCAAAGGTGAGTCACAAGGCCGTGCAGCGCGGCCACAACCAGATCGGCACCCTGGGTTCGGGCAACCACTACCTCGAAATCCAGGTGGCGAGGAAGGAGAACATCTTCAACCCCGGGCTCGCCAGGGCCTTCGGCATCACCATGCCGGACCAGGTCGTGGTGATGTATCACTGCGGGAGCAGGGGGTTCGGCCACCAGGTGGCAACCGATTATCTCCACGTCCTGCTCGATGTCATGGAGCGGGTCTACGGCATCAGGATCATCGACAGGGAGCTCGCGTGCGCACCCTTCCGCTCACCCCAGGGCCAGGACTACTTCTCGGCCATGAAATGCGCGGTGAACATGTCGTTCGCAAACCGCCAGGTCATCCTGCACCGCGTGCGCGAGGTGTTCTCCGACGTGTTCGGGAAATCTCCCGACGACCTGGGCATCCGCCAGGTCTACGACGTGACCCACAACACCGCCAAGCTGGAGGAGCACGTCATCGACGGGCGCAGACGCAGGGTCCTCATCCACCGCAAAGGCTCCACGCGGGCCTTCGGCCCGGGTATGGAGGGAATCCCCGAACGCTACAAGCCATTCGGCCAGCCCGTGATCATCGGCGGCAGCATGGAGACCGGCTCGTACCTGCTCGCCGGGGTCGAGTCAGGGGACCAGACCTTCTATTCCACGGCGCACGGAAGCGGCAGGGTGATGAGCCGCCACAGCGCGAGAAAGAAGTACCAGGGCAAGAATCTGGTCAGGGAAATGCAGTTCCGGGGGATTTATGTCCGCACCGCCTCTCTGAGGGGCCTGGCCGAAGAGGCGGGGGGTGCCTACAAGGACATCGACGCCGTGGCCAGGGCGAGCGAGCTCGCCGGCATCAGCACCCCGGTGGTCAGACTTACGCCCATCGGGAACATCAAAGGTTAGCCCATGCCGTATACCTACCTGGAAGAGATCGCGATCGCCGATGCGGCCTTCGAGGCGCGGGCTGACACGAGAGAAGGTCTTTTCGTCGAAGCGGGCGATGCGCTGGTGAATGTCATGGTCGAAGATCTGAAGAGCGTCCGCCCCCTGGTGCGCCGCAGCTTCCATGCGCAGGCGGAAGACCTGGAGCGGCTGCTCTTCGAGTATCTCCAGCAGTTCATCTTTTTCAAGGATGCCGAGCAGCTCCTGCTCAGGGTCTCAAAGGTCGCCATTACCGAAGAGAGCGGGATGCTCGAACTCACGGCAGAGGCTGCGGGCGAAAAAATAGACCCCAAAAGGCACGACCTCAATGCCGATGTCAAGGCGGTCACCCTCCACCGGTTCCGCGTCCGGCACGAGCCCGGAGGATGGACTGCCGTGGTGGTGCTCGATATCTAGTCCTCCAGTGATTGTCCCCGGAGCATGAGACGACCGCTGGATGCTCCCGCAGAGAGACTGTCATGTCTTCGAATCGTTATGCGACGATCTGCATCTTTGGGCCCGGGCTGCAGCCCTCAGTAGTCCCGAACACGAACGGCTGCAGGTCTATTTCCTCTGGCGGCGCCTGACAGCCGTCTGAAGGGATACCGGGGCGCTCACCGCGGTTTTGGGGAGACTTGCGCGCATGGTCCTCACTCCATGGGCGAAAGGCCGGCAGTGAGATCGTGTGCGCGCTGGGCAGCCTGAAAGGATTTCCACGCATCTTTCTTTTACGTGAAATCATCTAAACCAATTGTCCTTACGGATGGACATACCGGAAGAGGCCCTGCGCAAGCAGCGAAAGATACGTCCAGGCATGCTCCGTAAGAGAAACGGGCAAGCCCGCCGGCGGAGCTTTTCCGCCGGAGAAAGAGAAAGGAGCCTGGAACCATGGCCGGCACGAAGGAAATAGACAGTTGTAAGGTTTGCGCCAGAAGGGTCGGGTCAGAGGGGACCATGCAACGGGATCAGATCGTCTGGATGTGCCCCCAGTGCAGTGAAACCTTGGGAAGGCTGACGGGCGATCTCTCCGTTGAAACCGTGCGGTTCCTGACCGGCAATGTGCTGTAACGGCCCTTTTTTGCGTTGGCGTGAATTGTGGACGCAGCGCAGTTCTGCCCCGCTTCTCCTGAACGCCTCTGCGGCTTTATGCACGGTCAGGGGCTTCGAGACGATCCTCAGGAGGAATTCGCCGTGCTCGAGACCGGTCTTGAAATATGAGACCATCAGTCTATACAGACGGCCGTCCCTCTCAAAGGATGCCCGGCTGTTTGTGTCTTCCGGCGGTTTAAGCGCACGACCGGTTCTTGTTGATTCCGGCAATGTTTTGCCGGGTATTCAACCCGTGAAGACCTTCATATGTAAGAAAAACCGCCTGAAAGGTGTAGGCAAAGACTGAACAGGGACCGATATCCGTGAATCAGGTATCCAGGCGCCCGGCAGTGAGCCGAAAACGCGGGTCAGACCCTGGGGCATGTGAGGTCTGTACCCTTCTGAACCGCTTATGATGCCCTTTCAGCGCGCCATGAGATCAGTTGGAGATCCGTGTTCGCTCTTCCTGTGTCCCGAAAACGGAGCCTCGATCGGCGGCATAGGATTTTGACCGATGGATGTAAAGATATAAAAAACAGAAAACATTACTGAAAGAGGCTAAAATATAACCTGTTGAGAATCATAGGGTGTAGGCCGATCACCTGCAGAAAGTAAGCCGGCATTTCACAACATTATCAGACATTGGCGGGCATACAAACGAATTGAATAGTCCTACATTGCACACGCAACTTCAACAAGACAGAAAAGACTGGAGAAGGAGGTAGATAATGGCCGACATCAATGAACAAGATTTTTATGACAAGGTTTTTCCTGTCCCCGAGAGGGTGAGAGAGAAATCCTATGTCAAGAGCAGGGAAGAGTATGACCGGATGTACAAGGAATCCATAGAAAATCCGGATGCCTTCTGGGGCAAGATGGCATTAGAAAGGCTGAGTTGGTTCAAGCCCTTTGACAAGAACAAGGTATCCGACTGGTCCTTCGGCGACGACCTGCACGTGAAATGGTTCGAAGGCGGAAAGCTCAACGTGAGTTACAATTGCCTGGACAGGCACCTGGAAACAAAGAAAAACAAGGCAGCCATTATCTTCGAGGGTAACGACCCTAACGACTGGAAGGTCTTTACATATTTCGACATGTACCGCGAGGTGAACAAGTGCGCCAACGTGCTCAAGGGCCTGGGGGTAAAAAAGGGTGACGTGGTAGGCATCTATCTTCCCATGATTCCGGAGCTGGTCATCACCATGCTGGCATGCACCAGGATCGGCGCTCTGCACATGATCGTTTTCGGCGGATTCTCCGCCGAGGCCTTAAGAGACAGGATCAACGACTGCAACGCCTCCGTGCTCATTACCTGCGACGGAACATTCCGCGGCAGCAAGGCGGTACCGCAGAAGGCCAATGCCGACAAGGCGACCGAGCAGTGCCCGTCCGTCAAGACCCAGCTCGTGGTCAGGCGCACCGGCACCGAGGTCGTGATGAAGGAAGGCCGCGACGTCTGGTACGAAGAGCTCATGGCCAAGGCCCCGATGTACTGCAAGCCCGAGGAGATGGATGCCGAAGATCCGATGTTCATCCTCTACACCTCCGGTTCCACCGGAAAACCCAAGGGCGTGCTGCACACGACGGCAGGATATCTCCTCTATGCATCCATGACGCAGGAATATGCATTCGACGTGCGCGATGAAGACATCTACTGGTGCACCGCCGACATCGGGTGGGTGACCGGCCACAGCTACGTCACCTACGGGCCGCTGTGCAACGGCTACACGAGCATCGTGTTCGAGGGCGTGCCCAGCTATCCGGCCTACGACCGGTTCTGGGCCATCGTCGAGAAGTACAATGTCAACAACTTCTACACCGCACCGACCGCTATCCGCGCGATCGCGAAGGAAGGCGACAAGTGGGTTGAAATGCACGACCTCTCCTCGCTGAGGGTCCTGGGTTCCGTGGGCGAGCCGCTGAACCCCGAGGCATGGTGGTGGTACTACGACAAGGTGGGCGGCAGCAGGTGCACGATCGCCGACACCTGGTGGCAGAGCGAGACGGGCGGCCACATGATTCTCCCGCTGCCCGGAGCCATCGACATCAAGCCCGCAAAGGCCATGGTGCCGTTCTTCGGCGTTGTCCCCGCCATCATGGATGACGAGGGCAAGGAAATAGTCGGCCCCGGCAAGGGGTCCCTGTGCATCAAGGCGGCCTGGCCCGGAATGCTGAGGGGCGTGTGGGGCGACCCTGAAAAGTTCAAGGAAAACTATTTCTCGCAGTTCCCGGGCTGCTACTTCTCGGGCGACGGCGCAGAGAGGGATGCTGACGGCGACTACAAGATCACCGGCAGGGTGGACGACGTTATCAACGTATCAGGCCACAGAATGGGAACGGCCGAGGTCGAGGCCGCACTCACCCTGCACCCGAACGTCGCCGAGTCGGCCGTGGTGGGCTTCCCCCACAACATCAAGGGCCAGGGCATCTATGCATACGTCACGCTGAACACCGGCGTGGAGAAGACCGATGCGCTGAAAAAAGACCTGGTGGCCCTCGTTCGCAAGGAGATCGGCCCCATCGCTTCGCCGGACTTCATCCAGTGGGCGGACGGTCTTCCCAAGACCCGTTCGGGCAAGATCATGCGCCGCGTGCTCAGGAAGATCGCTGCCAGCGAATTCACCGATCTCGGCGATGTTTCGACCATGGCGGACTCCGCCGTTGTCGACGATCTGATCAACGGAAGAAAGAACATCGGTTAAGAGAACACAGGACAAGACCCCGGCTACAGGGCGGGGTCTTGTTCAAAGGCTTATCCGGCATCATGAACAAGGTTTCATCAGCCATGTAACGCTTTGCATGAGGGAAGAGAAGGTTGGAATCGGTCCAGCCTTCTCTTGTCTCGAACGTATTTCCGGCCGCACCTTCGTCAAGTGAAGAAATCCGCCCTGTCCAGCGAAGTCAGTGAATATCTTTAAAACCACCGCTCCTCGCCGGTCAATTTTGGGATCACTTCATCCCGCCGCCTTGGATATCCCTTTCCCCGCCGCTACCCTGGTCTGCTGAAGATGCTGAAGCGTTCCCTCCACCGGGAGGGCTCGTTCCGCGCTGGAAGGCATCAGCCGGCTTCAACGGGCGCCAGGCATTGCGCATCGGGAGTTCCCGATATCGTCGGGATCAGGAAAGGGATTTGAGGGGAATTCCGTGCATGCGCAGAACGGGTTGGGCCTCTCTTTCACCCGGCATGGGGCCGCGGATTGTAGGGAGGGTGCCGGATTCACCCCCTTACAAAGCAGGCAAAGGATTTTAACCAGAGGAAACCGCCCCACGAGATCCATGGCATGAGATCGCGCTTACCGATCGAAAGGGGCGGCGAGCCGGTCGCCGCCCTTCGAGCCGGTATCACTACTGGGAGCGGGAGTGGAAACCCGCCTGATGGTCTGCCTCGTACGCGAGCCTGAGCGAGAGGGTGAACATGTTGCCGCACTTGCTCTCCACTTCGAACCGGCAGCGTTTGAGGATCTTGATCATGGCGTGATTGTCCCTGAGGGTTTCCGATACGACGTTCTCGACCTTCCAGTGCTTTACCAGGCCGACGCTCAGCTCGGAGAGCACCTTGCCCAGGGTCTTGTTCTGCCAGGGGTCGGAGACGATCACCGCGAACTCGGCCTCGTTCTGGCGTGAGAGCTTGATGAGCCGGGCTATCCCGATGACCTTTCGCCGGGGGCCGTCGGTCATCTCCGCGATAATGGCGAACTCCTCCTCGGGGTTGATGTCGCAGAACCGCAAAGCCCGTTCCGGTGTGGCGCTGAAGGGCGAGAGAAACCGCAGCCACAGCGACTGCTGCGAGCACCCGTTCACGAACTCGGTCCACAGGTCCATGTCGCTCAGCTTCAGCAGCCGGAACCTGACGGGGTTGCCGTCGACGGTGAACGAGTGATCGGCCAGATGGCTGTCAAGGGTCTTGATCAGGGTGGTGCGCCGGCGCTGCTCGAAACGGTACATCTCGGCCAGTACCTCTGCGGCCATCTCCGAGGTGGAGTATACCGGAATGCCTGCCTGTTCCATCTTGATGACATCGTGTATCATGAACTCCTTGCATGCCACGCAGCAGACCACGGGTTTGCCTTGATAGTCGATCTCCTTCATCACATCGACGAACGAGGCGAGCTTCTCGCCCTGGACGATGACCATGACGCTGTGCACATCGCCGCTCTGGACGCCGGTCTCGATGAGGCCCTTCAGCTGCTCCGGGGTCATGCTGAACGAGCAGTCCACGGGATTCTGGTTGTTCAGGTAGTCGGGCAGCATGCCGGCGAGGCGCTCTTTGATGAACGACTCGAACTTGCTGAGCCTCAGGCCGCTCAGATAGAGCGTGTCGGTCGCCGCGACGCCGAGCGAGCCCGTGTAGGTGATGATCAGCACCCCGGGGCCCTTGGGAAGCGGCTGCTTGGAGAACCCGCGCGCCAGGGCGAAGAGGTGCTCGTTGTCCCGGGCCCTGATGATGCCGCACTGCTTGAAGGCGGCGCTGTTGATTTCGTCGTTGCCCGCCAGGGACGCGGTATGGGAAGAGACGGCCTGCTTGCCCGCCTCGGTCCGGCCCGTCTTGAGCACGATCACCGGCTTGCGCTGCGAGAGCCGGGTTGCCACGTCGATGAAGCGCTTGCCGCTGGTCACGTCCTCCATGTACATGGTGATCACGTCGATGTTCTCGTCCTCTCCCATGTATTCAAGGATATCCGTTTCGGTGATGTCCATCTTGTTGCCGATGGTGGCCACGATCCCGAAGTCGAGCACGTTGCGCAGGCCCGCGAGTATGCCGGCGGCATACACTCCGGCCTGGGCGATGAGGCCGACATTGCCCTTTCTCAGATCATCGAGGATTCCGATGGACTGGACCATGCGGTGATGCGTGTTGATGACGCCCGAGCAGTTGGGACCCAGGAGCCGGCAGCCGTTCTCCCTGATGATCTCCCGCATGCGCGCCTGCACCTGTTTGCCGGCCTCCCCGATCTCCGCGAACCCGGCGGTCTCGACGATCACGTACCTGATACCCCTGGCGCAGCAGTCCTGGATTGCCTGCGGCACCGCCTCGGCAGGGACGATGATGATCGCGACGTCTACCGGCTCGTCCACGTCGAGGATCGAGCGGTAAGCCTTGACCCCCATGATCGTCTCTTTCCTGGGATTGATGGGGAAGAGCCTGCCCTGAAACCCGTGATGGATCAGATTTCTGAACACGTTATACCCGAGCTTGCCCTCTGCATCGGTGGCGCCAAGGACGGCGATGCTGCCGGGATAGAAAAATCTTCTCAAGCTGCTTCGTTGCAGAGGGATTTCGCGTTTCTCTTCCCGGGAAAGATCGCGGATGAACATGCGGGCGTCGATGGCCGTGCAGCCCGACGGATAGAGAAACACCGGGTTCAGGTCGAGCTCCGTGATTTCCGGATGCCGCGTCACGAGGTCCGAGACCTTGCAGAGCAACCTCTTGAGGGCATCGATGTCCGCACAATGCCCCCGGTAACCCTTCAGGAGGGTCGAGCCCTTTATCCCGTCGATCATCTCGGCCGCGCCGTCCTCGTCGAGCGGAAGCACCCGGAAGGTGACGTCCTTGAGAACCTCCACGAAGATCCCGCCCAGGCCGAACATGAGTATGTGTCCGAAACTGGGGTCGTGCGTGACCCCGACGATCGCCTCGATCCCGGGCTCCGCCATCTCCTGTACCGAGACACCGATCATAGTGCGGTGCCTGAATGCCTCCATGATCTCGCGAAAAGCCGTGCGCACGGCCGTGTCGTCTTTCAGACCCAGCTTGACACCGCCGCCGTCGCTCTTGTGGGTGACGTCGGGAGAGACGATCTTCATGACCACGGGATAGCCGATCTCCCTGCCGGCACGGACGGCTGCTTCTTCCGATGTCGCGATGACGCCGCCTGTCGTGTGTATGCCGATGCCCTCGAGGATCTCCTTGCACTCGTGTTCCATCAGGCAGCTGCGGTTTTCTTGAAGCGCCTTTTCTATGATGGCCCGGGTATCCGCAGGGATACTGCTCTGAGGTGAGATGGCCGGAAAGGGACCGGGAACCTCTCCCGGCCGGGCTCCATGCTCGGTTAGTTCCGTCATGACACTGCTGTCGCTCATATATTTTACCCCCTGCCGCAACTCTCCTGTGGTTATCGCGCAATTGTATTCCAAGGAATTGGTCAGTTATCAGCATTATCACGGACCGTACATGGCCGATATCGGGCAATTGCTCTTTATATTGTCGAATGATGTGATAATGCTGACGGTGACTAGCTGTCAGAAGCCCGTGGCGGGAATGACGGACGATGACCTACACTATCGGAGGGAAGGGGGACACAAGCATTCTTGTCCGGCTTTGTGGACCGGGCGGTGTTTCTCAGGAAGGACGGCGCCCGGAAAAAATGTACGGTGCGGAATGCTTCCTTTGATGGATCCTGTGATAGATCCTGCGCTAGTACTACAGTGGCGGAGTTGGGTACAAGATTGGGATCAGAATCGGGGTCAGGTCCCAACATATGACACCGTGACACCGGGAATGTCATATGTTGAGACCTGACCCCATGACTGATTACCACTGTAGTACTATGAGTCGATGAGCCGGTGGTTCATGGCATAGAAGGTCAACTCCGCGTTCTTCTTCATGCCCATCTTGTTCATTACGCGGATCCGGTAGGTGCTGATGGTCTTGACGCTCAGGCACAGCTCGCGGGCGATCTCGCCGACCGACTTCCCGGAGGCCAGCATCAGCATGACCTGATACTCGCGGGTCGAGAGCTTTTCATGCCGGTGCTTGTCCGCCTTGCTGTCGAGCGCAACGGCCAGCTTTTCCGCGAGCGAGGCGGTCACGTACTTTCCGCCGCGGGATACCTTCCGGATGGCGCCGATCAGCTCATGGGCGGCGCTGGCCTTGGTGAGATATCCCGATGCCCCGGCCCTGAGCGCCCGCACGGCATACTGCTCTTCCGGGTGCATGCTCAGGATGAGCACGGGGAGCTTGGGCTTGGACTTCAGGATGTCCTCGAGGACCTCGAGCCCGCCCCTGCCGGGCATGGAGATGTCGAGCAGCACCATGTCGAAGCTGCCGAGAAGGGCCTTCTCCAGGGTCTCCTTCCCGTCTTCTGCCTCGCCTTCCACCACGATGTCGCTCTGTGCCGAAAGGATCTGTTTCACCCCTTCACGGACAACGGTGTGGTCGTCGGCGACAAGGATGCGTATCATGCTTGGGAAACCTCCCCGCGGATGGGAATCTGGATGCTCACCGTCGTTCCCTGCCTGCTTTTTCCGGTTATCCGCATGCAACCGTTCCACAGGCCGACACGCTCACGAATGCCGATGATCCCGAACGAGCGGGGATCCTCGGCCTGCTTGCGGGTGATGCCCTTGCCGTTGTCCGTCACCTCCAGGTTCAGCACTCCTCCCTCCTGCGTCAGGCGGGCCCAGACCGCGGTTGCCCGGGAATGACGCGCCACGTTGGTGAGCGTTTCCTGAAAGATGCGGAACACGGCGGTTGCCAGGTCCTTTTCGATGCATTCGTCCCGGCAGTCCACATACACGTGGCAATCGATCCCGGAGCGGTTCTGGAACTCTTCGGCCTGCCACTCGATGGCGGCGGTCAGACCGAGGTCGTCGAGCATGATCGGCCTGAGCTCCGTGATGATCCGATGGACGCTGTCGATGGTGGCATCCACGAGCTGCTCCATCCGGTGCGTCTTCTCCACCAGGTGCGAGAAGTCGGCGGGGAGCTGGTCGCCGAGCCAGGCGACATCCATCTGCAGTGCAGTGAGCGACTGCCCCAGCTCATCGTGGATCTCCCGCGCGATGCGGGCGCACTCCTTCTCGCGGGCTGACTGGAGATGGGCGGAGAGCTCTCTCAGCTGCTTGTGCGAGCGTTTGAGATCTTCCTCGGCCCGCCGCTTGTCAGTGATGTCTTCATAGGTGATGACAATCCGCCGCTGTGTGAGCCGGTCTCCGATCCGGGCGGCCCGCATCCGGCAGAGGATATCCCTCCCGTCCTTGTGCCGGCAGGGGAACTCGTTGACAAAGGTGCGCTGGCGCTTGAGAGTGGAGTAGAAGTATCTGGCGATCTCCTCCGACTCTTCCCGGTTGCGGTAGAGCTGGGTGACGCTCTTGCCGATAAGATCTTCCCTGTCCCAGCCGAAGGTCTGCTTGATGGCGTTGTTCGCGAAGATGATCCGGCGGTTGTGCAGCCCCACGATCGCCTGCGGGACGGCATCGAGGATGGACGATTCCAGTGCGACCAGCTCCAGGAGCCGTTCTCTTGTCACCTCCCGACCCATGAGTTCCAGAGAATCGCCGAGAGCATCCAGCCTTTCGTTGAAGATCATAGACGCAACTTTTTCCATTCCCTGTCCCGTCGACCCCGGCTTTGTTATCAGGCACGTAATGCGTTGAATGAACCGTTTTTCCGACAACGTGGATCTTTTGTATGAGTATATGACAAAGGCCCTGTCCGGTCAAGAAGAATGAAGGCGATGATGGGAAAAATACACAGGAATTCCGGAACAACCCGGCCCTCTCGCAAGGGGTTTATTCAAAAGGATATTCCAGCCACCTCGAGACCGTAAAACCGGATCGCCGTACGCATTTTTCCCTGAGGAACGTGCATGTCCTCCCTGCCGGCTGCGCTGTGCTGGCAGGTGCAGACCCTTGAAGGCCGACGCGAAAAGACCACTGTCCGTTCGGGTTTTTTCAGCCCCTGCCCGGCACGGGGGGAAAGAGGCTCGCTGCGGTCCTACGAGCGGTACTCAAGCATCCTGCGAATGCACTTCTTCGCACGGAAGAGTGTCTCCCGGTCGAGGGTGACGGGGTGGAGCATCTCTTTGAGGGAGAAACGGATCTTCTCCAGGGTGACGAGCTTCATGTTCGGGCACAGGGCTTCCTCCGATGCAGGATGAAAGCGCTTTGCGGGGTTTTCTGCGCGCAGCCGGTGGAGTATTCCGGGCTCGGTTGCAACGATGAACTCCCCGGCACTCATATTGTGTGCATAGAGGCACATGATCTCGGTTGAGACAACCTCGTCGGCGAGTTCTCTTACCTCGGCGCTGCACTCAGGATGAGCCAGGACCACGGCCTGTGGATGACGCTCCTTCTGCATGAGGATGTCCTCGGGAGTGATCCGGGCATGGGCCGGGCAGAAACCCTGCCAGGCCACGATATCGCAGCCCGTGGAGTCGGCTGCATAACCGGCGAGATGCATGTCGGGCACGAATACCACCCTCCCGCCCGTTGATGCGATATCTCTGACCATACTCAGGGCGTTTGCCGAGGTGCAGCAGAGGTCGCACTCCGCCTTGACGGCGGCTGAGGTGTTCACGTAGCAGAGAAAGGTGTGACCCGGGTACTGCCTGCGCAGCTCCTGCACGTCGCTGGCAGTGATCATGTCCGCCATGGGGCACCCTGCATCGAGGTCGGGCAGGAGCACGGTCTTGCCCGGAGAGAGGATCTTGGCGGTCTCGGCCATGAAATGCACGCCGCAGAAGAGGATCGTCTTCGCGTCGGTGGTGGCCGCCTCGATGCTCAGGCCCAGGGAATCCCCCACGAAATCCGCGATGTCCTGGACCTCGGGGATCTGGTAGTTGTGGGCGAGGATGACCGCATTCCTCTGTTTCTTGAGCCGGACGATCTCGCTGACGAGGCTGCTCTGGCTCATGGTTTGCCCTGCCTCCTGCGGAAGTCGTCGATGGCGGAGCGAAGCGCCTCCTCTGCCAGCACCGAGCAGTGCATCTTGACCGGAGGGAGGCCGCCCAGGGCCTCAGCCACGGCACGGTTGCTCACGGCAAGGGCCTCGTCGATGGTTTTATTCTTCACCAGCTCGGTGACCATGGAGCTCGTGGCGATGGCCGCGCCGCAGCCGAAGGTACGGAATCTGATGTCTTTGATGACCTCGTCTTCGATCCGGATGCTGATCTCCATGATATCTCCGCACACCGGGTTGCCGGCCGTGCCGATGCCGCTGGGATTCTCCAGCTCGCCCGCGTTCCTGGGGTTTCTGAAATGGTCCATGACCTTCTCGTTGTATGGGCCGGTCTGTCTCATGATATAGCTCCTTTCCTTGCAAGCGGCGACATTGCGCGCAGCCGGTGGACGATGCCGGGCATCACCCGAAGCACCCGTTCGATATCTTCCCTTGTCGTGTCCCTTCCCAGAGTGAATCTGAGCGAGCCGTGAGCGAGCTCTACGGGAACCCCGATTGCCGAGAGCACGTGCGAGGGCTCCAGGCTGGACGAGGTGCACGCAGATCCGGTCGACACGGCAATGCCCTCCATGTCGAGGCTCAGCAGAAGGCCCTCTCCCTCCACGAAGGCAAACGAGAGGTTGGCGTTGTTCGGGAGCCTGCGGATGGGATGCCCGTTGATGCGGGTATCGTTGATTTCGGCGAGCAGGCCCTCCATGAGGCGGTCCCTCAAGGCCGACTGGCGGCTCGACTCGGCGTGCATCTCGGTGCCGGCGAGATCGACCGCGCGGCCGAAGCCCACGATACCCGGAACATTCAGGGTGGATGCCCTGCGCCTTTTTTCCTGGTCCCCGCCGTGGAGCAGGGGGGTGATCTTCGTGCCCGTGCGGATGTAAGCCAGCCCGACGCCCTTTGGGCCGTGGAGCTTGTGGGCTGAGGCGCTTAAGCAATCGACCTTGAGCTCGTCCACATCGATCGGGACATGTCCGAAGGTCTGGACCGCATCGGTGTGAAAGGCCACCCCGTGCTCGCGGGCGATCGAGCCGATCTCGGCGACGGGCTCGATGGTGCCGATCTCGTTATTTCCGTGCATGACCGTGATCAGGATGGTCTTATTTGTGATGGCCTTCTTCACGTCGTCAGGGTTTACCAGGCCGTTTGAGTCCACCGGGAGAAAACTCACCGAAAACCCCTGTTTCCGGAGAAAGCCGCAGGTCTCGAGCACGGCATGGTGCTCGATGGAAGAGGTGATGATGTGGTTACCCCGGTCTTTTCGTGAAAGGGCGATGCCCTTGATGATAAAATTATCGCTCTCGGTGCCGCCGCTGGTGAAGACGATTTCTTCCGGCCGGGCATTCATGAAAGATGCGATCCGCCCTCGCGCCGTCTCTACGGCGGTCTTTGCTTCCCGCCCGAAGGAATGGAGGCTCGATGCGTTGCCGTAGGTGCCTTCCAGATAGGGGAGCATGGCCTGGACCACCTCGGGTGCCGTCGGCGTGGTTGCTGCGTGATCGAGATAGATTGGTTTCATATTCATATGCGTCACTTCCCTTCAGATATGATACTCCGGTGCGCTGTCAGCCTTTTCCCGTGTCTTTGCGAGGAGATCTCCGAGACTGATGGACTCGAGCGTACGCGAGATCTGCCCGCTCACGATCGACCAGACGTCGCGGCTCGCACAGGTTCGGGCGCGGGAGCACGACAACGAGTTGTCGACGCAGTCCACCAGGGAGATTCCGCCCTCGAGGACGTGCACGATGTCTTTGAGGGTGATTTCCTCCGGGGGTCTGGCGAGCGAATATCCGCCGTGCGCGCCCCTGACGGACTGCACGAGCCCGGCCGTTCTCAGGGGAATGATGATGAGGCTCAAGTATTTCTCCGAGATATCCTCGTTCCTGGCGATATCCTTGAGCAGGACCTGGCCTTTCCCGTAATTTCCGGCCAGCTCGAGCATCAGCCGTACACCGTATCGCGATCGGGTCGTTATTTTCATTGATCTTTCCCTCAAATACTATTAAGACTATCGAATAGCTAGTAAATAAGATCGTTCAACACAGGTGTCAAGAAAATTCTCCAAAAAGGGTCTTGCCCGGGGTCGGGGGCCTTATCAGGGATCAGGGCCTTGCCCCGCATCGGATGCCCCGAACTTGCGGGCGTTCCGGGAGAGGGCATGGGTTTTTTCACGACCTGCGGATGCAGAAGGTGTCCATGCCCGCGAACAGGGACGGGTAGAGACTCAGGAAGGTCAGAGGACGAGAAAGGAAGGGAAGGATAATGCAGCAAAGCGATACATCACGACAGGACGATATGTCTCTCGTACCGGCAGGCACGGTGGTCTCCGTCAACACCAGCCCCGGAAAGGGGCAGAAAAAACGCAGCGCCGGCAGGTGCCTGCTGAGAGAGAACTACGGAATCGAGGGAGACGGGCATGCCGGCACGGATTTCCGGCAGGTGAGCCTTCTCGCGCAGGAGAGCATCGAGAAGATCAGGGCAAAGGGGATCGATGTGGGTCCCGGAGACTTTGCCGAGAATCTCACCACTCAGGGTCTCACTCTCCATGAGCTGGGCATCGGGACACGGCTCAGGGCGGGGCAATCGGTTCTTCTCGAGATCACCCGGATCGGGAAGGTGTGCCACGACCGGTGCGCGATATTCCGCGCGGTGGGTGACTGTGTCATGCCCAGGGAGGGGGTTTTTGCCAGGGTTCTCGTCGGGGGCGAGCTCCTGGAGGGAGACGGGATCGAGGTGGTGCCTTGAATCCTTTTTCTCAAGCCCGCTTGTTGAAGGACCTTGAAGGCGGGCTCACATTCCCGTGCGATCTGTTCTGCTTGAAGTAGGGTCAGGGGCTTGCCCTCAAGTCCATGCCATTGATTTGAGAACGGCGTGCAGGCGAGTGGTGGAAAGAAAAGGCGTGCCCATTATTTCTCTTAGAAAAAGGAGTTTGGAAGTGGGCATGCTGAAGACAGCGGTTTTCTGCGCGATTGCCCTGCCGGCTCTCTACGGGTGCGCCGGCTACAACCGTGATCTCCTCGACCGCGACTACACGGTGATGACTGACGAGGAGCTTCTCACCTATTACTACGACCTTTCCAGCGCAATCGACCGGTGCGCGCGGGACCCGGGCAGGGCCACCGTGGGCATAGGGTCGGGGTTCGGGCTGGGAAGGCTCGGTGTCTGGCTGGGCCTGTCGCGGGGGATCGCAACCTGTGATCCCCAGAGGCTGATCCAGCGGCAGGTCCGGGTGAGGCTGGAACTGCAGCAACGGGGGCTGAGCCCCTGATGCGCCTGTGTGCATCGTGCTGCGAAGCGCGGCTCTGCCACAATCCCGGTGAGGCGGGCGGTATGCGGGGTGCCTCCCGCCTGAACGTGCCCGTTTGTCCCGAGGATGCGGGCTGGTGAACGTCATGCCGGGCTTGTCCTGAAGAACCGGTCCGGGTTCAGGGTTCGCTCAGCTCCTCGGGCTGGAGGTCTTCCTGGCCGCCACCGTCCGCCGGTGGGGCTGCCAGTGCCACTCTGTGCCTCCGGACGAACGAGAACGATTCATGGTGCCGGGACTCGTGCGTCCGGGCGATGGACCTGAGGTAAATACCCACCTGGGACGAAACATCCCCGATGCCGTCGAAGAAGAGATTGACCACGGGAATTCCCACATACTCCGGGTGCATCTGGAAGATGTGAGAGGTGATCCTGCCCGGCATGCAGCTGAAGGGCGAGCAGTTGACCACCAGGGCCGCTCCCTGCTCGGCAAAGAGGCGGGCCCTGCCCACGGTGAGGATGGCCTCCCCTTCGAAGTTGAGCGGGATGAAAGACTCTCCCCGGTGGAGCACCTTCTCTATCGAAGGCTCGCCCCGGTCGTCCAGCAGCGGCGAGAACAGCGAGCCGATCTCCTGCTCAAGATGGTGGAGGTAGGTCCGCTTCAGCATGAGCAGCCAGGCGCGGAAGCGGCTGCTTTTGCGCGATATTATCTCCCAGGTGTAGTGAATCCACTCGCTCATGGGAGAAAGCCATGCCTCGCCTCCCGCGTCTTCCACGGCCTTAACCACGTGCTGGTTCGAGAAGGTGTTGAGCCGCACGAAGATCTCGCCCACGATTCCCACCAGAGGCTTCCTGGGCATGGCGTGGTCGATGGAATAGCTCAGTTCCAGCACGAGGGAGCGGACAGTATCTTTCCAGTCTCTGCCCCGCGAGATCCGGTGCCCGATCTCGTCCACTGCCTGGCCGATGAGCGTCTCGGCTGCACGGGGTCTCGGGTGGTAGGGCACGGTCCGGCACCTGAGCTTGTAGAGCATGTCTCCCAGGCACAGGGCGCGCCAGACATCCCGCTCGACGTTCGGCTTGAGGAACCGGTAGCCGTTTTCCGAGGTGGGGGATACGATCCAGGTCTGGTCGAACCCGGCGCGCTTCAGGATGCGCGACTGGAGCGTGGCATACTGGCCGAACCTGCAGGGGCCTTCCGCCCGGGGCATGAGGAGCACGTCGTTCCCCGTGCCGTTACCGGAGCGGGAATTCGACAGGCAGGAGAGGAACTTGCCGATGGTCAACGCGGCGGGCAGACATTCGCTTCCGCGGCAGAAGGACTTTCCGAGCGCACATTCCCGGTCGGTCTCCTCACCCATGGCCAGGGCGTCGTATCCGTGCCGCGTGAGCGTTGAGGCCCAGAGCTGCGGGGTATAGGGGTGTATCTGGGCGATCCAGATCCTGCCCTGGCCGTTCGTGAAATCCTTGAGCGTGTACTGGATCTTGTGCTCATGTGCCCGGGCAGGCGGGTGAGTGCAGGCCCGGTACTGCTCGATCATGTCGCAGAAGGCCTCGATCCGGGTCTGATAGCCGGTGGCGGACCCGTGTTCGTCCAGCTCCAGGATGAGATAGGGTTTGGCCCGGGATATCTCCTCGAAATAGCTCAGGATGAACGAGTCCGGGCCGCAGGAGAAGTTTGAAAGCACCAGCGGAAACAGGTTCGGCCGGTTCCGGAGGGACATGGCCTTGCGCAGGATTCGCTGGCCCTGATACCAGTACATGTCGGGAAACTGGGCCATCATCTCTGCGTTGCTCACCTCGTCGGGAACGATGTCCATGGGGATCACGGTATAGCCCAGGGATTCGACGAGCTCGGGGATCCCGAGGTTGAGAATTTTGTGATAGAGGTTGTACGACCGCCCGAAAAGCACGATGACCGGCCTGTCTTCCCCAATCTCGCGGAAGAGCCGCTCCCCCTGCTCGGAAAAGGTCCGGCGATGGACGCTGAGCCTCCGGATGCCGCGCCGCAGGGCCTTTTCGACGCGCGAAAGGGATATGCCCGTGAACCCCGCCTGCTCCAGCACATCGGCAAACCCGCGGGCCATGTCGGCCGGTTTCATGCTCAAATCGATGATCGGGGTGGAGATGCGCCGCTCGTCTTCGCCGGTGCGGTAGAAGCTCGGCAGCGAGGTGATGAACGGGCAGTAGACGCTTCGGGGATGCACGGTGGGGTCCTTGGCCTCCTGGATGAGATAGGGCAGCAGGATGCGGTCTGCGGGGTAGGTGCGAAGGAGGATATTGGTGCAGGCGATGGCTGCCTTGAGCGGGTAGCAGAAATCGCCGGAGCCGAGACGGGAGAGCTCCCGCGCGATCTCCTCCCTGCCCGGGGAGCAGACCTGGATGGGGATGCCGAGCACCCTGCCGATCTCGGTGAACATCGGAGTGAACTCGTCATACAGGGGAAGGGCCGGAACCCTGAAGACAGGACTTCCCTCCCGGATGTCCGGGGAATGCCGCCTCACGAGGTCCCCTCTGAGACCCATGGCGTGGTTGTTCCGGCGCCCCCTGCCAGCGGAATCCGGTTCGCGGCCGCAGAGATAGCCCCAGCTGATCTTTTCGGAGCCGGTGTCCAGCACTGTGATCCTGCAGGTGTTCTCGCATTTTCTGCACACCACCTCGCCGACTGAGACATCGGGAATGGAGAATCCCCTGAACGTCGAGCGTCCCTTCGTCTTTTCCCCGGCGAGCAGGGCCGCGCCGTATGCGCCCATCACGTGGCAGAAGGGTGAGACCATCACCCGCGCCCCCGTGATCTGCTCGAGCGCGGCGACCAGTCCCTTGTTCCTGGCCGTGGCGCCCTGGAACACGATTTTATCCGCCTGATAGGGCCGGTTCCCCACCACGCGGTTGAGATAGTTCTTGAACACGGCGAGCAGCACGCCCGCCATGATCCGGTTTTTGGGATACCCACAGGAGAGCTGCCGGGTGATCTCCTGGTTCATGAACACGGTGCACCGGTCGGAGTTGGGCAGTGGAGACACGTCCATCACCGCGGTGCTGATGTCGTCGAGGCTCATGTTCAGGGTGTTGGCCTGCTCTTCGATGAACGAGCCCGTGCCAGCGGCGCAGACATAGTTCATGTTCACGTCCACGATCCTTCCCTCTGAGAGCCGGATAAACTTCGCATCCTGCCCGCCTATCTCGAAGATGGTCTCCACGCTTTCGTCAACGGTCTTTGCACCCTTGGCGTGCGCCGAGATCTCGTTGACGATGAGGTCGGCCCCGATGATGATACCCACGAGCTTCCTGCCCGATCCGGTGGTGCCGCAACCCGCGACCTCCACTTCGAAACCGGTGCTGTCCTTGAAAGCACTCAGGCTGTGGAATATCCTCCTGGTCGCCTCGACGGGGTTGCCCGCGGTCTTGGTGTAGATGTCGAGCCTGATTGCGCCCGACGAGCCGTCCACGAGCACGGCCTTGGTGGAGGTCGATCCCACATCCACTCCGAGAAAGGCCGTGAACTTCTCCCCGGGGATGATGTCGTGCCAGATCTCGTTGCCGAATGCATCGAGTGACCTTCGGATCTCGGTTTCCGGGAAACTGCTCCTGACCAGGGTCAGCGCGCCGGATTCCACGCCTTCGCGGGCGGGTACGGGCGATGCCTTCAGGGTGTCGAAAAAGCAGTCCGCCGGGAATCGCTCCTGCCTGGCCTGCGTGCACAGGCCCCGGGCGCGGGAGAAGACCGGGTCTTCCACGACCTGGGCCTCGGGGAGCTGGGCGAGGATATAGTGACGGATATGGGGATTCGCCAGGAGCCCGCCGGAAAGGAGGATGCCGCTTCCTTTGGGGATGCCGCCCCCGAACACGCTCTTGAGCCCGGATATCACCAGGCCCTTGCAGAGCCCGTTGTAGAGGGCCTGCGCCGAGTAGCCCTCCTGCTGGAGGTGGATGAGGTCGGTCTTCGCGAACACCGCGCAACGGGAGGCGACCGCAGGCGCGCTCTCATCGATGCCGAGACGCCCGATGCTGCCGAAGTCGAGCCCGAGCCGTGCCATCTGCTCGTCGAGGAACGAGCCCGTTCCGGCCGCACACGCCGGGTTGGTCTGGTAGGAGAGGATGCGCCCGTGCTCGTCGAACTGTACGAGCTCGATCTTCTCGGCACCCAGAACGAGAAGCTGGTTCCGGGCATGGCTGCCCGCGAGATACGACACCTCGGCCAGCAGACCGTCCGAACTCCACCGGCGGAAGTCGCCCCCCTGGATGGTGCCCGAACAGCAGATATAATCCGGCGGAAATGCAAGACGCCCGAGTTCACGCTCAAGGGCCTCGCGCGGTGAGCCGCGGTGGTGGACGCACCGCGATCCGATCATAGTCCCTGATTCGTCCTCGTGCCAGAGTTTGAGGTATGAGCTCCCCACATCGATACCGAGATAAGTCACGATTCTTCCTCCTTCAATCATAATAAACAAGAGATGCCCATTTCAAAAGTGGCTCTCTCATAACACAACCCGGGCCGGTCTTTCAATCAGGGTCTGTCCGCAAACCTGCCGGCCGCTCCCCGGAGGTTCCGGAGTTCGGCCGGCCTGTCCGAGGACTGCGGGATTCTCAGGAGAGGTGCTCCAGGAGGATCTTCAGCCCGATGCCGATGAGGATGACTCCGCCCAGGACCTCGGCCTTGCTCTCCAGGTGGTGCCCGGCCTTTCTGCCGATCACCACCCCCACCAGCGAGATGAGGAAGGTGACGATCCCGATGATGCAGGCGGGCCGAACAATGTCGATGTCGAGCAGCGAAAAGCTGATGCCCACCGCGAGGGCGTCGATGCTCGTAGCCACGGAGAGCACCAGGAGGGTGGCCAGGCTGTGGCCGTTCGTCCTCCGGCCGTCTTTCCGGCCGAACAGGGCCTCATAGATCATCTTTGCCCCGATGAAGGCCAGAAGGGCGAAGGCGACCCAATGGTCGATGCCGGCCATGAAGTCCCGGACACTCAGCCCGGCCGCGAATCCGGCAACGGGCATGACCGCCTGGAACCCGCCGAAGAAGATTGCGATCTTCAGGGCATACCCGAGCCGGAAGCGGTCCAGGTTCAGCCCGCTGGAGATGGAGACCGCAAAGGCGTCCATGGACAGCCCTATGGCAATGAGGAGTATGGATGCTAATCCCATGCAGGTACCCGATATCCGGTGGCGGTCAGCACACCTGCGGGGCGCGTCCTGCACCCACGACCACCGAGGCCTTCTGATCGAAGGGGTTGGTGCGCATGGCGAGCGAGAAGAAGTAGGGGAAATTTTCTTTCAGGTGCTTCATGTAGGCAACCCACTCAAACACCAGCATGCCGTAAGCCCGGTCGATGTCGTGTGCCAGGTGTCCGAGGTCCTCTTTCGGGAGATTTTCGATAGTCTCCCTGAACTTCAACTCTTCGGCGAGATGGAACACCGCGCGCAGCAGCTCGGTGAAGGTCTCGTGCTCCATGAGGTTCGGGTTCTCCATCATGCTGAGGAGAAAGTCCCTTTTCTCAACGACATAGCACCGGATCTTCACCAGGTCAAGCTCGTCCGGCTGCACCTGGTGAGGGTATGATTTCAGCCTCTTTATCAGCTTGTCGAACTCTTCGTCAGACCAGTCGGAACTTACGATGAGATCCTGACGGATCACGTCCAGGTTCGGGTCGAGGTCAGAGAAATAGGTGAGCAGCGTGGTGCCGATCTCGCTGAAGAAGGCGCCGATGACCATGTTGAGCTTCTCCATCCGGTTGCGGCGCTCGCGCTGCTTAAGGATCTGGTGGATGATGAGCGACACCAGGAGCACCTCGATGAAGACAAAGGCCACGTCGCCCACCATGAAGATGAAGATATGGTGAGGATCCCGGAAGACGAGAAAGTGAACGTAGTAAGTCAGGGCCGAGAGGATCAAGAGCATGATCCCGAACCATACCTGCCTGGATAAGCGCGACACGAAAGACTCCTTTTTTCTCGATACTTGGGCTGACTCTGTCACACCGGGTGCATCTTTGTCAATCCTCCTTCTCAGTTCGCTTTTTAAGGACTGAGAAGGAGGGGCACATTCCCCGCCTCTTGCAGACTTCACTCTGTCCAGGGCTTGCCGTCGAAGGTATATACCATTGATCGGGAAAAGATATGTCCGGCAGGTAAAAGAAAAAGAAAGATAATAAAATTGTCAGAAATGATCAGAGAAGTGAGGTCAGGTAATCTGAAATTATGAACCATGAACCAAGGGCCATGATAAAAAAACGATTTTGATGTTGAAAAAAAAATTGAATCCCGGTATCCCTGTTAGCACTCAATATCGCTGAGTGCTAACAAACCTGATCAAAAGGAGGAAGGTATGAAGATTCGACCACTTCAGGACAGGGTGCTGGTCAAGAGAATCGAAGAGGAAGAAAAAACCAAGGGCGGTATTATTATTCCTGATACGGCAAAGGAAAAACCCCAGATGGGAGAGGTGATGGCCGTCGGGAATGGCAAGAAGACCGAAGATGGAAAGGTGGTTCCCCTGGACGTCAAGGCAGGGAACAAGGTGCTCTTCTCCAAGTATGCCGGGACCGAGGTGAAGGTCGAGGGTGAAGAGCTGCTGATCATGCGTGAAGACGATATCCTGGGAATAATCGAGTAAACAAGGAGGTCAGAACATGGCAGGAAAAGATATCATTTACAGTCAGGATGCACGGACGCGGGTACTCAGCGGTGTTGACAAGCTCGCCGACGCCGTGAAGGCGACCCTCGGCCCCAAGGGTCGCAACGCGATCCTCGACAAGATGTTCGGCGCCCCCACCGTTACCAAGGACGGTGTCACGGTCGCCAAGGAGATCGAGCTCAAGGACAAGTTCGAGAACATGGGCGCCCAGATGGTCAAGGAGGTCGCATCCAAGACCTCGGACATCGCCGGTGACGGCACCACCACGGCCACGGTGCTCGCCCAGGCAATCTATCGTGAGGGCCTGAAGTATCTCGCAGGCGGCATGAGCGCCATGGAGCTCAAGCGGGGCATCGACAAGGCCACGGTCGCCGTGGTCGAAGAGCTCAAGAAGATGAGCAAGTCGGTGGAGGACAAGAAGGAGATCGAGCAGGTGGGCACCATCTCGGCCAACGGCGATGTGGAAGTGGGCCAGATGATCGCGGATGCCATGGACAAGGTGGGCAAGGAAGGCGTCATCACGGTCGAAGAGGCGCGCGGCATGGAGACCACGCTCGACCTGGTCGAGGGCATGCAGTTCGACCGCGGCTACCTCTCCCCCTACTTCGTGACCGATGCGGAGCGGATGGAGGCGGCCATGGAAGATCCCTACATCCTTATCTACGACAAGAAGATCTCCAACATGCGCGACCTCATCCCGGTGCTCGAGCAGATCGCGAAGGAGGGCCGGGCCCTGGTGATCATCTCCGAGGACATCGAGGGCGAGGCCCTGGCCACCCTGGTGGTGAACAAGCTCAGGGGCACGCTCAAGTGCTCGGCGGTCAAGGCCCCGGGCTTCGGTGACCGCAGAAAGGCCATGCTGGAAGACATCGCGATCCTCACCGGCGGCCAGGTGGTCTCCGAGGAGCTCGGCAGAAAGCTCGAGTCGGTGACCGTTCATGACCTGGGAACCGCCAAGAGGGTGATCATCGACAAGGACAACACCACCATCGTGGAAGGCGCCGGGACCGGCTCCGACATCCAGGGCAGGATCACCCAGATCAAGGCCCAGATCGAGGAGTCCACCTCGGACTACGACCGCGAGAAGCTGCAGGAGCGGCTTGCCAAGCTGGCTGGCGGCGTTGCGGTGATCAAGGTCGGTGCTGCCACCGAGCCCGAGATGAAGGAGAAGAAGGCCAGGGTCGAAGACGCGCTCCACGCGACCCGCGCAGCGGTCGAAGAAGGCTTTCTCGCAGGCGGCGGCGTGGCCCTGCTGCGCTGCATCAAGAAGCTCGACGACGTGAAGATCGAAGGTGAGCAGAACTTCGGTGTGAAGATCGTGCAGAAATCGCTCGAAGAGCCCTTACGGCAGATCGCTGCAAACGCGGGCCTCGAAGGCGGTATCGTGGTGGAGAAGGTAAAGAGCCTGAAAGGCAACGAAGGGTTCAACGCCGATGCCGAGACCTACGAAGACATGCTCAAGGCAGGCATCATCGACCCCACCAAGGTGACGCGCTCCGCGCTCCAGAACGCGGCCTCGGTCGCTGGCCTGCTCCTGACCACCGAGGTCATGGTAGCCGAGATCCCCGAGGAGAAACCGGCGGGCGGACACCCGGGCGCCGGCATGCCGCCTGACATGGGCGGGATGATGTAGTCCCGGAGAGCCGGAATATCTTCGACGCCCCTTGCAGCCTTAAGCTCAAGGGGCTGCTTCCGAATAAAAAAAAGAGGCCGGATCGCTCCGGCCTCTTTTTTTGTCCCGGTCGGGTGCCTCTTTGGGCGCTCAAGGCGCTGTCCCGGTCTGGACGGGCACGGTCACGACGTTTTTGCTCAGGATCTCGAAGATGTCGCGGATGAGGTCCTTTTTCCGCAAGCCCCCCTTCTGATTGTGCAGGACGATGACGCTGCGCAGGAGCAGCTCGTTGAGCACGCCGGCGAGAACGTACGGGTGTACGTTCACCACCATGCCCTCATCCTGGGCCTGACGTATCATGCCGATCAGGCGGGACTCGATCTCCTTGTAGTCATGGATGTTCTTGAGCGTATATGCGGAGATGTAGCGCTTTTTCTTGGTCTCGTTGATCTCGTACTCCGACATGAAGATGTTGAGCATCTGTGCGTTCTCGATGAAGATGTCCAGCAGCCCGAGCACGACCTTGCGGAGCTTGTCGAGAATCGGGGCATTTTCAGACTCGATTTCTTCGAAGACCGCGGCGATCTCCGTGAGAATGCCGGAGATGAGGGCCGAGAAGATGTCTTCCTTGTTTTTGAAGTGGTTGTATATGGTGCGCCTGTCAAAACCGGAATACTCGGCAATGTCCTCCATGGTGGTGCCGTAGAAGCCTTTTTTGTGGAATAGTTCACGGGAGGAACGAAGGATGACGGTTTTGTTCCGGAGTATCTGCCTCTTCCTTCTGATCTTTTTCTGCATATTCAGCTACATCCTCTGTGGTGTTTGTTCATTTCAAACCACTGTTTTTCTCACTTAGTCAATAGAAATCTTTTTAGAAGACAAAACAGGAAACAATTCACAGCGTGCGCATCTCCGGAAATTGACAAGGATATAAAGTGTGCTATATACGCATTCACGTCATCACAGAGAAAAGCTTCCCTCCGGGTGCATCCGGCCCTGCCGGGCGGCGGAGGGCGGGATGAGCCGGAGATGATGAGACAATACCTGCTGGATCAAAGGATGCTTAAAAAAAAGATGGAAAGCAAGAAGAAGCGAATCATCGCGTGTCCCGTATGCGGAAAGACGGTCGTCTATGAGAACAACCCCTACCGGCCCTTCTGCTCCCGCGGCTGCAAGGGGGTCGACTTTATCCGCTGGAGCGACGAGTCCTACCGGATAGCCAAGGGCGAACACGAAGACGACAACGGTGTACAAAACAATGGAGAGTAGGGAGCCGGTTGTTCTCAAGAGGGCGGAGCACCCCATTTCACGGCGGGACATCGACCCGGACGCGCTGAAAGTGCTCTACCGGCTCTACCGGAACGGTTTCAAGGCCTACCTGGTAGGGGGGGCGGTGAGAGACCTCCTGCTGGGAAAGAGACCCAAGGACTTCGACGTGGTCACCGATGCCAGGCCCGGGCAGGTGAAAAAGCTCTTCGCCAACTGCATGCTCATCGGACGCCGGTTCAGGCTCGCGCACATACGGTTCAAGGGCGGCAAGATCATCGAGGTCGCCACCTTCCGGAAGGAACCCGATGAGGAGTGCGCCGAAAACGAAAGCATCGACCCCAACACCTCGTTCGGCACTCCCGAGCAGGACGCCTTCCGGCGCGACATCACCATCAACGCGCTCTTCTATGACATCGCCGACTTCTCCATCATCGATTACGTGAACGGGCTCGATGACCTGAACAACGGCATAGTCCGCATGATCGGCAGTCCCCACGACCGCTACGTGGAAGACCCGGTGCGGATGTGGAGGGTTCTCCGGCACGCGGCGCGTCTCGGTTTCTCCATCGAGGAGGAAACCTCGCGGGAGATCATGCTGCACCGCGAGCTTCTGTGCTCCTGTTCCGGGGCGCGGATGTACGAGGAGCTGAACAAGGACGTTGCCTCGGGCCATGTCGGCAGTGTCCTGGCCCTGTTCCGCGAGTACGGCATGCTGCCGAGCCTGTTCGGCAAGATCGGTTCTTTCCTGCAGGAGGACCCCGCCGCGTGGAATACCCTGCTGCCGCTTCTGAAGGTGGCGGACGAGCTTGCCCGGACCGGACGACCGCTGTCGAACGAGAGCGTGCTCACCATCATGTTCTGGCCGTGGGCCGAGCAGGTTCTTCAGGCCGTGGCATCTCCGGGGGAGGACAAGATAAAGGTGCTGCAGGATGCACTCTTTGACTCCGGCATGATCATCACTATACCCAAGGCCATGAAGGCAGGCATCACGCAGACCTCCTGCATTGTCGAGCGCATGCTCTCCGCCATGCAGTCCGGGAGGATGAAATGGTCTCTCAAGAAGCGCTCGCGGTACACGGATGCGTCCATGGTCTTCTCCGTGATCACCACAGGCAGGGTGGAGAAGGAGAAAGACCCCTTCTCGCGGGTCTTCCGCGAGGCCCATCCGGAGGCAAGAGGCAACCGGAAGAAAAGGCGGCCCTCCCGGTCACGGTGGAGGAAACGGCGGGAAGAGAAGCCGGCAAGCTGATCACTCCCTGCGCGGCGGTTTCGGAGAAGCGGGGGAGCGGGGCTTCAGCCGTCCCCGGGAGAGAGCCCCTTGACCGCCGAGAGCCGCATCCAGGACAGCGCCCAGATCAGTCCGAGCAGGAGCAGGGCGGAGGCGAGGACGGCGCATATCAGCAGCATGACCCTGAAATCCGGATATCCCGTAAGCGCCAGGAGCGCTTCTTCGTCGGAAACGATCCCGATTACAGAATCGTCGCCCTCGAAAGCCGACCAGGACACCCAGAGCCGGGCAGACACCTTGTCGTGCCTGATCCAGTTCGTTCCGTTCGTGCCCGTGCGTATCCGGGGGATCACCTCCTCGGCGTTGATGTAACCCCCGAACGCCTCCTTGAGCGAGGGGCTCCCGCCCTCGATCCCCGGGAGATTCGTGGATACGATTCGGGAATCTCGCACGATGAAGTACCGGAATGTATCCCGGAAGGGCCAGTTTTCCACCGTGAGCTCCCGGGTGCTTTCCCCTCGCTGCCCCGCCAGGGCGAGGACCTGTTCCTGAAAAGCCACCATAGTGTGGATATATTTCTCCCTTTTTGCATTCATGGCCCAGAACATGCTTCCCCACACGATGACGAGCAGAAACAGGATGACGATCTCGGTCAGCGAGATCTTATTTTTCAGGCCGGCGATCTCCGGCGGCAAGCGCTTTTTCATGGTGGTGACACTACTAGCCGAAAACAGGACGTTATTCAAGTGGGTATTGATTCCCGTATTGCATATTCTACACATGTATGGTACAAGAAGCTTACGCACTGGTTCATAACTTGCTGAAAATACTGATTAATCAAAGATTGGCTTCAATTGGCATGCTAGATGCATCTGTGAGCCGAGTGTGAAGGAAGGGTACAGTATGAGCAGGCGAAGCAATCTTGATATCATTTTGAAGAACATGGATACGGAAAAGGCCACCAAGATATTGGCGAAGTCCCTGTATAAAGAGCTCATGAACAACGGATTCACCAACCGGGATATCATCAACTTCTCCAAGGAGATGCTGGAGTATATGGCCTCTGAAATGAGGAAGCAGGCCGGTGCCGATGCCTCCCGGAAGAAGGACCGCCTGTTAATCGGCTAGTTTTTCCTGTATCACTTCCATGACCCGGGAGATCACCTCGTCGATTCCCAGGTGTGTCGTATCAACCACAACAGCGTGTTCCGGGACAACGAGCGGCGCAACACCCCGGGACGCATCGCGCTGATCCCTCTCTTTCAGATCACCGAGCACCTTTTCACAGGAAATATCGAATCCCTTTGAGACCAGCTCCTCGTGTCTTCTCCTGGCCCGCTCCTCGGCGGAGGCGTCGATGTAGATCTTGACGTCGGCATCGGGGAAGACCACGGAGCCGGTATCCCTGCCCTCGGCCACGAGGGGACTCTTCTCCCGGAACGAGCGCTGCAGGCTCAGCAGGGCCTCTCTCACCTGCGGATGCACGGCGATCCGCGACGAGAGCGAGCTGATGTGGTGAGAACGGATCGCCTGTGTCACGTCGCGCCCGCGAATGCTCACCCTGCCGCGCCCGAGCCCGATTCCGGCGTGCCGTGCAGCCTGTGCGCACGCATCCCCGTCGGCCGGGTCTACACCGGCCTCGTCGACCGCGAGGGCGGCGGCCCGGTAGAGTGCCCCGGTGTCGAGGTAGGTGAACCCGAGCCTTTCGGCAACCTGCCTGGCGATGGTGGATTTCCCGCTTCCCGCGGGCCCGTCGATGGTGACTGCCGTGTGTCTCACCGGCACCCCTCCATGAGGGAGAAAAAGCCCGGGAACGAGATGTCCACACACTGCGTGTCGTCGAGGTCAACCTCGATGCCCGCGATCCGGGAGAGGATGAAAAAGGACATGGCGATGCGGTGGTCGGAAAAGGTCCGGACCGGCCCAGCCCTGAGGCTCAGCGGCCCGTCGATGACCAGGCCGTCGGGGGTCTCCTCGATTTGGGCGCCCAGGGATGCGAATCCCCTGACCAGGGCGCCGATGCGGTCGGTCTCCTTGACCCTGAGCTCGGATGCGTCCCGTATCACGGTGGTGCCCTTGGCGAAGCTTGCGGCCACCGCCAGGACGGGAATCTCGTCGATGAGCCTCGGGATCTCGTCGCCGCCGATCGTGGTGCCCGTGAGCCCGCCCCCTGTCACCAGGATGTCGCCCACGGTCTCTCCCGAGTCCTCATGGATATTTTGAAGGGCAATGCGCGCCCCCATCCGCTCGAGCACCGGGATGAACCCGGTTCTCGTGGGGTTGAGGCAGACGTCCTTCAGGAGCAGCTCGGATCCCGGAATCGCTGCGGCCAGCACCGCCGGGAAGGCCGCGGACGAGGGATCTCCGGGCACCGAGACCTCGCATGCCGAGATCTCCTGGGGGCCGTGAATGCTCACACTGGTGCCCTGCCGCTCGATCCGGGCGCCGAAGTGCCCGAGCATGCGCTCGGTGTGGTCGCGGCTCAGCGAGGGTTCGGTCACGGTGGTGATGCCTTCGGCCTTGAGCCCGGCCAGGAGAAGAGCGGATTTCACCTGGGCCGAGGCCACCTCCAGGGTAAAGGAGGTGCCGCGGAGGTCCCCGCCGCGGACCGCCATGGGAAGAAAACGCCCCTGCCTTGCCAGGAACGAGGCCCCCATGCCCTCGAGGGGCCTGATCACCCGGGCCATGGGCCGTTTGATCAGCGAGCTGTCGCCGGTCATGACCGTGACGCCGTTCATTCCGGCGCAGATGCCGCTCAGGAGCCGGGCCGTGGTCCCCGAGTTGCCCGCGTCGATCACGTCCTCGGGCTCGTGGAGCCCGCCCCCGGTGACATACCAGTCATGGCCCTTTTTTTCAACCCGTGCCCCCAAGGCTGTAAGCGCCCTGATGGTGCTCTGCACGTCCAGGGACTCGAGGGCCCCGCGAACGAGAGTGGTGCCTTGCGCCAGGGCCCCGAGCATGAAGGCCCGGTGCGATATGGACTTGTCTCCGGGCACCCGTATCTCGCCGGTTATGTGCATAGAGACTTCTCCCAGGTCCTCGCCCTTGATGGCGCCCATGGTCTTTCCCGCATCTCACCGGTTATCTTCATAGAGATTTCTCCTGATGGTTGAATAGGTGCGCAGCCGCTCCTCCAGCCCGGCCGCGTCGAGGCTGTCGATGAGCTCGCGCATCAGGCCCAGCTCGCGGACATAGTCGTCGAGGAGCTTGAGGATGTGCCCGGAGTTGTCGAGCAGGATATCGCGCCACATGACCGGATCAGATGCGGCGATCCGGGTGAAATCCCGAAAGCCCGCTCCGAGCAGACCGCGATGGATGTGCAGGTCTCCGGCAAGGCCCATGGATGCGAAGCTCAGGAGATGGGGCATGTGGGAGATGACGGCCATGAGCCCATCGTGCTGAACCGGGTCCATGCTGGTGACGCGCGAGCCGCAGGCCTCCCAGAGCTGCCTGACCCGGCGGACGCATTCCTCCGGCGCGTGGGCCCCGGGAGTGATGATGCACGGCCTGCCGGCAAAGAGGTCAGGCTGGCTTGCGCAGTATCCGGGGTTCTCTTTGCCCGCGATGGGGTGCGAGCCAACAAAGCAGGGCCGGAAGCTCTCGATCTCCCGTGCGATGCGCGCCTTGGTCGAGCCCGTGTCGGTGACCGGCGTGTCCGGGCCAAGGTGGGGCAGCAGGCTTCTGGCCGCGTCCACGATGCTCCCCACGGGCAGCGCGATCACGGCCATGTCGCAGCCGCGGGCAAGGGAGGGGTCGTCTCCTCCCCGGAAGATGACCCTGTCGCGCATGGCCTTGTCGACGACGCCCGGGTCCCGGTCGATGCCGGTTATCTCGGCGCGGCCCGCGAGCGACTTGGCAAGGGATGCGCCGATGAGTCCGAGCCCGATCACCGCGATCTTCATAAAACCTCGCGCAAGGCCCTGACGAACGCCTCGTTCTCCCGGGGGAGCCCGATGCTGACCCGCAGGTAGTCGTCGAGCCCGAAGCCGGTCATGGCCCGGGTGATGATGCCCCGCTTCAGGAGCTCCTCGTATACCCGCGAGCACCCGTCGCCTATCCGGATGAGCACGAAGTTCGTCTGGGACGGCACGAAGGCGAGGCCCAGCTTCTGCGCCTCGGCATAGAGATAGTCGAGGCCCTGCCAGGTGGTTTCCAGGGTCTTGTTCAGGAAGTCCGCGTCCCTAAGCGCCGCGGCCCCGGCCTTGAGCGCCAGGATATTCACGTTGAACGGCGGCTTGATCCGGGCCAGGGCGGATATGACCGGCTCGCCCGCGACGCAGAAACCCACCCGCAGGCCGGCCAGCCCGTGGGACTTGGAGAGGGTGTGGACCGTGGCCACGTTCGGATGGGAGTCGATGAGCTCCACAGCGCTGAGGAAATCGCTCTGCCGGACAAAGGCCGCGTAGGCCTCGTCCAGCACGACCAGGGTCTCGGGCGGCAGCCCGTCCAGGAGCCTGCGGATCTCGCCTTCCGGCAGGCAGGTGCCGGTGGGGTTGTTGGGATTGGCCAGAAACACGATCCCGGTCTTTTCGGACGACTTGTGCAGGATGTCGTCCACGTCGATGTGAAAATCCCTCATGCCGCTGGCCACGACCTGGGCCCCGCAGACCAGCGAGGCGATCCGGTAGTAGCTGAAGGTGAGCCCGGGAACGATCACCTCGCGGCCCGGCGTGAGGTAGGCCCGGCAGAGCAGGTCGATGATCTCGTCCGATCCGTTGCCCGCAAGGACCTCTTCGCTCCTGCACCCGAAGAATTCAGCGGCTGCGGCGCGCAGCTCGACGGCGTCGGGGTCGGGATAAAGGTGCGCGCCCGCCATTGCCGACTCCATGGCCTGAACAGCCAGGGGGCTCGGACCCAGAGGGTTTTCATTGGATGCGAGCTTGATGGGGTCTTTGATGCCGTAGCGCCCGGCAATGGTGTCTTTGGACGTTCCCGGAACGTATGCGGGGATCTTCTCGGTCCAGGGGGCTGGTCTGGGTTGTCTCACTGGATGGTTCTCCCTTCAGGGTATGATCCGAGCACGGTGACATCCCTGGTGTAGCGCCGTAACTCTTCCATGGCCTTTTCCACGTTGTCGTCCATGAGGCTCCCCTGAAAATCGATGAAGAAGATGTATTCCCAGGGGTTTTCCCTGGAGGGCCTGGACTCGATCTTGGTGAGGTTGACCCCCTGCTGGGCGAACACCCCGATGGCGTGATAGAGTGCGCCCGGGATGTTCTCCAGGGTGAGAATGATGGATGTCTTGGCCTTTCCCTCCACCGGGGTCATGGCAGGCGACACCACCCAGAAGCGGGTGATGTTTTCCTGAAAGTCGCTGATGTTCTCGGCCAGGATATCGAGGCCATAGAGCCGGGCCGACAGCGAGGACGCCACTGCCGCGGCGTCCTCCCGGCCGCGCGCGGCCAGGGCGGCGTCCGAAGTGCTGGGGGTCTCCCGCACTTCGGCGCCCGGCAGGTTGTTGGTAAGCCAGTTTCTGCACTGGGCAAGGGCCTGCGGGTGGGAGTAGACGACACGGACGTTCTCCAGGGTGGTGGTCGAGAGCAGGCAGTTGCGGATGGGGAGCGTGACCTCGCGGTTGACGAAGAGGTGCGAGACAGCCATGAGATCCAGCGTGCGGTTCACCATGCCCTCGGTCGAGTTCTCCACCGGCACCACGCCCAGGTCGGCCCGGCGCATCAGGACCTCGCTGATCACCGCGTCGATGTCCTTCTGAGGCATGAGCCGGGCGTCGTGGCTGAAGAGGACATGCGCTGCCTGGTGGGAGTAGCTGCCCTCCGGGCCCAGGTAGGCGACCTTGCGCCTCTGCTGGAGCGCGCGCGAGATGCTGAAGATCTCCGTGAAGATCTTCTCGACCGCGGCCGCGGTCAGGGGAGGGCGGAGATGCGCGGTAAGGCGTTGGACAACGGCCTCCTCCCGGGAGGGATCGAAGGCGTCACGGTTGGTCCTGTTTTTGATCGCACCCATCTCCACGCTCAGCTCGAACCGCTTTCGGAGAAGCTCGAGCAGCTCGTCGTCGAGAGCGTCGATCTGCGCCCGTATGGCATCCATGTCTTTGTCTTTGCTCATGTTCTCGCCGTCACCCGCATCCACATTACCGCTCATACCCGTTTTTTCATGTCCGGCATCGAAAATTCTTCAAGCCGGTCTCTCTCAGCCAAAAAAAGATACTCCCCCCACTGCAGTGCATTACCGGGTGTGCCCGGTACCATATATGAAGATTGCGTTCAAGCCTAGCAGAACAGCGATTCATTTTCAATCCATCTTCATCCTTCATTTCTCCGGCCGTTTCTGCCGATTCATTGGTGAGAGGCAGGGCTGTTGACATGCAGAGACTTGGTATGCCATATACTGACCAGCATTATTCTAGAGTAAAGGGATCTTTCTCGTTCGAGTGAAAGTGAATCGTTGATGATGAAGAGATATACGGCCATCTTCACCAGATATGCTGTTGTAGTGCTGACAATGACGGCGATGCTGCTCATCCCCACGGGCAGGCAGGGCGACGCAGAGGTGGTGACTGTGCCCCCGCGGCAGCCAGTGGTTTCCCGTGAGGCCATGAAAAGCATCACCCCCGATCTCATCGAAGACATCGGGCTCACCATCGACTGGGAGCTCCAGGACTATATTGCGTCCACGGCCCGGAGATACCGTGTAGGCTTTGCCGCCGTGGCGATCCTCGATCCCTTCAGCGGCGAGATACTCGCGCTCTACGGCAAGGACTCTCAAGGTGAAGACTGCGGGCTCGGCCTCGACGCCTATCTGGCGGCGAGCCTTTTCAAGGTGGTCACTGCCACGGCCGCCATCGATTATGGGGGAATGTCGGTGAACTCCCCCTGCTCATACACCGGCCGTGCGCATACGCTCTACAGGAGCCAGATCTTCCCTGAAAGGGAGCGCTGGCCGCGGACGATCACCCTGGCCCGTGCCTTTGCCTCGTCCAACAACGTGGTGTTCGGAAAGATCGGTGCCAGGGAGCTGGGCGTAGAGCCCCTTCTGCTTGCGGCCATGCGGCTCGGGTTCTGGCAGTCGCCGATGATCGACAGCGAGTGTGCGCCGAGCACCCTGTTTTTCCCGGAGGATGATTTCCATCTCGCCGAGCTCGCGTGCGGGTTCAACCGCGAGACCAGGGTGTCACCGGTCCACGCGGCCCAGATGGTGAGCGCGGTGCTGAATGACGGAGCCATGGTGACCCCGAGGATCCTGCGCAACAGCGGCACCGCCTTCCAGCAGGTCCTGAGCGGCGAGACCGCGGATGACCTGTATCTGATGATGCGACAGACCGTGAAGAGCGGCACCGTATCCGGCGCATTCCGGCGCGTGCGCAATGACCGCGCGATAAGGGGCCTTTCCATCGGGGCAAAGAGCGGCACCATCAAGGGCACGTCTCCGGACGGAAAACGAAACTGGTTCATGGGCTTTGCCGAAGACCCGGCAACCGGCAAGGCCATCGCCATCGGCTGCCTCGTCATCCACAACGGCTACTACCGCATCCAGGCGGACGACCTGGCGAGCAAGATCATCCGCTTCCATTTTTCCCGGCCGTTCACTGTCGCCTCTGCCGACGCCGGGAAAACCTGATCTTTGGCAGGCATCAGCCGAGCATCGACCCGGCTCCGGAATCTTACCAATAAACACCTCCCTTGCGCTTGACACCGACAGGATGCCGTGATAGCAAGGAATGCGGTTTCGGGACGTAGCGCAGTCTGGTAGCGCACCTGAATGGGGTTCAGGGGGTCGGAGGTTCAAATCCTCTCGTCCCGACCAATTTTCTCATTAAGCTGCATTCAGATGCGGCATTCCTCTCATCCTTCTTTTGAAGCCGGGTACGAATCGGGGTACAGGATCGGCTGCCGCAGGGCTTATGCCACTGTTTCATCGTGCCTGAGGTCATTTTCCGCATGACCGTCATGGATTTCATGGTCCAAGTCGAATCCCGTGCCGGCTTGCTCCCGTTGCGCTATTCCATTTCCTTTTTCAAGGGTTATGAGCTATGGTGTTTGCATTCCTTTTATTTTATGAAGAGGAGTTGTGATCATTCATTTTATAGAGAGGGTTTTGATCATGTTTCTTCCAAAGCAGGAGATATTGAAGGCGATCATCGGGAAAAAAGTGGATATAAGCTATCGAGATGGCGCAATCTCCCTCTCTGCAAGAGAAGAGTCCGAGCATATAATACGGGAGGTCGGAGAGAAATTTTTTCTCGCAGAGCGTTTCCAGGGGGATGTCTCGGCGGGAAAAACGTATTACATCATCCAGCATGTTGTTTTTATTGATGCTTCTCTCCTGATCTGATTTCATACGCCTGCGATTCCTGAAGGGAACCGTATCGGAGAACTTGAAGAAAGCGACCCTGTCCGGCCGGGACGGCCTCTCCATGCCGGGGGCGATATCCTGTGGAAGACGGATATCCCTTTGTGTTTGTCCTCCAGAGGCATACGTCATTGCTGCAGGCCGATAAAGCCTTCTTGTTCCACGAGCCGTTGCCCTGCGGTGCTCAGGACGAAATCGATGAAGCTCTTCACGCTGCCCGAGGGTGTGCCTCGGGAATACATGAACAGCGGCCGTGATAATGCATAGGTGCCGCTGACGATGTTCTCCCTCGTGCACGCGGCGTCATCTATGACGAGAGCCCTGACCTTAGGGCTTACGTATCCGAACCCGATATATCCGATTGCGCCTGGCGTCTGGGAAACAATCTGGACCACGGCCTGGTTCGAAGCGGCGGTCAGTGCGTCCGGGCGAACCTTCTCCTTGTCCAGGGCGAGCTCTGCAAAGGTTTCGAAGGTGCCGCTGGAGGTGTCCCGTGAGACGACCACGATCCTGGAACTCTCGCCGCCAAGGTCTTTCCAGTCCGAGATCCTGCCGGCATAGATTGCCTTGAGCTGCTCTCTTGTCAGCTTGCCGGTCGGGTGTGAAGGATGAACCACGACCGCGATGCCGTCCATGGCGATGACGTGTTCGGCAGGCTTCAGCCCCTGAGCTGCGGCCTTTTCGACTTCAGCAGCCTTGATCCGCCGAGAGGCATCCGCAATCTGGGCAGTACCATCCAGCAGAGATGCGATTCCCATTCCCGACCCTCCGCCCTGCACCGATACGGTAATGCCGGGATAGCGGTCCATGAATTCTTCAGCCGCGATCTGGGCGATCGGGAGTATGGTGGTTGACCCCTTCACCAGAACGCTTTCTCCTCCTGACAAGGCTGATCCAGGGAGCATGCCTGAAAAGATCGTCACCGCCGCTGCCGCGATCAGCATTTTCTTGATACGAGTATCGCTGTCTTTCATGAAGATCCTCCCTTATCCGGTTTTTGCCTTCCCAGATAGGGGACTCATGTGAGGAAGTGATAAGAATCCGGTTAATTTTTCGTTAAGAATGCGGGATTGAACGATTGCCGTGCCATGGTCCGGATAACCCGGGGATGCATCCCGAGTGCCTGGCCGCGTGGATGTAAGGAGGCTGTATCCGGGCGGCTGGCAGGAGTGGAGGGCTGGTTGGGGAGGGTTGATTGTCGAGGCCTCAGGCCGAGGCTCAGGACATCGAGATCAGGGCTTCGACTATTCTTCGGGAAAAAGGTCGCTTTCGATGATCCTGGACCCGAGGGGGTATACGAAAAAGGCGGTAAAGAATTTCCCATATTCGACCAGCCTCTTGGCCAGGGCGCGTGCCGAGGAAAGAAGCTTGTCGGTCTCGGGCTCGCCCACGGGCTGATAGGAGAAGGCCAGATGATTCATTCTGTTCAGTTCCTGAAACGCGAGGCGCACCCGCGGGATATGGTACCGCGAGCTCACCACCACGGCCGATCTCAGAGATCTTGCCTGCATGATGCTCATGGTGAGGGCCGCCTCGCCGAAGGTTCCCCCGCAGTATTTCAGAACGGCTGAATCCATGTGCTCCGTTCTGCCGATCAGCACCCTCTCCCCGGGTATGTTTCTGCCAATACCGTATAACTTCTGCAGGGACTCCCAGCTGAGGCCGCTGTCCCGAAGGGGAAGGATCAGATAACGGCCGTGACCCTGCTCCACCAGGTGCACCCCCCTGGTCAGGCGCTGGCGGTCTTCATCGGGGCATCCCGCCAGGACGACCACGGCATCGACCGGATTGCGCAGGGCATCGCACTCCTGCAGGTCGATCCTTGCAATGAGGGTAATGAGCACAGCCAGGAATAGAACGGCCACGGCAATAAATAGTATTTTTCGCGTCATCCTGTCACGTTCCGGCGGCGAGGCGCGTTCCGCACAGGCCTCTCATACGGGAAAACACATCCATGCTTTGTAATACAGCCCTTCCCACGATATCTTGATTGACTGGATTGACTCCGTCAATCTGCATACCACAAGAGACCATTCCCGCATAGGGGGAAGTGGGCCCGGCAGGTGAGGATCCTTTGGGAGGGTGATAATTATCCGGGCTCCCGAAGGTTCCGGGGTTCCCGGGCCGGACGCGGGGTGCGAGGGGTGTCGTGCCCTGCAGATTCACCTTTGATGTCGCTGTCCGGGTGATATTGAGGCTATTGACTTCTCGGGGCGATGCTTTTATGGTGTGAGAGTTCGTTGAAAGTCTTATTTGTTTTTCATCAGATGTGAGGAGAGGGGGCACCATGAACAGGCCTGGACTGTTTATGGCTTTTATGATCGTTGCGGTTGCGTGCCTGATGTATCTCTTCGCCCTTTCATCTGTCCTATACGCCGGCGCCGACACTGAACCGGAAGAGACCTTTATCATGGAAAATCTCCTGCCCGCACAGCAGGGCGACCCGCAGGCCCAGCTCTTTGTGGGCTATCTCTACGAAACCGGCCAGGGCGTCCGGCAGGACTACTCCGAGGCCGCCCGGTGGTACCGCAAGGCGGCCGAGCAGGGCAACACCATCGCGCAGGCACAGCTGGGGAACATGTATCGTCTGGGCAAGGGGGTCTCGCAGAGTTACATCATGGCCTACATGTGGTTCGATGTCTCGGCCAGGGGGGGCAATGCGAGCGCCAGGGACCTCAGAAGGGCCGTGGCCGCAGGCATGAGCCCCGGGGAGATCGCCGAGGCAAAGCGCATGTCTGCCGAGTGGAGGCCGGGAAAGCGGTAGGTTTTCCTGGGAAGGCCCGGAAGGCGGCGGGTTTGTGCGAACAGGCCGGCGAACCGGGGGGTCTGGGAATTATGACGGGCTGCCCGGGTCGAGCAGCGCCATTCTTGTTTCTATCTCGTGGGGCGGGGCTCCGCTCAAAAGGGCGTCCTGAAGGAGACTGAGCGCAGGTGCCATTTTCCCTTCAGCCCGGGAGATATCAGATGCCAGGAGCCGGGCACTCCAGCACCGGGGATCGAGCGTGGTCGACGCCTCTGCCATTGCAGAAGCGGCAGCGGACTGGTCCTGCTCGAAGAGCCGCTGTCCGATCAGCACACAGAGTCCGGCCAGCTCTTCGGCGCTCCCGATCTCGAGGTCCGTGCTCATACTGAAGATTTCCATGAGCCGTTCGATCGCGCTTTCGACGTGCTGCATCTCGCCGCAGGCAATACCCGTGGATGCCGTGGCGGCAAGGATCCGGAGATCGTCCGGAAACGACCCCAGCGCCTTGAGGTAGACCGCATGGGCATCGGTCGTCCTGCCTGCGTGCCGGTACAGCCGTGCCAGAGCCAGAATCACCTGGACATCCTCGTTTGCACCGTGGCCATAGGCGTGCTCCAGGTGGGTGAGGGCTTCATCGACCTTTCCTCCGGATATCAGGGCAAAGCCGAGGGCCTTCCTGGGAAGGGGCCATTCCGGGTTCATCCCGATGGAATCCCGGTAAGCGATGGCGGCCTGGCTGGATCTGCCGGTTTTTTCAAGGGCGCGGCCCAGCGAGTAGGACATGGCAGCCCTTATGTCCGAGGGCTTGGCATATCCATCCACCTCGAACCCGTGCCTTTGCGCGGCCAGAAAGGATTGTACAGCCTCGCCGTAGCGCTCGAGCCCGAAGAGAACCATACCCAGGCCGTAGTGCATGTATCCGCTCCGGGGAGACCGTGCCACACCGTCCAGGGCCTCTTCGAGGGCCTCGTTCATTCTGCCCTGTTTCAGGTGAATGTCGGTCGCCAGGAAGGAGCTCGTGAGATACCAGCCTTCGCTCTCTGAGCATTTCCTCGCCTCCTTGATGTGTTCCATGCATTTGTCGTAGTCTCTGAGGCCGTAATAGGTCATGGCGATCATGAAGTGCCGGTGTCCTGAATCCGTGCCCTCAGCGAGTTCGTCGAGCTGGATTGCAAGGTTTCTCCTACGCTTGGCCTCCAGGGACGACTGGTCTGCATACCCGGTGTGGTGGATGGCGATGCCCGTGTTCACAAATCTTATCCCCGAGGTCTTCTTGAGCGAGGGCAGGAGCTGCTCGTGGATGCGTCCCTCGAACCTCACGCCCTCCATATGGGGGAAGATGCGCAGCTGGATGGAACCCAGGGAGCCCCAGGTGACAGGGGTGTTCAGGAGTGTGAGGAAATACGCGGTGTGTTTCCCCGGATCGAGCGATCTTTTCAAACCTCGCAGGGCTGCCGCCGCCTCTTGTGTCACGTGGTCGTCCGCGTCGAGCCACAGGAGGTAGTCGGACTCAGCCAGCGCGATAGAGGCGTTGCGCGCCGCCGAGAAATCGTCGCACCAGGAGAAATGCCCGATCTTCGCCCCAAAGGACTTTGCCAGAGAGACGGTTGAGTCGATCGACCCGGTGTCCACGACGCAGATCTCGTCGACTACGTCCCTGATGTCGGAGAGGATGCGTCCGAGGTTTTGCTCCTCGTTCTTCACGATCATGACAGCCCCCAGGGTCGGCTTTTCGTGGGGTTTTGTCACGGCCGCTCCCGATGATGCCGGGGGATCGATGACTGCACGGCGCGCCCCGCCTTCATGAAGCTTCACCCGTGAAAGCCCGTGTGGCCGATCCGGCCTGTTCCTGGAGGGCGCACAGCCTGCCGATGTCGGGGTTTTCGGGCTGGGCCCTTTTCACCAGCTCGATGAGGTCGGCCTGGACAAGGTCGTGCCTGTTCGTGGCAACGAGTGCATCCAGCAGGTTGGCCAGTGCGTCCGGGTCCCGCGGATTCAGGCTCAGGGCCTTGTGCATGGTGACGATGGCGTCGTCGATACTCCCGAGCTCCCACTGGATCACTCCGAGGTTGTTCAGTGCCTGGGAGTTTGCCGGATCGGTCTCGAGGACTCTCCTGAAGACCCTGATCGCTCCGGCAAGATCGCCTTCTGCATACCGCTGCTCGCCCATCTCGATGAGTATCCCGATCCGCTGGTTCATGGTGAGGTGGAGGCGATACCCGTCTTCTGTCATCTCGAGTATGTCTTTCCACTTCTCTGCGAAATAGGTGCGGTTTTTTCCCATGACCTGTTCATAGTCGATGGCGTTGCCGGTGAAGGTCATGCTGCCGTAGTGGTGGATGAAGACATCGCGGGCCATGATGTTGCGGAAGCCTGCAATGCGCGAGCGCAGGCAGAGGTCGTCGTCCTCGAAGTTGCCGCTGCCGTATTTTTCATCAAGGCCGCCGATGATCTCGATAAGGGAGCGTTTCATGAGCAGGCAGAAGCCTACGAGACGAAGGGTGTCCTCGAATCTGCCTGCGTTGTCGCGGGCGAGATCCCGGGCAAAGGCATGCATCCGCTCAAGACCGCTTCCGTCGGGTGCACCCTCGACGAGCTGGGGGCCGGAGACCGAGTTGCTCATGGGGCCGACCATGCCGATGTCGCCCGAGCTGTCGAGGTGTCCGAGCATGCCTGAGAGCCACCCCTGGGTGACGATCACGTCGTTGTTCAGGAGCAGGATGTACGCTCCTTCGGCCGCCTGGATGCCCTGATTGCAGCCTCTGGCGAATCCGAGATTCTGCTCGTTTTCGATGAGCTTGTAGTTGCTGTTTTTTTCCGCCAGGGTTCGGAGCCACTGAACCGTGCCGTCGGTCGATCCGTTGTCCACGAAGATGATCTCGTGGGGCTCGGGCGTGTGCTCCTTGATGCTCTGCACGCACTGCTTCGTATATTCAAGTCCGTTGTAACTGAGGATCACGATGGAGACCGGACCCTGCATTGCCTCGGGCTGCCGCAGCGATTCGTGCTCGCCCTGTCTGCCCGGTGCCTCGTAGAGTCGGATACGCCGGGCATCGGTCCAAAGAAGAGTCCCGTCCTCCTCTATGACGGCATCGGGGGTGATCCTGCCGATCCATTTTTCGTGCAGGCGCTGGATATTCTCCTTGATCTTCGTAAAGCGCTCGGGCCCGCTTTTCGATTCATGGTGGATCAGCACGCTTTCCGGCTGGTAGACGAGAGTCCATCCCTTCTCCTGGAGCCTGAAGCACAGATCGAGGTCTTCGTAGCCGTTCCAGTACCCCTCGTCGAACATGCCCACCTCCTCAAAGAGGTTTCTCCGTACCAGAAGACAGCCTGCGGTAAGGGCCTGATACGTCCTGGATACGTTGGCATCCCGGTGGTCAGCGGGCAGGCCGTAATAGATATGCCTCCCGACAAGGGGGTCTGGAAGCTTTTTGTCGTCGATTATCAACACTCCGGCATGCTGGATGGTTCCATCGGGGAAAAGCATCCGGCTGCCGGCTGCCGCGGCCGTGGGATCGCTGTCCAGCACAGTAACCAGAGCGGCAAGCCATCCCGGCCGGGGCTCGGTGTCGTTATTGAGGAAGAGAACATAGGGCGATGAGGCCGCCTGCGCCCCCTGGTTGCAGGCCCGGGCGAAACCCAGGTTCTCCGGATTGGCGATGACCCTGACCCTGTTCCCGAGGCCTTCGAGATAATCCCGGGTCCCGTCCGTGGATCCGTTGTTCACGACAATGCACTCGAATGCTCCGGGGGGCGTGTTGGAAAACAGGGCATCGATGCATTTCCTGGTGAATTCGACCTTGTTGAAGACGGGTATCACGATCGACACACGGCTTGCTGTACTGGTGCATTCGCCCGTGACCGGAGACGGCTGCATCTCCCCGGGCATTTCCGATTCCGCCCCGGCACCAGGTGACGAGTGGGCGGGCCGGACCTGTCCACGGTCGTTTGCGAAAAGCACGGCCCTGCGGGTGGCTTCAAGATATGTCCTCCCGAATCTGTGATCCGGTTCGAGATGACAGCCTTCGCCCCATTCGTTGAAGGCATTGATGAAAACCATCCTTTCTTTCGTCTGTGATTGCAACAGCCTGGCGAGGACTTCCTTGAGCCATAATTCATAGAGCTGTGGCGTCGTGTTATGGAAAATTACGGCCCCTTTCCGGCGCCTCGGGGAATTGTCCCAGGACGGGCAGACACAGGGGAAGCGGAGATAGTCGGGCTCGCTTTTCGAAAGTGCCGCCCGGATAAGGGCATGATAATCGTAGACGTGGTGTCCGGTGTGCATCAGGTCTTCACGCGGTTTTCCCAGGTGGATGCCGTCGGGCTGGAATTCTATGGCAGCGTCGAAGCCCAATGCCCTGGGATCGGTCATGTCCTGGACGAACCGCTCGACGCGGCAGAGAAAGAGATCCCCGATCCCCTGCCTGCGGGCTTCTTCTCGCCAGAGCGTGGTAGTGGCGAGCGGATCGGGCAGATTGCTCGCCCGGTACACGATGAACAGAGGTTTGCCGTCTACCTGGATGTATCGAGGGTCCCTGAATATCCCGCAGAGGTGCCTGATGTGGTCAAGATCGTCCTGAGCGCTGTAGTTCTGCTGTATCAGGACATCGCAATCGCGGCCGTCCCAGGCACGAGTCCAGTTCTCGTTGGCCCAGCACAGGCAGAAGGGGAAGTCGGGTTCCCCGGATTCCAGCACCTGTCGCAGGGGATAGTCGAGCAGGAGCTTGCCGTTGAACCAGTAATGGTAGTAGCAGAATCCATGGATGCCGTGCTCGCGCGCGAGCTCGGCCTGGGCCTTTCTCGTCTCTGCGAGGCGCAGGTCGTAATAACCCAGATCTGACGGCACATGGGGCTGATAGTGCCCCGGGAAGAGGGGTTTTGCCTTGGAGACATTCGTCCACTCCGTGAACCCCTTTCCCCACCAGATGTCGTTTTCCGGAATGGGGTGGAACTGAGGGAGGTAGAAAGCGATGGCGCGGACATCCCGTGAGTGTCCGGCGGGCTCACGGTTATCTGAAGTCGGGTTTGGATCCGCACGGGTGCCTTTTCCCCCAGGATATTTTCGGGAAAGGTTTACTGCGGGACGGCCCGCGGCTGCAGAAGAAGACAAGTCGCTGTCCGTTATCTCGTTCTTCCAGAATTGCTTGACCTTATCCAAGCTCTGTAATTCGCTCCTTTCGGCAATCTCCCTGTTCTCCTCATCATCGAAAAAGACCATCTCTCTGAGCTCTTCCGGACGATGATCGCACGAATCCAGGATCCGGTACATCTCGACAAGCCCGGCATGAAGGGCATTATCAGCCCTGTGTCTGAGATAGTCGGTGCGGATTTCCCGAGCCACATCCATGCGCAGCTCAGGGTTTCTGATAAAGCCGTCCAGTTTCTCGAAAAATTCCTCCCTTGTCATGTCCTCGCCGAAATGCCTCCGGTAGGCATCCGACTGCAGCAGGGTATGGTTTCTGAACACTCGGGATTTGCCGTATTTGGGCACCGGGCAGCTCAATCCTATGACCGGGGCATGTGACTGGACCCCGAGCGATGGTTGGGGCATGGCCTCCAGGCAGATATCCGATGCCAGATAGTAGTTGGTGAGGTCCGGTATCTGCGCGTGGAACATCACTCTCTCAGGCAGATCGAATCCCCTGACCATCGGATCGTTTTTCGGCAGACCGACCACGATGCACACAACATCCGGATACATATCGAGGATAACCTTCAGGAGATGGAAATAATTGTACTCCTTGTTCGGGATATATTTTTCCCTCGTTCCCACCGTCAGGATAACGGTTTTCCGGGGGTCGATGTGCAGCAGGGCTTTTGCCTTTGCTTTTTCGTCCGCGTCAACCCGTCTGTCCATATGATCCGACAAGGTGAACGGGAGAAAAAGACAGTTGTCCGCCGATCGGTATCTCATAGTGAAGTCAGTATGATAGCGCGTGTGGCACACGATCAGATCGGCAATGGACCTTCCGTGCCAGAACCAGGAATGGGCATGATTCTCCAGAGCAACCGGAACATCGCCCGGCACCGCAAAGGCGAGCGAGGGGATTACATCATGCGGGTGGGCATATGTGATCACCCGCTGGAAACGCTGGGCAAGAAGCCTCAGGGCATAGGCCCGCTCAAAGGGTGTCCGGAAGTTTTTCAGAGAACACGCTTGGACATATGTCTCCATCCCGGCTCCGAACCATTCCGGGATGACGGACAGACTGGTGTTTGTCAGGACCAGGCACTGATGGCGTTCTCCCGATCTTCTCATGATCTGGCGGATCAGCCGGGTGTGGCCGCCGATGCCTGCGACCTCGGTCGCGACGTGAAGGGTGCTGTATTCTGTCGGGAGAGGGAACCATGTGCTGATGTCCTGCGGAATGTTTCCGATCTCGACGAGATCTTCCAAGTGGTTGCCATAAAAGGATAACAGGTTTTCGATATCCGAATCGTAGAAGCAACCGGGATGGTTCCGCCACGCGAACTCTCCGAGTTTTCTGATCAGCAACAGGTTCTTGTCTATCGATGCGGTCCCTGATGCATGAAAGTCGATTTTAGACTTCGCCAGCTGGTAGAAATGTTTGTTCCGTTGAAGAAAATCTTCCATGATTCCTGTTCGTCTCCCTCAACCGAGGATCCGGTCAGATTCGATGGGCATCGTCTGTATGCAGAACAGACGTCTTGAAGAGCCCGCATATTCCCCACAGATGGTGTTCCTGAATGTGATGAACAGATATGAGATGAGCCTGCCTCATGATCTGCTCACCAGCCTCATATCCTTGAGGCATTGCACCCCGGCCCTTACCCGCAACCAGGCAGGGTCGGGGTCTCTGTCCTGAGCCCACGCAATCAGGGCGGCAGGTATGTCGGCTCCGGCTTCGTGGGAAAAGGGATAGTGTCCTCCGAAACGCGGGTTGGCTTCCAGCAGGCAGGGGCCGTTCCGGTCGACAATGACATCCACGTCGAGCATTCCCGTATGTATCAACCGTTCGCCAATGAAACGGCCGAATGACTCCAGGACCGGGTCAGCCACTGTCTCCGCCGCATCCGTCTCCCCAGAGCGCATTGCAAGCTTGCGCTTCACGAAGCAGGCCGCAAACTTGCCGTTCAGGTCGTTTACTACATCCAAGCCGTATTCCTGCCCCTGGACATATTCCTGAACAATCAGATCTTCCCGGCCGGACCTCAACAGACCGTTCGATTCCATGCGCGATATCTTGCCCTTGGCCAGCAGGAAGGAGCTGTGCAGCTCATCTTCGGTAAACACGGTCTCTACGGCGATGGATCCCTGGCCATATCGAGGCTTTACCACCAGGGGGAAGTCAAGGGTCCCATCCGCTATATATTGCAAGGCCGAATCCAGACCGAGGGCGGTCTTGGGGACGCGTATACCTTCACGCATCCCGAATTCCCAGAAGGCATACTTGTCCAGGCAGGTGTCCAGCACGGACGGATCGGACACGGCGACTTTCGTCCCCAGTTGCCGGAACCGGTTGCAGGCGCGCGCAATAAAAGGTGACTCCCAGTCATGCAGCGAGCACAGCAGCCGTACCTCGGAGCGCCGGCAGACGTCCAGCAGCTGCTCGATGAAATCCTCGCTGCCTGCGGGCGGGACGACGACAGCCCTGTCCGCGGCCAGCATACCGGTGGCATGGGCGTGCGAATTGGTGGCAATGACCAGGCCGCGACCTCCGAGCGCCTGCTGGAAATAGCGCACCAGGTAACTGCGGCGCCCCACGCTGCTCAGGAGTATATTCATGGATGCATCAGTCCCCGCCCTCCGATGTCTTCTTCCTGGGCGCATCTTTCAACCATTCTTCCTTCAGAATCCGGTGCTGATAGATATCCTGCAATGCTCCTCGACAGTAGAAGTGCTGTGCCATGCAGGCTTCCTGCACGAACCCGTTTCTTTCATAAACCCTCCGGGCATGGGTATTTGCAGGGATGGTCCAGAGGTAGATCTTGTTGAGATTCAGATTTCCGAAGGCATACCGGAGGACCATCGGGATCACCTCGTCAGGGATGTGACGCCCCCAGTAATCCTTTTCACCGATGGTCATGTAAAACTGCGCGTGCAGGTGTCGCCGGTCGATCCGGAGCAGTCCGGTCATGCCGATCACCCTGTCTGTTGCCGTATCGCAGATGGAGAGATCGATGCGGCTGTGATGCTGTTCCTGAGCGGCCCGTCTGAACCAGGCCATGGTCGTTGCCAGTGAGATCGGATAATCCATCAACAAAGTCCTGTTGATTTCCGGGTCGTTGAACCATTTTGGCCGGAGCGTGAGATCATTCTCCTCCAGACCGCGCAGGTAGACCCTTGTACCCGAAAACACCATTTCTCTATGATCGCTCATGCATACCTCAGTATCCTTTTGTGAAATCGACCCTGTTGATCAAAGGACTGCCTGTTGCAAAACGATTCAGATTCTCCACCGCATCAGGCAAATGCGGGAGCTCACCCCGTATCATCCCGCCGCGGTGCGGAGACATGACCACGTTGTCCAGGGTTTCGAACGGAAAGCGTGAGGGCCTGGATAAAGAGTGTCCCCGTTGCGGGTACTGGTACCAGACATCTATACCCGCACCGGCAATCCGGTTCTTCTTGAGGACACAGAACAGTGACTCCTCGTCAATGATGTCACCTCTCGAAACATTGATGAGATAGGAGGTGCTCTTCATGAGCTCGAGCTGTTCCCGTCCGATCATTCCCCTGGTCGCGGGAGTCAGGGGGGCCGTTACGATCAGCACGTCACAACGCTTGAACAGGTGATTCAGCCCCTCAGGCCCCAGTATGGCCAGTTCCCCTTCCTTCCTGCCTTCGGAAGCAAGGGCGCGGATGGTTACATCAAATCCCTTGAGCATTTTCTCGAGCTTTCGACCTACGGCGCCATACCCTATCAAACCGATATCTTTTCCGTATAATGCATCCGGTGGTGTAAAGTCTTCAGAGCCGGGTCTGCGCCAGTTACCCTGCTTCAAGGCACAGTGGTGTGACGGTATCTGCTTCATACAGGCAAGGAGCAGGGCCATCGCCAGTTCGGCTACGGATGCGGCATTGCTGTGAGAGTTGCACACCTGGAAGGAATATTTCTCAAGCAGGCCGAAGTCAATCTTGTCCAGTCCGGTCCATGGGATCTGCAGGAGCTTCACGCCGGTTGCCGCATCCATAACTTCCGGGGCGGGCACATCGCCCAGCAGTATGTCGATGCCCCTGGATGCTTCTTCCGCCAGGGTGGGAATCGAGTAGTCCTTCGGAATGACGAACACCACATCCGGCATGACATGGGTGCGGAGATATTCCAGGTCGAGGTCCCAGAACTTCCGGGTCAGGAGGCACTTAATCTTCTTTTTTTTCATGAGCTGATGACTCCATGAATTCCAGAATTCTCTTCATCCCCTCCTCGAACACATCGGTTTGATTCACGAAGGAGAGGCGGCAATAGTCCGGATAATTATTCCCGAACGCCAGCCCGGGCACTATCGCAACGTTTTTTTGATCGAGGAGTTCAACGGCGAAAGTGTCACAGTCCATCCGGGAAGCAGATATATTGATGAATGTGAAGTATCCACCCTCGTACTCCGTACCGCTCAGATAAGGTGAGCGGCTCAGCAGGCGATCGTAGATGATCTTTCGCTCGCGGAGCTTCCGGACATAGTTTCCGATATGATCCCGGTTTCCGTCGAGAGCGGCAAGGGCTGCCTGCTGGATGAAGGCAGCCGTATTGGTATTGATGTGCTCGTGTATGGTGAGCATGGCGCGTGTGACCGTGGCAGGGGCGTGGACGTAACCGATGCGCCACCCGGTCATGAAATGGGCCTTGCTGAATCCCCCGACCGTAATGACCCGGTTTTCAATGCCGGGAATCGACGCCGGGGCACGGTGCTTGGTATCACCTACCACCATTGATTCGTAGATCTCGTCCGATAGCAGGTATAATCGCGGATGTTGTCTCATCTCCTCGGCAATGAAGAGGATATCGTCGTCGGAAAGCATTCTGCCTGTGGGGTTGTGCGGCGTATTGATGAAAAGCAGCTTTGTCCTGTCCGTAAGGCAGCTCGAGAGTTTTTCCCGGTCCAGATCGAATACGCCCGGGGTCATGTCCACATCGCACACCTTCACCCCGGAACCGGTGATGTGCACGATCGGGGAATTGCTGACGTAGCAGGGCCGCAGGAGGGCGACCTCATCTCCTGGTTCGAGCAGGGCTGCGCACGCCAGGAAAAGGGCATTTTTCGCCCCCGGTGTGATGATGATCTGCTCTGCGCCTGCCTCTATCCCATGCGAAGCCTTCAGGTAGCGGGCAATGCATTCCCTTAAGGGTGGCAGCCCCTGTGGGTTGGAGTATTTCGTCAAGCCATCGCGCAGGGCTTTTACCCCGGCCTCCACGATGTGAGGGGGTGTCGGCACCTCTGCCTCTCCCAGGCCCAGGGAAATGATCTCTCTGCCCTGTCGTACATGTTCCCGGACCTTCTGACTGAATTCCAGCGTGACCGATGGTGTTATCTGTTTCATACCTCTCACCTTTGTTTTACGAAACGAGAATGTCGATGGTCCGGTACAGGTCTTTGTCGGTGAGGCCGTAGTACAGAGGCAGGCACAGGATGCGCCTGGTGATGTCCTCGGAAACGGGCGCCGGCTGATACTCCACGATCTTGCCAAACGTGTTCACCGATGGATAAAAGTACCTTCTGGGATGGATATCATGCCGCTTCAATTTCTCCTCAGCCTTGGACATCTCCGATTCACTCGTGAAGATGACCGGGAAATATGAACAGTTCGCCTCACCTGATCTGATACTCTGAAACCGTATCGATGCCACACCACTCAATGCATCGCGGTAGATCGCATACTTCCTCTTTCTGTCCGCGAGAACGGCATCGTAGTATTTCAGATTTGCGATCCCCAGCGCTGCGTGAACTTCGGTCATTTTTCCGTTAAAGCCATCTTCAACGATGTCCCTCGCCTCGTCATGGCCGAAGAAACGTATTCTCCTGAGCCGCTCATGCAGTTCGAAATCCCCGGTGATGCATCCCCCGCCTTCAGCCGTGTTCAGCAGCTTGGTGGCATGCAGACTCGTGGCCGTGATGTCACCGCATTCCAGCAGACTCCTGCCCCGATACATCGAGCCGACCGCATGTGCCCCGTCATAGATCACCTTCAGCCCGTATCCGGTTGCGATATCCTCTATCGACTGGACATCACAGGGGTTCCCGAACACATGAACCGGCATGATTGCGCAGGTCCTGTCGGTAATGAGCGGCTCTATATTGCAGGGGTCGAGGTTCAGTGTTTCGGGGTCGATGTCGCAAAAGATCGGTACGCACCCTTCCCATTTGATGGCGCTCACCGTGGCGATCCAGGTGAACGGGGTGGTGATGATCTCTCCCTTCAGCCCCAGAGCCTTGATCGCCATCTGAAGCGCAATGGTCCCGTTGGATACGGCTACGAAACTGGAAAGCCCCAGCTTCTTGCAAAGATCCCTCTCCAGCTGCTGAACCAGTGGGCCGTTATGGGTCAGTATGCCCCGTGACCATGCACCCCTGAGCAGTTCGACATACTCCTCCAGAGGGGCGAGAGAGGGCATGGTAACAGGGATCGAAGGGTGATTATTCATCTGTTCTGATTCTGAATTCATGGATGAGCCTCGCTTGATTGATGTTCTGGGCATATTCGTCTCCGGCAATATCCGGATCATGTACTGCACGGGAGAAATACTCCAGTATCCCGGCGAAATGATCGTCAGCCTCGAGGGTGAGAACCTCTTTTCCTTCGGAGGTCTCAATGACCACCTCGGGTCTGAAACCCGGGGGCGCGGTGAAGATCCGGTTTGCCGAGAGCTTCCCCCTGCTTCCCCATAACTCGAGGGAGCACTGATAGTGATGGTCAAAGCCGAATGCGATCTCGGAAAAGAGCGGTCCGTTCTTCTGCCGCAGAAAGCCTCCACCCCAGATGTCCACGCGCCTCTGCTCATCGATGCAGAAGCTTGCGGCTTTGACCTCAAGGTCCGCGCCGAGGAATATCTGGGATATTTTTATGGGATACGCCCCTGCATCCAGCAAGGCGCCGCCTCCCAGGTCTTTCCGGTACCGGATGTTATCCGGATCGGGAAAGGGGGGGAACCCAAAGGATGAGCGCACACAGCGCAGCTCGCCGATCACCCCGTTATCCACCATTCGCTTGATTTCCGCCAGCTGGCTATGGAAACGGAACTGAAAGTTCTCGACCAGCGCAAGTCCCTTGTCCCTGGCTGCACGATTGAGCGATGTAACCTCGCCCACGCTGCAGGCAAGAGACTTTTCCACCAGTACGTGGAGCCCCTTGTTCAGTGCATGTTCGATCCACGGCGCGTGCAGGGCATTGGGCAGCGGGATGTACACCGCTTCCAGGCCTCCGGCATCCACCAGCGACTCGTAACTCCTGAAGGCCTGAGTGTCGAATTCCCTTGCCCACGCATCGGCCTTGTCTCCATCACGGCTGGCGATTCCGGCCAGCCGGTACAGGCGGCCCTGTTCGAGGATCGCAGGGATCATCAGTCTTCCGGCGACGCTTGCACAACCCAGCACACCTATATTTATTCTTTTTCCGGTCATTTCTCTCAAGTAAACGATATCGCGGCAATAAGACTTCGTGCCTGGATATTCAGGTAGTTGTTGAACTTGAGGAAGGTAAACAACTGGCTCAGGGTCATCCAGATATAATGATCGGGCAGTTCGACCGGCACCTCTTCTCCACCAAGGACGATCATGTTCCGGTTTTGTTCCCGATAGAACCGCCCCCCTTCCTCCGATTGCATGGAATCGTAGACGATCCGGTCATCCTTCACATTGAGCACATATTCCAGGAAGGGCAGGGTCCCTTCTTTTGTCTGCCGATAGTTTCCGGTCAGACACTGAACCGTGGGTGCGAATTCGATGATGTCGTGATTTCCGCACTCCAGCTTGGCCTGCACGGCAAAATGCAGGATTCCGTTAATCTCTTTGCAGACAAAGGCACAAAGGCCTTCCTGGGCAGGCTCCACCATTGGCTGGGTCCAGGTGACCACTTCCCGGTTGCTTATTTCGACCTCCACGCCGATCACTTTAAAGAATCTACGGTCTTTGCGGTAGATCTCCGAGTGGTCGAAGTTCCAGTCTTCAAGCCTGTCCAGGGGGATCCTCCGTATCTGCAGATCGTATGCGCTCTTCAGTTTCGCCAGAAAGGTGATGATGTTTTCGACCGTGTGAAGGCCCCCGGTGTCCGACAGGGCCGACTTGAGAAAGAGCCTGTGAATTTCCCGTGTACGGGGATTATGATTGAGGAAGTTGAAAAAATCTATTACCTCAGGCTCGAATATTCCAAAGGGTATGCCCGATATCACGGTGCGGGTATCCATGTTCACGAGGTTGTCGCTGCTCATCAGCTGCTTTATCTGCCCCAGGGTCAGCCAGATGAAGCCGTCGTGGACAGGGATCTCTTCATCGATCCTGATAATGATGTTGCGGTTCCTCTTTTTCAGAAATCGTGCACCCTGCTCGGACTGGAGCTGATCGAGCAGGATCTGATCATTTCTGGCGTTCTGGAAATATTCCAGGTACTGGGGCTTGTGCCCTTTATGCACCTGCATGTAATTGCTTCTCGTAGCCTGCAGTGTCGGTGAGAGCTGGACGTAATTCATGTTGCCGGGTTCGATCTTGGCTTGAGTGAGAAAGTGAAGGATCCCGTCAAACTCCCTGACGATAAACCCGAGATAACCGATCTCGTGCTGATTGATAATGGGTTGATCCCACTCGGATATGGTGCCCCAGTTCGTATTGACATGGATGCCGTCAATGGAGAAGAAATTCCCTGACTCATGCCCGATTCTCCCGTCAAGAAAGCGCCAGAGGTCCAGCTTGTGGAACGGGATTTTGCTGACCTTGATATCCACGTGGTCTTTCCGCTCAGACAGCCAGTTGGCGACCTGGCCGGTTTTTATGTATGCCCCTTCAGGGGCAAACGAGCTTCTCAGAAATTGAAAATTCAAATGAGCCATGTGAATACACCGTTTCCCGGTCCCAGTGGCAAAAAGCCGTCTCCCGTTCTCAAACAGTATCTTCCCGGACCGTTGTTTCCTTGCATGAGGCTCCGCCCGTTATGGGTGAAAAGCCGCCCACTTTGAGAAAGCATCATAACCATGTTCTGCTGACCCAACATAAACCGGGATGAATTCAGCAATATATATGCCATGCACATACCGGTGGTTATGTTTATGATTTAATAGGGATAATCCCCGCTTGTTGCGAGAGAGAGTCAATATATTGACTTTTTGCATGGCCGAATTTGGCAACCGCCGGAGATTCACTGTCCAGGGAAAAATATCACCGGCTGCGCTGCTCATGATTGCGCAGGGAAAAGACGATAGGATGCCTATGGTCAAGTTGCAGGAACAGGGAAGAGATGACAAGCGGCCCACGCTGGGGGTCGTGATGATCGTGAAGAACGAGGAAGAGAGGCTCCCACTGATTTTGTCCGACATCCAGGGGGCTGTCGACGAGATCGTGGTGGTGGACACGGGCTCACGAGACCGATCGGTCGAAATAGCCCGATCTTACGGCGCCAAGACCGGGTTTTCTGCCTGGTGCAACGACTTCTCAGCTGCAAGGAACGAATCAATACGCCTTGCCGGGTCAGACTACCTGCTCTGGCTGGATGCCGATGACCGAATCCGTGCGGAAGACCGGGAAAAGATCCGAGAGCTCAAAAAGAGCCTCAGACCGGCAAGAGACAGAGGATATCTGCTCAGGATCATGGTCCAGGGCAATGACGATTCAGACACTGTCGCCCTGCAGCCGAGGATCTTCCCGAACAGGGAAGGGATCGTGTTCGAGGGGAGGATACACGAGCAGATACTCCCCTCAATGGAGCGAAGCGGTGTTGCACTTGAAAAGGTGGACATCACGATAGAACATTCCGGCTATCACAGCCCCGAGGTCATCCGGGAAAAGGCGGAGAGGAATCTCAAGATCCTCATGGATGGGTCGGGTCGGAAAGAAGGCGATGTCATGCATCTTTTCCGCATTGCCATGAGCTATTATGCGCTTCGCGATTATGAGAAGTGTCTCGAATATCTCGCCCTGATAAGGAGACAGACCGGAACGGAAACCCGGGAGAAATATCATTACCTCGTGGCGGCAGAGTGCTATGCCCGGATGAATGAACCCGGGAGTGCTCTGCGGGAACTGAGGAATGCGGTCCGGATCTTTCCGCGGAGCGGGGCCGTGCAGTATTTTCTGGGCTATCTGTGTCTCAGGATAAATTTACTCGATGAAGCGATCACCGCACTGGGGAATTCTGTCGGCCTGGGTATAGAGATCGAGAATTTTCCTCTTCCCACGGATATCCGGGAAGGTCTGCACTACCAATACGGTTGCGCCCTGGAAAAGGTGGGACGGGTCCGGGAAGCCGTATCTGCCTATCAGGAATCTCTGCATGCGAATCCGGGCTACACTCCTGCACTCAGGGCCCTGGGAATGGTCCTGTTGAACTCCGGTGAAGTGCAGAAGGCCATATCCTGTCTGGAGCGTGCGCAGCAGAGCGCGGGGAAATACGATCGACAGCTATGCCTTTCCCTGGCAAGGGCTTATATTTTCGTGGGCAAATTCTCCGACGCCCATGCCGTCTACCTCGGGTCGCTCCAGCACGATCTCTGCGATATGGAAGTTCTCTCGGGAGCCGTTCAGACAAGCATAGAGACGAATGATATTCAGACGCTCCGGTCATCGATCAGAACATTGGCGTCCTTTTTCGGAAGAGAAGGGGGGGATTTTCCGGATGCGGCCGGTGACTATGCCGGCGCATGTGCGGAAATCGCGCGGGTGCTGCTTGACCGTGATGATCCGCTTATTGCGAAAAGGCTTGCCGATGCCGCATTGAGGATGGATGAAACCTGTGCCCATGCGCACCTGGTCTGTGCGGATATCGCTCTTGTATCCGGCGATGTCGTAAAGGGCATCTCATGCATGGAGAAAGCTTTGTCTCATGGGGTCTCGCTTGATCAGATCACGGAAAGGATGGAGAGAATCGGCACGCCATGATCGAGGAGCCGGCTCGGCCGTTATCGGCACGGCCATCTTTCCACAGGGAGCGCCAGAAATCCTCCCGTTTATCCGGCTGCACGGGTTGATGCGAGAGCGGCTCTGTCGATCATCGATGATGCTATCCATAAAGCCGGCGCAGTGCTTGGCGACATCGGTGCATTGATGAACCGGTTCGACTAAACCTGTTTCAAAAAAGGAATTGTTATTCAGTGTTAAAGTGCAAAACTTTTTTGCCGATAAGGGGGGAAGAGATAAAAACCAATGAAAGGAGGGGGGCAAGTAACACATTGTCTGATCAGGACAATAAAAACTGATCAAATATAAAAAAACGGCCAAGGATGGCCGGAAAAACAAAAAATCAAGGAGGATTTAATTATGGCACTTCGTATCAACACCAACGTAGCAGCACTCAACGCACACCGGCAGTTACTCGGAACAGAGCAGAGACTTGGTCAGAACATGGAGAAGCTCTCCAGCGGTTACCGCATCAATAAGGCTTCTGATGATGCGGCCGGCCTGTCGGTTGCCAACCGGCTCCGCACCAACATCAGGTCATTGACCGTTGCATCGAGAAACGTCACCGAGGCGAAGGCCATGGTGGCCATCGCAGAAGGCGCGGCCAACCAGGTGGAAGGTATTCTCGAGCGGATGAAAGAGCTCGCAACCCAGGCCGCATCGGACAACGCAGCCCAGGACCGCGACAAAATCGACAGCGAGTTCCAGTCCCTCAGAGACGAGATCACCAGGATTGTGGGCGACACCGAGTACCAGGGCACCAAGCTCATCGACGGCACCTTCGGTAACGCCCTTGACGCAGACACCTCCACCGCTGACGGCGTGACCGGTCTCGATGCCAGCGGCATCAGGCTCGGCGGAGTGGAGGCAGGCATTTATACCATTGGCGCGACCGCGGGCGGGGCAATCACCATCACGGGTCCGGCTGATGTCGGAATCGAGCAGACCGTTAACACCACTTCAGACGGTGCACAGAGCCTCAGCTTCGATGCACTCGGCATCACCCTCAACCTGGGCGAGGACTTTGATTACAGCGAAGCTGATCTGGACGGAACAGCCATTGTCGTCACCAGCGGGACCGGGACCTATCAGGTCGGCTCCAGCAACACGGCGGCAGAGGACGAGATCTCCGTATCTCTGGGCAACCTGCAGGTGAGCGAACTCGGTTCGGGTACGGGCAGCATGATATCCGACGTGTCTCTGGCCACGCGAGCCGATGCGAGCGAGGCCCTGTCGATTGTCGATGACGCCATCGATGCAGTCGGCACAGTGCTCGGCGACATCGGTGCAGTGGTGAACAGGTTCGACTACACTTATTCCAACCTGCAGATCACCATCGAGAATTTCTCGTCTTCCGAGTCGGTCATCCGGGATGTGGATATGGCGGCTGAGATGGTCAGCTTCACGAAGAACCAGATCCTGCTCCAGGCCGGTACTGCCATGCTGGCACAGGCCAACATGTCGTCCCAGGGCGTCCTGAGCCTGATGGGTTAGCGACGATCTGATCCGGTGAGATCACGGGGCTTAAGCGCCCCGTGATCTCCCTGGTGAAAGGCGGGTGTGGCCATGAAGATAGTCAGCACAAACCCAATCATGACAGAGCCGGTCCTTGGTGATTATGCAAGGGCGAAGACTCAGGCCACCCTTATGGAAAATGAACGGTCGTTCCTCAGTAGTCCGAATCGCGAGAGCATAGGCCAGGTCCGTGATGAGAAACAGCAGGCCACGGAGATGGTGCGAAAACTCGATGCTGAGGAAACGAAAGAAGCCTTGAAAGATCTCAATGAACAGCTGAAACGCATGAATCGTACGATTCGTTTCAGCATAGACGAGGAATTGCAAGATGTCGTGGTGAAGGTTGTTGACAAATCCAGTGGAGAGGTCGTCTCGCAGATTCCACCCGAGGGAGTTCTCAAGCTCAGAGAGCGGATACGCGACATGGTGGGTTTGCTCGTTGAGAAGAAGGTGTAGGGTGGCTTAGAGAAGATTCAGAAAAATTGGGGCCGGATCCTCAAGATCCGGCCCTGATTGTTCGATGAATACCGGCAATAGAGCGCAGGGAGGGACAGACGTGTCAAACTATATTTCAGGTATGGCATCAGGTTTCGACTGGGCCTCCATGATTACGCAGCTGATAGCCCTGGAGCGGCGGCCCATCGATCTGATGGAGTCCGACAAGGAAAATGTCAATGCCCGCTACAATGCCTGGACCTCCATCAACACCAATCTCCTCTCTCTGAAAACCGCGGCAAAGGCCTTGTCAACCAAGGAAGACTTCAACCTGTATTCTTCCGGCTCGTCCATCACCGGCACGAGTGCGGATGTTACGGATCTTCTGGATTTTTCCATAGGCTCGAACGCGACCGAGGGTTCTTACAGTCTCAAGGTGAACAATCTGGCACAGGCGCAGAAGCTCGGATCGAGAAGTTTCAGCTCGACCAGCGAGGCGCTGAACATCTCGGGCGATCTTGTTATTAACGGGCAAGCCGTGAATATCGCGAGCACGGACAGCCTCTCGGATGTCCGGAACAAGATCAACGAGCTGAACTCGGGAGAAAATTCGGCCGGGGTCACGGCATCCATCTTCACGGTGGATCAAGGAGAGTACCGGCTCACGTTCACCTCGCAGAAGACCGGGGCCGGCGGGATCGATATCGCCAACGGGTCATCGACCGACGTGCTTGGACTTCTGGGCCTCACAGACGAAACCGCGGACCTGAAGCATGCCGTTACCGGAGGAGCCCAATCCTCGCTGTTCACCAGCTCCACCCAGGATATCGAGACACTGCTCGGGCTTAGCGCCGGTGCCTCGGGGAATGTGACGATCGCCGGAGAGAGCATCGCGATCGATCTCTCCACGGATTCCCTGCAGTCGATCCGTGACACGATCAACAGCAACGCCAATCTTCAGTCGCTCGGCGTAAGCGCATCCATCGTTTCCGAGACAGACTCCGGGACCACACAGTATCGTATCCAGATCAACGGGACGCAGTCGCTCACCGATACGGACAATATCCTCCAGACGCTCGGCTTCATCAAGCTCGGGCATTCCGATGTCACCGGCCTTGCCGGGGGCACGGGCAACACGGTAAACGGCAAGGCGATCACCGAAGATACCCTGCTGGCCGATATCGACGGATACAACACCTGGACATCGGGCGATACGATAACCATTCAGGGAACCGACCACGGCGGCTCGGCCGTGGGGCCGGTGAGCTTCACTGTCAACGCCTCATCCACCATGGGTGATCTCCTGCAAGCCGTAGAAACGGCCTTCGGAAGCAACGTCAGCACCTATGTGGACGGCAGCGGCGCAATCGTGGTAGAGGATCAGCTCTCGGGTGCATCCGGTCTTGCCCTGACATTGACATCAAACCTCGCGGATGCGAACTCTGTGCTGGATTTCGGTGCATTCGATGCATCCACCATACGCAAGCGCCAGATCACTGCCGGGGAAGATGCCCTGATCACCGTGGACGGGATCGATATCACCCGGTCGGACAACCAGATCACCGACGTAATAAGCGGGGTGACACTGAGCCTGCGGAGCGAAGACCCGGACGCCGAAATCACGCTCAACATCAACAGGGATTACGACGGCATAAAAAAGAAGATATCCGATTTCGTCACCAGCTACAACGATATCATTTCCTATGTAAACAGCCAGTTTGACTATACCGAAAAGGGAGAGGATGTCGAAACCCCGCCCCTGTTCGGTGATTCGGCGCTTCTGACCGTGAGGGGATCCATCCGCAACGTGATTCTTTCCGGTGTCACAGGGCTCAGCTCTTCGTTCGATCATCTGAGCCTTATCGGCGTCAATCTGGACAAGAATGGAAATCTCTCGATCAACGATGCAAAACTCGACGGTTACCTTCGGACGAATTTCTCCGATGTGGTCAATCTCTTTGTCGCGCAGGGCAGCAGCTCAAACAGCAACGTTACCTATCTGAGCTCCAGGGAGAAAACCCAGGAGGGGACGTATGATCTGGAGATAACACAGGCCGCAACACAGGCCAATACCACGGGTGTGGGCTTCAACGGCATACTGAGCGAGGATTCGACCCTGACCGTGACTGACCAGGGGGGAAGGGAAGCGATCATTTCTCTGGAGGCCGGGTGGGGCATCACGTCGATCGTCAATGCGATGAACTCGGAGTTTTCCCGGGAATATCAGGAGGTCCGGGTGGGCGCCAATAGCTATTATTCGGATGCCTCGCAGACTTCAGCGGTCAACGCGGGAACGACTTGGGACAGCGTGCACGATGAGACAGGAGCCTCTGCAAACCTGGCGGACGGTGACACGATTACCTTTTCGGGTACGAACCGCAGCGGGAAAGAGATAAGCGGATCCTATACCATCGCGGATGTCTCCGCAGACACGGTCGGCGGGCTCCTGAGCGAGATCGAGGCGTCCTTCGGCAGCGGATACGACGCCTATATCGACTCGCAGGGGAGGATCGCCATCAAGGACACGGCCATGGGCGATTCGAAATTGAGCCTGAGCGTTTCTGCAGTCAAGAACCTGGATTTTGGCGCAATCGATGTGGATCCGACCGGCGCTGACGGGTCTCAGGAAGGCAGGTATTCGATGAGCATGACCGCCGCGAACAGTGACGGCCAGCTCAAGATCTCGAACAATGATTACGGCGATTATAGCTTTACCGTTTCTGCAGCCGGCGGCAACCTCGGGGTCAACGACGGCACCTACACCGGCACCGCGGTAGCCGGCAGGATCAGGGCGGAAGGCTCGAGCGCCTGGATGACCATGACCGGCTCGGGCAGGACCCTTACCGTAGACAATGGCCAAGACGCGGAAGGCCTCGTGCTCAGATATGCCGGCAGTTCGACCGGCACCTTTGACTTCACCTTCATGACCGGCGTGGGCGAGAAGATGGACCGGGCGTTGTACTATATGACGGATACCTTTGACGGGTTCATCGCAGACAAGCAGTCGACGCTGAAGAACCGGATGAACTCAATCGATCTGAAGATCGAGGCGACCGAGAGACGCATCGCGAAAAGAGAAGAGATCTTGATGGCCCAGTTCGTCACCATGGAAAGGCTCATTACCCAGTTTCAGGCTCAGCAGCAGTGGCTGGGGTCTCAGATCGGCAGCCTTGGCGGGTGGTCGGGCGAGTAGGATACAGAGATACCGGGGCACAGAGCTGGAAGGGGTGACGGAGCTATCCGCCACCCCCTTTTCATTCCGGGAATACGGGTGCTTCAGTGTGCGGCCGGGACGGGATAGGACCTGTCACCCATCTTGAGAATGATCCTTCCTTCTTCATCCTCTTCCATCATCAGGGCCAGCAGATAATACGCGGCGCGGGAGAATCGCACCTTCATGCCGTCTGGCAGCAGGCAGTACATGACGTTCTGCTCTCCGATGGACAGGGTCCCGGGGTCGAGCTTGTGAACCTCGCCCGTGTTCAGAAGCACCAGGAGTCCGGTCTCCTGGTCCCCCCGGATGGACGCCACCACGAAGGGGGTGTCTTCCACATCCACATAGCAGACCTCGGACTGAAAGACGATCCGGTACCTGCCATCTTCGTCCTTCTGGAGCGCATTGCAGAATGTCAGGAGAACCAAGGGGTTCACGATCTCCTGGTTCTCGTAGTACCATTTCCCTTCCTTGTCGATCCGGATTTTGCAGGAGTCGGTGACATCCCGGAGTTCGCTCGGCTTCATGGACCTGTCTCCCCGTTTTTTTCTTTTCTATTTTAGCATAACCCGACCCCATGACCATCTCAAGGATAAAGTATTCTCAAGTAATATTGATTCCTTGATCTTACTGTGGTAATCAGACTCGATATGTGTTCTCCAAACTCTTTGGATGCAAGGGGAGGTTATGGCAAAAGGCGATAAGCAGGAGATGATCATCGATGCGGCCCTGGAGGTGTTCCGCGAGAGAGGCTACGCAAACGCGCGGATGGCCGATATCGCCAGGAGAGCGGGTGTTTCCTACGGGCTGGTCTATCACTATTTTGGAAGCAAAGAGGTTCTGTTCAACCTGATCGTGGGCACCTGGTGGAACGACCTGTATTCGATGATGGAGCGTGAAAAGGCATCGAACGCCGATTTCCGCCAGAAGCTCGTTCACGTCATCACCTTCTTCCTCGACACCTACATCCAGAGGCCCAACCTCATATCCATCTTCGTGAGCGAGGTGTGCCGGAGCTCGGTCTATCATACCGAAGAGGGCCTGGCAAAGTTCCTGAAGTTCTTCAGCCTGTGCGAGGAGATCATGCTCGAAGGCCAGCACAAGGGACTCCTCAAAAAGGAGATCTCCCCCCACCATCTCACCTACATCTTCTATGGGGCGATCGAGACCTTTATTTCCGTCATGGTTCTCGGCAAGGAACCCCTGACCAGGAAGCGGGAGGAGCGTGCCGTGAACGCGATTCTCGAGGTGTTCATGGACGGCGCCAAGGCCGCTGTGTAGAGCACGGCGAAAGGGCCCTCCCCGGGAAAACGAGAAAGCGCTCAACTGTTCCGAGGAAATATCCGAACTAAAAAAATGAGGGAGTACGCCCATGCCGAGAAAATCCGGAAAGGTCATCATCTGCGCGGCCCTGGCCGGGCCTGCGACCATGAAGACACAGAACCCTGCCGTGCCCTACACGCCGCGGGAATTCGCCGAAGAGGCGGCCAGGTGTTACCGGGCAGGGGCGGCCATGGTCCATGTCCACGCCCGGGACGACCAGGGCATGCCCACGCACGAGATCGAAAGGATTCGGGACACCTATAATGCGATCAAGGACAAAACCCCTGAGCTGATCGTGAACCTGAGCTCTGCCGTGGGATTCGGGAAAACGCCCGAACAGAGGCTGGCCCAGATCATGGCGATCCGTCCGGAGATGGCCTCGCTGAACACCAACACCATGAACTTCAGCATGATCGACCGGCCGACAGGGAGGATCGTGGCGGATTTCGTCTTCGAAAACACCTTCACCATGCTGCAGGATTTCGGAAAGGCGATGGAATCCGAAAAGATCAAACCCGAGATCGAGTGCTACGACATGGGCGGGATCGACAACACGCTTCTCATGGCAAAGCAGGGGTTCTTCTCGGGGCCCATGAACTTCAATTTTGTCTGGGGGGTTGCCGGGGGGCAGTCCTTCCGCCCCGACGCCTTTGTCGCCATGGTCAACGCGCTGCCCCCAGGCTCGGAGTTCACCGCCTGCGGGGTGGGCCTGGACCAGTTTCCCTCCATCACCCAGTCGTGCCTGCTGGGCGGTCACATGCGGGTAGGGCTGGAGGACAATATCAGGGTTCCGGGCGGGGATCTCGCAAAAGGAAGCTACGAGCAGGTCGAGTGGGCTCTCAGGATTGCGGAAGTCCTGAGCAGGGAGCCCGCGACGCCGGATGAGGCACGGACAATCATGGGCCTCAGAACATCGTGAGGGATTGAGCGGTATGAGGAGGGACCAGGCGGTATGTTTCCTTGAGACCCTCATTCGTCTCTTTACTCTTTCTGATCAGGAGGCGTGCTGTTCTCAAGGGCAGGAGGAAATGCATGATGCTTCACGGGCGGAATAGACGGAGGGCAGTAATCCTGTGCGTTGCTTTTCTGCTCGCCCTCGTGGGTACGGGACACCCCGCTCGGGCACATATGACCCACACCGTGAGGGAGGGGGACTCGCTCGGCCGGATCGCCGCGCACTATCTCCCCTACACCGATTCATACACCAGTGAAGAGCTCATCAGCGACATCAGGGCGCTCAACGCCTTGAGCTCCAGCATGCTCTCGATAGGGCAGGACCTCACCATTCCCGTGGTCCGGAGCGAGCCTGTCAGGGCAACGAGCAGGCCGAAGGCCAAGGACTTTGCCGCCCGGGGCATCTATGTGAATGAACAGAATGCGGGAACCGGAAGGATCTTCGACCTGACGCGGAGACTGAGGAGCTCCGGGGAGAACACGGTCGTGGTCGACGTCAAGGAGGTAAAGGGAACGCTTGCCTACCCGAGCTCCATTCCCGGCGCCTTTGCCTCGGTCTCTTCCTGCCCGTACAGCATCGGGGACATTTCAAAGCTCATTGATCATCTCCACAAGATGGACATGCATGTGGTGGCGCGTGTCTGCGTTTTCCGGGACAAGCTCATGGCCTCGTCGATGGAAGGCTGGAGATACAGCGAGGAATGGGTCAATCCGGCCAACGAGGATGTTCAGCAGTATCATCTCGCCCTTATCCGGGAGCTCATAGGCCTGGGCGTGGACGAGATACAGCTCGACTACTTCCGGTATCCTGCCGACGGAAGGACGGACACCGGCATTGAGGGCAAAGACCGGAGCGACGTTATCGCCGAATACCTCGCGCAGATACACGATCTCACCTCGGCGGGCAAGGTGCTGCTCTCCCTGGACATGTTCGGGATCGTGATCTGGCAGCGGAGCATGGATGTCAGCGTGCTGGGGCAGGATGTGCAGAAGATCGTGGATCACATCGACATCATCTCGCCCATGCTCTATCCTTCTCATTTCGGAAAGGACTTCGACGGCATACCCAACCCGGCTGACGAACCCTACTATTTCGTGAGAGAAGGGGTGCAGAGGCTCAAGAACATCGTGGGAGACAGGGCGGCCATCAGGCCCTGGCTGCAGTCGTTCCCCTTGAGAATCACCGCCGGTTTCGATCCTGAATACGTCAGGTGCCAGATCGATGCCGCACGGGATGCCGGCGCAGTCGGCTGGCTCCTCTGGAGCCCGGGAAACCGGTATGACGAGGCCTTTGCCGCACTCGAGGACATGCACGTCGCAAAGATGGCCGAGAAAGCGGCCCTTCAGGAAGAAGAGCAGGGCGGGAGCGTGCAGGGATCGGATGCGAACTGGCACTTCGAGAAGTGCCTTACCCCAGGATCTCCCGGACAGCTGCTCCTTCCTGTAGACGGTCCGGCGGTGAGACAGATGGGAATACCGTTCTAGGTAGACGTCCCTGTGAACCCCTTTGGCTTATGGGAAATAGCTGATCACACATTCACATCCTAAGCTTCCTAATATCCCAAAAGAATTATTGATCTCTGAGAGAACTATTCGCAGGAGAAAGCTTGAGGGCCGGTTCAAGCATGATGAAGGCGAAAGGATCATGAGGCTTGTTCGATCCGGCCATAAGAATCCTTGGAGGCAAGGAAGACACGTCAATTGCGGAACGGATGTGAAACGAAAACGGAAAAATTAACGCTTGTTTTATTAAGGCGAAATGGCGGAAGCGCACAGGAATCGAACCTGCCCAGGACGCTCGACGCGCCCCACACCGGATTTGAAGTCCGGGGGACCCACCAGAACCCGACCGCTTCCACAGGTGGGGTATATAGCATGTTCGTTCTAAGAGAGCAAACACTCTGAGTGCAACTGACCGGGCGGCGGCCATCGCGATGGCGTGCATGGATTCCATCTTGACAGGATTACGTGTTTAATGGTCTTTTTCCCCTATGACAACAAGACTGGTCGTCTGCCTTGTCGTGTCTCTGATCATCCATGCCGTTGCGCTGGTTCAGCCCTGGAGCCTCGTTGTTGTCGCAGGCGCCGTCAGGCAGCCTTCCCTGAGCATTCCGGTCAGGCTGGTGGATGAGGTCGGGCCTGAAGATCTCCTTCGTAAGGTCGAGAAGGTTCCGGATGAGATAGAAGAGGTAAGCGAGGGCATCAGCTTTGAGACCGAAGGTGAGGTGAGCGCCGACTATCTCGAGCTGCTCAAGGCGAAGATATTCGATGCCTGGGAATATCCCGAGGATGCCATCGCCGGCGGTGCCGACGGGACTGTGAGGGTCCGCTTCGTTCTCGACGCCCTGGGCTCGGTGACAGAGATCGGCGTCCTGTCTGGCTCCGGTCACGCGAGCCTGGATTCCGCAGCCCTGGCTGCCGTGCGGAAGGCCGGGCCGTTCGGCCCGTTCACCGAAGACTTGGCCGGCGAGACGCTCAATATTACCGGCAGCTTCTGCTATGTGCTCGACTGAGATTATCCTGGAGATCCGCCTGATGAGGTGTATGACATTATGTCATATGTCGAGACCTGACCCCATGATTGATTCTAAGGCGGATGCGCCATTGTGCCGATAGGGGAGGGTATGGATCCGATACAGGGGACAAACAACTCTCTGGCCATGGCCCTCATCGCGGTCAAATACCTGGAAGACGCCCAGCAGTTGAGCGCCGCCAGGGCCGGTATGATGCTCGATACCGTCAAGGAGACCGGGGAGCTCGTGGTCCAGCTCATCGAAGGGCTCGGCGAGAACATCGATCTCTACGCCTGAAAAACCGGGTGCGCATTTCCACCAGGCTGAATTCTATTGCGTCTTGCATATATTTTCAGCCGGTATTATGACATCTCTCATGCGTTTTCTTCTGACCAATGACGACGGAATATATGCCCAGGGCCTGCTTGCCATCAAACAGGCACTCGAAGAGATCGGCGAGGTGGTGGTGATCGCTCCGGTTACCGAGCAGTCTGCGGTGGGTCACACCATAACCCTGGCCGATCCCCTGAAGGTGATCCCCATCCACCGAAGCGGCGGATTCTACGGCTACGGCATCACGGGCTCGCCCGCCGATTGCGTGAAACTGGGTATATCCTGCATCATGGAATCCCCGCCCGATCTGGTGGTTTCGGGCATCAACCGGGGCGAGAACGTGGGCATCAACGTGCTCTATTCGGGAACGGTCTCCGCCGCCACCGAGGCCCTGATCCTCGGGCATACCGGGCTTGCCCTGTCCGTGGACAACTACCAGAACCCCGACTACCGGGCCGCGAGCGTGTTCGGCTCCCGCCTGGCATCCAGCCTCGCATCGAGGCGGGATCCGGCGCCACTGGCCCTGAACGTGAACTGCCCGTCCTGTCCGATCCATGAGATCACCGGCGTGAAGATCACCCGGCAGAGTGAATCGAGGATCGTGGACAAGTTCGTGAAAAGGGAAAATCCCAGAGGCACGATATACTACTGGCAGGCAGGGATGACCCAGATCATCGACGACGGGGAGGATACGGACGCGATATGCCTGAAGAAAAAGATGATCTCCATCACCCCCATCCACTACCGGCTGGGATACAGTCCGCAGGACGGCGAGCTCAAGAATCTCGACCTGGAGGAAATGCTCCGTGGGGTATGAAGGCCTGGAGTCCAGGATCGGATATGTCTTTCGCCGCAAAGAGCTCCTGGAGGAGGCTATGACACACACCACCTATGTCAACGAGCACCGCGAAGAGGATATCCAGGACAACCAGCGGCTCGAGTTTCTCGGCGACTCGGTGGTGAATGCCGTGATCACGGCCCGGTTGTTTTCCGAGCTCACGGACGAGCGTGAGGGAAACCTGACCAAGAAGCGCGCGGAGCTCATCAACGAGACCGCGCTCTCGAAAATCGCCCGGCACCTCTCACTCGGCGATCACCTGAGTCTGGGCAGGGGCGAGGAGTTGGACCAGGGCAGGGAGAAGACCTCGATCCTGGCGGACGCCTACGAGGCGCTCATCGGAGCCGTTTTCCTTGACAGCTCGTTCGACGAGGCGTCCCGTATTGTGGAGAGGCATTTCACGGACGTGCTCGGACCTATCGAGAAGGTGACCATCACCGACTACAAGAGCCTCCTGCTCGAGGTCTGCCAGTCACGTTTCAAGTGCCTGCCACGGGTCGTGGTGGTGGACGAGATCGGGCCGGAGCACGAAAAGGAATTCGTCGTCAACGTGGAGCTCGAGGGTCGTGTGGTGGGCCGGGGAAGAGGGCGGAACAAGAAGCAGGCAGCGCAGAGCGCATGCAAGGAGGCGTTGAAATCTCTGGATTATCCCCTGTCGTAATCCCTGTATTCGTGTCCCATCTGGGGTGTCCGCACCGGTGCATCTTCTGCGACCAGACACAGTTTTCGGAGCCGGTGGCGCCCGAACGGATACCCGGTATCGTCTCCACGTTCATCGCCGGCTGCAGAGATCCCCACCTGCGGAAGCGGATCATTGCCTTTTACGGGGGGTCCTTCACCGGGATTACGCCCGGCCTGCTCGACCGTTATCTGGCAGAGGCCGGCCGTCTGGTCGAGGCAGGGATCGTCCACGGCATCAAGGCGTCGACCCGGCCCGATATGATCACTCCCGAGCTCCTCGCCAGGTGCAGAAGAACCGGATTCGTCGAGATGGAGATCGGGGTCCAGTCAATGGACGACCGCGTCCTCGAAGCGAGCAGGAGGGGGCACAGCGCGTCCGATGCGGTCAGCGCCGCCCGGATCGTCCGTGATTCGGGCCTGGAGCTGGGCATCCAGCTCATGCCGGGGCTTCCCGGAGAAGACAGGGAGAGCTTCCGTCGCACCATCGACGAGACGGTGAGCCTGAGGCCCGATCATGTCCGGCTCTATCCCGCCGTGGTGGTCAAGGGCACCGAGATGGATCGTATGTACCAGGCCGGTGCATATGTTCCCCTTGACCTCGATGAGGCCGTCAGGCGATGCCTGTACGGGTATGCCCGGTTCTCGCGACAGGGATGCACCGTGCTCAGGATGGGGCTGCCTCCTTCCCGGTCCTTGCAGGTCGCGGCAGGCCCGTACCACCCCGCGTTCGGCTTTCTCGTCAAGGCCCGGGGGTATCGTGTCATGACGGGTGTGCTCAAACAGCGTTTCGGCGGTGAGCTGGATCTGGAAGTGCATCCGGGCAGCGTGTCGGAACTCATCGGGTACCGGAAGGAAAACATTGATGAATTCGGGTTTATTTACAGTTTTGACGAGCGTTTGCCGAGGGATTATGTACAGGTGCGCGGTGCTGTAGAAAGAGGTTGCCTCCAACTTAAGGATATTTTAGAGTATATTTTATGAGTGCACATGTGGTCGATGTACGGTCCCTGCCGGTTCTTCCCGAGCTGGCCGACCATGTCATCAGGATGGCGCTGGAAGATGATATGTCCGTTGCCAGGGTCTCGGCCCTCATCGAGAAGGATCAGGCCCTGACGGCACGGATACTCTCCCTGGCCAACTCCAGCTACTACAAGCGCTCCCGGAGCATCTACACGGTGCGCGACGCCGTGGTGGTCATCGGGTTCGACGCGGTGCGCACCGTGTCCCTGGGGGTCTCCGTGCTGGACATGTTTCCCACGGTCAAGGGCACGAGCCTCGACCTCAAGTCGTTCTGGCGGCACTCCATGGCGTGCGCGTTCTATGCCGAGGCCATGATGGGGGTGGTGAACAGTCGCAATGTTGCGAAGGCCTTTTGCGCAGGTCTGCTTCACGATATCGGCAAGCTGGTGCTCGATCGCACGAGACCCCGGGAATACGCCGCGGTGCTGGAAGAGGCCGCGAAGGGAACCATGTCTCTGTCCGAGGTGGAAAAGGAGATGCTCGGCACCACCCATGCCGACGTGGGGCGCGAGGTCATCGCCCACTGGAGGTTGCCCCGGCTGTACGAAGAGAGCGTCTGGTCCCACCATGCCCCGGTCCAGATTCTGGACGAGGAGCAGTATCAGCTCTCGGGCATTCTCCACATCGCCAACATCCTGGCCCACATGACATCTGCGGGGGCGTCCGGGAACCGCTTTCCCCAGAAGCTGACGAACCCTCTCCTGAAGAGGTTCGGTCTGAGCGCGGATATCCTGGATTCACTGATGGAGAAGGTACCCGGGCAGATAGACGCCATATGCGAGGAGATCGGCATCGGCAGGCCGGTCGAAGGGCTGTTCGGCATCGTGAACACCGCGAACACGAGGCTTACGGATATCTCTTTGGAGCTTAAGCGGCACGCCGACGAGGCCCGGGAGGCCAAACAGAACGCGGATGTCCTCATCGGGCTCCTGGGCGAGCTCAACGATTCGACCCGGATATCCGACGCCCTCGAGAAGGCGTCCGGCTCGCTGCAGGACGCCGGTATTATCCGGAGCTTTCTGGGGGGCCTCAAGGCGGGCGGGTACTACCTGGTCTACGAAGCCACCCCGGAGCGCAGCTCCCGCTTCATCCGGGTGAAGGACGAAGAGCTCAAGGCAATGATATTCTCCCGCCAGTCCCTGGTGGGCACGATGCTCCCCAACGGGGTGTTCGTGTATTACGAGCCGGCAGCCGGCGAGGCCGGAGAGGATCATTCGTTCATGTCCGCCGTGGTCGGAGCCATCTCGTCGTCGCTCAGGCGCATTCATATGGAGAGCAGCATGGCCGAAGGAGAAGACAGTTTACGAAAAGCGCTGAAGGGCTCCGCGGATGACAAGCAGAAGGCAGAGGATGCCTTAAGCCTCAACCAGGAGCTCATGGATGCCTCGCCGTACGGCCTGTGCCTCCTGGACGAGAACAAACGGGTGAGGCTCGAGAATGAGAGTTCCCGCGAGATCCGCCGGGCCCTGGGCATTGCCGGAGACGATCTGCTTGCCGCCCTGCCGGGAGATTCCCGCGAGGAATGCCGGGAGCTTCACGCCGCCGTCGAGTCAGGGCGCGAAGCTGCCCTGATCTGGCACGACCGCACCCGTTCCTTCAGGGTCGAAACCAAACCGGTGAAGATCAACAACTGGCTGCTCATCGTGTTCTGTGATATCACGAGCGAGCTGGAGGAAGAGCGCCGGAAGGTCGCCTACGCCAGGATGACCACTGTGGGCAACCTGGCCGCCTCCATGGCGCACAACATGAAGAGCCCCCTGGGTGCGATCCACGGGTTCGGCAGTATCATCAAGGACGACCTGAGCCAGGGAAGGCTCCATGTGCTCCGCAACGGGCAGGATGACGAGGATTTCAAGGACATGATCTCCAACATCATCACCGGCTCGGAGAACCTGCTCAAGATCGTGAATCAGCTGCTGAGCTTCACGAGAAAATGGGAGAGCCCCGAAGGGGAGATCGATATCGAGGGTTTCGTGGACGGGATCTTCCAGATCGTCTCGTCTCAGGCCAACTCCGCGGGGGTGAAGCTCGCCCGGGAGATCGAGGTAGACACCGCCCGCACCAGGGCGGAAGCGCTCGAACAGGTGCTCATCAACCTCCTGATCAATGCCGTGAAGGCATCGTCCCAGGGCGCTCGGGTTGTCCTGAAGGTGTCGCTCAAAGACGGCGGGGTCGAGTTCGCCGTGACCGACTTCGGCATCGGCATGGACCAGGACCAGGTCGTGAAGGTTTTCGATCCGCTCTATACGGCATGGCCCGTAAAGACAGGGATGGGGCTGGGGCTTTCCCTTGCAAAGGATATCGTCGATTCCATGGGCGGCCGCATCGACGTCACCTCCTCGCCGGGGAAGGGTTCGACATTTTCGGTGTGGATACCGGAAGGTAAGGGATGACCATGACGCAGAAGATCTTGGTGGTCGAGGATGACCCGGTTTTCAGGAATTATCTGCACCAGGTGCTCAAATACGACTTTGACGTGGTGACGGCGGAGGGGCCGCTGGAGGCGTTAAAGGCCCTGGAGAAGGACTCGTTCGCACTCATGATCACCGATCTGAGGATGCCGGACATGGACGGCAGGGCCCTGGTGGAAAAGGTCCGCGCGGAGATCGACCCGCACCTCATGGTGATCGTCATCACCGCCTTCGAAGACGACTGGCCCATGGACATGGCCATGTCGTCCGACGTGTTCCGGTATCTGCGCAAGGGCGCATTCCTTCCCAGCGAGCTCAAGCAGAATGTGTCCAAGGCCCTCGAGATGCGGGGCTCAATCGTGTCTCTCGAAGAGTACAAGAGGCGCGCGGACATATCCGAGACCATCTACAAAGACGTGTTTGAAAAGTCCACCGACGCCCTGTTCATCACCGACATCGATTTGCAGCCCGTGGTCCTGAACCGGCGTTTCACCGAGCTCAGCGGGTACACCCTGGACGATCTCAAGGGCAGGACCCTCTTCGACATCATCGACGAACGGGATCGTTCGGCCGCCGTCAGTGCGTTCAACGCCCAGATCGCCGGGAAGCCGCCGGGGACGGTCCGGCTGCATTTCCTGAGAAAGGACGGAAGCAGCAGGTATGTGCGGGTTTGGGCCCGGGTGGTCCGGGAGGTCCAGGACATGTCCAGCGCGGTCTTCTGCATGGCCCGGGACATGGGCGATGCGCAGGACGAGCGGAGCGCGGACAGCCCGTCCGTCGAGAAGCTCCAGGAAAGCCTTGCCGGGAAGGACCGGCAGATCGAGAACCTCCAGAGGCAGTTCCAGCGCCTCACCGATCACGCCAAGGATATCGTCATCTGGCTGGGCAGAGATTTCGCCTGCGAGTACGTGAACCAGGAGGTGAGCAGGACGCTCGGGTACCCCCCGGACGAGCTTCTGGGAAAGCAGGTGCCCTGGGAAGAGATCCTACACCAGGAGGATCTTCCCCTGGTCGATGCGTGGCGGGAGGCGACCGGGAAAAGGGCCGCGGACATGGAAGGGGAGATCCGGGTCTACACCAAGTCGCGCTACATGCTCTTTCTCTCGTACCGCATCTCGTTCCAGTACGATGCCCACGGGATCTTCAGCGGCCTGGACATCATCGCCGAGGACATCACCCAGCAGAAGATCGCCGAGCAGGAGCTCCGCAGTGCAAACCGGAAGATCCAGGAGTTCAACGCCAGGCTCACTGACGGGGTAAGCAGAAAGATCAAGGCGTTGAGAGAGTCGGAGGAACGGTACAAGCAGATCGTCGAGGACTCCGGCGACATCATCTTCTCCCTCGATAGCGAGGCGCGCCTGGTATACATGAACCGGATAGGGCTCGAGACCCTGGGCGTGACCCTGGAAGACATTTTCCAGAGGCCCTGCCGGGAGTTCATGGCCGACGAGGCATCCGAAGACATGCTCCGGAAAATGATCGGGCTCATCGGAAACGGCAAGGGTCCCGGTCCCTTCGATATCTCTATCGAGACCCCGGAGGGCAGGAAGATCTACCGGACCACCCTCACCCAGATCGGGGACCACTCGCGGGTCGAATACGTCTGCATCGCTGGCGACATCAGCGAGGAGATCGCCACGAACAAGAGACTCCAGCTTCTGGCCACTATCGAGCACTACAGCGCGGATGCCATTGTCGGCCTGGACACCGACCGGAAGGTCATATCATGGAATCAAGGCGCCGCCATGATGTTCGGGTGGTCTGAGGAAGAGGTGGTGGGCAAGCCGGGCCTGTTCGTCGTCCCGGACGAGAGGATAAAGGAATCGGACGAGATCTTTGACGAGGTGTGCCGCAACGGGCTGGTGAAGGACCGGGAAACCCGGCTGAAGACCAAGAGCGGCCGGATTCTTGATGTGCTGCTGACCATTACCGCGCTCAAGGATGCCTCGGGAGACATCTTCGGGTTCTCGGCCATCATCAAGGACCTCACCGAGAAAAAGAAGATGGAGTCGGCCCTCATTCAGTCCGAGCGTCTGGCAGCGACAGGCAAGCTCTCCGCGAGCATCGCCCACGAGATCAACAACCCGCTCTACGGCATCCGCAGCTGCCTGAACCATGTGCTCAACACCCGGAAGGATGGGATCGACCACCAGTTCGTGAGGCTCGCCATCAAAGAGACCGACCGGATTGCCGACCTCATCAGGAACATGAAGACCTTCTACATGCCCAACGAGGGCGGGGTGCAGAAGGTGGACATCAGCGAATCGCTGCGCGATGTGTTCATCCTCAACAGAAAATATCTCGAGGAGCACTCGGTGAAGTTGAAGTTTGCACCGGACGGCGCATATTATGTTGAGTGTATTCCGGATCAGATCAAGCAGGTCTTCATCAACATCATCAACAACGCCGTGGAGGCGATGCCGGACGGTGGAGAGCTTCGGGTGGATATAAAAAACGATGCAGACACCGGAACGGTCGGCATCTCGTTCGAAGACAACGGGGTGGGCATTGCCAGCGATGAGCTGCCCCGGGTGTTCGAGATGTTCTATACCAGGAAGACCATGGTCAAAGGCGTGGGCCTGGGACTCTCCGTGAGTTACGGCATCGTCAAGCGCCACGGCGGGATCATCGATGTGAAGAGCGAGGTGGGGAAGGGCTCCACGTTCACGGTCACCTTGCCGGTCAAGACCCTGTGGGCACGGCAGATGCATCTCGATCTTGAATGATATGGAACATACCGACGTCGTCCGATCAGGCTTCATTGCGATCGTGGGAAGGCCCAATGTTGGGAAGTCCACCTTCCTGAACCGGGTCATCGGCTCCAAGATCTCCATTACGGCCAGCAGGCCCCAGACCACCAGAGACCGTATCTTAGGGATCTACGACACCGAGGACGCCCAGATCATCTTTCTGGATACCCCGGGCATCCATGAGGCCGGGAAGGCCCTGAACCAGTATATGGTCGAGAAGGCACTGAGTACGCTCTCCGATGCGGACATCGCCATGGTCATGGCAAGCCCTGAGGAGACCGCCGAGAAGCTCTCCCGGGTGATGGCCCACGTCGGCACGTCGGGAAAGGATGCGGTGCTCGTCCTGAACAAGGCCGATCTGATTTCTGAGGAAGAGCGGGAGAGGAGGCTCGGCCTGCTCGGCTCCGTGGGGGCGTTCAGGAGCGCGTACGCGGTTTCCTCCCTCACCGGCGACGGCGTCACTGAGCTGTTGGCCGGGCTCAAGAGCCTGCTGCCGGAAGGGCCCAGGTTCTTCCCCGACGACATGATCACGGACGCAAACCTGCGGTTTCTCTGCCAGGAGCTCGTCCGCGAGAAGGTGTTCGCCCTGACGGGCAAGGAGATCCCCTATGCAACTGCCGTGGAGGTGGAGGAGTTCCGGGAAGGAGAGCCCACCTATATCAGTGCCGCCATTCATGTGGAACGGCCGTCCCAGAAGGGCATCGTGATCGGCGCGGGCGGAAAGATGTTGAAAGAGATCGGAAAACAGGCGAGAATGGACATCCAGAGGCTGCTGGGCACCCGGGTGTTTCTCGAACTGTTCGTGAAGGTGACCAAGGACTGGACCAGGAAGCCCGCGCGCCTCAAGGAACTGGGATACAAGTAATGCCGGTTGTCGCCATTGTCGGAAGACCCAATGTGGGGAAGTCCACCCTGTTCAACGACCTGGTGGGACAGAACCGGGCCATCGTGGGGCCCCAGCGGGGGATCACCCGGGACCGGATCTACGGCAGACTGTCTCTGGACGTCGGCATCGAGGCCGACCTCGTGGACACCGGGGGGTTCGACACCACGGGCGAAGGGGATTTCTCCCGGCACATGTTCGAACAGACCATGCTGGCGATCCAAGAATCCGACCTCATCGTGTGTATGTTCGATGTACTCTCCGAACTGACCGCCGACGACCGCGAGCTGGTGCGCATCCTGAGGGAATCCCCGGTGCCGGTGGTCTATGTCGCCAACAAGGTGGACGACCCGCACGGGAGCGCGGCCTCGGCCGTGCTCTATGAGCTCGGCCTCCAGGACTTCATTGAGATATCGGCGCGGAAGAAGACCGGGCTCAAGCTCTTGAAAGAACGGATCGGACAGGTCGTGCAGGCCCTGCCCGTCACAGACCTGGAGCACGAGACCGATGCCATAAGGGTGAGCATTCTCGGGCGTCCCAACGTGGGCAAGTCGCTGCTGCTCAACCGGATCATCGGGGAGAACCGGGCCATTGTCTCGCCCGTGGCCGGCACCACCAGGGATTATGTCGATATCCGGGTGGGCCACGGGGGAAGGGACTATGTGTTCGTGGACACGGCCGGCATCAGGCGGAAATCGCGCATCCAGGACATGCTGGAACGGGAGAGCGTGTTCCGTTCGCTCAAGAACGTCAACCTCTCGCACGTCTGCCTGCTGCTCATCGACCCGGCCGAGGGCGTGACCGAGCAGGACAAACGCATCAGCAGCATCATGGCCGAGCACGGCAGGGCCTTCGTGGTGGTGGTCAACAAGAGCGACCTCCTTGAGGCCGGCAGGCGTACCGAGGTCAGGGAGGCGGTCCACTATTCCCTGAAGTTCATCCCCGATGTCAAAGTCGTGTTCGTCTCCGCACTCACCGGCAAAAACGTGCAGAGGATGTATCCGCTCATCGACGAGCTCTTCACCAAGACCACCACCCAGGTCACCACCGGGCGCCTCAACCGGGTTCTCGCGGATGTCACGGAGTCGTACACCCCGCCCGTGGTCAAGGGCAGACAGGTCAAGTTCTTCTACGCCAACCAGGTGGGGACGGTGCCGCCGGAGTTCCGGATCGTCACGAACTTTCCCGATTCCATCCAGCCCAGCTATCACCGCTATCTCGTCCGCTCCTTCAAAAAAGCGCTTTCACTCGAGGGCATACCCGTCAAGCTCAGGTTCGTGCCCAAATCGTGAGAAGGGGTCCGTCCGCTTAAGCAGTTTCGCGGAAACGGGCAGGTCTCGCAAGCTCTCCCCTTTTTTTGTCCGTGAGAAGAAAGATGCAGGGGGACATCGGTTTGACTACTGCCGGCAGAACGGGTTCTCGCGGAAGCATGAGGGAAAATCACCTGTCCCGCCCCGCCCTGAGGATGGATTCTCCAATTCCCCTCGTCCTTCTGTAAGGTTGGGATAATTTATTCATTTTTGTGGTTGACAGGGCCGGGCTTGTATGTTTCTATAAAAAGAAACATGATGATCGCTCGCAGAAAGGGATGCGGTCTCCGGCGTGCCATCGCCGGTCTTCCTTCTCGCACAAGGAGGGGAAGCGGAGATCACGGGAGCCTGAGGGTTCTTCCCCTCTGCACACGATAACTTACAAGGAGGTTTCCCATGAACACCAAGATTTTATTGAATGAAGACGAGATTCCCCGCCAGTGGTACAATCTCGCGGCGGATCTGCCCACTCCCATGCAGCCGCCCCTGGGCCCGGACGGGAATCCCGTGAAGCCCGAGGATCTCGCCCCGATCTTCCCCATGAACCTCATCGAGCAGGAAGTGAGCCAGGAGCGCTGGATCGACATCCCGGAGGAGGTCCTGGAGATTCTCTACCGGTGGCGTCCTTCCCCCCTGCGCCGGGCAGTGCATCTCGAAAAGTTTCTGGGTACCCCGGCCCGGATCTACTACAAGGACGAGGGGGTTTCTCCTCCCGGGAGCCACAAGCCCAACACCGCCGTTGCCCAGGCATGGTACAACAAGCAGTTCGGCATCAAGAAGATCACCACCGAGACCGGAGCAGGTCAGTGGGGCAGCGCCCTGGCGTTTGCGTGCAACCTTCTGGGGCTGGAATGCAAGGTGTATATGGTGCGGATCTCCTTCGACCAGAAGCCCTTCCGGAAGCTGATGATGAACGTCTGGGGAGCCACGTGCGTGGCAAGCCCCAGTCCGGAAACCCAGGCCGGCCGGGATATCCTGGCAAAGACGCCCGATACCCCGGGGAGCCTCGGCATTGCCATCAGCGAGGCCATTGAAGAGGCGGTCTCTGACGTGAGCGGCCAGACCCGCTATGCCCTGGGCAGCGTGCTCAATCACGTGATGCTCCACCAGAGCATCATCGGCCTGGAGGCCAAGAAACAGCTGAGCAAGGCAGGTGAGAAAAAGGTCGACGTGGTCATCGGCTGCGCCGGTGGAGGGAGCAACTTCGCGGGCCTCGCATTTCCCTTCGTGGCCGACAAGATCAATGGTGCACAGATCGAGATCTATCCGGTAGAGCCCTCCTCCTGTCCCACCCTGACGCGGGCTCCCTTCACCTATGACCACGGCGACGTGGCAAAGATGACCCCGCTGCTGCCCATGTACACCCTGGGGCACGGCTTTGTTTCTCCTCCTATCCATGCGGGCGGGCTCCGATACCACGGCATGGCTCCGCTGGTGAGCCAGGCCGTGGTTGAGGGCCTTCTCACCCCCAAGGCCTATGACCAGCTCCACTGCTACCAGAGCGCGCTCATCTGGGCCAAGACCGAGGGGTTCATCCCGGCCCCCGAGACCTCGCACGCCATCACCGCGGTCATCGACGAGGCGAACAAGGCCAAGGAGGAAGGCAAGGAAAAGGTGATCCTGTTCAACTGGAGCGGCCACGGCCTCATGGACCTCGTGGGCTATGCGAACTTCATGGACGGCAGGCTCATAGACTACCCCCTGCCCGAGCAGGATCTCAAGACCTCGCTCAAGTCGCTGGAGGGTCTGCCCAAGGCCCCCATGGTCAAGTCCGGAAGGTGGTAATGCAGCAGCACGCGGTGGAATTCGACGAACTGAGCACCCGGTGCCCGATGCTGGGGCACCCGGTGCCGTTCTCCTACTGCAGGCAGTGCGGCGGTGCGATTCCCTGCCGGAAGATCGTCGACTGCTGGTCCGGGAGGATCGATATTCAGGGCTTTCTGTGCAGCAGCTTTTCAGAGGAAGAACTGTCCCGGATCGTCGCTCCCCCCAAGCCCAAGCTGCTCCAGATCATCGAGCTGGCCCGGGCGGCCAGGGACAGGAACGGTCAGTAGAGATCCGCCAGCACGTTCAGGTGGCGGTAGACGTTTCTGGGCAGGATGCCCAGGGTGAGCAGGCTTGCCTGAAGGTTTGAGGTGTCCACCTTCTCCAGCTCCAGTCCGGGCAGGAGCCTGTTGGTCAGAACATCGGCCACATAGGTGAGGCTCACGATCTCGCTGTTGTCACGGGCGACCTCCGGGGCATGGTGGAAGGATATGACATCCTTGAGGACACCCGGAAGATGCCATTTCTCCGCGAGCATGAGCCCTGCCTGACAGTGCTCAAAGCCTATGATGTCCTGCTCGACCTTGCTGGAATCCTCTTTGTGCTCGATGATCATCCGGTAGAAGAGGGGCTGCATCTTGTCGATATACTGATCGAGCACCACCTTTCCGATGTCGTGGAGCAGCCCGGCGGTGTAGGCTACATCGGGATTGATCTTCTTCTGCGCCGTTGCCAGGGCCTTGCACAGCCGGGCCGTTGCCACCGCGTGGTGGAACATCCCGCCCCGGCAGAGGGAATACCCGCCGTCCGACGAGTGGTAGAGGTTTTCGATCTGGGCCGTGATCACTATCTGGAGCAGCACCTTGCTGCCCAGAAAGACGATGGCCTGGTCGATCGACGCGATCTTGCGGGGCAGCCCGGTGTACGATGAATTGCACATCCTGAGCACCTTGGCGCTCAGGACCTGGTCTTTCTTTATCTCGGCGGCAATGGTGTTGATGTCTACATTGTCGTCGGAAAGCATCTGGGCGATGTTGAAGACGATCTGGGGAACCGGGAGAAGCCTTTCTATGGTCTTCTCGATGGTCTCCCTGTCCATGGGCTTTTTCTGGACGCCTTTCACGGGTCTCTCAAGCAGAACCGGTTCAATGCTGCACGCCCCGGTGTCGAGCCGGAAGGTCAGGCAGAAAGGGTTCACCCCGCTCGCCTCCAGGGTCTTGATGGCGATGCCGTGTTTTTTCAGGAGGGACAGCGTGATCTCGACGGTCTTGTAGGCGAAATTGATGCTCACGTCGCGGGCGGAGAAGGAATCGACCAGAGCACCGCCGGCAATGAACGCCTCCATGGTATCGATGCATGCCCCCTGCTCGACCATGGCATCGATGAAGGCGGGAATCCCGGTGCATGCATAATACGATGTATGGTAATCAGGAACGTCGCTCACGGGCTCGGGCAGAAGGATGTGGAGCATGCCTCCCAGCTTGCTCTTGTGATCGTATATGGCAAGGCCCACGCACGAGCTCAGAAAGGCCTTCAGCAGCCCGTGCCTGCCGATGACCATACCTCCGGTGGGAACAATCGTCGTCAAGGAAAATCCCCCTGCTCTTTGCATTGCCTTTCCGGCCTTTGCCTTAAAAGACCGGTTGCCTCTCACATCAGGGCGATGAAAAGTGCCTCTGACGCTCCTTCATTACGTCGATGATCAACATTGCACAATATCCGTTTAACACGCCGGTAACGACCGATACAAGGAGAAACATGGGCATGATATGGGTCAGCGAGATGTGTGCGACGAAAAACAGGGCGATGGCGAGCTGTGCAGACATGTGCGCCGCCGCGCCGGCCACGCTCACCCCGATGGGAGAGAACAGTGATCTGGGCATGGCCCACATGGTGAGTGCCGCAGAGAGCCCGCCGCCCAGAGAAAAGGCGAATATGGGCGAGAAGATGCTGCCCGTGAGGGCCGACCCGATAACGACCCTGCCGATCACCACGACGATCGCCCACAAGCCCCCGAAGGTATACAGGGCGCACAGGGTAAGGATGTTGGCCAGACCGAACCTCAAAAACGGGGCGGGCCGGGGAATGAACGACTCCATCCAGTGCAGGGCCACTGCCATGGCCACAAAGAGAGCCAGGGTCGCGATGCGGGCGTTTCTGTCCATGATCCTTTCAAGTCCCTTCCGAAGCTGTCTTCTCTCTCAGGATTCAATACTCCGCAGTCTCGCCGCGAAAGATCTATTCCCGTCCGGAGCTTTTGACACCCCGTAGTTTGCCTAAGGCGTAGTTCATTACACGCCTTACCACGAGCCGAGCGTTTTTGCCACCCTGGGTGGAGTTCAGCTCCCTCAGGGCCAGGAGTAGAATCCGCCCCGGTTTTCTCCCTTGCGGCGGTACACGATCACCGTGGGGTCCTCGACATCGGCAAGCGATTCGACCTTTCTGAGGGCCTCCTCGTAATAGCCCACCTCGTCCACCAGGTGAAGGGCCTTGCCCGTCGTGGAGGTGACGACCCTCCCGTCCTGGAACACCGCGATGTCCTGCTCGGTTACCGGACGTGTTTCTTTCACCCTGGACATGAAGTTTGAAGAAAATTCCATGACGATACTCTTCAGGAGATCGTATTCCTCGGGCGTCATATCGCGCAGCGGTGTACCGGCATCCTTGAGGTTGCCCGAGGTGATGGTCTGGTTGTCGATGCCCACCTTTTCCATCAGGCCTTCAAGACTGATTGACGGCAGCAGGACGCCCACGTTTCCCACCACGGAGGAGGGCAGGGCGACGATATAGTCGGCGGACAGGGCCGCCATGTATGCCCCGGAGGTGCCCTGGTCCACGATGCAGCCCACTACGGGTATTTCCTGCGTAGACTTGTATTCCCGGATCCTCCTGAACACCAGGTCCGATGCCGTGTATGCCCCGCCGGGAGAGTCTATCTTCAGGATCACGCCCCTGATCTTCTTGTCCTTTTGCGCCATTTCGAGCACATTATCGAGCCGTTCCAGGGTGCCCTGCCGCTGGATGAAGGTGTCTCGTGATCCGGTGGTCCGGATCAGTCCCAGGATCTCCACCACCAGGATTTTCTGGCCCGATCCTTTCCTGATGACACGTTCCTCCAGGGGAGGGACCTGCGTGAGGCTGGACAGATCGACAGAAACAAAAGCGCAGCCGCTCAAGAGAAAGAGCAGAGCTGTGTACAAGAGCAGTCTTCTCTCCATGATTTCCTCCTCTCTGCTTAAAATGAAGCACCTAATCAGAGAATACATAAAATTTTTTCTGATTCAATCAAAGTCTGGGAAACAGAATCGGGGACGGGTTCACATTTCCATTTTCTTCCCGCGCAATTGAATCCTCCTTCTAAAGTCCGCTTGTTGAAGGGCTTTGAGGGTGGGAGCACATTCCCGTTCAAGCTTTTAGGCTTCCACGGGCTCCAGGGCTTGCCGTTGAAGGTTCATACCATTGATCCCTCTTTCTCCTTCGCTTCTAAAGGACGTAAAAGGAGGGGCCGGGTTCCCCGCCTTTTGCGGCTTCAACCGGGTTCATGTCTTGCCCTGAAAGGCCCATGCCATTGATCGGACGCATTCGTTTCTGATCAGGTTAAGCCTTGGACACGCTCGAACGTGTACATTGCATGGCCTGTGGAAGCAACAATGTACACACACCTCTGAGGTGCCCAAACCGGCGTGCAAGAACAACGACCCTGGTGCGCTGATCTCGGGATGCGGGCTCAGCCTCCGGACGGGGCGCTCCCGATTTCTCCGCCGACCGTGATATCTGGGATCAGCAGGGTGGGCTGAGCATCCGCCACACCTACGCCCTGACCGTCCTTGCCGCAGGTTCCGATGCCGAAGCCCAGATCGTTGCCCACATGCGCGATCGAGCCCAGGACCTTCGGGCCGTTGCCGATAAGGGTGGCCCCCCGGATGGGCGCTCCGACCTCTCCGTTTTCGATGAGATAACCTTCCGCGATGTTGAACACGAAGTCGCCGTTGACCGTGTTGACCTGCCCGCCGCCCATCTTCTTCACGAACACGCCCTTGTCCACCTTGGCCAGGATCTCTCCGGGAGAGAGCGTCCCGGGCTGGATCATGGTGTTGCTCATGCGGGGGATGGGCCGGTTCCGGTACGATTCCCTTCTCCCGTTTCCGCTCAAGGGAAGGCCGAACTTCATGGAGGTGATGAAATCGGTGAGATAGGTCTTCAGGATGCCGTTTTCCACCAGCACGGTGCGGGTTGCGGGGTTTCCCTCGTCATCGTAGCCCATGCTGCCCCTGAGGCCTTTCACTGTTCCGTCGTCGATGACGGTGATGGCGTCCGATGCGACCCGGTTGCCGATCTGCCCGGAATAAACGGACAATCCTTCGCCTGCGAGGTCGGCCTCGAGCCCGTGGCCGATCGCCTCGTGGACCATGGTTCCTCCCGCCTCGCTGGACAGGACGACCGGCATGGTCCCGGCAGGCGCCCGCCTGGCATGGAGGGTCTTGAGTGCGCGGGAAAGGGCGCGTTCCGCGATGAGCTCAGGGGGGTCCTCTTCGAGGAGTTCGAAACCCCTGGTGCCGCCCACCGGCTCGTACCCGGTCTCGATGAGGGAATCCCGCGCCACCACGCCCTGAACCACAAACACGATGGAGTCCCGCCGGTCCTCCACGATGAATCCCTTGGAGTTCGCCACGACCACGCTGCGCACACCGTCTCCGTACATCACCTTCACCTGCGCGACGGACGGGTCGTACCCCCAGGCCTTTGACTGCGCCCGGTTGACCATCTCGATCTTTTTGTCCGGATCGACGCCTGTGGGATCGATCCGGGAAAGCACGACCTCCCGGACGGGTCTTTTCTCCAGGGAAACAGCCTTCTCGAAGCTGCCTTTCTGCACCGCCGCCGCGACGGTGTCGGCAAGCTCATCAAGCGAAGAAAAGTCATTGGTGTATGCATAGGCGCTGCGGTCTCCCACCACGACACGCAGCCCCAGGCCGCTCTCGGTCGTGCTGACGAAGCGCTCGATCCTCCTGGCCTCGGACACGATGGAGGTGCCCTGTTTGTGTTCGATATAGACTTCGGAGAAGTCCCCGCCGTTTTTCAAAGCCTTTTTCAGCAGTCTTTCGAATGGTATGTCTTTTAACGATGTTTCCATGATTTCACCTCTCGGGCCATGTCTCTTTTTATGTCCCGCTCCTTGATCACCTCTTTTTTCCGGTATTCCTTCCTGCCTTTGGCAAGACCCAGCTCCACCTTGATGAGATTTCCCTTCAGGTAGACGCTCAAAGGCACCAGTGTCAGCCCCTTTTCCTTGATCTTGCCCGATAGCCTGGTGATCTCTTTTCTGTGCAGCAGGAGCTTTCTTTTGCGCTCGGGGTCCACATTGAATATGGAGGCCTGCACATAGGGAGCGATGTGGAAATTGGTGATGTATGCCTCCGAGTCGATAATCTGCGCATAGCTGTCCTTGATGCTGCCCCCGCCGTCTCTCAGCGATTTCACCTCCGGGCCGCTCAGCATGATGCCCGCCTCGACCTTTTCCAGGATGTCGTAGGAGCTGCGGGCCTTTTTGTTCATGCACAGGACGCGCCTGGCCTCACTCTTCATGGATGACCTCGATGATCTTGGGCGCCTCGATCTTTTTTCCCAGACGCCTGACAGCTGCGAGACTCGCCGCAAAAGCAAGAACCGCGCCCAATGCCTGGAACAAGACCGGCGTGCCCGCGGCCTGGGTGATGAAGAGGGCGGCCAGGATGGCGGCCAGGGGAACCATGAATGCGAAGGTCGAGGCCTTGAGCAGAGAGGCGCCTTCCATGGCGATGACTACGGTGTCGCCCCTGCGGACAGGCTCGGGCGGCCGGGACAGCATCAGATCCATGCGGTTTTTCGTAAAGCCGTGGCACACGCCCGTGGCCTGGCAGCCCTGGCAGGCCGCCTTCCGGTCCACGATCACGCGGACTTCGGAATCGTAAACGCCTTCAATGGTTCCGCAGACAGTGTTTATCATGGGGGAATCAGCTCAGCGCGAAGAGATCGGGGGATTTGCCCACGATCTCCTGGTCCATGAACGCGTAGATCTCGCCTGCCGTTTTCATATGGAAGACATGCTCGGCTATCCGCCGGCACTGGTCGAGATCGACTTTTCTGGCCATTTCCTTGACGTGGGAGATGGCGAATGCATTCGTGGAGAGGATGTCTATTCCCATGCCCAGCAGGATGGGCGTATAGATCTCCCTGCCCGCCATTTCGCCGCACATGGACACCGGAATACCGGCGCTGTGGGCCGCATCGACGGTGGACTTGATCAGCCTCAGCACCGCCGGATGCAGGGGTTCGTAGAGGTAGTTCACATATTCGTTGCCCCGGTCGATGGCCAGGGCATACTGGATCAGGTCGTTGGTCCCGATGCTGAAGAAATCCACCTCGGAGGCGAGGATATCCGCGATGGTGGCCGCGGAGGGGACCTCGATCATGATTCCCACCGGGATACTTTCGTCGAAGGGGATGCCTTCCTTGAGCAGGGTCTCTTTTGTTTCATCAAGGATGGCCTTTGCCTTCATGAGCTCGTCCATGCCCGAGATCATGGGGAACATGATGGATGTGTTGCCGTAGTGGCTCGCCCTCAGGATTCCCCTGAGCTGCGTCCTGAAGACGTCCACCTCTTTGAGGCACAACCGGATGGCCCTCAGGCCCATGACCGGGTTCATCTCATTACGGAGCTTGCCCAGCGATGAATAGAGCTTGTCACCGCCCAGGTCCAGTGTCCTGATCACGGTGTTGTAGGGCGATACGGTCTCCACCACGGTCTTGTACGCCTGGTAGTGGTCCTCCTCGCTGGGGACGTGGTTCCTGTTGAGATAGAGAAACTCGGTGCGGTAGAGCCCGATGCCCTCGGCCCCGTGGTCAAGGACAGTCTTCACCTCGTCCTTGAACTCCAGGTTTCCCTTGACCTTGACGTACTTCCCGTCCCGGGTGACGGCCGGGGACTTTGCCTTTTCCTTGAGCTTCAGCTCGAGGGTGATGAACGAGCGTTCCCGGTGCTCATATTCCAGGACCTGATTCTCGGAGGGGTTGACGATCACTACGCCGGAAATCCCGTCGAGGATCACGTTGTCCCCCGGATTGATCAGCGCGGAGGCGTTCTCCAGACCCACCACGGCGGGCATCTCCAGGGAATGGGCGATGATGGAGGTGTGTGACGTCAGGCCGCCCACGTCGGTGGCGAAGCCCAGGATCTTTTCCTTGTTCAGCATGGCGGTATCTGCGGGGGAGAGATCGTGGGCCACGATGATGCTGTTGTCAAGGAGGTGGCACCTGCTGGTCTTCCTGCCGATGAGGTTCCTGAGGAGGCGCTCTCCCACGAAGGTCGTATCCGCGACCCTGCTCTTGATGTATTCATCGCCGATGGAGTCGAAATCCTTTTCGATTTCAAGCAGCGCGTTCTTGAGCGCCCATTCGGCATTGATGTGTTCCGTGGTGATGAGCTCCCTGACCCTGCCGCTGAGTGCGGGATCGGTGAGCATCATCATATGCGTCTCCAGGATAAAGGAATGCTCTTTCCCCACGTTGTGGGCTTCGAGCTCCCTGATCGCCTCTTTGATCTGTTTCTCGGACACCTTGACCGCATTGTCGAAGCGCTTTATTTCGTCTTTCAGAAGAGACGCCGTAATCCGGATCTTGGGGTAACGCTCGATCTTTTTGGTGTCCATGATCACGGCCTTGCCGATGGCAATGCCGGCCGATGCGGCTACCCCGTGGAGAATATGAACCTGGCGCTGATCCATCAGGCCTCTCCGAATCCCTGCTTGACGAGCCTTGCAAGCGCTTCGACTGCCTGGCTCTCATCGTCGCCGGCGGCCTTGATGACAATATGGCTGCCTTTGGTGGCAGCGAGGGTTAGCAGTTCCATGATGCTTTTTCCATTTACCTCCATGTGGTCTTTTATTACGATGATATGGGAAGTGAACTCCGACGCCTGACGGGAGAATGCCGCAGCGGCACGAGCGTGCAATCCCAACTTGTTCTGGATGGTTACTCTTTGCTCCTTCATTTTATAATAGTCCATACCAAACTGAGAGTAAATACTCCATAGAATATCCATAACACCCCCAGTTTGAGTCTGAATGCAACGGCTGCGGCGATAAAGACCAGCAGATTCGCCCCCAGCAGGGTCAACCCCGTATCGTGCTTGAGCGACATCACGGCAATGACCATCCCTGCCAGCAGGGGGATGGCCAGGGCGATGCGTTTCGTCCTGTCGATCGCCAGGGTCGCGGCCAGCTCCAGGGCCCCTGCCGGCCCGTTTCGGTAACCCCGGGCAAACCCCCATGTCATGGTCCAGAGATGGATACCGTTGTAGAGCAGGAGCACCAGGATCATGGACCAGACGTTATCCCCCATGAGGGCAAGGAGCAGGAGGAGCGCGATGATCGGCTTGAGCGTGGCCCAGAAAAAGGTGTCGCCCAAAGCGGCCAGTGAACCGGAGATCCCGGGCCTGAGCTTCTCGATCACCGCCTCGTCGCCGCGCTCCTCGATGTTCAGGAAGACGCCGCCGATTGCGGGTGCCATGTAGGGGTGGGTGTTGAAAAAGCGGACGTATTTCTCAGCCGCTTTTTCCGCGTCAGCCGGGCGCACCTTCTTCAGGCCGGGCAGCATGGCATACACGAAGCCGATATTCTGCATGCCTCTGAAATTCCACGCACCCTGGACGAAGAAAAAACGCCAGATAATTTTTACCATTAGTCTTTTTGACAGTTCCACAGCTTGAGAATCACTAGCACAGAAAAAACAGGGAAGGCAATAGCCGCCGGCCAGGGGACTTCAAGCGGCATTACCGCGATTTTTTTACCCCTATTTTCCCGCAAAACTCGGCCAGCCTGCACCGTGAGCAGAAGGGGCTTATGGGCACGCAGACGAACTGCCCGTAAGGGACGAGATAGTCGTTGATGACGGTCCAGTACCTCACCGGAAGTTTTTCTCTGAGCCTCATTTCCGTCTCGTCGGGATTTCTGGTGGACACATATCCCCACCGGTTGGTGATCCGGTGGACATGGGTGTCGACACAGATGCCCAGGCCGCCGAAGGCGAGGATGATCACGAGGTTGGCCGTCTTTCTCCCCACCCCCGGCAACGCCAGGAGCCGGTCCATGTCGTCGGGAACCCGGCCCCCGAAGGTGTCCAGCAGGATCCGGGATACCTCCAGGATATTTCTTGCCTTGGTCTTGTAGAACCCCACCGGGAATATGGCCTTTTCGATCTCTTCCACAGGGATGCGCACCATCCGCTCGGGCGTGGGGGCAAGGGCAAAAAGCCTCCGGGACGCCTCTTCGGTGGTCGCGTCTTTGGTCCTGAGGCTGAGCATGGTGGAAACGAGCACCTGGAAGGCATTCGAGGTGCGGGCCACCTTGCTGACGATGGGCTCGCGCAGAGGCTTCACATCGGCTTTCAGGATGCGGAACACAGAGTCGATCACCGAGTTGTCCATGGGTCGTTCCCTACACCGGATGATGGTTTTCCGCAACCTTTCTTCAGAAGCCGAACTTGAGTCCGAGTACGTACCTGCGGTCGCTGTGCTGCCCTGCGTAGGTGCCCACCTCTTCGGCATAGGTGAGCAGGTCGAGCTGGACGTACCGGGCATCGATCTCCAGGCCGAGCGTGATGTATCCCTGATAAAGGCCCCCACGCAGGGTTAAGAGGTTCTCGAATGTATATTCGGCACCAATCCTGATTCTCTTGCCCGGGTCATCCTCGTCATCGATCATGCCCGCCACATCAAAATAATCCAATGCAAGAACCCAGGAATCCACGTAAGCTGTCAATCCGATGTCTACATGCTCCTCAAGATCTCGTGCATCGTCCATGTCCGACCCGATGAGATTGTTGGCGCTCAGGCCCATCTGAAAAATAACGTTCTTTTGCCCGATGGCAATCTCTTCGAACCGGTAGATAAAACCGACGTCGAGCAGAGTCCCGTAGCCGTCCTGCACGTCGTCTTCCACCAGATCATCAAAATTGTCGCTGGTGATGTCGGGCACGGTGTATTCCTCGTTGAGGCTCTGGCGCACGACGTACTTCAGGCTGGCGCCGATGGAAAGCGCGTCATCAAAAAAGGCGTGTGCATATCCCAGAGCAGCGCCTGCATCTGAAGTGCTGTCAACCACGATGCTGGGGTACTGGTAGTTCCGCGCGATGAAATTGGTCTTGGCCGTGCCGAATATGCCGAAGGCGAAGTGGGGCCTTATGTAATAGGGAAAGACCGCAGCAGATGCATGGGAGTATTCGCCGATATAGTCCCTCAGGAATTCCGCCACCTCAAGCTCGTTGTCGGTGTCGACGTCGAGGATATCGGTGTAGGCGTCGTAAGCACCCTGTCCCACTTCCGCCTCGACGGAGAAGAGCACGAGCCTCCGGTCCGGTACATGGGAGAGGCCGGCCGGGTTATAGAACAGGGCGTTCTGGTCATTCGACACGGCCACGAACGCGCCCCCCATTCCCAGAGGCCGTGTACCCCGGTAGATATAGTTGTACTCATTCGCATGCAGTATGGATGAAACGAGTATGGGTATGAGCAAAGGAAAGCAGCACAGAAGTTTTTTCATCGTATCCCCCACTTCATTCTCTCCGAGCGGCTACTCGGCGGAGAGACTAATCGCAAGATTATGAACACCGGCAGTGGTCATGGTCGAGATGATGTCATTCTCATCGAGCTCGGAAATGGTCGCGCCTTCCCTGTCCAGGACACAGGCGAGGAAGTCCTGGAGGGCATCACGAACGTCGTTCTGCTCGGGAGTGGCCCTGTCGAAGGCCTGCACTGCATCGTAAACATCGATCAGGTCCCTCTGGTAGGTATTCAATAACAGGAGGCCGAGATTCTCTTCTCGGAAGGCCTCTCCCTTAAGCATACTCAATGTGTTTTGATCAAAAGAAAACCTTTCCTCGCGGTAATAGCGATAGGCCTCTGTGTTGATCGGCACCGGAACCAGGCCGGGGACGTGTTTCTCAGGATCCTGGTTGGCAAGCGACTTGTTGAGCCCATCAGCAACCCGGGTACCGGTGTAATAAACAAAATGGGTCGCCGACGCCACGCCCAGTTGGATTTCATCGTCGAGTGTGTGCCTGTTGGTGTCCTTCAGCACACGCAGTACATACTGCGCCTCTTCGAGGTTGTCGATAAGATCTCCCATGCAGTGGCCGTCAATGAACTGGGCATTCAGATATTCCGCATTATCCGGGTCTGTTTCGTCGAGGAAGATGAGCACGGTTCTGTCTTCTGCAGTGCACATGCTCTCATTGTTGTTATCCTCCGGTATAGGCGCAGGAAAGAGGGAAAGGGACTCCTGGACCATATCGAAATCTCCCTGCTCGACCAGTCCGGAGTATCTGATAAGACTGACGAAATCGACACCCGCCCTGCCCATATAGGCAGAACTGAGAAGCCTCGATACCCGCGGGTCGGGGCTGGTAGTGTTATAGACTTCAGTCAGCAGTAGGACGGTTGTGGCATAATCCTGGTCATCCAGGGCAATGGCCGCCTCTTCAATAATCGCATCATGGCTGGAATCGTCCGATATACCCTCAAAAGTGCTGTCATTGCTGCACCCGGATAAGAAAAGGAACAGGACCAGCATCGTGGTGATTGTCTTCATTCCAATCCTCCTGCATAAACGAACACCGTAATTTTCCCGAATTCCCCGGATAAACATATCACGAATGTGCAAATTATACGCCATTATAGCCGGTTCTCGTTTCATGTCAAAAGGTTTCCTTGTCGAAACCGGACATTCTCTGGGAAATCTGTTCTGGGAAGAGTGATGTGTTTCCCCGGATATCCTGCGGGAGGGGGTGTTGTTCGCCGGTAAGGTCATTGGACGATGTTCATCGAAAGGGTAGGCCGCCCGTTCTTGGAGGGGGCAGCAAAGGGATAGGGATATGCGGCTTGCTGCATTCTGACAATGCAGGGCAGGCTTTTCCGGAGCTTGAGAAATCTTGTGATGGAAAATCTTTTTCCGATAATGGGTAAAAGTTTTCATAGAACCTTGGACTATGGTGACGGGGAATGGGATAAAATGTATACAACAGTGAACAGACAAAAGAATATTTTTTCAGAGATTTTATGTGGAGAATCCCATGATCGTGAAGGGCGTTTCATGTGTGTGCAGGTCCTGGGATATGCCGGAATAGTTATTGCATTTATCCAATAATAAATTATGTTTGTAGGGTAATGATAATTCACTCAGGTGAACAATTGATTGGCCGCGGTCAATGATTCCGGTACACGGTATGCCGGTCGGGAGACATGGGGAATGAGGATAAAATCTCTTGGGTCGTTTCTGATATCGTGCGGCGTGATGGCGCTTCTTTCGTCATGTTCGGGGAGCAGCAGCAGTGATGAGGCCATTGCCGAGAAATCCATCTACGATCCCGGTGTCTCTGTAGCAGCCGTCGGCTTTGATGAAGCGTGCGAGATCGGTCTTTTTCTCGTGGACGAGCAGGGCAATCTTTTCCCCTTGAAAGACGGCGATCATGTGGAGCCCGGGAGCAGGACCCTTGCGGTAGAAACCTCGTGCGGGCCATCCGCTATTGATAGGGTGTATGTCTCAGACGGGTCGGGATACCGGGAGGAGGCACTGCCTAAGGACGGCCGTTTCGTGTGCGAATTCGCCGTGAGCGAGGAAGATCTCTACCAGGTGGTTCTCGTTCAGGCCATTCATCCCGGCGGGAGGGCGAGCAAGGAGAAGATCGTCCTCTCGACGAGCCGGCCACTGCCTGTGGACTCGTATATCAGGAACGGTGTGGGGATTCTGGCGTCACAGATGCTGCTCGATCTACAGAAGCAGGATCTTGCTGCCGTGCTGGATGAAAGGATAGGCGAGGCCTTCGATTCGCTGAACCGGCAGGGGGCGTCGTTCATAACCGGGCTCTCGTATGGAGACAGCAATCATGACACCCCCGATATCGTGGTGCACACCCTCGAGGCCGTGCATCTCGACGAGCTGCCCTCAGCGGTTCTCCGTCTGCAGTTTACCGTGAAAGACGTTTCACTCTCGATCCTGCCTGTCTACGGACAGCCCTTCGTGTCCACGGGCTCGAACGATCTCCTGGTCGAAACCTGCATTGCCGTTGAAGGCGCGGGCCTGAACGGTGATGTGCGCCTGGTGTTCGACCTCCTGGATTCGGCCGGAGTAGCTTTCTCGCAGCCCTTTTTCTTCCATCGTGTTGTCGAGCGCGCAATCGCCTCCGAGCTCGGGCGGATCGAGCTCCCCCCGGTTGCGTTCGACCCCGCCGAAACCGGATACGAAGCTGCGGACCTGCTTCCCGGAAGCATCCGGGTATTCGGGGCGGAAAAGGATGTGCCGGGACTGTTGGGAGGATTCGAGTCCGATCTCGACACATATGTCTTTGCGGATGTCTACGGCATCCCGGAGGCAACCGGCCCCGGAGTAATCGCCCTGGGACTCGGCCTCTCTTCACAGGCCCGTGAGGACGTAGCCTGGGCGTCTCCCCCTGGTGCGGCGCCCCTGAACCCCTTCGACATGGAGGAAAAGTTCAACGATTTGTTCGGCTCTGCCATCGATGAGGTGTTCGAAGCCATCAGGCAGGAGAACTCGGATCTGATCACCAGCCTGAGCTACGGCGACGGCGACCCGGCTACGGATGATTTCACCATCAAATCCCTGGCCTTTCACGATTCGGGTTCAAACCCGGATGTGAAGACCGCGACGATCCGCTTCACCATAGAGCAGGTGGACATGGAAGCGGTGTCCCTGTTCGGGATTCCGCTTATCACAACGCAGGGTAACGATCTCAACATCGATGCGACCTTTTTAGTCGAATACCGGGAAGACCAGGCAGGGAAAATGATTGTCCTGGATACCCAGTCCGTGCAGGATGTAGCCTTTGCCGAACCTTTTGATTACGATTATCCTCTCGTGGATGAAAAGGGAATGGTGGAAGACATGATCAGGACGGATCTGGAGGAAATGGCAGCCCGCGAATACGATGCCGGCGAGATGATCGAGGGGTTCGATATCGGGCTCGATCTTTCCGGCTCTTCCCTCGCAACCGGACCGTATGCGGTGTTCCCGGACCTGTATCCTGTCTGCCATGATCCCGGCTGGCTGCTCGCCTTGCCGGATACCTCAAGCTTGAGCCTCGCCCTTTCACAGACAGTCGTCAACCAGCTCCTGGCAGACAGTATCGACCTGCAGGACGAGTGGGATGTATACGAGCTTGTCAACACGCTTCTGGGAGAAGAATTTCCAGGATTCAGACAGGGGCGCTCGACCTCTGAGCAGACAGTCATGCGCCTGAGCGTACCGCCCGCCATCGATCTGAGAGGCTCCCGGATACGGCTTGAAGTCCCTGACATCGTTTTTCAATACCGGACAGGAGACATGCCGCAGTGGGAGGCATCAGTGGACTTGTGTATGATCATAGCCCCTTCAGCCGATGGATACCGGCTCGACATCGACCTTTCCCGCGTACCCGGGAAGAGCCGCTTCCACGTGATGAAGGACAACCCGGGCAATCTCGGCATCTTCGACCATTCTTCGCTGGCTGAAGACATCATGGGCAGCCTGCCCGAACTGATGGGCGGTTCGGGCGACGCTCCATTCCTGTCGTTCGAGCTCGATGCCTGGGAGCCCGCCCTGGTGTTCGAAGACCGGAACGAGCCGATGAGCGTATCGGCTGGAGGCGGATATCTCTACCTCGATATGGCGGTTTCTGGCCTGGATTTCCTCTAGATATACGGGATTTTTCTCCTGCCGACCCCGGGCTGGTTGAATCCTCCATTGCGTCAGCCATCCTGGCGCTGTGCAAAAATGCACTTTAACCGGAAAAACTATTTCTTCCACACGGGCACAGCGGGCGGGGAATGAGAGGGCCCTGCCGCCTGCAGTGCTCACCCCCTCAGAAGCAGGGCAACTTCCCTGCAAGTCGCACGTTAATCAACGGTATAGTCTTCAATGGCGAGCCTTATCGCGTGATTCCCAGGGGGCAAGTTTCAAGGAGAATGTTATCCACCTGTTTCGTCTTTTACCAAACGTTCACGGGAGGAGGATGAAAGCTGGAGACGTTGGTCCCTGCTATCCTTAGTGCCGGACATTCTCGTGATATGTGATCTCTGAAATGCATAAAGAGGGAAATTTCTGTTGCAAATATTTGAGAACTTGTTAGAGTAATGACGGTTCATTATTATTAAATGATATGGAGATTTGAAGGGATGAGACAGAGTGTATCCTGTTTGGGCAAAGGGGTTTCGCCATGGCAGAATCTTTCTTTGCGTACGCCTCTGAATACTGCAGTGGTAAACAGAGGCTTGCCGAAAAAGCAGCCCCCTGCATTGGAGTCCTGAGATCCCGGGGCGGCGGCTCGCATTGTGGTGGTTTGTCACTTAAGGGTTAGTGACGAGGAGGCGGAGCAACATTTCCGCCGTTTGCTGTTCCCATGGAGACCAGGGCTTGCCTTTGAGTCCATGCCGTTGAACGAGGCCGTATCGGTATTGCAGTTGCCGGGGAAGACCCGGATTGAGAGGCTGCCGGGGCGGTCCGTGATTCCCTGGGCAATCTCGGATTGAGGGGAAAGGGGAGGTATGAAAAAAATTATTCGGTTCAGCGTGCATCGCCCCTGGTGGGTGATCGGCATTGTCCTGTGTATCACCGGGTTTTTTCTCACGCAGGTCCCCCGGGTGAAGATCGATCCCCGGGTAGAGATTGTCCTGAAGCAGAACAACCCGGTCGAGGCGGTGTACAACAGGAACAAGCAGGAATTCGAGTCGTACGCGGACATTCTCATCGGAATGCTTCACACCGATGTCTACAACCCCGGTTCACTGGAGAAGATCTGGAAGATCACCCGGGAGGTGGAAGATCTCGAAGGAGTGAAAAAGGTCACCGGCATTCTCAATGTGAAGAATATCACGGGCAGCGAGGGCGGTTTGGATGTGAGCCCCCTGGCTGAAGAAGGGGAGGTCCCGTCTTCCCGGGAAGAACTGCTGGAGCTGAGGGAAAAGGCTGCATCCTGGGGGGTGTACGAGGGGGTGTATGTCACGGCCGACGGAACGGGAACGGCGCTGTCGGTGGTGCTTGACGGCACCGTGGAGACCGACGATATCGTGCCCATCTACTACACCCTGCTGGATATCGTGGAAAAGTACGAGGGGCCCGAGGAGTTCTTCATATCCGGCCCTACGGTGGTCGAGGCGCTGCAGGGGCATTATATGATCAAGGACCTGAAGCTCCTGGTGCCGTTGGTCAACATCGTGCTGCTCGGGTTTCTGTTTCTGTTTTTCCGGAATTTCCGGGGCATGGTGCTGCCCCTGCTTGCCGTGGGAATCGGGTCCATCTGGACCATCGGCCTGATGTCCCTGCTCGATGTCCCGCTTACTATGGTCACGAGCGTGCTCCCGGTGGCGCTCATCGCCGTGGGCTCGGCCTACGGCATTCATGTTCTGGAAAACGTGTTTTCCGACGCCGAAGAAGGGAGAACAGGCTCATCCGGGATCACTGCCTCCGTCACTCGGGTGAGCCTGCCCGTCATCATGGCCGGGCTCACCACCATAGCATCGTTCATGTCGCTGTGCACCTCGGCCATTGTTCCCCTGAAGCAGTTCGGCGCCCTGTCGGGCTTCGGACTGCTCGTGGCGGTCGCGATATCGCTCACATTCGTTCCGGCAGTGCTCTCCGTAGCGGAATCCAGGGGGTGGAAGTACCGGTCTCACCACCATTCGAACAAGGATCTGATCGGTCCGGCGCTGGGATTCTTCTCGCGTACCAGCCTCACCAGGAGCCGGCTCATCCTGGGAATCAGCCTGATGCTGTTCGTCCTGTCGGCAGGGGGCGGGCTCCTGGTGAAGAGCGACCTGAACCTCATCGAAGACTTCCGCACGGGCAGCCCCATCCGGGTGGCCGACGAGATTCTCAACGACAAGTTCGGCGGCACGTCGCTGTTCAACGTGGTGCTCGACAGCATGGAGCCGGACGACATCAAGGACCCTGCGGTATTGCGGGAGATGGATACCCTCCAGAACAGGCTCATGGGCATGGAGGATATCGGCAAAGCGGTATCCGTGGTGGACTTCATCAAGCGGATGAACCAGGCCATGCACGAGGGCGATCCTGCATACTATACCATTCCGGAGTCACAGGAACTCGTGGCCCAGTATCTCCTGCTCTTCTCGTTTTCGGGCGGGAGCGGCGAGCTGGACAGCTTCGTGGACTTCGACTACAGCAGCGGCCAGATCCTGCTGCAGATGAAGTCCCAGAGCGGATACCTGGCCCAGGACGTGGTGGATGAGGTCAATGATTATCAGGAACGCGAGCTCGAGAGCCCGCGGATTGCGGGAATATTCACCACCGGCCTTTCCATGCTGGCAAAGGAATTCAACCGCCTGGTGGTACAGAGCCAGGTCAGGAGCTTCACGGTCTCGTTCATCCTGGTGATCCTCATCGTTTCGGTGATGTTCAGGTCGATCAAGCTGGGATGCTACAGCGTGGTGCCGCTCGTAGTGCCCATTGTCCTGAACTTCGGAATCATGGGGGTCACTGGCATCAAGCTCAACGCCGCAACAGCCATCATCGCGAGTCTGGCAATCGGGATCGGAATCGACTATTCCATCCATTTTCTGAGCCGCTACCGGCACGAGATCCGCCTGCATGAGAGCGTGGAAAAGGCCATCGAGACATCGCTCAACACCTCGGGAAGGGCCATTCTCTACAATGCCCTGGCCGTGGCGGCCGGGTTTCTGGTGCTCGTGCCGTCAAACTTCGTCATCATCAGCCAGCTGGGTATACTCGTGGCCCTGGTCATGATCACCACCTCCCTGGCCTCCATCACCCTGCTGCCGGCCATACTCAAGATATTTCCACCGAAGCTGGCCGAGGAAAGGCCCAGAGCCCTCGCTCCGGTGTTACCCTTGCATACATCCACTTCCGGTGTTCAAAACGGGGAGGAAAATGTGGTAGGGTATACGGGCAAGGCAGTGAATACACAATCGAACAGGAGGGTCGAACATGAAATATAGATATGCCATGATATCAGTCCTTGGCGTGCTGGCCGCCGGAGCCTTTGTCCTCACGGGCCAAGTTCCGGCTCTGAGCGCGGAGATGAGCGCCTATGACATCGTGAAGAAGTCCGAGGAGCTTACGGACCAGGCCAATGACAGCACGGCCGACATGACCATGATCCTCTTGAACGACAAGGGCCAGAAGCGCGAGAGAAAGCTCAGCGCCTTTGTGAAGAAATATAGCGAGGACAGCTCCAAATCAATCCTGTTCTTCGACTCGCCTGCCGACGTGAAGGGCACGAGCTTCCTGGTGTGGACCGAAAACAAGGAGGACAAGCAGTGGCTCTACCTCCCGGCACTGCAGCGGGTGCGCCAGATCAGCGCCAGCGGCAAGGGAGAGAGCTTCATGGGCACGGAGCTCACCTTTTTCGACATGGGTAGTCACGATGTTGACGACTATACCTTCACCATGCTGGGCGAGGAGCCGGTCGACGGCGAAGACTGCTACCAGATCGAGGCCCTGCCCAAAGAGATGGAGTTCTATAGCAAGATCATCTTCTGGATTCGCAAAAGCAACTTCATCCCGGCAAAGGCCGACTTCTACGATCCCAAGGGCCGGTACGAAAAGCAGGGCACCTTCACCCAGGTCAAAAACATCCAGAACATCAACACCCCCATGCACATCGAGATGCACAACGTGCAGAACAACAGGACCACGATCATCGAGCTGGGCAACGTGGTCTATGACACCGGGCTCAAAGATGCTATATTCACCGAGAGGTACATGAAAAGGGGCAAATGAGGGAAGGCTGCGGGGGAAGGAATGCACAAGGGCGGTTCAGCCCCGGCAAGTATGATTATTGCTGGTTTCTTTCCGCGGCCTGTCTTGCGGATAACCCGGGCAAGGGACATTGCGCTTCGAGTGTTCTTTTCCAAGGCCCCGCTCGAGCAGATGAGAGTTGTATCCGGGTTTGATCCACCTTCCGGGGTCTGCTGAGGAAGACGTTGGAAGATGGCCCCACATTCGCAGCCGCTTGCGGTTTTTAAAGTTGGACCGAAGGATCGGGCCTTAAGATATACCATGGATCGGTATTGCATGATGGGATGAAAACTCAGAGACCGCTCTTTCCTCTGAGCAGGGGAGGGGCGGATGAGAGGGGCACATTATCCGGCTTATTGATGCGCCGATGCGCGCGGTGATGCACTTCATGAACGTGCGTTTCAACTACGCTCCGGCGGGGCCGCTTGTGGCGCTCTGCCTCCTGCTGTGCGCCCCGGCGCATGCCTGGGAATATGAAGGGGAGAACCTTAAGGCCTCCCTGAGCGGGTATCTCCAGGCCGGGGCTGTCTATGCCCTGGACGACGAATCGCCCGATGAAGACCCCACCACCGAGCTGGGACTCGATTTCAGGGCGGACGTTTCGACCGTATCCACTCTCAAGATTTTCCTCCAGGCCGTGGATGACGGCACGGTCATCGATCCGGGCAACGGCCTGTTGTTCAACGAGTTCAACAAAATTTATCAGGACAAGAACCCCTATGTGGACGTAGACGAGGCCTATATCGATCTGTATTCCTCCCACGCGGACCTTAGGGTCGGGATCCAGAAGTTCGCCTGGGGTAGGCTCGACGAGATCAACCCCACCGACAACCTGAATCCTGAGGACTTCAGGCAGGGAATCGTGGCCGACGAGCTCGACCGGAAGGTCGGCGCGCCCGCGGTGAAGGTGAATGCCTATTCCGACATCGCGAACGTTGAGCTGGCTTGGATACCCTGGTTTGTCCCCTACCGCCTGCCAACGCCGGAAGAGCGGTGGTTTCCGGGTGTGCTCAAGCCGCCGGCCTTTATCGATACGGGCACCGCGGTCGGGGCCATCCCGGTCAGGGCCCGGTATGACGAGATCGACATCCCCGCGTTCAACCTCGACAACTCTCAGGCGGGCATCCGGGTGTCGAAGTATATCGGCGGATGGGACCTCTCCGTGAGCTATTTCCGGGGCTACGATCCCATGCCGCTCACCGAGGCGGTCTCTGATCTCACCGTGGAGCTTCAAGATCCCCTGGCGCTCGCCTACGATCTTTCCCTGGACCTCACCTACGAACCGTCACTGCACCGGATCCAGGTCTTTGGCTTCGATTTCACCACCACGGTGAGTTCGTTCACTCTCCGCGGCGAGTTCGCCTATTTCAAAGACAAGTTCTACAACCGCAAGCTCCGGTCAGTGCTCGCGCAGGAGATCACTCCTGCAAGGCAGCAGGCCATGATCGCCGATTTCATGAGGAGCTACCTCGTCTCGGGCGGGGAAGCATCACGGCAGACCTTCCGCATCGACCCCGAGGTGAACGTCCAGATGGATTCCATGAAATACGGGCTCGGCATCGACTACATCTACGGCGACACGAGCATCAGCATGCAGGTGATCCAGGAGTGGATTCCCGACTATGACAAAGACATGCCGGTCTACTTCAACAAGGAAGGGCTCGACACCCTGCTCACCCTCCAGTTCAAGCAGTTTTTCCTCCAGAACACCATGGAGTTCGACCTGCGCGCAGCCTATGGCATCGAGTTCAGGGACTACCTCGTGAAGCCCTCGCTGAAGTACAACTTCACCGGCACGCTGCAGGGCACCATCGGGCTCGCGGTGCTGGGCGGAAGATACGACGACTCGCTGCTCGGGCAGTTCGACGACAACGACGAGGTGTATGCGCAGCTCAAATGCTTCTTCTAGCAGGATCGGGGTCATCCGGGGTCAGGTCTCAACATTTGACATTCAATGTCAAATGTTGAGACCTGACCCCGGTGACTGACTGACAGCTCAAGTGCTTTTTCTAGCTCAGCGAGAGCAGGTACGACCTCAAGTTCGCCTTTTCTTTCTTCAGGCCGAGCTTGTCCCGGATATTGTTCCGGTGGAACTCAACGGCCCGTTTGGAGATGGTGAGCAGCTCGGATATCTCCTTGGTGGATTTGCCCTCGCGCACCAGGTTCGCCACCTGGATCTCGGTGGGAGTGAGGTTCAGATATTGGGAGGAGAGCCTCTGGAGGAAGGGAGAGATGATGTCGTTCAGGCTCGACTCCAGGAGATGCACATAGGCCGCCTGCTTGTCGTCGAGGGGGCCTGACTTGAGCTTTTCCAGATAGGGCAGGGCCAGTTCCCTGATGTTGGACAGGACCTTTTCCTCCAGCTCATTCTTGTCCTGCTCGCCCCGCTTGAGCAGCACCTTCAAGGCGGTGTTCGCCTCCTCGAGGTTCAGCGACTTGAGCTGCAGCTCCTCTTCCTTTCTCATCAGGGTGTGCTCGGCCAGCTTGCGTTCCTCGATCTCGCGCTTGAGCCTGATGTTCGACCGCACGAGCTCCTCCGTTCGCTCCTCGACGCGCTGTTCCAGGCTCTCGTAGGCCTTCTGCAGCTTCTGCTCGGTGAGCTTGCGCTCGGTGATGTCCACGAACGAGCACAGCAGGCAGATAGGCCGGCCCTGCTCGTCCTGCACCATGTTTGCGGAGAGCTGCACCGCGATGGGGGCCCGGTTTTTCTTGATCGCGATGATCTCCCCGAACCAGGTGCCCCTGGTGAGCACGGTCTCCAGGATGGCCGCCGCATCGGCCTGCGACTGGGCAAAGGTGAGCGCCGATTTCCCCAGGACCTCGGATGGGTCTTTGCCGCCCCACAGGCGCACAAAGGCCTCATTCACGTACGTGATGTTGCCGTCAAGGTCGCCGATGGCGATGCCGTTGATGGAAGAGGCAATGGCGAAATCCCTGATCCGCAGTTCCTCTTCCATGCGCTTGCGCTCGGTGATATCCACGAAGGAGTCCATCACGCAGATGGGCTCGCCCTTCTTGTCATAAACCATGCTTGCCGAGAGATGGACCGTGATGGGCGAACCGTCTCTCCGGAACCCGGACACCTCGCCCGACCAGCTCCCCTTTTCCATAATGGCCTGGAATATCTCCAGGGCCTCTTCCTCCGACTGGGCCAGTTCCAGGACGGACCTGCCCAGCACCTCGGAGGGAGATTCAGCCCCCCACATCTTCAGCGCCGCGTCGTTTACATAGGTGATTCTTCCCTCCAGGTCACAGAACCCGATGCCGTCGATCGACGAGGCGATGGCATCTTCCTTTATCCGCAGGTCTTCCTCCATGCGCTTGCGCTCGGTGATGTCCACGAAGGAGTCCATCATGCAGATGGGCTCGCCCTTTTTGTTGTAGACCAGGTTTGCCGAGAGCAGGACCGTGACGGGTGAGCCGTCCTTGCGGAA
>JAHDQN010000061.1 GCA_018433775.1 Deltaproteobacteria bacterium
GGTCCTTGACGGCCTCGATGTCTTTTCCATTGATCTTTATCGTGATTTTTTCCATGGCTTTTGTCCTTATTCTACCCGTACTGCGTCGAATTTGCAGACGTCTCTGCACACCCCGCACTTGATGCACCTGCTCTGGTCGATGACATGGGCCTGTTTTCGCTCGCCCGTGATGCATGCCTGGGGGCACTGCTTGGCGCACAGGGTGCACCCGGTGCAGGCGTCCGCATCGATACGGAAGGTGACGAGGTTTCGGCACACGCCGGCAGGACAGCGCTTGTCTCTGATATGGGCCTCGTACTCCTCGCGGAAGTACTTGATGGTGGACAGAACCGGGTTGGGCGCCGAAGACCCCAGCCCGCAGAGCGCGCCGTAGCCCAGCACATCGCAGAGCTCTTCGAGCAGCTCGATGTCGCCCTCCTTGCCCCTGCCCTCGGTGATGTCGGTCAGGATCTGCTTCATCCTCGGCAGCCCGTCCCTGCAGGGAGAGCACTTGCCGCAGGACTCCTCGGCCAGGAAGGAGATGAAGTACTTGGCTACGTCGACCATACAGGTGGCCTCGTCCATGACGATGATGCCGCCCGAGCCCATCATGGAGCCCGCCTTGCTCAGGGAGTCGAAGTCGATGGGCAGGTCCGCCAGGCTCTCGGGGATGCAGCCGCCCGATGGTCCGCCGGTCTGGACGGCCTTGAACTTCCTGCCGCTGCGGATCCCTCCGCCGACCTTTTCCACGAGCTCACGTATGGTGGTCCCCATCGGGACCTCCACAAGACCGGTGTTGACCGCCTTGCCCGCCAGCGAGAACACCTTGGTGCCCGGAGACCCCTGGGTGCCGGTCTGACGGTACCACTGGGCCCCGTTGTTGACGATCAGCGGAACATTGGTCCATGTCTCCACGTTGTTCAGGACCGTGGGCAGGTCATAGAGCCCCTTCTCCACCGACCGGATGTACTTGGCCCGGGGCTCGCCCACCTTGCCCTCGATCGACCTCATGAGCGCAGAGGACTCGCCGCATACAAAGGCCCCGCCTCCGCGGGTGATCTTGATGTCGAAGTCGAACCCGGTCCCCAGGATGTTCCTGCCCAGAAGGCCCATGGCGGTCGCATCTTCCACGGCCTTCTTCATGACCTTCACGGCCAGGGGATATTCATCCCTGATATAGGCGTACCCGTGATGGGCGCCCACAGCCCATGCGCCCACGATCATGCCCTCGATGACGGCATGCGGGTTGCCTTCCATGATGGACCGGTCCATGAAGGCCCCGGGGTCTCCCTCGTCGCCGTTGCAGAGCACATAACGCACCTCGGAGTCGATGGCCCTGCACGATCTCCACTTCATTCCCGCAGGGAACCCGCCGCCGCCGCGGCCCCTGAGCCCGGACTCCGTGATCAGGTCGATGATCTTCTCGGGATCCATGGCAAAGGCCCTGGCCAGCGAGGCATACCCGCCCCGGGAGATGTAGTCGTCGATTTCGAGCGGATCTATTTCCCGCAGGTCCTTGAGGATCATCCCCTTCTGGTGGGCATAGAACGGAATACCCTGAAACGAGGCAGACCGCTTCTTCGTCTGCGGGTCCTTATACCCCAGCGACTCGATCACCTGGGCGTTCTTCACGGTCTTCTCGATGATCTCGGGCACGTGTTCCGGTTTGACCTCCAGATAGACGATGTCGTTTCCGAAGGAAACCACCGGCCCCTTGCTGCAGAACCCCTGGCACCCGGTCACCTTGTGCCTGAGCTCGACCTTGCACGCAAGTCCCTGTGATTCGATCTCTTTCTTGAAGGCCTCGGTCACCGCCTTGCTTCCCTTCGCAAGGCACGGGGTCCCTCCGCACACGTAGATAACCGGATATTCGTTCTTCTGGGATTCGGCGATCTTTGTCCTGTAACTCTCGAGCGCTGCAACCGACTGAAGCTTCCTGTTGTCCATGGTCATCACCCTCCCCGTTCCTTATTTGTACTTCCTGAGGTTCTTCAGGACGTCCTGGGGAGAAGACCCCTCGTAGTAATCCTCGTCATCGACCATGACGACCGGAGCCAGTGCGCACGCGCCGACACAGTTTACCGTCTGCAGGGTGAACCTCCCGTCCTTCGTTGTTTCCCCGGGCTCTACGTCCAGCTCCCTGCCGATGATGTCGGTCAGGGTGTGGGCGCCTTTGAGATGACACGCGGTCCCGGTGCAGACCTTGCACGTATGCCTTCCCACCGGCTTGAGCGAAAGGGCCTTGTAGAAGGTCCCCACCCCGTAGATCTTGCTCTCCGGAACGCCCAGAATCTCGCTGACCCTCTTCATTCCCTCTTCGGGAACATAGCGGAACGTGTGCTGGAAGTCCTGAAGGATAGCGAGCAACGATTCCTCGGACTTGTCATAGCGCTCGATGATCTCGTCGATCTTCCTGATATCTATTCCCATATTACTCTTCCTCTTCGCTCAGTCTCAAGATTCTCTCGTAGTCCTTGTCCACCCTCTGCTGGATCAGCTGGATCTCCTTGTCGGTGAGATGTCTGAACCTGCCCTGGCCCTTGAGGTATTCGGTGAGGGCAAGCTTTTTATAGGGCTTGTAGGAAAGCCGGTACTTTCCCTCGATCACCTCGTAGAGCGGAAAAACGCAGGAATCGACCGCCAGCCTGCCGTATTTGATGGCGTCCTGGGTGGGGATCCTCCAGCCGGTCGGGCATACGGACAGAACATGGACATAGGCGGCGCCCGGTGTCTCGGCGGCGCTCTTCACCTTCTCCATCAGGTCGAACGGGAAGCTCGAGCACGCGGTCGCCACGTAGGGGATGTTGTGGGCGACGGCGATCTGGGCCATGTTCTTCTTCTGGGTGTGCTGCCCGATGCTCGCCTTGCCTGCCGGCGAGGTCGTGGTGCTGGCCCCGTAAGGCGTGGAGCTGGAGCGCTGGATGCCCGTGTTCATGTAGGCCTCGTTGTCGTAGCAGATATAGACCATGTCGTGACCCCGCTCCAGGGCACCGGAGAGCGCGCCCATGCCGATGTCGGCCGTGGCCCCGTCTCCTCCCATGGCCACGAAGTTGATCTTCTTGGCCGGTATCTTGCCCTTGCGCATCATGGCCTTTATCCCGGACTCACAACCCGAGATCACGGCAGCGGAGTTCTCGAATGCGTTGTGGATCCAGGGCACCCTCCAGGAGGTCAGCGGCAGAGGCGAGGAGATGATCTCCATGCACCCCGTGGACATGGCCACGATGGTGTCCCTGCCCAGGGCCTTCATCACGTGCCGCACCGCCAGCGCCTCGGCGCACCCCTGGCAGGCACGGTGTCCCGATGTGAAGTTCTCAGACTTCTCGACAAGTCTCGATGAAAAAACCGAGAATTTATCCATATATTTTCGCTCCTTATCCTCTCAAACCGTACAGGGTGAAGCCTTCCGTCTCGCCCTTTGAGGCCTTGGCCTTGCCCTCAAGAATGATCTTCCTGAAATCGCTTCGGGCCACGTCCCTGCCGGCCAGGCCGGCTACATAGTTCACGATCGCGGGGGCATTGGGACGCCCGTAGAGCGCGGAGCGCAGCTCCAGGGCCACCGGCCCTCCGGGCCCGCCGAAGCTGATGGCCCGGTCGACCACGATGAGCGACTTCTTCCCTTCAACCGCGCTGCGGAAATCTTCAAAGGGGAACGGCCTCCACAGGCGTATCTTCACGACCCCGACCTTCTCGCCCTCTTCCCTGAGCGCGTCCACCACCTCCATGGCCGTCTCCCCGTAGGAGCCCATGGTCACGATGCAGTACTCAGCGTCTTCCGTGCGGTAGGTCTCGACGGGGCGATAGTACCTTCCCGTCAGGTCGCCCCACTCTTTCCAGGCCTTGACGACCGCGGGATAGGCGTCCAGGAGCCCCTGCTCCCGGCCCATCTGCGCTTCGGTGTAAATCTCGGGCATGGCGAAACAGCCCATGGACACCGGGTTGTCCGGATGAAGCGCGTTCTTCATCCTCACCTCGGGCAGATACTTCCGGATCGTCTCGTTGTCCTCGTAGATCACCGGCTCGATCATGTGGGTCAGGATGAACCCGTCCAGGTTGACTGCCAGAGGCAGCATCACCGACGGGTCCTCGGATATCCGGAACCCGCAGAACACGTTGTCGTAGCTCTCCTGCCCGTTCTCAACGAATACGTGGATCCACCCGGCGTCCCTGACCATCATGGTGTCGGTATGATCGTTCCAGATGGACAGCGGACCGGACAGGGACCGGTTGGCCAGCGCCATCACCATGGGCAGCCTCATGGACGCGGCGATGTAAAAAATCTCGGCCATGAGCGCAAGGCCCTGGGAGCTCGTGGAGGTGAAGGTCCTGGCGCCCACCGCCGAAGAACCGCAGCACACGCTCATCGCCGAGTGCTCGCTCTCGACCGGCACATACTCGGCATCGAGCTCGCCGTTGGCCACGATCTCGGAGAGATGCTCCACGATATGGGTCTGCGGGGTGATGGGGTATGCCGCGATGACGTCGACATTGGCCTGCGCCACGGCATCGGCCATGGCGATGGATACCTCGATTCCCTTTCTCTGTCTGGCCATCTCCTGCTACCCCTCCTCGGCAATCATCGTGATGCAGCCCACCGGGCACTCTTTCGCGCAGATCCCGCACCCCTTGCAGTAGGTCAGATCCGCCTCAAAATGACCGTCAGAGGCCCGCACGATGCAGGCGTCCGGACAGAACAGCCAGCACACCCCGCACTTGATGCACTGCGAGGCCTCGACCACCGGACGCTCGGACCTCCACGACCCTGTTTCATATTCCCGGGCATTGCCGATCTCGGTCACGACGCTGCCCGCCTCGAGTTCCTGCCATGTTATCTTTTCCATTGGTTTCGCCATGGTTCTTATTCTCCTATGGAAACCTCTTGGTACGCACGCTCCATGGCCTTGAGGTTTCTCTCTCCCAATTTCTTTCCGAACCTTTCCAGAAGAGGCTCTTTGATGTCATCGATCCCGATCAGCCCGGTGGCCCTGATGAAGCCGCCCAGCATGGTGGTGTTCACGATGGGTCTTCCCAGCTCCTCAGTTGCGATGGTATTCGCATCCACCGTCACCACCTTGATGGAGCGGCCCGGTGCGATCGCAACTTCCTGCGGTTTCTTTTTGGTGTTGATGATCAGGATTCCGCCCTCGCCCATCCCCTCGGTGGGATCGAGCAGCGAAAGCAGTCCCGGATCGAGCACGATCACGACATCGGGCTTGTACACCTTTGCCCTGATGTTGATCTTCTTATCATCTACCCTGCAGAAAGCCACCACCGGAGCACCCCTGCGCTCAGGTCCGAAACTGGGGAATGCTTGAGCAAAATTGCCTTTGTTGATCGCCGCAATGGCTATGAGCTCCGCCGAGGTGACAGCTCCCTGCCCGCCTCTTCCATGCAACCTGATCTCTAGCATATGTTCTCCTTGCGCAAAACTGAATGGCGATTCATATCACTTCCGTTCAAGGACTGTCAAGAATATGTGGAGGTATCACAACTCCTTATTTCCTGATTGGGCCTTCTTTCATCACGTATATAAGCCGCCGTTTTCGATATAGCTGTCCTTATGCAAGAACGCATTTGTATGGTCCGCAGGGTATGGAACAGAGAAACCACGATTCAAGTCCAATGCCCTATTGTTGCCTGCCGTTCAGTAAACGATTCACTGAAACAAAGGAAGAGACCGTGATGCCGGCCTGGTACGGACCTTTTCCGGCCGGCGCCTCTGTACCTGTGTACAGAAGCACTACATGCATCATGATTCGGTTCATGTCAACCCCTATCTATTCGGACTCCCTGGATCTATTCCAGGCGCTTTTACCGGGATGATTGGATGGCGCTTCAGACATTCGACCGCCTTTTGCCGGAAGGCTACTTCAGGTTTGGGTGCCCTGGCACGCCTTAAAAAACCTTCTTCGCTTCGTGGCTTATGAGAGGAGGGATGAACTGATCAGATCCCTCTTCTTGAGGATGAAGTCGTGGAATTTCTCCATGAGCGGCATGAACTTGCGCTTTTTGTTATAGACGACATAGAAATCCCTCTTGGTGTTGAGGTCCTTGATGCCCAGAGCGATCAGGCTTCCATTTTTCATCTCAGCCCTGACCACGTTCTTGGAGAGAACCGCAACCCCCAGATTGGCCTCCACCGCCCGCTTTATCCCTTCCGACGAGCTCATCTCCATGGTGACGTTGCGCTCGATGCCGTAGCGTTTGAGCACATATTCGATCAGGCCTCTGGTGCCGGAGCCCTCTTCGCGCAGGATGATGGGTTCGGGCTCAGAGGCGAGCATCTTGAGGGTGAGATGATCGTTCTTTGCCCACCGGTGCTTGGGGGAGCAAACGATCACCAGCTCGTCGCGCATGAAGAAATCGGCGTGGAGGTCGGGGTGCTTGGGAGGGTCCTGGAGAAAGGAGAAGTCGAGCTCCCCGGCAATGCATTGCTCGAGTGCCTCCTGCCGGTTCATGATCATGAGCGATATTTCCGCCTTGGGGAATGTCTCCTTGAACTCGCCCAGATACTTGGGGAGCACATAGATGCCAACCGTGCTGGAGGTGCCCAGGACGAGTTTGCCCACATCCCCGGAGCTGAACTCGTTCATGACCGCGTTGATCTCGTCGATGAGGTTCAGAAGCCTCTCCGAGTAGGAGAAGAATACCTTGCCCGCGTCTGTCAGGGCGATCTTCCGGTTGATTCTCTCGAAGAGCTTCACATTCAGGGAGTCTTCCAGGTCTTTGATCTGGATGCTCACCGAGGGTTGGGAGAGGTGCATCTTTTTTGCCGTCTTCGTGATGCTCAAGGTCTTTGCTGCAATATTGAAGATATGTACCTGATGAATATTCATCCTGTCTCCGGATATGATTTACTCAAGTTTCGCACCCCTTAATCCTGAGATGGGGGCATAGAGCCTGATCGATCGAGTCGATGAAAGTGGACAAATCGTCTTCGATTTTCAAGAGCGCGAAGATGCACTTGAGTGAATGCTTGAACAGGCCTTTGAA
>JAHDQN010000051.1 GCA_018433775.1 Deltaproteobacteria bacterium
CACGTGATGAAGGATTACTACGAGAAAGACCTTCTCAAGAAAGAAGATGTACAAGAGCACCTGGACGATTACTACGAGTGCCGGGGATGGGACGTCAGAACCGGCATACCCACACAGGAAAAACTGGCCGAACTGGGACTGAAAACTGCCGGTTAACAGAGCCATCCGGAGAAATAGACAAAGGAGCCTACTGTGGAAAGAAAATATGTAAAAATAGAAAACCGGGACAAGGTCTGGATAGTGTCGATGAACAGGCCGGACGCAATGAACGCCCTGGATATGGAGATCCTCGAGGAGATGATCGAGGTTTTCACCTCGCTTGAGAAAGAGGAACAGTGCAGGGTGGTGGTGCTGACCGGAGAAGGGAAGTCGTTTTGTGCAGGCGGTGATTTCGGCCTCCCGTTGTTCAACAGCGGCAACAGCAATCAAGTGTATGTGGACATGGAGCGCTTCGGCGATCTGATCCTTGCAATGAGGAATCTGTCTAAGCCGATCATTGCGGCCGTCAACGGCGCCGCGGTAGGGGCCGGAATGAATGTGGCCCTTGCCTGCGATATCGTAATCAGCAGCGACAAGGCGAAGTTCGGCGAGGTGTTCAGCCGTATCGGTGTGCATCCCGATTGCGGCGGCACCTATTTTCTTCCGCGGCTGGTCGGCACCTACAAGGCGTGTGAGCTGATGTTCACCGGTGACGTTTTCTCCGCGCAGACGGCATGTGAGCTCGGGATCGTCAACAGGGTGGTGGAAAACGACGAGCTCATGGCCGAGGTCAACAAGCTGGCCGACAGGCTTGCCCAGGGGCCGCCCGTATCCTTCTCCCTCATCAAGAAATCGATATACAAGGGAACGGAGAACGATCTGGCCTCTCAGCTCAGGCTCGAATCCCTGAACCAGACGATCTGCATGCTGAGCGAGGATAAAGCCGAAGGCGTGGCCGCCTTCAAGGAAAAGCGCGCGCCGAAATTCAAGGGACGGTAAAGAACAGAGACATACACCTCCAGAAGGAAAGCTGGAGAGAGGCACTGCATGAGAGAACAAGGCAACATGGACTCTCTCCAGCTTTCGCAACCGGTGTTGACAAAGACATTGGTTCTTTTCTCAAGAGGTTGGCCGCCGAGATCAACAGACTGCAGGAGTAAATGCATACAAAAGACCATGAAAGAAAGATCTGCAGATCTTCTGCGATCAGAGCCGGCCTCCTGAGAAAAGAAACAAGTCGGAAAATAATTTTCGTTCCAGGAGCGTCGAAGATAAGAAGGAGGAACAAGTTCATGGCAAAGAGAGAAGCGGTAATAGTCAGCGCAGTGAGAACACCCATATGCGATTTCGGTGGAGCATTCAAGGACATGAAGGCAGGCGATCTGTCTGCCATCGTCATGAAAGAGGCGATAAAGAGGGCAGGGATAGACGGCAGTGTCATCGACGACATTATCTGGGGCTGCTGCCTGCAGGACTTCGACGAACCCAACGTGGGACGCTGCGGCGCCCTGAAGGCCGGTATCCCGATCGAAGTTCCCGCATACACGGTCCAGAGGCAGTGCTCTTCAGGAATGCAGGCTGTGAACAACGCCGCCCAGCAGGTGAAATGGGGAGAAGCCGACATCATTCTCTGCGGCGGCGTGGAGAGCTACAGCACCGCGCCCTATGTTCTCAGGGATGCCCGCTGGGGAGCACGGCTCGCGCACAAGAGCATGTACGACTCCATCTGGGACCTCCTGTACTCGGGCGGTGAGATCATCATGGGCATGACGGCCGAGCTGATCGCCAAGAAATGGGGAATCACCCGGGAAGAGAGCGATGAAGTTGCGGTACGGAGCCATAACAACGCGGAAAACGCGATAAAGAACGGGAAGTTCAAAGAGGAGATCATACCGGTCCCGGTTCCGCAGAAGAAGGGCGATCCGAAGATGGTGGACCAGGACGAGCATGTTCGCTTCGGGCTGACCATGGAAGAAGTGAGCAAGCTCAAGCCGGTGTTCGACAAGGACGGCATCGTCACGGCGGCAAGCGCGTCGGGAATCAACGACGGTGCGGCAGGCATCGTGATCATGTCGTCGGACAAGGCCCATGAGATGGGGATCACACCCCTGGCAGTGGTCGGTGATTTCGGTGTTGGCGGAGTCGACCCGAACTATATGGGAGAGGGGCCGATCCCGGCAACGGAGAAGCTCTTCGAAAAATCGAAGTACACGCTCGCCGATATCGAACTGATCGAGCTGAACGAGGCGTTTGCCACCCAGTACATCGCCTGTGAAAGAGGAATAGGCATCAACCGGGAGATCACGAACGTCAACGGCAGCGGGTGCGGGCTCGGCCATCCCGTGGGATGTACCGGGGCCCGGATCATCACCTCCCTCCTGTACGAGATGAAGCGGAGAGGGGTCGAGAACGGCCTGGCATCGCTGTGCGCCGGCGGCGGGATGGGCACCTCCATTCTCATCCATAACCGGTAGGGGGGCCTTAGATTCCTCAACGGTCTGGAATCGGGAAGGAAGATCGAACAGGCCCGAGTTGAGTACGGGCCGATTACATTTCACAGAGAGGACAGCAACCATGGAAATGAAGAATGTCTGTGTAGTAGGGGCAGGTCTGATGGGCAGCGGAATCGCCCAGATCTGTGCCCAGGCGGGATACACGGTTACTTTGCGGGATATCGAGCAGCGGTTTGTCGATAACGGGATGAACATCATCAGGAACAACCTGGGCAAAGACGTCAAGAAGGGAAAGATCACCGAGGAGGAGAAGGATGCGGTACTGGGCAGGATCACGCCCGTACTGGATCTGAAAGAGGCGGCTCAAAATGCGGACATCGTGGTCGAGGTGATCATCGAGGTCATGGGGCCCAAGAAGAAGCTGTACGAAGAGCTCGAAGAGATCGTGTCCAGTGACTGCCTGTTCTTCTCAAACACCTCGGGCCTGAGCCTCACCGAGATGGCCGCGGCCACGAAAAGGCCGGACCGGTTCATCGGCACCCACTTTTTCAACCCCGTCCCCGTGATGAAGCTCCTGGAGATCATCAAGGGGTACGAAACCTCCGAGGCGACATTGAACGCGGCAAAGGAATGGGGGGAGAAGATCGGCAAGGAGATCATCGTGGTGGAGGAGGCCCCCGCCTTTGCGGTGAACAGGATTCTCTGCACCATGATCAACGAGGCGTTCTACGCGCTCGGTGAAGGAATCGCCACACCCGAGGACATCGACAAGGGGATGGTGCTGGGCTGCAACCATCCGATCGGGCCGCTGGCGCTCGCCGACCTCATCGGCCTGGAAACCCTCCTGCACGTGATAGAAGGCCTCCATACGGAGCTGGGAGACAAGTACAAGCCCGCTCCTTTGCTGAAGAAGCTGGTGAGAGCTCGCCGGTTCGGCAGGAAGACCGGCAAGGGGGTGTATACCTACGGCGGACAGTAAGGCGGGCGAGCGAGGGCTTCTTTTAAGAAGAGAGCCCGTTAAAAGAGCATGGCGCGGGAGATGGTCCCGGATGGGACGATCTCCCGGTTCATGAGCAGATGCCCGATGAAACGACTACAACACAACAAACGTACCAGCAAGGGGGTCGCGTGTGTATTTTCCAAAAGATCTGTTAGACAAGTCAAAGGCATTGACAAAGAAATGGGAAGATCAGGTAAAGAGACTCACGCAGAAAAATGCTGACCAGAAACAGCGGTGGTCCACGGTCTCGGATCTCGAGATCAAGAGACTCTACACGCCTGAGGATATCGAGCACATGGATTTCGAACGGGATGTCAGCGTGCCCGGCGAGTTTCCCTTCCTGCGCGGGAACCAGCCTACCGGATATCGCGGGCGGTACTGGACATTCCGGATGTTCTCCGGAATGGGAACCGCAAAGGAGACGAACAAGCGGTGGCACATGCTCCTGAAAGAGGGGCAGACAGGACTGAGCACCGCCTTCGATTTTCCCACGCTCATGGGATACGATACGGACAGCCCCATTGCCCGCGGTGAATGCGGCAAGTGCGGGGTGGCGATCGATACCCTGGAAGATTTTCTGCAGCTGGTCGACGGCATCCCGCTCGATCAGATCACCACCTCCATGACCATCAACCCGCCGGCCACGGTCCTGTGGGCGATGTACTGCGCCGCCGCGGAGCTCAAGGGCGTGGGGCTCGACAAGATCGGCGGCACGATCCAGAACGACATGCTCAAGGAGTTCATCGCCCAGAAGACCTTTATGTGCCCGCCGGAGCCTTCGGTGAAGCTCATCTGCGACACCATCGAGTTCGGCACGAAATTCGTGCCCCGGTGGAACACGGTGAGCATCAGCGGGTACCACATCAGGGAGGCAGGATCGACTGCGGTTCAGGAGCTGGCTTTCACGCTGCGTGACGGGGTCGAGTATGTCGAGTCCACCATCAAGCAAAAGGGGCTCGACGTGGACGATTTCGCCCCGAGGCTCTCGTTCTTCTTCAACTCGCACATCGACTTCTTCGAGGAAATCTGCAAGATGCGCGCCGCCAGAAGGATTTGGGCACGGATCATGAGAGACCGGTTCAAGGCAAAAAACCCGAGGTCCTGGTGGATGCGCTTCCATACGCAGACCGCCGGCTGCTCCCTGACGGCGCAGCAGCCCTACAACAATGTCGTCAGGACCGCGGTCGAGGCGCTGGCCGCAGTGCTCGGGGGCACCCAGTCGCTCCACACGAACTCCCTCGACGAGGTGCTGTGCCTGCCTTCGGAGCATGCCGTGGAGATCGCGCTTCGCACCCAGCAGATCATAGCCGAGGAAACTGGCGCGGCAAACACGATCGACCCCCTGGCCGGTTCGTACTTCGTCGAGTCCCTGACGAACACCATGGAAGAAAAGGCGTGCGAGTACATCGAGAAGATCGATGACATGGGCGGGATGGTCAGCGCCATCGAGAAGGGCTTCCCGCAGATGGAGATCGCGGATGCCGCGTATCATTACCAGCGGCAGATCGACCGGGGCGAAAAGGTCATGGTCGGCGTCAATAAGTATGTGGGAGAAGAGAAGAGCCTTATCCCGCTGGTCGAGATCGATGAAAAGATCGAAGAGGAACAGACCAAGAGTCTACAGGCAGTGAAAAGGAAGAGGAACGGCAAACTCGTCGTCGAGAGCCTCAACAGCCTGAAAAAGGCGTGCAGGGAGGGGGAAAATGTCATGCCCTACTGCATCGAGGCGGTGAAGAACCTTGCCACAGTACAGGAAATCTGCGACGTGTATCGTGAAGTTTATGGCGAATATCACGATCCGGGGCTGTTCTAACGTATGCTCATCGTCAGGAGGACAATATCGTGATGGAAAGAAAGATTCGTATTATGGTGGCAAAGCCGGGGCTCGATGGGCATGACCGGGGAGCGCGAATCCTTGCGCGCTGCTTCCGGGACGCAGGATTTGAGGTGATCTATACCGGGTGTCATCAGACACCCGAGCAGATCGCGTCCGCAGCCATTCAGGAGGATGTCGACCTGGTGGGGCTCAGCTGCCTCTCGGGCGCGCACAAGTATCTGTTTCCGAAGGTGGTGGAGCTGCTGAAAGAGCAGGGCGCGGAAGATATCGCCGTCATAGGCGGAGGGATCATTCCCGAGCAGGATTTCGACCTGCTGTACAAGGCGGGGGTCAAGGAGGTCTTCACCCCGGGCAGGTCGCTGGAATCCATTGTCGATTGGATCAGGGAAAATATCTCGGTGCAGTAAAAAGATACGGCAGCAGGATATTCAACGAGAATCATGATGGAAAACACGAGCCGATCGACCAGGGAGTGTTCCGGGAAGGAAGGATGTGATCACGTGGAACTCGCCAAGAGAATTATCAACGGGAATATACGAGCCGCCTCCCGGCTTATCAGGGACCTGGAAGACGACGTGCTGCAGGCGAAAGAGACGCTCAAGCATATCTATCCCCACACGGGAAGGGCCCAGGTGATCGGGATAACCGGTTCGCCGGGGGCCGGGAAGAGCACGATCACCGACGAGCTCGTTTCCGCTTTCAGGGAAAAAGAAAACAAGGTCGCCGTGCTGGCCGTCGATCCGTCCAGCCCGTTTTCCGGAGGAGCGATTCTGGGAGACAGGATACGGATGCAGCGGCATGCATCGGACCCGGATGTGTTCATCAGGAGCCTGGCTACCCGAGGGGCATTGGGAGGCCTGTCCAATGCGGTGGGCAGCGCGATCCACATCCTCGATGCCATGGGAAAGGACAGGATCCTGGTAGAGACGGTCGGCGTCGGGCAGCAGGAAGTCGATGTCATCAACCACGCGCACACGGTCATCGTGGTGCTGGTACCGGGAATGGGTGACGACATTCAGGCCATCAAGGCCGGTATCATGGAGGTCGCGGACATCTTCGTGATCAACAAGGCGCATCGTGACGGCACCCGAAGGCTGCAGAAGGAGCTGCTGTCGCTGCTCGACCTCAAGGGAGAGTGCCCGGGGGAATGGAAACCGCCCGTTATCCTGGTGGATGACGTGCTGAACAAGGACACGTTCAACGAGAACATCGCGACCTTGTGCCGGACGATCGAGGACCATCACCAGCACCTGGTACGCACGCGGCTCCTCGAGAAAAAGCTGGAGAAAAAGGCGGTGGTGGAAATTCTCGGAGTGCTTCGCTCCAGCATCCTGGGGCCGATCGTGAAAGAGCTGCAGGCAACCGGTGAGTTTGACGACATGGTTTCCCGGGTGATGAAGCGGCAAAACGATCCGTATACCCTGGTAGAGGAAGTGAAAGGCAATTTTCTGCGGAACGGAAAAGGCTGACAACGAACTGCCCCGTGCACGGGTGGATCGTTCGTTCCGTCCACCGTTTGCATGCCTGCTCCGTTTCGCGATGAACGGGCATTGCACCGTCCAAGAGAGGACCCATGTTCGTAAGGTGACCGGTCTTGGGCTGTGCGGAGTGAGCAGCCCGCTGCAGCAAGCTTTCAAGGATATCGGAAACCCCTCAAGGGGAATGGACCCTTCGCAGCAGGACTGCGGGGTATTGAACTTGGAGAGAATCAAAGACGAGACTTAAAAAGCAGTCACGAGGTCAGGCACCCTTACTATTCCAATGGAGGTAACAAGATGGATTTTTCTTTCAGCGACGAGCACAAGATGGTTCAGGACATGGCGAGGAAGTTTGCCGATCAGGAGCTCAAGCCCATAGCGGCCCGGATCGACCAGGAGCACCGGCACGACGACGAGGTGCTGCGGAAGATGGCCGAGAACGGCTTCATGGGG
>JAHDQN010000097.1 GCA_018433775.1 Deltaproteobacteria bacterium
GGTAGTGGGTCAGTTTGGAGTTTATCCTTGCACTCAATTATAACATATGTTATGTATAAATCGCTATCGCTGCTCCTCTTGTTCGAGATTTGGTAACCCGGTTACTTTTTAGTATATATAAGATTATGCCGATAGCGTGACCAAAAAGATGTAAAATACATCTTGACGTGGGTGAGAAATAGCCTATAATAATAAACCCATGCAAAAGGAGAAAGAAATGACCATCATTATGTTCAAAGAAAACGAATGGTGGATTGCCCAATGCATAGAGTATGATCTGGCTGCCCAAGGCAGAACAATTGAAGATGCCCAGTATGAATTTCAGAGGATCTTTTGTGGAAGAATACTAGTCGCTAAAGAGCTGGGCATCAGCGACCCCCTCGAAGATGTCCCTCGTGCCCCATTATCCATTCAGCAGATGCTAACCAACAGTAGATTGTCGAGGCTTGCATTCAAGAGGGAAGAAGAGCTTTGCCATGACGTGCCCGAGGCATATATGCTGCCACGAGAAGCATTGATTAGAGAAGCAAGCGTCTGATGGCTTATCCATTCACTCCGATGCCAACCATGCGCGAATTTATAGATCGCGCAGTCAAGGAATACGGAGTGGTTGTCAAGGAGCCGAACGGAGCATTAATTGGACCAAGGGGAGCGACAAAAACAAATTATCTAATGCGGGGAGGATCAAATGGGAAGGTTAGATTTGCCATCCTCCAGAACATAAACGATAATGAAAGATTAAATCCCAATATTTTGCGCTCACTGTGCAGGCAGCTAGCAATTCCAGTTCAGGATTTTGGTTTAACCTTGGGGTAGCAAGTAGAGAATCTCCTCAATCTTCCAAACATGATCCGTAACCCCTGCCTCCATTGCGGGTGTCACCCTTAATGACTGGTGAACCCGGCAGAAGTTGTAATACATGAAGTGGAGAGCAACGGCGTAGCCAAGGTTATCAACCTTCTTTGAGAACGCATTGGTAAGCCTGGTGAACCGTCTCATGCTCATTCTCATGGTAAGGTTCTGTCTCTCTACATAGCTGGTGGATACATGGGCCGTATCTGGATTACCCTCTATTCTTATCTTCTCGACCCCGGTGCACTCCGCAGGACTGTATCTGACTTCACTCTCCGGATTGTTCCCGTACAGCTTCACAATCTGACCAAAATCAATCTCCCCGCCGAAAGCATCCTCAACAGCATTCAAGTACATCTTATGTCCATCGGTGCTTAACTGAACCCTATTCTTGAGCCGTGAAGCAAGATCCTTGGTGAATATGGTGGCATTCTTGGTATCACGATTGCCTAGATGCCAAGAAGGGATCAGTTTGGTATCGGCGCATATGGCTGTGAATGTCCAAACATCGCCATAACCCCACTGTCCCTTCTTGTCTTCGGGTACATTCTTCGCCTTGGCATAGCAAAAGGCCCATATCTCATCACACTGGATGCGCTTGCATGGGAGATTACGGAGAACCTTGTCCTGGTACTCATCGCAAGCCCTGCCTACAGACTCAAGGAGCTTGATGATGGTGTTCTTTGCAACACCGGTCATTCTGACCGTTGCCCTGATGGAATTGCCCTCAACCAAAGCTGCAATTACCTGTTTTTGTTTTTCAGGCTTTAATTTATTCATACTGTCCTTTATACTTGAGCGCTAAAGCTATTGCAAGCACTTTTTTAATTGAAAACTTTATGCTTGCTTAATATGATTAATTTGGTGTATATTGCAAGCACTTTCTTGGCAGGAGATGCAAGCATGGAAAATGAAGTAAAGGGCAGGGCTAAAGGCGGAAAGGCAAGGGCTAAAAAATTGTCTCCCGAACGAAAGAGGGAGATAGCGAGAAAGGGGGCCGAGGCAAGATGGAAAAAGTACGCGGAGGGCGCCATGAAAAACGATAATGATAACAAGAGCATGGTTGTTATTATGCCATCACGGGGCGCCATGGCAAAACAGGATGTATTGCCCATAGGTATACAAAAACAAATCGAGATAGACGGGATAGGAATGGGGGTTCTGTCTGATGGAACAGCATTCCTCACCGGAAGAGGATTAGCTCGATTGTGCGGGGTAAGCCATAGACAGATACAGCATATAGCCCTGGAATGGGAAAGTATCTCTCCCACGGCGAGAATAGAGAAAATAAAAGATATATTAACAGCACATGGTGTTAGTTTTGATCATCCGTATATTGCAATAGAGCAACGCAGTGGAAATTTTTTTGCTTACCCTGACATGGTTTGCCTGGCAGTGCTTGAATACTACGCTTTCGAGGCGGGAAATAACGTAAAAGCCCAAGCAAGGAAAAACTTCAGATTGCTTGCCGGAAAAACCCTGCGTGATTTCATCTTCACGCAGGTTGGGTATGATCCACATAGTTTTGTTCCAGAAGCCTGGAGGCAGTTCCATGACAGGGTTTCGCTAACATACAATTCGGTGCCAAAGGGATATTTTGGCATTTTTAAAGAAATGTCCGACATGATTGTTACGCTTGGGCAGGCAGGGTTACACATTGATAGTAACTTCGTCCCCGATATAAGTGTCGGAAAAGCTTGGTCTAAATATTGGGAAGATAACAACTTCAGCTCTGTTTATGGTGAGAGATCTAGATACAAACATAATTATCCCGACTATTTTCCACAGGCCGATTCAAACCCACAGGAGCCTTGGTGTTATCCTGAAAGCGCACTTGGAGAATTTAGGAAATGGCTAAGGGATGTTTATATAGAGGGCGGTAAACTTAGAGGTTATATTGAAAACAAAATTCAACAAAGACAGTTGCCGGTATCTTTTGCACAACTGGCTATATCGGCATATGGACTAAAGGATTAATCCTTCTCCCATCTCTTCTTCGCCGCTTCCCTTGCTATCTCCTTGCGCCTCTCGGGGGATAACTTCTCCTTCCTGGCCTTCCCGCCCTTCAATCCTCCGAGACGGCCAAGCGCAACAGCGGCAGGGTTCTTCTCCGGTTTCGGTTCCTCTTCCGGTTTTTCTCCGGTGGCTTCCTGCACGATCTGAAAGGCGAGTGTATTGATATCCCGTGGGCGTTTCTTCTTGTCATTAGTCATACCTGGAATGATAGCATGACCGGTTAAGCATATCAATGATGGATTATTTCAAACTGACCCACTACCA
>JAHDQN010000027.1 GCA_018433775.1 Deltaproteobacteria bacterium
AATGAAGCCTGCCCGGGGTGCATCATCAGGATGCATTTCTTTAAGGGAGATCGTCTGCACCCTGGGCAGGCGGGAGGTTATTCAGCGTAAATGAGTTTCGCGGGCACTTCCTTGGCCATGACGTTGATCATCTCCTCGCTGATGCCCTGCGCAAGACAGTACTTGATGAACATCTTCCACGCAGGCACCGGCTTGTTCCCGGGCTGCCCCGCATCCGTGATCAAGACCAGCTGCTCGGGTCCCTTCTCCTTGAGCAGCTCTTTGAGCATGTTGAACGAATAATCATACGCCACGACCCAGTCCGCCATCCCGGGCCACGGGATGCACGAACACTCCGCAAACTCCAGATACCCGCCCAGATCGATCATCTCTCGGGCCTCTTCAAGCGTCAGGATCGTCATCTCCTGCGTCACGTGATCCAGCAGCACCTTGACGTTCATCCCCCGCTTCTTGATGTACTTCAGTATCGCCACCTTCTCCTCGTTGGATACATGGCACGCGGACAACACCGTCACGTCACCCTTGACGTTGTCGTTGAACTCCGCCATCACGTCGAGCACCTCGATCATCTCCTCGGTGAGATCCTCACTCGCTCCGATCCCGCCCTTGGTCACGCAGATCCCCTTCTTCTCCCACTCCTCCTTCGGCCAGCCCTGCGCCTGCCGCTGATGCATCGCATCCAGAGACGGAAGCCATACCTCCTTGCACCTGCCATAACCCAGCGCCACCTTCACCGCGTGCGCGTTCATACCGCCCACCGTGTGGTTGAGCGTGATCCCACCATAGACCTCAACCGGCGTGAACTCGATCCCGTCCTTGGCCTTCTCCTTGGCCATCCTCCCCAGAAAATCCTGGATGATGTCCGCACAGTTGTTCACCATGGTGTTGTGATCCTTGAACACCAGCGCCTTCATCCCGGCCTCGCTCGCCTCGATACACGTCTCCACCATGGTCGGCCGGCCGGGCAGCCAACCACCAAGCGGCGCACCGTGAATGTGCACGTCGATGCACCCCTTCAATATCTCGTCCACCCTCTCGGGCTCCACCGGCCTGCCGGGATTGAAATAATTGTACGGCCACGCAGGATGCGTCCGCTTGCTCAACTCCTCCGCCGTGATCGCCCGCCCAAACGGCATCTTCCCCCAATCTTCCATCGCCTTGCTCATGCTCCCACTCCTTTC
>JAHDQN010000008.1 GCA_018433775.1 Deltaproteobacteria bacterium
CTCTATCTTCAACCCCTTGCGGAACTGTGCGGTTGAGTACTGCATGCTGTCTCTCCCCTACGTGAGAAATTTTATGGCTTCCTTATCAAGATTTGTAATTCGCTTGCAAGAATTATCTGTTATCACGAACATATCTTCCAGTCGTATCCCGAATTTTCCCGGAATATAGACCCCGGGTTCGATCGTGACCACCATTCCCTCCTCAAGAGTGTCCTTGGAAATCGGGGAGAGCGTGGGCATTTCGTGAACCTCCATGCCGACCCCGTGGCCGAGGCTGTGGCCGAAGTATGTGCCATAGCCCGTCGAATCGAGATGCTCCCGCGCACACTTGTCCACGGATGCGGTTTTGACCCCGGGCCCCAGGGCCTCGATGCCCAGCGTCTGGGCCTTGAACACGTGCCGGTAGGCATCCGCGAAGTCGCCCCCCGGATCGCCGGTGCACACGGTGATGGTCTGGTCCGAGCAGTATCCCCGGTAGACGCACCCGTAGTCGATGACCACGGACTCGTTTTCCCGGATCACCTTTTCCGATGCCGCGCCGTGGGGCATGGCCGCCCTTGGCCCCGAGGCCACGATGGTCTCGAAGGAGGGCGCGCTCGCGCCGAGCCTCCTCATCTCGCACTCGATGTCGAAGGCCACGTCCGACTCCCTGCGCCCGATAATGCCCTGCGACAGGACAGACTGGAGGGCGGTCTCGGATATCCGCACCGCCTCTGTGATCAGCGAAAGCTCGCCCGGGTCCTTGACGGCCCGCAGATACTTGAGCTGGCCGCCCAGCGGCGTCATCTCGATATCCTTGAACAGATCCTTGAGCTGGAGAAAGGTATCGACGTCCATCACGCCGGACTCGATGCCCAGGGTGGACACGTTCAGGGACCGGAGATACTCGTAAATGTCTTCCCAGCGCTTCTTGATCTCGATGACCTCGGCCTTTGCCTCTTCGCGCGCCTGGATGGTGTTGCGCGAATCCACGAACAGCGCGGTCCGCGACTCGGTATACACGGCCAGGGCGTCGGAGCCGGTGTATCCGCTTACATAGGTGACGTTCGGGCGGGAAGAGAGCAGGATGGCGTCCAGCCCCTTGAGGAACGACCTCGCCCTATCGGCTCTTTGCGCGGAGTAGCTCATGGAGCGCCTCTATCCCCAGGATATAACCGTACGGGCCGAGCCCGGAGATGGTGCCGGCCGCGATATCGGAAAACAGGTTCTTCTGCCTGAACGGCTCGCGGGCCGAGACATTGCTGATGTGGACCTCGACAAAGGGGATGCCCACGCTGAGAAGGGCGTCGCGGATCGCCACCGAGGTGTGGGTATAGCCTCCCGGATTGATGAGAATACCCCTGACCTGGGCGTCTCTTGCCGCGTGGATCTTTTCGATGATCCCGCCTTCGTGGTTCGACTGAAAGACCTCGAGCTCCATGCCGAGGGATCGCGCCTTTTCCTGGGCGCCCCGCTCGATCTCCGGCAAGGTGACCCGGCCGTAGAGCGAGGTCTCGCGGATGCCCAGCAGGTCGAGGTTTGGTCCGTTGATCAGCAGAATCTTCATTTCCGCGTCCTTTCCAGCCACCCTTCCAGGGTCTTGATGAGATACAGGGTCTGCACCCGGTCTGCCTCCTTGTGCACCTGGGGATCAGGGTCGGGGTCTTTCAGCAGGCGCGAGTAGATTTCCAGCGCCTGCCCATAATGTCCCTGGTCGGCATAGATTTTTGCGAGCTCGGGAGATGCCTCGCTCATGAGCGGAGCCATCCCGCCGCCCGTTCCTTCCTCTTCCGGGAAAAGATCGAGGGCCTCGTCGTCATCGGGATAAAAGGGGAGATAGAGGTCGATGCACGACTTCGCGGCATCAATTTCATCCCTGCCGCGGTGGATAAGGGCCATGTAATAGTATGCGCGGGCAAGCTCCCTCACCCTGCCCTCGAGCTCGCGGAATACCTCCATGGCATCGGTCTCGCGGCCTATCTTAAACAACGAGATGCCTACCATCAGCTGATCTTCAGGAGTCCGGGCGTCGGCCGCGGCATCGGCGACCTCGAGAAACGCTCCCTGTTCAAAGGCTGTTCGAATATCCATCAGCGAATTCCTGGTAGGCCTCCAGTACTTCGATTTCAGAAAGTTTTTGTACGCTAACACCACCGATGGAAGGTGTCAACACAAAGTGGATTCCCCTGCCGGTGCCCTTCTTGTCGAGCTGCATTGCCTCGGCCACCTCCTCTGCGGGAGGAAGCGCACGTTCGGCGGGCAGGAGGTTTTCCCGGACCATGAGATTCATGATGCGGGTCAGACTCTCCGATGACAACATGCCGCGATCATGGGAGAGCCGCGAGGCGAACGCCATGCCCATGGCGACAGCCAGACCGTGAGGCAGGGTGAAGTTGCTGGACTTCTCGACGGCGTGGCCCAGGGTGTGGCCGAAATTGAGAATTCTCCTCAAATCCCCTTCCCGCTCGTCGCGGGCCACAACCCGCGCCTTGTCCCCGGCGCACATCCCGACCAGCCTGACATAATCATAGGGCCGTCCATTCTCCAGATAGTCGAAGAGCGGCGCATCCATGATGATCCCGTACTTGACCACCTCGGCCATGGCGCTCCTGATCTCCGTCTCATTCAAGGTGGCCAGAAAGTCCACGTCGCTCAAGACCATCAGGGGCTGGTGAAAGGTTCCGATCAGGTTCTTGCCGCAGGCATGGTTGACCGCGGTCTTGCCCCCGACGGAAGAGTCGACCTGAGCCAGCAGGGTGGTTGCAGCCTGGACTACCGGGATGCCCCGCATATAGACGCTTGCGGCGAATCCGGCAAGGTCTCCCACCACGCCCCCGCCCACTGCCAGGCAGACCCACTGCCGGTTGACCCTTAAGGAGAACATGGCATCGAGCACGGTGTTCAGGAAGTCCATGGACTTCGACCGCTCGCCCGAAGGCACGGTCATGAAGTGGGCCGGGCAGCCTTCAAGGGCGTCTTCCACCATCCGGCCGTGGTGCTTCCTTACGTTTTCATCGATCAGGACAAAGAGCCCTTCAGGATGAACATGCCTCCTCAGCAGGGAGAGGATCTTTTCAAAGATGCCCCTGCCGATGTGCACGGGATAGGGATTGTCCGGCAGAGGCACACCTACCGGGCCGGGCAGCCCGGGAAGGGCCGCCATGATCTCGCGGGAGATCTCCTCGGGTGATCTGCCGTCAGTGTCCACCACCAGATCGGCATCTTCATATGCAGGTGTCCTCGCCTGCATGAGGCGCCGCGCATCACTGCTCCACAGGGGTCTGCTCCCGTCGCCGGTGACGCGGCCTTCCAGGCTTTCGAAGGATGCCTTCAGAAACACGATGCAGCCGCACGCCTTCATGAGCTTTCTGTTCATAGGGTTCACCGGCAGGCCCCCGCCCGTGGCCACTACGCAGGAGGGGTCGCCTTCGGCTGCAAGGTCACGCAGTGCATCGTCCTCAAGAGAGCGGAACGCCTGCTCCCTCGCGCAGCGGAAGATCTCCGGAATCGATACCCCGCTCCTGCCGGCGATGACCGTGTCCAGGTCTACAAAGGGTACTTCCATGCGGTGGGCAAGGTCCAGGCCCACCGTGGTTTTTCCCGAACCCATGAAGCCGGTGAGAAAGATCACAGCGACTCCCAGTAGGAGCGGTGGCTGTCGAAGGCCTCGACGAGAGGGGCCATGCCTGGCAGGCCGAAGCTCGTCAGGATCGCCTGGCATGCGGCGATGATCACGGCAGCCTCCCCTACCACGGAAGCGGCGGGCACGGCGCAGCAGTCGGACCGCTCGTATGCTGCCTGCACGGCCTCGCCGCTCCGGATGTCCACGGACTTCAATCCCCTTTTCAGGGTGGGTATCGGCTTCATGCTGCAGATCACCTCTACGGGCTGCCCGTTCGATACCCCGCCTTCGATGCCTCCCGCATGATTGGTCTTTCTGCCCTTCGGTGTGCCCGGGAAAATCTCGTCGTGCATCCGTGAGCCGGTCAGTGCGGCAGCGCCGGTTCCTATGCCGATCTGGACCGCCTTGATTCCGGGGATTGACATGAGCTGGGCCGACAGGAGCGTATCCAGGCGCTGATCCCACTGGGTGTACGATCCGATGCCTGCCGGCATGCCGCTCAGCACCACCTTGAACTCGCCGCCCAACGTGTCGCCCTGCTCCCGGGCCTCATCGATCAGACGCTCCATGGCAGCGGTGGCTTCGCTGTCCGGGCAGAACACGCTGGAGGAATCCCTGAGCGCCCGGTCGTATTCGCCCGTGAACGCGACCTTTCCGATGCTCCTGACCCAGGAATGCACCTCCATGCCCAGAGCGGCAAGCAGGCACCTCAGCAGCCCGCCTGCCGCCACCCTGCCTGCTGTCTCCCGGGCGCTCGAGCGCTCGAGCACATTGCGCAGGTCCGTGTGCCGGAACCTGGCCGCGCCCGAGAGATCTGCATGCCCTGGCCGCGGGGTGTAGAGCTCCCTGCCGGGCACAATCTTCCAGGGATCCATATACTCCTTCCAGTTGTCGAAGTCCCTGTTCCACACCGCCAGGAGAACCGGGCCGCCCAGGGTGACCCCGCCCCTGATGCCCGAGAGCACGTCCACCCGGTCTTGTTCGATGGACATCCGCCCTCCCCTGCCGTAGCCTTTCTGGCGCCGGCCCAGATCGGCATCGATGACCTCGCGGTCTACCTCGAGCCCTGCGGGAATTCCGTCGAGAAAGGCGAAAACACCCCTCCCGTGCGACTCTCCGGCGGTAGTGAACGTAAGCATCCGACCTCCTTTTTTTTAAAAGACAATTGTACAGGATTATCACGGATTCGCGGCCTGTTTGTCAACAACCTGCAATCCCGTTGCCTGGGAGCCCTTCCCGTGATAGGAAGCATATAAAAAACAGTAGGGAAGGGTCTGCTATGCTGACAAAAAGCGGGAAGAAACTCGAGGAGATCATCAAGAAGGCGATCGACGACCAGGTAATCACGAACTCCGAGTATGAAGAGATCATCGCGCTGGCCCACGAAGACGGGGTGATCGACAATCACGAAAGGGCCCTTCTGCAGGAGCTCAACGACCTTATCTCGGACAGGTCGGTCAAGCGCATACCCGGGTGACACCCCTTATCGGGGACGGGTTCACATTTTAAGGGGCCTGTTCGTCAGGGGTTCACCACATTGACGGGAGTGCCGGCGAGGAATTTCTCAAGGTTGTCCACGGCGGCATCCATCAGCCTGATCCTCGATTCTTTCGGGGCCCAGGCGATGTGCGGGGTGACGATGCAGTTTTTTGCCGACAGGAGGGAGTTGTCGGGGCTCGCCGGTTCCGAGGACAGGACATCCACGGCTGCCCCGCTCACCTTCCCGGCATTGAGCGCCTCGGCCAGGTCCTCCTCCACCACCAGCTGACCTCTCGAGGTGTTGATGATCTTTACCCCGTCCTTCATTTTCGCGATCGTGTCCCTGTTGACGATCCCCCGGGTGCTCTCAAACAGAGGGCAGTGAAGGCTGATGACATCAGACGCGGCAAAGAGCTCGTCGAGCCCGGCGTACCGCAGGCCCTCATCTTCCAGGCTCTTGTCCATACAGCTGTCATAGGCGAGCACCTTCATGCCCAGGGCACGGGCGATTCGTGCCGTTGCCTGCCCGATCTTCCCGAACCCGATAATGCCAAGGGTCTTCTCTGCCAGCTCCACCAGCGGATAGTCCCAGAAGCAGAAATCGGGGCAGCGTGCCCAGGCACCCTCTTTCACCCGTTCGCTGTGCGCGCCCACGTGGTGGCAAAGCTCCAGCAGAAGCGCGATGGTGAACTGTGCGACAGAGGCGGTCCCATAGGTGGGGACATTGGTGACCACGATCCCCCGCTCCTTTGCCGCATCCACATCCACCACGTTGTACCCGGTCGCCAGGACGCCGATGAATTCCAGGCGGGGAACCAGGTGGAGTGTTTCCCCTTTCACCGGGGTCTTGTTGGTAAAGACGATCTCGGCGTCACCGATTCTTTCGACCACCCTCTCCGGTGGAGTACGGTCGTAGACCGTGACGTTCCCGAGTCCTTCGAGCCTTTCCCACGAAAGGTCTCCGGGATTCAAGGTATAACCGTCCAGGATGACTATTTTCACGTGAATGTCTCCTCCGGGTTCCTTCCCATTGTTTCTTGTCAGCGAATGATCGCGTGGATCAAAAGCATTCCGTCTTACTGGCCGTCCCAGCCGGCAAGCCTCGCCCAGAGCCACCAAGCGGCGTACGCCTTCTGGTTTGCGTTCAGGGGCTGGGAGTGTGCGGACGCGCAGTTGTACCAGTCGACGCCTTCGGTGTGGGATGCCTGCCAGTCGAGGGCCCAGTTCCGGTCCTTCGAGCCGTTGTCGTCGGAATCGTAGTCGCAGGCATCGGTCGGATTCTTGTCGCCGTAATAGACGCCGTCGGGGTCATAGCTCTCGATGTCCTCGAAATCGTACAGGACCTTTCCGTTCCGGGTGCAGAAATCCCGTATCTGGTCGTTGCGCAGGTGGAGGTTCCCGGTCAGGCCCGTGCCGTTGAGATGGCCGGTCATGTAGACGAAGCGCACGTCGGGATAATCGGCCTCGAGATCGTCCATCAGCGAGAGGTAGAGATCGATGTTCTCCGCGCTCGTGTCGGCCTGTCCGCACCATGACCAGACAATCACGTTCACCTCAGGGTGCGACTCGAGGTAGTTTCTCGTGGCCTGTGCCCAGGCCGTCCGGCTGGGGTTGCCCAGATCGTATGCACCTGAAAACGGATTGTCACTCAGGTCGAGAGCCCCGCCCGTTCCTCCGCTGCTAAAGGCATACAGGCTGCCCTTGAAAGACACCAGGCCTGTCATGCCGGTCGTGAGCTGGCTTCCGTGAGAGGTGTGCCCATAGGCGATGTGCAGGTCCGTCTTCGCTGCCTCGATCCATTCGACGGGGATCGCGTCGAGACTGGTGCATTCGTGGTTGATGATCACGGCCCCGTCCGCGGGGGACGGCCTTGGGTCATGCGGTGCTGCGGGGTCGTGCCCGCTGCCGCCGCCATTGCATCCCTGGACAAGGATCAAGGCCGTGAGCAGCATTATCGATAGAAATGGCGCCCTCAAGGTCATACCATGCTTAACTATCACATCCTTTCGAATAAATGAAAAAGAATCATCATGTATGGGAATGGATGCACGAGATATGCACAGGGAACAGCCGGACCGGTTGTTTTTCAGATGCCTGCGGCCGTGGGCATCTGATATGAGACAAGCATGAACGAGCTGTCGGCCTTCATGGGGATCGATGTCTCCGAAAAACGAGGACTCGCCGTTGCATTGATGGGTCGGGACGGGCAACCGCTCGACGCCCTCTGGCTTCGGTCCGGGAGTCCGGAGGATACCCGTTGCCGCTTGGAAAGGCTCCTGGTGCGCCACGCTCTCTGTCCGGAAGAAATCATTGCGGGCATCGACGCCCCCCGCCGGCCCCTGCCCGCCCCCCGCACATGGAACTGGGACGGGGGCAGACAGCGGTGGCAGCCACTGAAGGCAGGCTGCTCAGGCTTCGGCCGGCACTGTGAGATCGTCATCAAGGCGCATAAGCTTGCCAATCCGCAATGGACCCCTGTCCTTGAGCAGTGCCCGGGCTGGATGCTGACGGGGTTTGCCCTGTTCGAGCATTTGGGGAGCCTGATCCGGACCGTCGAGGTGTTTCCGAGCGCCTCGTACCGGCAACTGCACCATGCCGGATTTCGCCTCGACATCATGCTCGACGGCTTCAGCCTCGGGCCCAAAGACATGCTGGACGCGTTTGTCGCCGCAGCCACTGTGCGGGAATATATACAGGGCCGTGGTGTTCTCGTAGGGGGCGGGGACGGCCTCGGCGGGATTGCACTGCCGAGGCCGCTTGACCCTCTGATTCCTGCAGTCATGCTATGGCCTGCCGGCTGACCGGCTCATTCCCACGGTCGTCGGCGTGCACTGCTCAAGCGGCACGGGCCATTCCGGCCCTGATCCCCTTAGCCCTACGGTGGCAGATTGCCTCGATACGAGCCGACGCCCCAGGGTATCGGGACTCCAATGCCGGGACTGTTTTATTAAGGAAGCTTTTGTTTACCACTATAGTATTCAGGACGAGAACCTAGAACCTCATCTGCAGCGAGACGCGGTAGGTCCTCCCTGGCACGGGATACCAGAAGCTGCCCCACTCCGACCGGTCTTCATACTCGACCGAGGTGTCGTCCAGGATGTTGCTGATCTTGAAGGCGGCCGTGGCAAACCGGGTGATCTCGCAGGCGATGCCCGCATCGACGATGTTTCTGTTGCCGGTCTTTTCGGTGTTGGCATCGTCGGTGTACACCCCCTCTCTGAACTGGTAGGAGGTGAAGAGGTCGACCTGCCGTCCAAAGATCACAGGCAGGTAGTCGGCCTGCAGGGTGAAGATGTCCTGCGGCTTGAGCCTGATCCGCTTGCTCTCGAAGGGGCCGCTTCCGTACCTGAACTGGTTGAATGCATAGCCCAGCGAGAGCTTCACGGCCTCGACCGGCTTTACCCATGCATAGGTCTCAACGCCCGAGGCGTGCGCGCGGTCCACATTGACATAGGTAAAGGTCATGGCCGCAAGGTCGGAGTCCATCTTGATCAGATCGCTGTAGCGCGTCACGAAATAGCTCGCGCTCAAGCCGAACCGCTCGAACTCGATCACGGGGCCGATGTCCCAGCCGAAAGACTTCTCGGGCTCGAGGTCAGGGTTGGAAATGAAGGTGTACCAGCTGGATGGGGAATAGAGGTGGCCCATGGTGGGCTCGCGGTACCCGGTGCCCGCGTTCGCCTTGAGCCCGAGATGGGGTACGACGTTCCAAAAAGCTCCGCCGTGCCAGGTCCATCTTCCTTCGAACGCGGTGCTGTAGTCGTGCCGCAGGGCAAGGGAGAACAGAACAGGGTCGAGGTCAAGGGTCGAATGGAGAACCCCGGATGTAACGGTGCGCGAGTGGATGCCGTAGTCATCGCTCGATAGCCGCTCCCTGCGCACGGTGACCTCGGGAGAGAGCTTCAGGGGACCCATGCCGTGGGAATAGATCGCATCGAAATAGTCGCTCGTGAGCCGGGACCGGACGTCTCCGGTGAAAAAGGCAAAATTGCTGGTGCAGGTGCGGGTGGACATCCGGGAGGCCTTCAAGGCCAGGGATCTGTCGGGTTCGAGCTCCCGGACGGTATCGATCATGAACGAGTACCGGCTCGTATTCACCTCGTCGTCAGGGGTGAGCATGCCCGCGCTGCCTTCGCTTCCGGGCGAACCGAGCTCCTGTGCGGCCAGGGTTCCCGAGAGAAGCGTGTCCCATCCGTCGATATCCATCCAGAGCTTCGAGAGAAGAGAGGTGTGCTCTGTGTGGTTGTTCTCCCTGCGCGCCGTGGTCCCGTCGTCCCGTTCGTAGAGATAGTCGTTGTCCGCCTGGCTCCGGGTCACATCCAGGAGAAACCCTGCGCCGCCCGCCTCGGTGTTCAGGAGCAGGTTGTAGAGGCTGTAGCCATAGGTGCCCAGGGACGAGGTGAATTCCAGGCTGTCACCGGGCCGGGGATTCCGGGTGACGATGTTGACAACACCTCCCATGGCCGAACCGCCGTATGCGGCCGAGTTGCTGCCCTTGATGATCTCGATCCGGTCGATCTCGGGGACCGTGTACAGGGAAAGGTCGACCAGGTCCCCGCTGACCGAGCTGAGGGGAACCCCGTCGAGCATGACGAGCGTCTGCTGATAGTTCGTTCCCCGCAGGCTCACCGGCACGGGAACCGCCCCGCCATAGACGGGCAGATCGACGGAGACGGCCTTTCTGATCGCGTCGCGGGTGTCGATGAGCCCGGTTGCAAGGGGCCTGACCTCCACGATGTCGCTGAACGCGGTGGGCGCCTTGCCGGTCATGGAAGAAGTCGATGTGTCGTCAATGGGAGTGGCCGTGACGATGATCTCCTCGGCATGGGCGGGAAAGAAGGCAAAAAACGAGAAAAAAAACCACAGAACACCGAGTGCGATTGCTGCCGTGAATCGATGGCGCATAAGGGGACACCTCCTAATAGGATGAATTCCCTAGGAGTCTCCACCCGGGTACGCAGGTGTAGTCCGTTGACCGCGGATAGGTCTTCTGACTCACGGATCGTCCAGCCGGCCTCACCTTCCCGTCCTTAGAATTAAGGCAGTGGTGGTTTTTTAAGGCCGCCTGTCCCCGTTCACAGCGGCGTCCCCGTCCCGGAATCGCACCGGGTTCCCTTGAATCCGCAGCAGGGTTGAGCAGGAAACTAGCAGAACCTTGCCGCAGTGTCAAGATGAACACCCCGGAAATACTATTGTTCTATCAAATGTTCCTGCAAAGTGAGGAAGGAAGCAGGTGATTCTATGTGTAGAAACTTTTTTTGCAACCGGGCTATTTTCCCCTTGCCGGGCAGGATAATTTCTGGCATATACAGCGACATGACTACAACATCAGCCACCAGGTATTATGGTTATTATTTCTGGTTTACCAGGGGAGAACCGCCTGTGGGCTGATCTGTTCAAAACATGAACAAAAAGGCCGTGGGTGGTTTAAGACCCCCACGGCCTTTTTTATTGCCGTGGGTCCACTCCAGAGGCCGTTACATACAAGGAGGTCGTTATGATCATATCCATGAAAAAGGGCGCAACACCGGAAGAGATCGATCATGTCAGAAAGCTCATCGAAGAAATGGGCTACCGGGTGCACGAAAGCCAGGGCGAAGAGCGGATGATCTTCGGGGCCATCGGGGACGAGCGGAAAAAGCACCGCCTCGCCTCGCTCGAAGCCCAGCCCGGGGTGGAAAAGGTGATCCCCATCCTCGCCCCCTACAAGCTCGCCTCCCGGGAGACCAAGAAGGAATCGACCGTGATCGACCTGGGCGGCGGCGTCAAGGTGGGAAACCGGAAACTCCTCGTTATAGCCGGACCCTGCGCGGTCGAGTCTCTGGATCAGGTCATGGAGGTGGCGGCGGCGATCAAGGAGAGCGGTGCCCACATGCTCAGGGGCGGTGCGTTCAAGCCCAGGACATCGCCCTATGCATTCCAGGGACTCATGAACGACGGCCTCTACCTCCTCTCGAAGGCCAAAGAGGCCTATCACCTGCCCGTGATCACCGAGGTCATGGACGCGGCCAGCATCGAGATCGTCTCCGAGCATGCAGACTGTCTTCAGGTGGGCGCGCGAAACATCCAGAACTTCCCGCTGCTCAAGGAGGTGGGCAAGACCAGAAAGCCCGTATTGCTCAAGCGGGGCATGTCCACGACCATCGAGGAGTTTCTCATGTCGGCCGAATACGTGCTCTCCAGCGGCAACAGTCAGGTGATCCTGTGCGAGCGCGGAATCCGAACCTTCGAGACCGCAACCCGGAACACCCTGGATCTTTCCGCCGTGCCCGTGCTCAAGGAAAAAACCCATCTGCCCGTTATCGTCGACCCATCCCACAGCACCGGGCATGCTCGCTATGTCGAGCCCATGGCGTATGCAGCCGTGGCAGCCGGTGCGGACGGCCTCATGATCGAGGTGCATGCCAGGCCGGAGGAGGCACTGTGCGACGGATCACAGTCATTGCGCCCGAGCGAGTTCAAATCAGTGATGGAAGGTATCCGGCGCATCGCGCAGGCGGTGGGCAGGGACATCTGATGTCGTCGGGGGCGTCCGAACCCGGCAGAGACAGGTGACCAGTGATGCCTGAGCCAGACGGAAACGTCCGGCCCCTTGATTTTTCCGGGCAAAGACACTAGGATACAAGGCATGGCTTACTTCCATACCGGACACAGGAGTATGCTCGTGCACGGCTCACTTCTGGCCGAGCGCATCGTCTCGAAAGAGACCAAGTGGAGCGGTGACGGCCTCTACGACGTCATCACCCTGGCGGAGTCGGGTGAGGACGAGCGCCGGGAGGGGGTCTTTGCCCACCTCCTCCTTCTCTCGCCACAGGAAAAGCACAAGCCGCCTCTGTTCCGGATATGCCTGCAGGACATCGAGATCTGCGACTTTGTGAGCAGACACCGCGAGATCGACCTGATGTCGTTCTTCACCTTCATCATGACCCACGAGTTGCTCCATATCCACCGTTTCTCATCCGGGATTGCGGACTTCTTCGAGTCTCGAAAGGAAGACGAGGAGGCATTCGTGGATTCTCTGACCCGGCTGCTTCTTGCAAAAAATCCCCTGACCGGGCTGAAAAATGTCCTTACGCTGCTTGACAAGGTAGAGGCAGCACCCCTATATAGTTCCACGAAAATCGCAGATCAAGGGAGTCATTTCCATGCCTATTTATGAGTATAAGTGCTTAAGGTGTAATCACGAGTTCGAGGCGGTGCAGAAGTTCAGCGATGCCCCGGTGCGGCAGTGCTCGGTGTGCGGAGGGCCGGTAAAGAAGCTGATCTCCCGTTCTTCCTTCCATCTCAAAGGCTCGGGCTGGTATCTGACGGACTATGCGAAGAAGAATACGCCCACGGACACCAAGCCTTCCTCCGAGCCTGCAAAGTCATCCAGCGACTCTTCGTCCTCGTCGGATTCCGACTGATCAGGGCGGCATCATGGGGTTCACTCATCTCGATGACCAGGGCCGGATATCCATGGTGGATGTCGGTGGCAAGGAGGCAACCACCAGGGTCGCTGTGGCGCGGGGCTCCATCAGCATGAGCCGCGAGGCCTTCACTGCGGTGGTGAGCGACCGGGTGGCAAAGGGCAACGTCCTCGCCACGGCAAAGATCGCGGGCATCATGGCGGCAAAGAACACGGCGCAGACCATTCCCCTGTGCCATCCGCTTCCCATTGACAAGATTTCGGTGGAGTTCTTCCCCAGGGAAGAGAACGCGAGTATAGAGGTGGAGTCGAGCGTCAAGGTTTCCGGAAGAACCGGGGTCGAGATGGAGGCCCTGCACGCCGCGAGCATTGCGCTCCTCACGATCTACGACATGTGCAAGGCCATAGACAAAACCATGGTCATAAGCGGCATCCGTCTCATGGAAAAGACCGGGGGCAAGAGCGGCCACTTCAGGCGTCCCGCCGAATAAACGACCTTATATGTGTTCAGCTGGAATAACAATCCCTGATCGGGGCATCTCACCCACCAGGCAGTTGCAACTCTCGGTCTACTGCTGACAGAATCTCAGCGCTCACCTGATCACGGGGCCTGTCCGCATCGATGATGCAATGCCTCGCCCCTACGGCGAGGTCGAGAAATGCCTGCCGCAGCCTCTGATGATAGGCGGGTTCGCGGAGCTCGAACTTGTCTCCCGGCACGATCCGCTTCAGTGCGCGGCCGGGGTCCACGTCGAGGACAAAGGTGAGGTCAGGCTCGATCCAGGTTTCCGTCTTCTCCATAAGCTCTCGGACACGCCCGATACCGAGCCCTCCCAGCACTCCCTGATATGCCAGGGTCGAGTCGATGAACCGGTCGATGATCACGACCTTACCCTGCTCGAGCGCGGGACGGACCAGGTTCACGACGTTTTCTCGGCGCGAGGCGAGGATCAGGAGCAGCTCGGTGATCGTGTCCAGGCCTTCGTGAAAGAACAGACCGCGGATATCTTCGGAAAAAGGAGAGCCGCCCGGCTCCCGGAACGAGAGCCAGGGCAGCCCGTGCTGTTCAAGATGCGCGCAGAGGATTTTCGCGTGGGTGGACTTGCCCGTCCCCTCTCCGCCCTCGAAGCTGATGATCACTTCTTGTTTTTCAGTGCCGCATGCGCGGCGGCGAGCCGCGCGATCGGGACGCGATACGGCGAACAGCTCACGTAGTTGAAGCCGGCCCGGTGGCAGAACTCGATGGACGATGGCTCACCGCCGTGCTCTCCACAGATGCCGATCTTCAGGTTCTTCCGGGTAGACCTCCCCTTTTTCACGCCGATCTTGATGAGCTCTCCCAGCCCGTCCTGATCGATGGCCGTGAAGGGATCCTTGGAGAAGATCTTCCTGTCGACGTAGAAGGGCAGGAACTTGCCCGCATCGTCACGCGAAAGGCCGAAGGTGGTCTGGGTGAGGTCGTTGGTGCCGAATGAGAAAAACTCGGCCTCGTGCGCGATCTCGTCTGCCGTGAGCGCGGCCCTGGGCAGCTCGATCATGGTGCCCACCATATAGTCGAGCTTGACCTTGTATGCCTTCATGACCTCCTCGGCCACCTCGACGGTCATTGCCTTGAGGGATGCGAGCTCGTTCACATGGGCCACCAGGGGGCTCATGATCTCGGGTTTGACCTTGACTCCCTTCTTTGCGGCGTCACACGCCGCCTCCATGATAGCCCTGACCTGCATCTCGTAGATCTCCGGGAAGGTGACGCCCAGCCGGCAGCCGCGGTGACCCAGCATGGGGTTTGACTCGTGGAGCGAATCGCGCTTCGCCTTGATATGAGCAGGGGTCTTCTTCAGGGCCTTGGCGACCTCGGCGACCTCGGCGTCGGTATTGGGAAGGAACTCGTGCAGCGGCGGATCGAGAAGCCTTATGGTGACCGGCAGCCCGTCCATGACCTCGAAGATGGACTCGAAATCGCCCTTCTGCATGGGCTTGATCTTTTCCAGTGCCTTGCGCCTGCCCTGCTCGTCGTCGGAAAGGATCATCTCGCGCACCGCGAGTATCCGGTCCGCCTCGAAGAACATGTGCTCGGTGCGGCACAGTCCGATCCCTTCGGCGCCGAAATCACGGGCCACCCGGGAATCCTTGGGCGTGTCCGCGTTGGTCCTGACGCCGAGCTTGCGGATCTTGTCGGCCCACTTCATGAGAGTGCCGAACGCGCCTGACAGAGAGGGCTCCACCGTAGCCACCTCGCCGAGCATCACCTCGCCCGTGGTGCCGTTGAGCGAGATGTAGTCGCCTTTTTTGAAGGTAGCCGCGCCGAGCTTGGCAACCTGCTTCTTGTAGTCGATGGCAAGGTCCTGGCACCCCGACACGCAGCACTTGCCCATTCCCCTGGCCACCACGGCCGCGTGGGAGGTCATGCCGCCCCGGGCCGTGAGGATGCCCTGGGCCACGTTCATGCCGTGGATGTCTTCGGGAGAGGTCTCGATCCTCACCAGGATGACCTTCTCGCCCTTGGCGGTCTCGACCTCGGCGTCTTCAGCGGAGAATACCACCTTGCCCACCGCCGCGCCCGGGGAGGCCGGAAGGCCCTTGCCGATGACGTTTTTCTTGGCCTTGGGGTCGATCTGGGGATGGAGCAGCTGGTCGATCTGCTCAGGGTTCACCCGGCTCACTGCCTCTTCCCTGGTGATCAGGCCCTCTTTCACCATGTCGACCGCGATGCTGACGGCAGCCGCCGCGGTGCGTTTTCCGGTGCGGGTCTGGAGCATCCAGAGGTTGCCCTCCTGGATGGTGAACTCGATGTCCTGCATGTCGCGATAATGCTTCTCCAGGGTGAGGTAGATCTCCTCGAGCTGGTTGTACTGATCCGGCAGGGCCTCCTGCATGGACACGAACGAGGCCTCGCGCTTGCCCTTGATGTTGATGGGCATGGGCGTCCGGATGCCGGCGACCACGTCTTCGCCCTGGGCGTTCTGGAGGTATTCGCCGTAGAAGACGTTCTCTCCGGTGGCGGGGTCGCGGGTGAATGCGACTCCGGTGGCGGAGTTTTCGCCCATGTTGCCGAAGACCATGGCCTGGACATTGACCGCGGTGCCCCACTCATCGGGGATGCTGTTGAGCTTGCGGTAGGTGATGGCCCGCGGGGTGTTCCAGGACTTGAACACGGCCTCGATTCCGCCCCAGAGCTGGTCCATGGGATCGGAGGGAAGCTCCTTGCCGGTGAGCTTCTTCACCTTTTCCTTCATGACGGCGACGAGCTTTTTCAGGTCCGCTGCCGTGAGCTCGGTGTCGAGCCTGACGCCCTTCTTGTGCTTCATCTTCTCGAGTTCTTCTTCAAGTGCATCGGAGTCGGCGCCCATCACCACGTCCGAGTACATCTGGATGAAGCGGCGATAGCAGTCATAGGCGAAACGCTCGTTCCCACTCATCTTGATGAGCCCGTGAACGGTCTCGTCATTGATGCCGAGGTTCAGAACCGTATCCATCATGCCGGGCATGGACGCCCTGGCGCCGGACCGGACTGAGAAAAGCAGCGGGGCCTCCACATCGCCGTAGCCGAGCCCCATGATGCGCTCCACCTTGCGGATGGCCTCCTTCACCTGGGTCTTGAGCTCTTTCGGCAGCCCGTTGGTCTCGTAATAGATTCTGCACATTTCCGTGGAAATGGTAAAACCGGGAGGTACGGGGATTCCGAGATTGGTCATTTCGGCAAGGTTTGCGCCCTTGCCTCCGAGGATGTCCTTCATTTCGGCGTTGCCCTCGGCCTTGGTTCCCCTGCCTCCGAAGAGGTACACAAGTTTCTTTGCCATGACATTCTCCCTCTCTTCGCTATAGGTGTTAAATATCGCCAAGACGATAGTATAAATATATACTTCTGTCCAAGCAAAAAATGGCGGGCAGCCTGAAGCGGGAGAGATTTTTAGATTCGGGACAAGCGGCACTCCACGACCCGGTTTTGTGCAAACAGATGGAACTCTCAGAAGGTGGTACATGGACATGGTTCATCCCCGAAGTTGATGCTCAAGGTCCTGAGCATGGCTCAGGATACGCTGGCGGAAACACCCACGGCGGAGGAGATCCAGGATATCGTGGAGGAGGTGCTGCTGTCATCTCCCTACCGCAGGGATGATGCCATGCCTCAAGGAACACCGTGATGCTTGCGCCATGCTCACACTTGATCTCTGAGCGTGATTCTGCGCGGACTACTCGACCCGTCTCAGCACGGACCGGGCCGCGATGATGCCCGAGCAGCTCGCCTGGATCAGGCCCCGGGTGATGCCGGCGCCGTCTCCGATCACATAGAGACCCTCGATCTCTGTCTCGAGCCCGCGGTCGAGCTTGATGCGGTTGGAGTAGAACTTGACCTCGATCCCGTAGAGGAGCGTGTGCGCGGAGTTCACGCCCGGCGCCACCTCGTCGAGGCTGGAGAGCATCTCCACGATGTCGGTGAGGATCCTGTAGGGCAGGCAGTAGCTCAAGTCCCCGGGGGTGGCGTCGTGCAGGGTGGGCTGGGTCAGGCACCTCAAGAGCCGGGAGGGGTTGGTCCTTCTCCCTGCGTGCAGGTCTCCCAGGCGCTGGACGATGACCCCCTTGCCCAGCATGTTGGCGAGCCTGGCCACGGATTCGCCGTAGCCGATGGGGTCGTCGAAGGGCTCGGTGAAATCGGCGCTCACGAGGATGGCGAAGTTGGTGTTCTCGGTCCGGGTCCGAGCCCAGGAGTGCCCGTTGACCGTGAGGATGTCGCCCATGGTCTCCCTGACCACCTCGCCGTAGGGGTTCATGCAGAAGGTCCGCACCCGGTCGTCGAAGGTCCTGGAATAGTAGATGAACTTGGTCTCGTAGGCCTTTTCGGTGAGGGCCTCCATGACCACCGCCGGGAGCTCCACCCGCACGCCAAGGTCAACGGGATTGGGACGTGTCTCCAGGCCGAGCTGCTTTGCCTGCCCCGACATCCAGGAAGACCCCACCCTTCCGGGGGCAGCGATGACTGCGCGCGCCTCGATCACGGTGCCGTCCTCAAGGCTCACGCCCGTAACCCGGCCGCCCTGTTTCAGGATATCCCGGGCCCGGGTATTGAAGATCACTTTCACCCTGCTGCGGAGCTCTTCGCGCATGTTCTTGAGGATGGTGTAGCAGTTCTCGGTGCCGATGTGGCGGACCTTGGTGGGGACGTAGATGAGACCGGCGAGCTTTGCACGGGCCGAGATCCGGGCAACGTCGTCGGGCTCTACCGTGTAGAGGCCCCCGCTCGACTCATGGCTCGCATAGATCCCGTCGACTTCGTCGAGAAGCTCCAGGAGCTCGCTTTCGTTCAGCAGGGTAGAGAGCTGTCCCCCCACGTCGGTCGAGATGGTGAGCTTGCCGTCGCTGTACGCACCCGCTCCCCCCCAGCCCACGAGCATGTCCCTGCCCGACCTGCTCCTCTCGACGATGTCCTTGCCCTGCTCCACGATGACGATATCGAGCTTGTCCGATCTCTTTGCCAGCTCCTGCGCCGCAAAGATCCCTGCCGGTCCCGCGCCGATGATCACCACGTCAGCCATACAAAGCCCTCCTCTTTTTCAGCAATATGGTAAAGGCCAGAATCAGGGCCGCGGCGTTTGCGCCCCACGACGCTGCCAGGGGATGGATGACGCCCGAGGCCCCGAGCCCGGTCATCCCCGAGTGGAGAAACCAGTAGGACAGCCCCAGCACCAGTCCCAGGGAGATTCCCCGTGCGATTCCCCCTGCCCTGGGAAAACGCATCCCGAACGGAATGACGAGGACGGTGATGATGAACGGGGCCAGGGCGAAGCTGATCCGGCTGTGATACAGGGTTTCGGTGGCGGGAGACGCGATGCCGTTCTGCCTGAGCTGCACAAGGTAGCTGCGGAGCTCGGTGATGGGGAGCAGCTCGGAGTTCGTCTCGGCCATGACCAGGTCCTCGGGCTCCTGCCCGAGAGGAAGGACCGTTGCGGGACGTGGATCCGATATCCCCGTCTCCCCGAGCTCGATGATCTCCATTCCCTGTGCGGTCCAGACACCGCCGCTCCAGCGGGCGCTCTTCGCGCGGATCACCTGTTCGAGCCTGCCCGAGGAGAACCGGTAGCAGGTGATGTCCTCCATGGTTCCCCGGGCAACGTCGAGCCTGGCCACGCTGTAGATGTCCTGGCCCACCTTGAATCGTCCCCCGCTCACCGAGAAGGTTCCGGCGACCTCGGTCTTCTTGATGCTCAGGTTCTCGATCCTCTCGGCCTGCCTCTGGGCCATGGGATAGAAATAGAAGCTCGTGGACGCCATCAGCAGGGTCGCCAGGATCCCCAAGACGAGATAGGGGACATAGATCTGCGTGAGGGACACCGAGCACGCTTGCATGGCGATGATCTCGCTGTGCCGTGAGAACGCGGCCTGGGCGGCCAGTATGCCGAGGCAAACCGAAAAGGGAAGGACCCAGTGGACCATCTGCGGCACCGAGAATGCAAGATACTGCAGGATCACAGACAGACCCGTGCCGTATTCCGCAAAGGTGGTGAGCTTTCCGAACAGCTCTGAGACCACCATGAGGAGCACGAGGCTTGTCAGGGCGCCCAGCGTCATGACCGCCGCCTTCCTGAAGATGTACATGCGTATGATGGAGCTCATCACGCGCCTCCCCTGCCCAGGCCCGAGCGTCTCCAGAAGAACGCCCCCAGGAGGATCAGGCAGAAGACCAGATTGGGTGTCCAGGCACCGGCCACTGGGTTCAGGACACCGCCCTTGACCAGGCGGTCGGCCAGGAGAAAGACCAGGTAGTAGCCCAGGATGGTTCCGAGCCCGAACACGATGCCCGAGTGCCTGGGTGAACGCGGCCTCTGGATGCCGAACTGTATGCCGACCAGGGCGAGGATCAGGTTGATCACGGGAAAGGAATAGCGGTTGTGGTATTCCTTGATCAGCTTGGCCTTGGGGTTTTCCCTGATCAGCTCGGCAAGCTGCGGCTGAGTGAGCACGTCGGCGTCCCTGATCCTGAGCTCGCCCTTGAAGTCGGCGTCCAGGGAAAAGGAATATTCCTCAAAGGTGATGTACCGCAGGTTCTTGCCGGACTCCATGAAGACGCTTCCGTCCGAGAGCCTCATGAGAATACCCGAGGGCGAAAAATCGATGGTGCCCTTCTCCGCCGCGATAATGGAACGGCCCGATCCTTCAGTTTCGATGAACACGTTGTGGAGCTCGCGGGCCACCTGGTTCACGGACTCGACATAGAGTGTCACACCGGAGAAGGTGTCTACGAACTCCCGCTCCTTGATAAAGGAGTACACCTTTTCCGGTGCCTTCTCGACGAGCCGCTCCTGTATCCTCTGCATGGAGAGGGGACCCAGGTACGTGGCGATGCTCACGTGCAGGACCAGGCAGACGAGCGACACCGCGATGATAGGCGCATGGACGGTGCGCATCCGTATCCCGCACGCCTGCATGGCGATGATCTCCGACTCGGTGGAGAACTTCTCCAGGACCATGAGGACGCTGAAGATCAGCGCCATGGGCAGGACGAAGATAGCCAGCGGCACCAGGGCAAGGAGCAGCACGTCGATATCCTCCAGAGACATGACCTGCCCGATGCGTATCCACTGGACAATGAACATCACGCCGTACAGGACAAGAGCGGCCCCCACAAAGACCTTCAGGAGATGACTGAGCACATATCGCTGGATGATCATAATGTGCTCGGGATTATACCACTGTATTTTCCCCTGTCCAGACCATAAGCGATATCTTTAAGGGGTATGTCCCGTGCTTTGGAGATGTCGAAATCGCAAAGGATTGACAGTACCTGGCGAAGCGGGTATATTTTTTTGCATGAAAGCATATTGTATGCGCGTTCTCCCGGTCCTGTCGCTGCTCCTGATGTTCGGGTGCGCCCACAAGTATAGTGAAGCGGAATATCTGGCCGTCTCCGACCAGCTTGATGTCTGCAGCCAGGAGATCAAGATGATCCGGGAAGACAATGTACAGCTTTCTGAAAGACTGGGCAGCGCGCTGGAGGAAATCGACAGGACCGATACGGCCCTGTCCTCTCTGATCACCGAAAAGCAGGAACTTCTGGACAGAAACATCCAGTGCCTCGAAGAGAATAAGGTGCTCATGAAGCAGGTATCCCAGTCGAACGCCAGCCTCCAGGAGAACAAGGAGTCGCAGTGGCGGATGAGCAAGGGCTACGAGTACATCCTGTCCTTTCTGGAAAACGAGCGGCTCAGAGACCAGGTGTATATTATCCGCACCCCGGAAAAGATCAAGATCGTCATCCCCCAGAGAACCCTCTTCCCCACGGCTGCAAGCGCCTGGCTGACCCCCAGGGGATCGAACATCATCAGAAAAATCGCTCTGGGGCTCAAGCAGCTCAACCCGGCCTCCATCGAGATAGCCGGTCATACCGACAACACACAAGCCAACGCGTCGTCAAACAATGTATATCCCACCAACTGGCATCTGGCCCAGGCCCGTGCCATGTCGGTGCTGATGGTCTTCAACGACTCCGATATCCCGAAGGACAAGCTCTGCGCTGTTTCCTTTGGCGAAACCAAGCCTATCGCCGACAACTCCTCGGAAGAAGGAAGGGCCATGAACCGGCGGGTGGAGATCCTCATCGTGCCGTAAAGGGGCGTCTACCGGCATCCCCGGCCCGGAGGCCCGCCGCTTCTCCTGACCGCCCTGATCATGCGTTTCGTCCTGTCCACCAGATCGATGTCGTGGCCGCCGAACCTGCCTGCCAGGTAATCGTCCAGAAAGACCCGGAACTCGTCTTCAAGGGAGGGCCAGTGTTCGCGGACCTGCGCAAGATGGATCTCGTGCGGCATGGAATCGTCGAGCGGAAGACCTTTTTTTGCGAGGGCGCCGATCACCTTCCGGTAGGGATCTGTACCCCGTTTTTTCATCAGACAGGAGATCAGCAGCAGCACAGCGCCAAACACGGCAATGCAGGCGAACCCTGCGAGCACGGGTTTCGCACGGCCCTCGGCCCGGGACGACGGGAAGAAAATCGATGCTGCCAGGCGGACCTGGTCGTCGAGGGAATACCGGATCACCCATCTGATCCATTGAAACCTCAGGGCGTCGAAGGGCCTTGCACCCCTGCGGTCAATCACCCGGCTCTGGTGAACGGCCTCAACGGTCTTCCACGTCCCGTCGAGATACTCCACCCAGGCATGTGCGTTCTCAGCCCGTACCAGGTAGTAGCCTCCGCTCGTGTTGAACTCGTTGACCAGAAAACCCGTGACCACACGCGATGGTATGCCGCATCCCCTGATCATGACCGCCAGCGCGGATGCAAAGTGCTCGCAGTTCCCTTTCCCGCCTTCAAACACAAACCAGGCAATGGGTGAAGTCTCCCGGGGGATGGCCAGGCCCTCCAGGGTATACGCATAGTGCGACTGCAGGTACTGAGTGAGCCTGCGCACCTTGCGACGAGCCGTTCCCTGGCCCGCGATTCTCCTGCCCAGCTCGGCAACGTCGCCGAGCTCATCGGGCACCAGGGCAGAGCCCGGGGTGTCATCATTGCCGAGGCGGTGCACCCATACCTCGTACACCGGGGGAGGCTCCCCGTCCCAGTACAGGTTGGATCCCCGCACGCTGCACGAGGAGGGCGAGATGCGGGAAAGCCGGAATGGGTACAGGACATTTCGGCAATCGAGTCCCGTGGGATAGATGGTGAGCCTGTCAGTGCTCTCCTGCACGGTGACCGGGCCGGTCCGGGGACCTGACTCCCTGGCGAAACCGTCCCGCCCGAGCTTCCCGAGCCGAGCCCCGGAAAGATAGAACCTTCCCGGCGCCTTGCCCTGATCCCATATGATGCGCATGACCACGGAGCGGTCGGTACTGATGGACTCGGTACGGTACAGATCGACCTCTTCGGAAAACCCGGTCTGCGGACGGGAGATGATTCCCTGCCGAAGGATCGTTGATGAAGGCCTGGGGATGAGAAAGAAGAGCAGACACGATATTGCAACGATCCCGGTCCAGACCTTTGCCCAGTGCATGGGCTCGACCCGCGGCCATCCATTTTCCGCGAAGCCCGATTCGTCGAGGTTGAAGAGCAGCATGGGCTCGACCCGCGGCCATCCATTTTCCGCGAAGCCCGATTCGTCGAGGTTGAAGAGCAGCATGGGCACGAGAGCGGCCATGAGAAGCAGGCCAACCAGGAAAAGCGGACTCTCGGTGACAATAGTCGCAAGCGTGCACTCGGTTATGGCGATCCCGGCAATCTGATGGAGCTCGCGCGCGGTCTTGGGCAGGACCAGCCTGAGCAGAGCAAAATACACGATCAGGTCCCTCAGGGCAAAGAGCACCACATCGTTCCCCTGCTCGAAGACGCGAAAGGCCTCGAAGGCGATGACGAGCAGGCTCACCATCACGACCAGGGGGGCGCTGACCGGCAACCGGGCTGAAAATTGTTGCAGGACGAGCGCATGAACGGCTATCAGAAGGGCGAATGCGGTCCATGGAAGCAGCCCTGCAAGGCTCAGGCACAGGATGCCGGCGGCTGAGGTGCCGACGGTGAGCAGTGCGGTGCTAGAGATGGACGACATGGCAGCCTTTCGGGAAATTCCCGATCTCGGGCTCACCCAGGTTATCCAGCAGGGCCAGAACCTTCAGAACCGAGGCCTTGTGGGCAACGGATGCGCCCAGACCGCTGAAGTGACTGTTGGCCGAAATCCCGAAGCTCACCCCCGACCTCCACCACTCAAGCACGAGAAACACGGCCTGCCCGAGTTTCTGCTCCAGATCTCCTCCCGGGTGGAGGACCAGAATCGAACCGCTGCCCCCGCCGCCCTGGGAGACCCTTGAGACAAACCCCATATGCTGCTTTTTCCACACGATCGAAGAGAGAGCGTCGCCCGGGATGTAGGCACGCACGTGCGAAATGCTCTCGATGCCTCCGCCCCTTCCCTCGCCCGAATCCCCGGCGAAGACGGCGGGAGAACAGGGTATGGGTGCGGGAAACACGATGACCGGGTCTTCCATGTCAAAGGTAATGGATTTTCTGAACAGTCCATAGGGATAGGTGGTGAAGATGGTCACATTGCCCAGGAGGTGCCTGCCCCGGCGTGAAAACGTCCTCTCTTGCCGGAAGATTTCGCGTACACCGCGCGGGATGTGCGTGATGTTCATCTTCCCCCCGTCGTGCAGCACGAGCCGGGCTGAATCCTGCTTCAGGTTCCGGATGCTGTAGCAGATCTCCCCTGGCATGCCCGCGTAGATTTCCGGGGATGGAGATCTGTTCACCTCCAGATGACGGATGTTCATCTCGGATTCGATGCCGGATACAACCATGAACGAGAGGAGAAAGGCGATGATGAGAAAAAGGAGATTGTTGCCCGTGAGCATTGCCACCAGGATGACAGCCGTGAGAAAGCTGAAGAAGACCTTGCCCGTCTTGGTGAGCGCGAACCCCCGCGGGGGCTTGAGCAGCTCAGAGAGGGACAGGGACTTCTTGAACCAGGGTCTGGATGACATGGTATGCATCGCCTCCTCGCGTTATGATCCGGTGGGGAAGAACAAGCGGCACCATGGTCATGACGTCGCCGGGTGTGATGAAATCCCGTCCGTGCATGAAGGCCCACGCCTGTGACGCCCGTTTCAGGGCAAGACCTCCCCGGGGCGACACGCCCAGCTCCACGTCGGGATGGGAACGGGTCGACCTGATGATGGCGGTCATGTACTCCAGAACATCCCTGTGCACGAGGACACGGGAAACGTGCCCGATCATGGGAAGAAGAATATCCCTGGTCATGACGGGTTCAAGCCCGAGCGCCTCGGTGTGGTCGATCCCCCGGGCGATGATCTGCTGTTCCTCTTGCAGCGAAGGATACCCCACCCGTAGCTTGAGCAGGAACCGGTCGAGCTGGCTCTCGGGCAGCGGGAAAGTGCCGGCTATCTCGACGGGATTCTGGGTCGCGATGACCATGAACGGAGCCGGCAGGTCATAGGTGATGCCGTCGATGGTGACCCGGCGTTCTTCCATGGCCTCCAGAAGCGCTGACTGTGTCTTGGGAGAGGTTCTGTTGATCTCGTCGGCCAGGACGATGCTGGCGAAGATGGGTCCCTTCGCCAGCTCGAAGCCACCCGTCCCGCTCCTGACGGCATGAAACCCGATCACGTCGGAGGGAAGCAGGTCGTTGGTGAACTGGACGCGCTTGAAGCTGACGTCCAGAAGCCGGGAAACGGCAAGGCCGATCAGCGTCTTTCCGACTCCGGGCACCCCTTCCAGCAGCACGTGGCCTCCGGCAAGGAGGCCGCATACGATGGATCTCACCACTTCGTCCTGCCCGAGAAACACCTGGTTCATGCAATCGACCATTTTCTGGACCCGGTCATGTTCCATTCAACCACCTCGTGAGAAGATATCTGGAGCACGGGGAGAAACGAATAAAAACTTAGCACAGGACAGGAGTTTCTGGTATATTAAGTTTTATTTGCCGGAGCCCGATAGGGTTCTCGAAGGTTTGCAATGACGAGCGAGAAATATCGTACAATTCTCCAGGGCATGCAAGAGGGTTACTACGAGACGGACCTGAGCGGGTCCTTTACCTTTGCCAACGAGTCCCTCTGCCGGATCACCGAGATGAGCAGCGAAGAGATCCTCGGGCTGAACTTCAGGAGTTATACCTCCAAGGCCACCGCCAAACGGGTTTTCAAGGCCTTTCACGAAACCTATCTGACCGGAATACCCATGAGGATAGAGTATGAGATTATTCTTGCATCCGGAAAGAAGAAGGTGATCGACAATTCCGCAAGCCTGATCAGGGACCAGAAGGGCAACCCTGCGGGCTTCTGCGGCATCGTCACGGACATCACCAGGCGCAAGCGCCTGGAGAGCCAGATGAGGGAAAACCGCAGGCGCTACGAGGCACTCTTTGAAAACGCCAACGAGCTCATCATCACCACGGATGCACACGGCTATATCAAGCGCCTGAACAAGAAGGTGGAGGAGATATCCGGGTATACGAGAAAAGAGATGATCGGCAAGAGCATCCTCATGATCGCTCATCCCGAGGACCGCGAGATCTTCATCGAGTTCTGGAAAGAGATTCTGGCGGGCAATACCCCGCGGTTCGAGCTCAGGGTCGTGGCCAAGGGCGGCGAGACCCCCTATCTGCTGGCGAGCGGTTCAGTGGTCAGAAACGGCGGAAAGATCGTCGAGATCCAGTACAACGCCCAGGTGATCTCTGACCTCAAGGAGGCCCAACGCACCATCCTCGATCTCTCGAATTTCCTCAACAGCATCATCGAGTCCAGCCCGAACATCCTCATATGCCTTGACATGGCAGGGAAGATCCAGATGGCCAACCCGGTCACCAGCAGAATCTTCCGCAAGCCTCCATCGGCCATCACGGGCAAGAGGATCTCGTTTCTGAGCTCTGACATGAAGGAGTTCGAGGACGTGATCAGAGGGGTGCAGGAAAGCCGCGTGCCGCAGTTCTTTCATGAGCGGGCCCTCGCTGGTTCCTCGAACCAGATCTTCGATATCAGCATCTATCCCCTCATCGACCCGGTTCATGGAGGCGCGGTCTTCACTGCAGTGGATATCACCGAGAAAAAGCACATGGAGATCCAGCTGATCCATGCCCAGAAAATGGAGACCATCGGGGAGCTTGCAGGAGGTGTGGCCCACGACTTCAACAACATACTCACCGGGATATCAGGCAACCTCGCCATGCTCCGCTACACCACCGACCGAACCAAACAGCTCGCCTATCTCGATACCCTGGAAAAGATCAGCGACCGCGCCAGAGACCTTGTCAGGCAGATGCTCGTCTTCACCAAACGACACGAGGGTCGGCCGGAAAATATCTCCATCTGCCAGGTGATCGAGGAGGTCATCGACATGGCCTCCAAATCGATTCCGAAGAACATCAGGTTCAACCTCGGCAACATGGAGAGCAGCGCCCTGGTATACATTGATCACACGCAGCTCACCCAGGTGCTGCTGAACCTCATTGTGAACGCGAAAGACGCCATCGGCGACCGGCAGAGAGGCCGAATCTCCATCGATGTGCAGGTCGTGTCCGTAGACAAGGACCTCAAGCGGCATTATCTTCTCGACGAAGCAGGGAAGTACGTGAAGGTCGAGCTGACGGACAACGGATGCGGCATGAGCAAGGAGATCCTCCCGAAGATATTCGATCCCTTTTTTTCCACCAAGCAGAAAGGGACCGCAAAGGGAACCGGGTTGGGACTCTCCATCACCTATAACATCATCAAGAACGCGGGCGGCGGCATCCAGGTGCAGTCCGAGGAGGGAAAAGGCTCGCAGTTCAGCATACTGCTGCCCGTCTCAAGGAGCAGGAAGAGACCGGCCGTGACGGCGGAAAAGAACTCCGACGGGCGCGACTCGCTCAGGGCGCGCATACTTCTGGTGGACGACGAGGATATGCTCCGCGATATCGGCAGGGAAATGCTCGAGCATCTCGGCCACGAGGTGGAGACCGCCCACGATGGGATCAGCTGCCTCGACAAGCTCAAGACGGACAGCCTGGGCTTCGATCTCATCATTCTCGACATGATCATGCCCGGGCTCGACGGGTACCATACGCTTCAGGAGATGCTCAAGTGCGGCATCAAGACCAGGGTCGTCATCTCATCGGGCTTCTCTTTCGAGCACGAGCGTCAGGAAATGTTCAACAACCCCCTCATCGTGGCGAAACTGAACAAGCCATTCAACATGAGCGAACTCTCTACGGTTCTGGGCGACATTCTCGACTGATTGATTCCTTCGCTGGATACCGGGTCAGCCCCGGAGAAACAGGAAACAGCCCCCTTCTCCATGCCGCCCCTCTCCGGTTGGTGCGACTCCTGAACACCGAAAACGCCGGAGGGTTTAATTCAGATCACGGTGTGCCGATAAGAAGGATAAAAAAACACATCAGAGATAAGCACCATCACGAAGGAGTACGTCATGCAAGAAAAGAAAACCATGGGTGCCGTCCTTGACCACTTCATATCTCATGCCCGGGAAGCCATGGATAGCATGATCTCGCCGGTATATATCAAGGATGCCGGGCTCCGGTATGCCTGGCTCAACCGGGCGTATGCAGACATGATCCGGCTTTCCGGGAAGGAATACGCGATCGGAAAAACCGACAGCGACCTTTTGCCCTCGCCTGTCGCCGGGGAGCTCGCATCCGGGGAAAACAGGGTCCTGAAAAATGGCGTCCCATCCCGGGAAACAATCACCGGCCTGCCCTGTCCGGACGGTGTGTCGCGTTCGTTTGTCAAAACACTGGATCCGGTTGTCATCGACGGTTCTCCGGTGGGACTGCTGGGCATCCTGACCGAGATCCCCTCTCCGGTCCGTGGACGTGATGGAAACAAAGAGCAGGAGACATTCTTCGAGGATCTCTTCACCAATGCGACAGCCATGGCGGCGATTACGGACTGGCGCGGTGACATCATCAAGCTCAACAGGAAGGCCACGGAAATGCTTCTCGGGAAGGGGGATGAATCGCAGCTCGTGGAAGGGAGAAACATCCTCGATCTCATTCACGACGACGACAAGCAGAATGTGGTGAAGCTGTGGAAGGAGAGCATTCTCGGAAAGAAAGAGATGAGCTACCAGATACGCATGATATCGCATGACGGCAGGGTTCTCTACATGCTCATAAGCGGAAGGCCCATCGTGAAGAACAACCGTGTGGTATCGTTTCAGTACCAGGCACTCGACATGATCGACCAGAAGGTCCAGGAACGCAACCTCCTCCATACGTCGAGCGTTGAGACGCTGGGGCAGATGGCGGGCGGGTTTGCCCATGACTTCAACAATATCCTCACGGTCATCAACGGCTATTCCGAGATGATGCTCCGCTCCATGGACAGGAACCACCCGTTCTACGGCAAGATGTTTCAGATCTGCCAGGCCGGTACCCAGGCGTCCATGCTGACCCAGAAGATTCTTGAGTTCAGCAGCAAGAACAGGCCGGAGCCCAAGGAGATCGATATCGATCAGGAGATGACCGATCAGGAGACCCTACTCAGGCATGTCATAGAAGAAAACATCAAGCTGACCGTCCAGAGGTCGACAGGGGCCAAGAAGATCCTGATCGACCCCACCCAGTTCGCCAAGGTGCTGCTGAACCTGGTGATCAATGCAAAGGAGGCTATGCCTGCAGGCGGCGAGATCACTATCACGACCGACGCCCTGGACGTCGATGAGTCACTTGCGCCGCAGTACGACAACATCCGCCCCGGCCGGTATCTGAGCCTGTGCGTGAGCGACACCGGCTCGGGCATGAGCGAAGAGGTGAAGCAGCATGTATTCGATCCCTTCTTCACTACACGTGAATCGGGAAAGGGCGTGGGCCTGTGGATCGTGAACAGCATCGTGAAGGACTATCACGGCACGATCCAAGTCCAGAGTATCGAGGGCAAGGGCACGACCTTCAGGATTCTCCTTCCTTTCTCCGGGCAGGAGCAGGCCCCCCCCGAGAAAGCCCCGCAGGAACCGGGCTCGTCCTCGGAAATCACCGGAAAGACCATCCTGGTGGTCGAGGATGACGACACGGTGCGCGAACTGGTCGACGAAATACTCAAACACCGCGGCCACCACGTCCTGACAGCGCGCAACGGAGGCGATGCCCTCCAGCTCGCCCGGCAGTACGAGGGCACGATCGATCTCCTGATCACCGACATGGTCATGCGCCGCATCGACGGCATCATGCTCTCGAAAAAAATACGCACCATCCTGCCGGATATCAGGGTCATGCTCATGTCCGGGTATGGTGAAGACGTCATCCGCCAGGAAGAGCTCACAGACATCGCCTTTCTCCAGAAACCGTTTCTCCCCGATGATCTCACCTCAAAGGTGGATGCGATCTTCAGCAACCCGGCATAAGGGATTCTGGCACCGCTCTTTTCCCCGGGACCTTCTTCTGATAGGGTGTCTCCATGTCCGCAAACAGATGGGACGTATCGCCTGAAGAGGCTCGCACTCTGCAGGAGCATCTTTGCTCACGACGGGTCCTCACCGACTCGTTTACCCCGGTCGTCCACGTGGGCGGGGTAGACGTCGCGTACGACCGGTGGTCGAATCAGGCGTGCTGTGTTATTGCCGTGTTCTCCTATCCGCGCCTTTCCCTTGCGACCGTATCACGTGCGTACGGAAGCGTCCGCTTTCCTTATATCCCCGGGCTCCTGGCCTTCAGGGAGGGCCCTCTGGTGGAGCAGGCATTCGACCTGCTCGAGCTCAGGCCCGAGATCCTCCTGTTCGACGGCCACGGCATCAGTCATCCCCGCGGGATGGGGATCGCGACGCACCTGGGCATCCTCATGGAATGTGCCACCGTGGGTTGCGCCAAGACTCTTCTTACAGGCACCTTTGAAAGCCCAGCTCCCGGCCGGGGCAGCACGGCCCCCGTGATCTGTGGAGAGAAGACCGTGGGTTGCGTGCTCAGAACCCGCGAGAGGGTCAATCCCGTGTTCGTGTCACAGGGACATCGGGTCAGCCTGGACACCGCTGTGGAGATCTGTCTCGCATGCGCACCGAAGTACCGGATTCCGGAGCCCCTTCGCACAGCCCATATCATGGCTCGGCGGGCGGTTCGATCTCTCTCTGCTCATGATCGGGTGGACAGGCATTCCTGAAGACGGGCATCGTTCCGGCAGCCACGGATTCACCGGAGTCCGTGAGGGCCGGGAGAGAGCATGCGGCGCTAGCGCACGATCAGCAGGCCGACCATCCCCTGGAGGGATTCTCCGAGAACGGAGATCTCCTCTTCGGAAAAGGAACCTGCCCCGAGAAACCGCTCGTCCACATGCTTTGATGCAACGAATCTCTGAAGCACATAGCGGGGCGCCCCCTGAATCTCACGGCCGATCTCCAGGACATCTTCCGGACTCAGGAGCCCTCTCACCAGGGTGGTCCGAAATTCGAAGGCAAGACCTGAGCCCATGATCATCCGGATGCTCCGGGCAACCCTGCCGGGATCGAGTATGCACCTCGCCACATGAGGATACCGGGAGACCGGCGCCTTGACGTCCATGGCGATGAAATCAGCGAGACCGGACTCAAGGACCTTTGAGAGAACCTCCGGGAACGATCCGTTGGTGTCGAGCTTCACCAGGTAGTCCATTTTCTTCAGGCTTTTCATGAAAGGGATCAGGCCCGGCTGGATGCAGGGCTCGCCGCCGGTGATGACGACGGCATCGCACTTTCCTCTCCGCATGCTCAGAAAGGAGAGCACCTCGTCCTGATCGAGCGGATGCGTGAACCGGGAGGGGTCCACGAGCTCAGGGTTGTGGCAGTACGGGCACCGGAAGTTGCATCCCTGGGTGAAAACCACGGCGCTGATCTCCCCCGGATAGTCGATGAGCGAGGTCCTCTGCAGATGACCGATATTGATCCTGATTTCTTCCGTATCCTCGTGCGCCACAACATCAGGATATCACAGGATTACTCTGGTTAGGAAGGGAAATGACTGATTTTTTTCCACAATGCGCCGGACCGGGAAGCATGTTTCCGGCCCGAAGATGAATTGCGAGGTCTTGTACGCACCCCTTAAAAAGGGCTCCAGAAGCGTTTCCGGCAAAAGGAGAGATGGATAATAACTGTTATTATTCTTGATTATTCCCCCGGGATTGTGGATAAAATATATACACAAACGCTATGGGTGCCCGCGAGCGGGCGGCCCGTATAGCACGTTCTTTGTTATTGGTGGATAGAGTGAGGAGAAACCGGGATCATCACTCCTTGATCCCTTGAAAGGCATTGTCTCTTTAAGGGGGACCGGTGAATGTCCTTTTTCTGAACTCTCCAGACAGTTGGGCGAAAAGCAGGTCATGGATTACCGGCAAGGGCTGAAAAGAGAGGAGTTCACCCATGGGCAATTGCAGGATACTTGTCATGGACGATGAAGAGATCATCCAGGATGTTTTAAGCAACATGCTCGATTTTCTTGGCTATGAAGTTCAGGTTGCCGCGGAAGGCGCCCAGGCAGTCCAGATGTACCGAGAAGCCATGGAGTCGGGCAATCCGTTCGATGCGGTTATCATGGACCTCACGATCCCCGGCGGCGTGGGAGGAAAGGATGCGGTGCGCGATCTCCTGAAGATCGATCCGGCGGCAAAGGCCATCGTATCCAGCGGCTACTCGACGGACCCGGTGGTGACGAATTATCAGGAGCACGGATTCAAGGGCGTTATCAAGAAACCCTTCAAGATCGAGGAGCTTAAAGAGGCCATCCAGAAGATCGTCTGAGCGGCTATTTTACCCTTTGTCCGGCTTAAGTGTCCGTCTTAAAAGATTCTTCACGGACATTGAAACGGCCCGATGGTCGTTTCAATGTCCGTTTTTACGTCTGACCGCCCTTAGTGTCTCAGCTGTTTGAGAGCGCCTTTTTTGCCTCGTGCGATTCCTGACCACGGTATTCCCCGGATCCCGCAGAACCCAGATCCACCGCCCGGGCCTGCCGCAGGAAGGGCCGCTGCGCGGTCTCGGCCTTTCTGATCGAGAAGGTCCTTCTCTCCTTGAATTCCTCTTTCTTCCCGTTGTTCCACTGGGCCACAGGCCGCAGGTAACCCACCACCCGGGAGTAGACCTCGGTGACCTCGCCGCACTGCGGGCACACGGGCTGGTTCCCGGTGAGATATCCGTGGCTCGGACACACGCTGAAGGTGGGGCTGAAGGTGAAGTACGGCATCTTGTAGTGATTGCAGACCTTCCTGACCAGGTTCTTGATCACCTCCGGCTCCTCCACCTGTTCACCGGCAAAGATATGGAGCACTGTCCCCCCGGTATACTTGGACTGTATCTCGTCCTGCAGGTCCATGGCCTCGAAGATGTCGTCGGTATAGTTCACCGGAAGCTGGGAAGAGTTGGTGTAGTAAGGCTCCGCACCCTGATGGAAGGCTTCCTCGTTGGCGCATACGATGTCGGGGTACTTGCCCTTGTCGATCCTGGCCATGCGGTATGAGGTTCCCTCGGCCGGGGTTGCTTCGAAGTTGTAGTTGCTCCCCGTCTCACTCTGGAGGGTGATGAGCCGGTCACGGATGAAATCGGCCACCTCCAGGGCAAAGCCTCTTCCTGCCTCGCTGCCGATGTTCACCCCCAGGAGGTTCACGCACGCCTCGTTCATCCCCAGGATTCCGATGGTGGAGAAGTGGTTTTTCCAGTACTCCTCGAAGCGATTCTTGATCCCGGTGAGATAGTACTTCGTGTAGGGGTAGAGGTTTGTCTCTGTAAACTTCTCCAGGATCTTGCGTTTGATCTCCAGGCTGGTGCTGGCCAGGGTGATGAGCCTGTCCAGCCTCTGCATGAAATCGGCCTTGTCCTCGCTCAGGTGGCCGAGGCGGGGAAGGTTTATGGTCACCACCCCGATGGAGCCGGTCAGCGGGTTCGATCCGAACAGCCCCCCTCCCCGCACTTCGAGCTGCCGGTTGTCTATCCTCAGCCTGCAGCACATGCTCCGGGCATCCTCGGGATCCATGTCGGAGTTGATAAAGTTGGAGAAATAGGGAACCCCGTACTTCGCAGTCATCTTCCAGAGGTTGGCGAGGTGGGGGCTGTCCCAGTTGAAGTCGCGAGTGATGTTGTAGGTGGGTATCGGGAAGGTGAACACCCTGCCCTTTGCGTCGCCCTCGGCCATCACCTCCACGAAGGCCTGGTTGAACATATCCAGCTCGTGCTGATACTCGCCGTAGGTGGTGCTCTGGACCTCGCCGCCGATAATGACCCCCTGATCAGCCAGGTACGAAGGCACCTCCAGGTCGAGCGTCACATTGGTGAACGGCGTCTGGAATCCCACCCGTGTGGGGACGTTGATATTGAAGATGAACTCCTGGAGCGACTGCTTCACCTGGGCGTAGTCGAGCCCGTCGTGCCGGATGAAGGGCGCGAGCAGGGTGTCGAAATTGGAGAACGCCTGCGCGCCTGCGGCCTCGCCCTGCAGGGTATAGAAGAAGTTCACGATCTGTCCCAGCGCGGTGCGGAAATGCCTGGCAGGCTTGCTTTCCACCTTCCCCTGCGCACCCTTGAAGCCCTGGAGCAGCAGGTCGTAGAGGTCCCATCCCACGCAGTAGACCGATATGATGTTGAGGTCATGGATATGGAAGTCTCCATCGGCGTGGGCGTGGCGCACCTCCGGCGGATAGATCTTGTTGAGCCAGTAGATCTTGCTGATCTCGGAGGAGAGATAGTTGTTCAGACCCTGCAGCGAGAACGACATGTTGCTGTTCTCGTTTACCTTCCAGTCGATCTTGGTGAGGTACTGGTCGATGAGGTCCACGCCCATCCCGGCCTTGATTTCCCTGATCTTGGCGTGCTGGTCCCGGTAGATGATATAGGCCTTTGCCGTCCTGCGGTAGGGAGATGACAGCAGCACCTCCTCCACGATATCCTGGATCTCCTCCACCGTGGGTGTTTCCGCCAGCGTATCCTGAGCCATGCTCAGGACCTTGAGCATCAACCTGTGGGCGATATCGGCACCGAATTCACCGGTTATGCCACCCGCCTTCGCGATGGCATTCGTGATCTTTGGTGCATGAAAAGAGGCAAATCTCCCGTCGCGCTTTCTGATCTTGGTAAACATCAATTCCCCCTCTTTGTACTAGATGTAGTGCTTTGATAGAATATACGTACTATATATAGAGCTCTGGGGACCATTTGCAAGGAGAAAAATACAAATTCAGTGAAATCATAAGGCCTTGAGAAGAAGCCCTTGATGAGGAACCACAAAATGAATCCGGGTGGAAAAAGTGAACCAATGAACTCTCCCGGTCATTTTTCCTCCTTCGCTGAAGCTACGGAGGACAGGTCCTCCTTCTCATATGCTGCGCTATCATGCGGGACAGCCGTCTCGATGCATGTTTTCGGAGACAGGTCCTCCTTGTCAACATATTCGTATAAAGGGGCAGACCTATGTTCGAACAAAGGGGCAGCCCCCGGGCAGCCCCTTTGTCGGGGTGCTATTCTTTGTACATCGCCTCGATCACCTCGTTGAAGTTCTGGTTGATGATCTTGCGCTTCATTTTGAGCGTGGGCGTGAGCTCGCCCGATTCGATGCTGAACTCCCTGGGCAGCAGGGTGAACCTGCGGATCTGCTCCACGCGGGCATAATCCTTCATGAGATTCTTGATCTTGTCGTCGTAGAACGAGATGATCTCGGGCTTCTTGATGAGGTCTTCGTTGCTGTCGAAGGATATCCCCTGATTCTTGGCATACGAGACCAGCTCGGCATAGTTGGGGATGATCAGGGCACTCAGGTATTTTCTCCCCTCGCCGATCACCACGGCCTGCTCTATGAACGGATCGGTCACCAGGGTGTTCTCGATATTCTGCGGCGCCACGTTCTTACCGCCCGCGGTGATGATGATGTCTTTTTTACGGTCCGTGATATAGAGACAACCCCGCTCGTCCAGGCGGCCGATGTCGCCGGTCATGAACCACCCGTCGTCGGTGAAGGCGGCCTTCGTATCCTCGGGCTTGTTGAAATAGCCCTTCATGACCTGCGGACCTTTGATGAGGATCTCTCCGTCTTCCGCGATCTTGACCTGGGTGTCCGCCAGTGCCGGGCCGACCGATCCGAACTCGAAGACCTCGAAGGTGTTGACATTGGTGACCGGGGTGGTCTCGGTGAGGCCGTATCCGTTGTGCAGGTTGACGCCGATGCCGTTAAAGAAGCGGTCGATGTCCAGCGCGAGCGCCCCGCCGCCGTTGATGAAGATCCTGATCCTGTCCATGCCCAGGGCCTGCCTGAGCTTTGCATAGACGAGGCTCTCGGCCAGGTCGTACTGAATCTTGAGCGTCCAGGGCATGGGCTTGCGCTGCACCTTGTAGTCGACGGCCCGCATGGCCACGTCCACTGCCCAGAAGAAAAGCTTCTTTTTGGTCGGGGTCGCCTTTTCCACCTTGGAGAAGATGCCGGAGTGGATCTTCTCGAAAAGACGGGGGACGGAGACCATGAGCGTCGGGCGTATCTCGGCCATGTTCTCCATGACCGTTCCGAAGCTCTCTGCCAGGTTCAGGACAGCGCCGATGTGCAGCATCAGGTAGACGCTTACGGTCCTGCCCAGGGAATGGCTCCAGGGAAGAAGCGTCAGGGCCTCGTCCTGATGCCCGATGATGGGATGGGACGCATAGCACTGCAGGATATTGGCGGTGAAGTTGGCATGCGTGAGCATGACGCCCTTGGGAGGCCCCGTGGTGCCCGAGGTATAGATGAGGGTGGCGAGCCCTTCCGGGTCGATGGAAAGAAGACGCTCTTCAAAGGCCTTCTTGTCCTTGTACTCCTCGCCCAGCCTGAGCACCTCCTCGAGGCTGATAATGTTCTTGTCGCCGGTCTCGATGGTATCGAAGGTGATGATCTTCTTGAGGCTTTTCAGGGTGGACTTCACCTCAAGAATCCGGTTCAGGTGGTCCTGATCGGAGACGAACAGGAATCTGGAGCCCGAGTCGTTGATGATGTACGCGGCCTCATCGCCGGAGTTGGTGGCGTAGATCGGCGCATCGGATGCGCCGATGGACAGACTCGCGAGGTCTGCCGCCAGCCACTGCCAGCAGTTCTCGGAGAAAATCGTGACGATATCGTCCTTTTTCACCCCCAGAGAGATGAGACCCAGCCCCAGGCTGGTGACCGTCCGCTGCATCTCCCTCCAGCTGATGGCCGTGTATCTGCCGTCTTTCTTGTACCGTACACAGGGTTCATACTGATATTTCTCCGCCCTGTTGTGAAAAATACCTGCGATGCTCTTTTCAGAATAACCCATATTACCCTCCTTGACTGTCGTAAAGGTTCCTTGTCCGTATTCACGAAAAGGCGCCCGTACCTGTGCCATGAGCCCTGATGTGCTGTTTTCAAGACGGCACCGTGAACATGGAGCGGTAGTATCATAATTGATTACTTGGCGGCCCTTGTCCTCTCGTCTCCGACCCTCACATTTGTTCGGAAGTGAATAACTTGTAAACCATTTTGAATGATTCATCAATCATATTCGACCGGGTTCCGGTCATGCCGCGGCACGATTTCAAGAGGAGAAACCTGTGATTGCCGGACCCTGCCGTCGTTTTGGGACATTCTGCAATATCCGCAGGATAAGGGGGCAGCCATCGGGAGAATGCATCAAGGAGGCCATCTCTTCAGTCATTTCATGTCTTGCGGGACAGCCTGTCAGTCTATATTATAGAATCCCAGTATGAGACATGCGCTGACCATCGATGTGGAGGAATATTTTCAGGTCCATGCATTTGCAGGCGTCATTCCCACCAGCTCATGGGACGGGTACGCCCCTGCCGTGCAGGGAAACACCGACAGAATTCTCGATCTCCTTGACGAAAGAGCTGTCTCCGCGACCTTTTTCTGCCTCGGTTGGATCGCGGAGCGCAACCGGGAGCTCATCAAGAGCATTCACGCACGCGGGCACGAGATCGCCTGTCACGGCCACATGCACCAGGCCATCACCACTCAGGACCCGGATACGTTCCGGAAGGACGTGTCGAGGGCGAAGGATGTGCTTGAAGACTGCATCGGGGAGCGGGTCACCGGGTATCGCGCCCCCACCTATTCCATCACCGGGAGCACGCTGTGGGCATTGGATATTCTGGAGGCCCTGGGGTTCAGGTACGATTCGAGCATCTTCCCGATCTATCACGACAACTATGGTATTCCCGATGCGCCCAGGTTGCCGTACAGGATCCAGGGAAGCACCCTGGTTGAGTTTCCCATTTCCACACTGAAGGTCGGTCCGGTCAACGTTCCCGTTTCCGGCGGCGGTTATTTCAGACTCTTTCCCTACTCCGTGATCCGTACCGCGCTGAGACGCCTCCAGCGGCAGGGGAATCCCTTTGTCTTTTATATCCACCCCTGGGAGCTCAACCCCGAGACCCCGCGTGTCGGCGACGCCCCCTTCTTGTCCAGGTTCAGAACCTACACGGGCATCAACCGTTCGTTCACGAGATTCAGCCGCCTGCTCAAGGACTTCTCCTTCACCACGGTCCGGGTGGCACTCACGGACTGCGGGCTTCTCGAAGATCGGCACGAGGCTGCTGATGTGAATATCTGAGTCCATGAATACAAGGCGTTCGCATTGTCGAAAAATGTTTTCAAGTGTACATGACGGCAGGTCCGGCGGATGTGCGCCGTTGTCATCGTGCACAGCCGGTCCGCCGGCCGACCGGTGAAAATTCCCATTGAAATTATCAATTTTGCTTTATAAGATACCGATAGATCCTACACAAAGAGAATCTTTCGAGAGGATAAAATGCCAGATATATTGAAGGATGTTGTTGAGTTCATCAAAGAGAATTTTATCATGGGCAGATCCGACGCTCAGATCGATCCCGACGAGTCCCTGATTGAAAGCGGCATCATGGACTCAACCGGCGTGCTCGAGCTCGTCGAGTACCTGGAGGCCACCTACGGTATCAAGATTGAGGACGAGGAACTGATTCCGGAAAACCTCGAGACTGTCAGCAACATCGTCAATTTCCTGAAAACCAAGGGAATCTCTTAGTGGCAGGACTCGTCCACCAGTTCCTCGAATCGTCCGCGCACCGATTTCCAGAAAAAACCGCCCTGTTCGACGGCGCGCAGAGCGCCGGTTTTGCCGAGCTGGAATCGCTTGCCGGCAGGCTTGCCCGTCTGCTCCTCGAACACGGATTGCAGAAGGGCGACCGTGTGCTGCTGATCATGGAGAATTCGATCAGGAGCGTGGCGAGCTACTACGGGGTGCTCAAGGCTGGCGGGGTCTGCGTGGAAGTGGCTGACCGGAGCACTCCGGCAGAGGCCGCTTATTACATCGAGAACTCGGGCGCACGGGTGTGCATCCTGTCCCAGTCGAGTGCCAGGAGGCTCCAGGAGATCGATGTCCCCTGCGTCATCGTGCCCGATGGAGATCTCTTCAATGGGCATGCCAGGCGCTATACCTGGAGCGATGTGGAGTCCATGCCACAGGGGGTGCCGGAGACCAGCCTCAGACACGACGACCTTGCCGCCATCGTATATACCTCGGGCAGCACGGGCAGACCCAAGGGCGTGATGCTGACCCACAGGAACCTGTGCACCAACACGGCGTCCATCGTCTCCTATCTGGGACTGAGCGATGCGGACCGGGTCATGGCGGTGCTTCCCTTTTACTATGTGTACGGCAAGACCCTGCTCAACACCCATTTCATGGTGGGGGGCTCGGTGGTGATCAACAACCGTTTCGCCTTTCCCAACTCCGTGGTCAAGGACATGGCCGAAAAAGAGGTGACCGGATTTGCGGGCGTTCCCTCCACCTTCGCCATCCTGCTCAACCGCTCGGTCTTTCCCAGGACATCGATCCCGAGCCTGCGCTACATCACCCAGGCCGGAGGCGCCATGGCGCCCGCCCTGACCCGGCGGCTCCTGGATTGCATCGGCAAGACCTCGCTCTACATCATGTACGGCGCGACCGAGGCATCGGCCCGGCTCACCTACCTGCCTCCCGAGCGGCTGCTCAAGGACAAGCTGGGCTCCATCGGCATACCCGTCCCGCAGGTCGAGGTCACCATCAGGGACGACAACGGCGCGGCTCTGGGGCCCTTCGAGGTGGGAAACATCTGTGCCTCGGGCGAGAACATCATGCTCGGCTACTGGAAGGACGTCCAAGAGACGCACAAGGTCATCAAGCCCTGGGGCCTCGTGACCGGAGACCTGGGGCACCTGGACGACGAGGGCTTCATCTTTCTCACCGGCAGAAAAAAGGAAATGCTCAAGATCGGGGGGGAACGGGTATCTCCCAGGGAGATCGAGGACGCCATCGTGGAATCGGGCATGATTCACGAGGTCGCGGTCATCGGAAGGCCTGACGAATATCTCTCCGAGGTGCCCGAGGCTTTCGTGGTGCCGCTGGATGAGAAGACCTTCGACCTGGATGCGCTGAAATCCTTTATCGGGCAGAGGCTGGCGCCTCACAAGCATCCCAGGCACTTCACCATCGCGAGGTCCCTGCCCAAGAAGCCTTCGGGCAAGATCGACAAGGAGGCGTTGAAGTCATGATAACCTGTTCGAAATGCGTTCTGCCGGGGAGCTTCCCCGGCATTCAGTTCGATGAAGAGGGTGTCTGCAACTACTGCAGAAACATCCCCATCCCTGACAGCAGCGAAAAACAGGCACACCGGGAAAAGTTCGAGACCCTGCTCCGGAGCAAACGCTCAATGGGCTCATTCGATGTCCTGCTGGCATATAGCGGCGGCAAGGACTCCACGTACACGCTCTACCTTCTTGCAAAGCAGTACAACCTCAAGGTGCTGGCCCTCGTATTCGACAACGGGTTCATATCCGGCCAGGCCATGGTGAACATCCGGCACATGACCGACAGCCTGGGTGCGGCATGCATGGTCTTCAGGCCGCCTTTCGATCTCATGAAAAAGGTCTTCGGTCTGGCGGCGGGACACGATATCTACAGCCCCAAAACCCTCGACCGGGCGAGCTCCATCTGCACTACCTGCATCGGGATGGTCAAGGCCATGGTCTTAAAGACCGCGCTCTCGTATCACATCCCCCTGGTGGCTTTCGGGTGGTCGCCGGGGCAGGCGCCCATCAGCTCGGCCATCATGCAGACCAATCCCCGGCTGCAGAAGTTTTCCCACCGCTCGGTGAGAGACCCGCTCATCGGGCTTGCCGGTGACGAGCTCAAGCCCTACTTCCTGAGCGACGCGGACCTGGCGGTTGACCAGTCACACTGGCCGGTGAACATACACCCCCTGGCGTTCATGGATTACGATGAAGACGCCATTGTGGAAAAGATCTCCTCTCTCGGATGGGTGAAGCCCAAGGACACCGATCCCAACTCCACCAACTGCCTGCTGAACGCCCTGGCGAACCATCTGCACCGGAAGCGCTTCAATTTCCATCCCTATGCATGGGAGATCGCCGGGATCGTGAGGTCGGGAAGCATGGACAGAAGCCAAGGCATCGTCAAGGTCAACGAGGAGGAAGACCGGGATATGGTGAATTACGCGGCCGGGCTCTTAGGCATTGACCCCGGGTTCTGAGGGTTTAATCTCGGCCCTGTCCCTGCTGATGAGCATCGCGGGCTCCATACCCCGGGGGGAAACCTCCTTGAGGAACCGCTTCACCAGGATATCTTCCGGGTCCTTCACCTTTTTCAGGGCCTGAGCCAGGTCGATCTTGCCTGCGGCAAAGGTCTCATGGCCTCCGCCCTTGCCGATGCCGTGGCAGATCTTGTGCGCGAGCACGCCTGCCATGTGGCTCGACCGCGTGGTACGGATGGAGAACAGGATCGACCCGTTGTGCCGGCCGTAGCACAGACACCACCTGATCCCCTCGATCTGGATGAGCTCGTCGGCATATTCTCCGATCATCTCGGGCCAGCCGATCATATCCACCCTGGCCACCACGGCGTCGCCATAGATCCTGGCGTTGTTGAGCACGGAGCAGAGCTCTATGAAATATTCCTTTGGTTTCTCCGGGTGTTCGATCCGGGCGAGCTTTTTCTGGAGTGTGCTCGGAAAGAGATAGACCGAGGCACGGATATCGGCGTCGGAAGACTGCCTGCCCAGATCCCGGGTGTCGGACTTGATGCCGTAGAACAGGGCCGTCGCTACCCTCCGGTCCATGGGCAGTCCCAGCTGCTTGATATACTGGGTGATGATGGTCGAGGTGCTGCCGATGCTCTTGCGCACGTCGATGTACTCTGCCTTGGTGGACGACTTCCGCAGGGGATGGTGGTCGATCACCGCATTGGGGGTGACGCCGGGCGGCAGGACCACATTGCCGGTGTGGGGCTGGCAGTCCACCAGGATGACGACCGAGGAGTTCCGGAGGTTCACCGAGTTCAACGGTGTCATGTCGATGTTCAGGAGCTTGACCATGCACTGGTTCTCCACCCTGCCGATGATGCCGCTGTAGGCGATGACCGAGGTGATGCCCAGGGCCTTGCGAAAGATGTACTTGAGCCCGAATGCGGACGCGATGCTGTCGGGGTCGGGGTTCTCGTGGGTGACGATGAAAACCTTCCGCTTGCCCTTGACGATGGAGAACAGCTTTTCCAGATCCGGTTTGCTCATGATCTCACCCGGGTGGAGAACAGTCGACGCATGGCCTCCACCATTTTGTCCGTATGAGTCCCCTTCCAGTAGATCCTCTGGCAATGCGGGCATCTGACGAAGGTTTCCCGGGTTGCACTGACATATTCCGGAACCAGATTTTTCACGTCCTGAGCCTTAACACACTTCAGCGACGCATTGCAAATGCTGCACCGTGAATAAGGCAGGAGCTTTTCACTGAGTTTCAGATGTTTATCAAGGAAGCGGAGCTGATCTTTCAGAAAATCGCTTTCCAGAACGATTGATTGCCGATCCGCAGCAAAATCCCGTCTCCGGGTCAGGAGTATCCTTCCGGCCGCACGGGCACGTTCGATCATGCTCTCGTCCCAGGTGTGCATATACTCGGTGTCGAAGCCCATGATCCTCAGCCACCGCGCGAGCCTGCCCAGATTCTGGTCACATAAGAAACTCACCTGCGGGTCTGAATGCGTCTTCGACATGGCACACCCTCCTTGCAGGATCGACGGCCACCACATCGTATCGCGCCTGGGCGTCATGGAGTCGTTTTTTCAGCAGATAGATCCGGGACACCCGGACAATCCGCTGCTGTTTCCAGGTGGGCACCCAGGCCAGGGGGTCGCCGAACGTTCGTCCTGTCGATGATTTCACCTCGATGAATACCACGATGTCGTGGTCGAGCGCAATGATGTCGATCTCACCCGTGCGGGTCTGAAAATTCAGGTCCAGGATCCGGTAGCCCTTTCCCTTCAAGTACTTCCGGGCGATCTCTTCACCCTCACTGCCCTTTTTTCTGGTCGATGGCCGTGACACCGTGGAAGCTCCTCCGGTGAATCGGACACGCTCCCAGGCGTTGGAGTGCCTCGTAATGGGCCCTGGTGGGATATCCCTTGTGCTGGGCGAATCCGTACCCGGGGTAGAGCCTGTCCATCTGTTCCATATGCCTGTCCCGGATGACCTTTGCAACGATGCTTGCAGCGGATATGGAAGGTTCCAGCTCGTCGCCCCGGACCACCGTGTAGCATCTGCACGGCAGATCGGGCGCGACATTTCCGTCGACAACGGCATACAGGGGCTCGAGCCGGAGATTCAGCACCGCCTCTTTCATGGCCTTCAGCGATGCCTGAAGTATGTTGATATCATCGATGCAGCGCTCGTCCACCAGGGAGAATCCCACGTGGACGCCCGGCGCCTGCATGATCGTCTCAAAGAGGTGATCCCTGCGGGAAGGGCTCAGCTTCTTGGAATCCCTCACCAGGCGCCTGAGCTCGTGCCCGGGTGCCATGATCACGGCCGCGGCGGCGACAGGGCCCGCCAGCGGCCCCCTTCCCGCCTCGTCGATGCCGCACACGGGCCAGCACCCCCGGGCGATGAGGGAATCCTCAAGCGACATGCTAGCGGCGGAGTTCTTTCAGCCGTGCCGCCTTGCCTCTCTTCGCGCGCAGGTAGTAGAGCTTGGCCCTCCTGACCTTGGCGTGGCTCACCACCTCCACCTTGTCCACAACGGGTGCATGCAGGGGGAAGACCCTCTCCACGCCCACGGCATAGGACTGTTTGCGGACGGTGATGGATTCGCGGTTGTTGCCCCGGTGACGGGCGATGACCACCCCTTCGAAGACCTGAAGCCTCTCCCGCGACCCCTCGACGATCCTGGTGGAGACGCGCACCTTGTCGCCGATCCGTATCTCAGGCAGATTGTCCTTCATCTGCTCCTGCTCGTATTTGTCGATGATATTCATGTATTCCCTCCTGCAATCCGGTCTATGGTTATTGAAACGGCGGAACGGACCGACAGATGGTTGAAATCACTCCCCGCGCCGATGGGCTCTATGACCGCATCGAGGCTTTCCAGAAGCCTCGGCGCGAGTCCCCAGCCCGTCCCGAACACCAGGCATACATCCCTTGCGGACGCAATACCCCGTGCCTGTTCCCAGGAAATGCAACCATCCATGCGCGTAGCCGAGGTTCCAACCATATATGCACCGGTCTGCCGTTTTATGTCTTCCAGGTCCTTGACCAGGGTGATCACCTCAAAGGCCTTTTTCCGTATGGGATTGTACTCGCCTCCATATCCCTGAAGCCAATGATCCATGATCCTCCTGGCGAAAGCCAATTGGACATCGTTTGGATGAACGATATAAAGCGTATTTATCCCATATGTCAAGCATACTCTTGCAAGATCATGCAAATCCAGATTGGTGATGGCCGTGGCGATCTCCTCCCCGTTCTTGTCAATGCACGGCCAGTGGAGCAATCCTACATACAACACTGCTTCATCTCCTTTGTCCTCTCGGCCTCCCGCAACCCGGACTTGAGAAGGGATGCGCGCATATGCGCAACAAGGCCGCATCTTTTAAGGTGCACCGGGTAATGAGACGAAAAACCGGTCCTTCCGGTGCCGCGATGCATGCCGGAGCAGCAGTCAGAGGATGATGCCGTTATTCGGCCCGGTTCCGGGGACTCTTCACCGAAGTCGGTGCCGCTCGGACTTGACGAGGGGGCTCCATCACTCCTTGCCCTCCCATTCTCCTTCCGGCAGGGCCTTCTCAATCAGATCGGGCCTGGTCTCACGGGTCTTTCTGAAGGCCATATCCCGGCGCCATGCCCTGATCTGCTCGTGATTCCCGGAAAGAAGTACCTCGGGCACGGCCAGTCCCCTGAATTCGCGGGGACGGGTATAATGCGGGTGCTCAAGCAGGCCGTGGTAGTGTGAATCACCGCTTATCGTGGTGTCATGACCCAGAACGCCCGGTATCAGCCGGGCCACGGCATCGATGATAACCATGGCCGGCAGCTCGCCTCCGGTGAGCACATAGTCTCCGATGGAGAGCTCCTCATGGACAAAAAGCTCGCTTACGCGCTCGTCGACGCCTTCATAGTGGCCGCAGATGAGGGTGATGACATCGTGCGAGCTCAGGCGCAGGGCGTCCGCCTGCCTGAAGAGTTTCCCCCGGGGCGTGGTGAGGATCACGTGCCCCCTCTCGGGCAGGTCTTCAAGGGCCGCGGCTATGGGCTCGGGTTTCAGGATCATGCCTCCCCCTCCTCCATACGGCGTGTCGTCTACGACCCGGTGGCTGCCGAGACCGTACTCGCGGAGATGTACGACGCGCGCATTCATGTGCCCTCCCTGTATCGCGCGGCTCAGGATGCTTTCGCTGAATACCCCGGAAAACATATCCGGAAACAGGGTAATGACGTTGACGATCATAGGGGCCTCGAAAAGGGAATTAACCGAGCAGGCCTTCGAGCAGCGAGGAGTCGATCACCACGCGTCGCTCCTCCATGGAGATCTCCTTGACGATGTCTCTGGTAGCGGGAATGTAATACTCCTTGTCCGGATTCACCACGTACACGTCGTTGCTCCCGGTTGAGAAAATCCTGACGATCTCCCCCAGCTCCATGCCCTGCTCGTCCACCACCTTCATGCCCAGGAGATCTTTCCAGTAAAACTCGTCTTCCTTGAGCGGTTCGAGCTGGCCGGGGGTTATAGAGAGAGGCTCGCCCTTGATCGCCTCGACCTGACCGATATCGTCTATGCCTTCGAGAGCGAGGACACATCGACCTCTGTGTGGTGTGCAGGAAAGAATCTTTCTGGGTACGCCCTGATCACCGATTATCAGGTGAGTATAGGAACAGAGTTTTTCAACAGAATCCCCGTACGGGGTGATCCACATCTTTCCCTTGAGCCCCTTGGGGCTCGTGATCCTGGCGATCTCTATGAGATCATGCTTCATTTACTCGATGATTTCCAGAACAGCCCTCTTTTTGATCTTGGTGGACGCTGCTGTGAGTAGTGTTCGCATTGCCCGTGCGGTGCGGCCTTCCTTTCCGATCACCTTCCCCAGATCGGACTTCGCCACTCTGAGCTCGATTACAGAAGTCACCTCACCCTCAACTTCAGAAACAGACACCTCTTCCGGATTGTCAACTAAAGCCTTGGCAATGTACTCTATTAACTCTCTCATCATAACCCCTCACCACACAGAATTTATTTTGTGTCCGAACTCTCGATGTCCTGCCCCTTTTCTTTTATGAGCTTTTTCACTGCCGGAGTTAGTTGACCCCCTTTCTTCGTCCATTCATTGATCCGGTCCATATCCAGAGAAATGCTCTCCGGCCTGGTCTTTGGATTGAAATGGCCTACGATCTCCAGGAATCTCCCATCTCTTTTGCTTCTGGAATCAGCAACAACCACCCGGAAGAACGCCTTCTTCTTCGAGCCGCCGCGAGTCAGCCTGATACTTACAGCCATGCGTGTTCTTTCCCCCTTGGTTCGGTATTGGATGTCCACACTTATATTACAAGCCTAAATGTTGTCAAGCTATTTATCCCCAAAAAAAGCCTGTGTAAAGGTAATCTTACCGGAGTTTTCCTGTCTGCGGACCCATCTCTTTGACAGGGCGGCGCCGGTTATGATAATATTTTGATTGATCGATCGATTCGTTTTCTTGAACATTTTCCGTGTGGTTGAAAGGAGGAGGGATGAGCTTCATTGGCCGGGATACGAAAGAAGGGATCTTCGAACGGTTCTCCAGTCACGTTTCCCAGGGCAAGGCGGATTTTTTCCGCAGCGTGGGCATCGATTTTGTCTTCGGTAAGCGTACGGGCCCGTTCGTGTGGGACGCCGCGGGTTCCAGGCGGCTGATCAACTGCCACTGCAACGGAGGGGTGTTCAACCTGGGGCACACCAATCCCGGGATCGTCCGGGTCCTCGTCGAGAGTCTCCGCGAGCTCGACATAGGCAACCACCACCTGGTGAGCGAGCAGCGGGCCATGCTCGCGCATAGGCTTGCCGAGCTGATGCCGGGCGATATCTCCTGCACGGTGTTCGGGGTGGGCGGCGGCGAATCCATCGACCTCGCCATCAAGCTCGCCCGGGGGTACACCGGGAGATCCAAGGTCATATCCGCCATTGGCGGTTATCACGGCCATACCGGCCTGGCGCTTGCCGCCGGCGACGAGCAGTACCGTTCGCCCTTCGGCGCTTCGCCCCCGGGATTCCTCCAGGTGCCCTTCAATGATATCAAAGTGTTGACGGCCGAGATCGACCGCGACACGGCCGCCGTGATCTTCGAGACGGTCCCCGCGACCGCGGGCATGCCCATCGCCGACAGGAATTTCTTTGCCCGTGCAAAAGCGGAGTGTGCGAGGAATGGCGCACTGCTCGTCATCGACGAGGTGCAGACCGGGCTCGGGAGAACCGGAAGCATGTGGGGCATCGACCATTTCGATACCGTGCCCGATATCATGGTCATCGGCAAAGGACTCTCAGGAGGTATTTATCCCATGACGGCCGCCTGCTTCAACGCCGACCTGGCGGCCTTTTTCAATGATCGTCCCTTTATCCATGTCTCCACCTTCGGCGGGGCCGAGGTGGGGTGCCCGGTAGCGATGGCCGTGCTCGACGAGTGCTCGAAGCCCGAGTTTCTCGAGCACGTCCGCACCCTCTCCCGGATCTTTGCCCAGGGCTTCAGCGAGCTGAAGAGCCGTCATCCCCAGATCCTCGTGGGTCTGCGCCAGCTCGGCCTCATGATGGGCATCGAAATGGTGAACGACTCCTGCGGGCCGGTCATGTCCAAGGCATGCTACGACAACGGGATCTTGAGCGTGTACGCCAACAACTACCCCAGGGTGAGCCAGCTCCTGCCCCCGCTCATCATCGACGAGGCCCTGGCGTACGAGATCATCGAGAGGCTGGATGCGGCTCTGGGTGATACCGCTGCCTTCCTCGGACTGGTATAGCATCATGAATACTGCTGAAAAGATCAGCGTCGATTTGGAGCTCCTGGAGCGATTCGAAGACGGCATCAACCCGCGCAGGCCCCACGAGAGCGCCATCCCCGCACGGATCATCGGCTACGGGGAGATCAGCACTATCTTCGAGATCCTGGAGCCCCCTCTTGCCGGGTTGGCCTGCAAGCGTCTTCCCGTCTTCAGGACCAAAAAGGAGATGAGGGAATACGAGCTGCTCTTCCACGAATACAACCGGGTGCTCAGCGAGGAGGTCGGCATCCGGGTGCCCGGGTATGCATCCGCCCGGGTGAACCCGCGGAAGGGAAACAGGGTGGTCTACTGTATCCAGGAAAGGCTTCTCCCGGGTGTCATCGCCAACCGGCTCATTCACACTCTGGACAGCGATTCCATTGTCGTGCTCTTCCGCGCCGTGCTCGCAGAAATGGCGAAGGTGTGGGAATACAACGCCTCTCAGAACAGGATTCAGCTCGGGCTGGATGCCCAGATATCAAACTGGGCCCTGTCGTGCGACACCGTGCCGGGCGTCCTGAAGGAGTGCGGAGCAGAGATGGTCTACATCGACACGAGCACCCCGCTCATGCGGATTCGCGGGGTCGAGCAGCTCGACACCGAGCTCTTTTTGCGGGGCGCGCCATCGTTTCTCGTCTGGTTCATCAGGCTGTTTTTTCTCAATGATGTGGTCGGACGCTATTACGACTTTCACCTGGCTGTGGTGGATCTCCTGGCAAACCTGTTCAAGGAGGGGCGGGCCGACCTCATCGAGCCTCTCATCGACGAGGCGAACCGGTTCTTTTCCTGCGATGCGTCCGGGCTCGGGGCGAGCCCCGTCACCTGCCGGGAAGTGCGGTCGTACTACCGCGAGGATGCCATGATCTGGCGGCTCTATCAGGGGCTCAGGCGACTCGACCGGTTTCTCCAGACCCGGCTGCTCAGGCGGCATTACTGCTACATTCTGCCCGGAGCGATCAAGCGCTGAGGTGTGATCGGCAGTGAAGGGCCGGAAGAACAACGGGCCGGGGACGGATGGGCCCCAAGCCGGATACCCCCTGCCTTTTGAGCAAGGGGTGTTCCCTTTCTTAAGAGCGCTCCGACCCCGGATCTCCCGTTGCCGGCGGATTTCTTTCCCGCCGGTCAGCGCTCCTTTGCCGCCTGAAGCAGTTGCTCGGAGATCTCCAGGCCGAGCTTCTCGGCTATCTGCCGGTCAACGAAGATCTGGAGATCCTTCTGCGCGAGGATTGGGAGCTCCTCGGGCTTCTTGCCCTCGTTGAGGATCGCCGCGGCCTGCCTGCCCGAGAGCACGCCGATGTGATGGAAGTCGGGTCCGGCATAGAGCAGTGCGCCCTTCTCGTCATAGTTCACGAAGGCAAATACCGGAAGGTTGTGCTCGGCAGCCACGGCAAAGAGCTCCTTGCCGTGCTCCTGGCTTCGCAGGCCGTAATACGCGTCCAGGGGAATGGCGAAAGAGTCCACCCCGGCAGCGATCAGCTCGAGGGCGGTCGGTGTCAGGGGGTCGGACTTTCCGATTTCCTTGGTCACCATCGTGATCCCGAGCTGGGGGGCCTTGCGGGTAACCTCGGTGTTGAACGCGACCGCATTGTCGTCGTCGCTGTAGATCATGCCCAGGTTCTTAATATCCGGCTTGGCCATCTGTGCAAGCACCAGGAAATTCAAGGGGTCCTGGTACAGGGTCGCCCCGGTGATGCCCGGCGCGGGCTCGGTCACGGACTGACATCCGATCATGGGCGGATTGAAAACACAGGAGAACACTATCGGGATACCCGCGCCCATGATCTTGTCCATGGAATACTTGGTGGCCGGGGTGCTGATGGTGAGCACCAGGTCGGGCTTAGCTTCAACGATCCGGGATGCCGCGCTCTTGATCTTCAGGAGAATGCCCACCTTTTTCCAGAGATTCGCATCGGCGGCAGCATCGATGATCTGCCGGTTGACCGTCAGGTTCTGCCCCTCGACGATCCCGCTGCGGCCAAGCTCTTCAACGAACCCCCGGTATGCATCGTCGAACGGGGCGATGTTCGATACCTGCAGCACCTCGACGTGGTACGCATAGCAGGGGCTGATGAGAGACAGAACCAATAACGAAACAATCCATACCTTCCTCATACATTCCTCCTTCTCCTCAGAGCTAATAATACATTGCCCATAAAGAAAACACTTAAGCTATCGGGATACGCTACGAATCTCTTAAGGAAACAACATCTTCCCTTTTTTCTTTAGCTCGCCGCTTCTCAACAAACGGGATCACCGGATCCGCAGATCTCTGCGGCATCGGATTCGTGTCACCTCCATAAGCCTATTTTTGGTCCTATATAACAGGGGTTATGATCATATACAAGATATTTCACTGCCTGTGAATCCTCCTCATGGTCAGCCTCTTGTTTCGCACATGCCGATCAGCGATCCTTCGCCACCTCAAGGAGTCTTGCGGGAATATCGATCCCGAGTCTCTCGGCTATCTGCCGGTCAACGAATACCTGGAGATCCTTCTGTCCGAGTATGGGGAGCTCTTCGGGTTTCTTGCCCTCCTTGAGGATTGCGGCGGCCTGCCTGCCGGAGAGCACGCCCATGTGATGGAAATCAGGGCCGGCGTAGAGCAAGGCCCCCTTGTCGTCGTAATTCACAAAGCAGAACACCGGAAGGTTGTACTCGGAAGCCACGGCAAGAAGCTCCTTGCCGTGCTCCTGGTTACGCAGGCCATAGTAGGCGTCCAGGGGGATGGCAAAGGAGTCAACCCCGGTGTCGATCAGCTCGAGGGCTGCAGGAGTCAGGGAATCGGATTTTCCGACTTCCTTGGTCGCCATGGTGATCCCGAGCCGGGTGGCCTTGCGGGTGATCTCGGTGCTGAACGCGACTGCGTTGTCATCGTCGCTGTAGATCATGCCCATCTTCTGGATGTCGGGCTTGGCCATCTGTGCCAGAACCAGATAGTTCAGGGGGTCCTGATACAGGGTGGCGCCGGTAAGACCCGGCAACGGCTCGATTACGGACGGGCATCCGAGCACGGGCGGGTTTGCCACGCAGGAGAACACCAGCGGGATGCCCGCTCCCATGATCTTGTCCATGGAATATTTTGTGGCCGGCGTGCCGACGGTGATCACGAGGTCCGGATGTGCATCCGTGATCCGGGATGCCGCGCTCTTGATCTTCAGGAGAATACCCACCTTTTTCCAGAGATTCGCATCGGCCGAGGCTTCGATGATCTGACGGTTGATCGTCAGATTCTGTCCTTCAACGATCCCGTTATGGGCAAGCTCTTCCAGAAGGCCGCGGTGGGTGTCGTCGTAAGCCGCGATATCGGCTACCTGCAGCACCTCGATGTGATACCCGAAACAGGTGCTGAAGAACAAAAGCACCAGCACCGGGAAGAACAGTACATTTCTCATATAAACCTCCTTCTCTCCACATTGAATGTAATAACAATTACTCTTTCCAGCTATCGGAAAACATGAAAGATATCTTGAGAACGATATATTTTGGACAGAAGAAATCGGAGATTGCGCCAGGACTGCGGGTCTGCCGGTTCACCCGCGCAGGCCAGGGGGCGTGCGGCCGGGGAATCCGCCGCCCATAGGCCCTTTCTCGGTGAGAGCGCTATCTCCAGGGCCGGCACCGGGAGATCACGTCTCCAGGTGCCTCCTGAGAAACCTTCCGGTATGGGACGCTTCGCAGCGGACCACCTCTTCGGGTGTGCCGGTGACCACGATCCGTCCGCCCTCGTACCCGCCTTCGGGTCCCAGATCGATGAGGTGGTCTGACGACTTGATGATGTCCATGTTGTGCTCGATGACCAGGACCGTGTTGCCCTGGTCCACCAGGTGGTGCAGCACCTTGAGCAGCTTGCTGATGTCGTCGAAGTGCAGCCCGGTGGTGGGCTCGTCCAGGATGTAGAGCGTCCTTCCGGTGGAGCGCTTGGAGAGCTCCCGGGCGAGCTTGGTGCGCTGCGCCTCGCCTCCGGAGAGCGTGGTGGCGCTCTGGCCGAGCCTGATGTAGTCCATGCCCACGTCGATGAGTGTCTGGAGCTTCCTCCGGATAGAGGGCACGGCCTCGAACAGGTCGAACGCCTGCCGCACGCTCATACCCAGCACGTCGGCGATCGAGTGACCCTTGTACCTGATCTCCAGGGTCTCGTCATTGAAGCGCCTGCCCTGGCACTGGTCGCACACCACGTACACGTCGGGCAGGAAGTGCATGGCGATCTTGATCAGGCCGTCGCCCTGGCACGCCTCGCACCTGCCGCCCTTGACGTTGAAGCTGAACCTCCCCGGCTTGTAGCCCCGAACCTTGGCGTCGGGAAGCAGGGTGAAGAGCTCCCTGATCAGGGTGAACACCCCGGTATAGGTGGCGGGGTTCGACCGCGGGGTCCGGCCGATGGGGCTCTGGTCCACGTTGATGACCCGGTCGATGAGCTCGATACCCTCGATGGACCCCACGTGGTTCGGCAGGTTCCGCGAGCCTGTCAGTGCCCTGGTCAGGTAGGGGTAGAGGGTGTCGATGACGAGGCTCGACTTGCCCGATCCGGACACGCCGGTCACGCAGGTGAAGAGCCCGATGGGTATCTCGACGTCCACGTTTTTCAGATTGTTGGCCCGGGCGCCCCTGACAGCAATACTCCCCCTGCCCGGACTCTTTCGCTTCTGCGCGTCGTGGACCGTGAGCTTGCCCGAGAGATAGCGGCCGGTGAGCGAGGTATCGGAGACCACGAGCTCGCCGGGTGTGCCCTGGAAGATGATCTCCCCGCCCTTCTCGCCCGCTCCCGGGCCCATGTCGATCACGTAATCGGACGCGCGGATCGTGTCTTCGTCGTGCTCCACCACGATGAGCGTGTTGCCCAGGTCCCTCAGGTGGAGCAGGGTGTTGATGAGGCGGTCGTTGTCCCGCTGGTGCAGGCCGATGGTGGGCTCGTCGAGGATGTACATGACACCCATGAGCGCCGAGCCGATCTGGGTCGCCAGTCTGATCCGCTGCGACTCGCCCGAGGAGAGCGTGCCGGCCGTGCGGGAGAGCGCGAGGTATCCGATGCCCACCGAGGAGAGGAATCCGAGGCGGTCCCTGATCTCCTTGATGAGCCTGCCCGCGATCTCCTCGTTCTTGGGGCTTAAGCGCAGGTTGTCGAAGAACTCCAGCAGGCAGTCCACGCTCGTCTCCGTGAGCTCCTGGATGTTCTTCCCGGCCACGCGCACGTGGAGCATCTCCTTCTTGAGGCGGGCGCCTCCGCACTCGGGGCAGGACTTGTTGCTGAGAAAGCGCGAGATATCGTTCCTGATCTCGCCGTTCTCGGTCTCGGCGAGCTTCCGGCGCAGGTTCGGGATCACGCCCTCGTAGGGGTAGCCGTAGGGCCCCCGGACGTGGTCCCCGTAGAGGATGGCGTGTTTCACATCCTCGTCGAGGTCCTTGAAGGGCGTGTTCGGGTCGAAGCCGAGCGCCCTGGCCAGATGCCTGATGAGCCGGGTGGCGAACCTCCCCGGGGTCGATCCCCAGGGCAGGACCGCGCCCTGCATGAGCGAGAGCTCGGGGTTGGGCACCACCAGGTCCGGGTCGATCTCCAGGAGCACACCCAGGCCCGTGCAGTGGCTGCACGCGCCGTGGGGGTTGTTGAACGAGAACATCCGGGGCGAGATCTCCGGGTACGAAACACTGCACACCGGGCACCCGTAGTGCTCGGAGTACACGGTCTCCCTGCCCTTGTCGTCGCCGATCTTCAGGATGCCCCCGGAGAGCCTGCACGCGATCTCGATGGAGTCCACGAGCCGCTGCGACACGCCTTCCTTGACTACGAGCCGGTCCACCACCACGTCGATCGAGTGCTTCTTCTTCTTGTCGAGTTTGGGGACCTCCTCGATGTCGTACACCTCGCCGTCGATGCGCACCCGCACGAACCCGTCCTTTGCCAGGCCTTCGAAGAGCTTGGTATACTCGCCCTTGCGTCCGGTGATCACCGGCGCGTAGATGATGACCTTTGACCCCTGCTCCAGGCCGAGGACGGCCTGGGCCATCTGCTGGATGGTCATGGACTCGATCACCCGGCCGCACACCCAGCAATGCGGTGTGCCGACACGCGCAAAGAGCACACGGAGATAATCGTAGATCTCGGTGACCGTTCCCACAGTGGACCGGGGGTTGTTCGAGGTGGTTTTCTGCTCGATGGCGATTGCCGGCGAGAGCCCCTCGATGGACTCGACCTGCGGCTTGGGCATCTGCTCGAGAAACTGCCGGGCATAGGCGCTCAGCGACTCCACGTACCTTCTCTGCCCCTCGGCATAGAGCGTGTCAAATGCGAGCGACGACTTGCCTGAGCCCGAAACCCCGGTGACCACCACGAACCTGTTCCTGGGGATCTTCACGTCGATCCCTTTGAGATTGTGCTCGGATGCTCCTTTTATCTCGATGTAGTCCTTCATGTTTTCCTTATCTGCAGAGGCAGGCCAAAGAATGCCAAAAGCCGGATCATGGCGGGAAGGTGGAATCCCATATCGAGTTCAAATCCGTGTGCCGTGCTCTCGCGACGAATGTGCGCGTAAAGGGCCGTATCCGGTGCTTCCATGCAATGGTCTGTTAAGGACCGTGTATCCTTCTCCTGCTGTCTGGTGCCTGTTCACTCAACGTTTCTTCTGCGATCTTTTCCGATTTATTTTTTAAGATGAATCCTCGTCAGAAGGGATTCACCCTGTCATCCGGGCATGTGTTCCTTAAGCTGGCCGCCCTAGAGATAGATCCCGATGAAATACTCCGACATCATCTTCTTGAGCCAGTGATTGAACGCCTCGAGCTGGTATTTCTTCTGCAGCGTTGCCGTGATTTCGTGCTTCACCTCGCTCAGAGGCTTCTCTCTGTGCACGCCCCGTTCGACGAGCTGGTAGAGAGCCAGGTAGCCGTTCATAGAAAGAGGCCCTACGATGTCCCCAGGCTCCGCGGTGCTCAGTGCCCCCGACACCTCTTCGGAGAGGTCGGCTGCAGCGACCCACCCGATATCGGCGCCCCCTGAGGCCATAACATCGGAATACTGCTCAGCCGCCTCGGCGAAAGGCAGGCCGGCGTCCAGCTCGGCACGCGCCCTGGCCGCTTTCGCCTCGTCCCCCCTGATGAGGATCTGGTTGAGGTGCACCGATTCCTTGCCGCGATACTGCTCCTGGGTTTCGTAATAGTTCCTGACCATGTTCTCGGTCACCACGACGCGCGAGCGCACCATCATGTCCATGAGCGCGGCCTTGCGGATATAGCTCTCGGCATCCTGGCGGCTCATGCCGGACTTTTTGGCGAAGTCTTCCGCCTCGTCGTCTCCCACCGGAGGAAGACCGAGCGAGTCGTAGATCTTCTTGACCACGATATCCTCGACCATGAGCTCCAGGACCTGGCGCTCGACATTCTTGTCGTCCTCAGGCGCGCCGAGCACTTCCATCCGCTCCTGAAGGTCGGATACCATGATGATCGTGTCGTCCACCACCGCCACGATCCCGTCTATCATTTCAGCCCGGGCCCGGCTTCCGGCGATCATCACCAGGACCAGACAAAACAGCACGCTAACCGCTGATTGAAACCTCATTAATCCCACTCCAGTTTACCTCTACCCGATATTCTTTCTTCAGATCCTCGATCCAGGTTGCATACTTCTTTTCAAAGGATTCTTCCACCAGTTTTTCCCGGATCTGGTCGGAAGCCTCGATCAGGGAGAGCGTCCCCCCTTCGGTTTTGTTCGCCACATAGAAGATGTGATAGCCGCGCTGGGCCTTGATGATGTTCGAGTACCGCCTCGGCGGGATCGAGAACACCACCTCCTCCACATCCTTTGGCAGGTCTCCCTGTGCGAAGACCCCCATGAACCCGGAACCTTCCTCCACGCCTTCTGTTTCGCCGAACTCTCTGATTACCGCCTCGAGGGCCACGCCCGAGCGGAGCCTTTTCAGCGCCTCTTTCGCCTGATAGTTGTTCTTCATGAACACGTGATAGAGCTCTACCGTGGGCTCCAGCACGAACTCGTCGGTATGGGCCTCGTAGTACTGACGGATCTGTTCCGCGGTGACCACGATATCCTTGTGCACTTCCCGCTCGATGGTGCGCTTGACGAGCGCCCTCTTCCGGATGAACTCGCGCATGTCGTCGATATTTCTGGACTCCTCGGTGAGAAGCCGGTCCAGATCTTCCCGCTCGATGCCTTCGAGCAGCCCTTTCATGGCGATATCGACCTCCTCGTCGCTCACCGTGATGAAGCCCTCACGGGCGTGCTGGAGCACGAGCTCCTCCTCGACGATGTTGTTCACAAACACGGGCTTCAGCGCCTCGAGCTGGTCTTCGGAGGCGATCATGGACTCTTCCGCGAAGTGGGCCATGCGCTCCTGGAAGCTCTGCCTGCTGATACACACGTCTCCGACCTGGATGAGGCATGTATTTTTCCGGTCACTGCACGCGCCGAGCACGATGCTAAACAACGCGACAGAGAATATCACGTATTTCATTCGATACATTTTCAGCCCCTATGGGAATCTCGGCGACACCCTGAGGATGGAGCCTGCCCTCTCTGGCGGTGATGATGTCGATCAGAATCCCCAGATTGATCATGCTATCACGGCTCAGGTATAACCTCAAACGATTGTTTTGCCTCTCCAGCTTCTTGATGCGCATTTTCTTCATGCGATTCCTGATCTCGGCGATGGCGATCAGCTCCCTTACCGCCGCAGGAGGCTCGCCATAGAGATCGGAGATCTCGCTGAAGATATCGGGCAGCTCCTCAACGTCAGCGGAGAACAGGCGCTTGTACAGGCCAAGCCTCAGGTGCGGGTCCGGACAGTACTCCTCCGGGATGAAGGCGTCCAGGTGGATGTGGATCTCCGGGTCGATCTCCTGCACGGTCTCCTTGCCCTGGAGCTTGTCCACGGCCTCCTTGAGCATCTGCTGAAAGAGCTCGTAGCCGATGGCGGTCACGTGCCCCCATTGGGCCCTGCCCAGGATATCTCCCACGCCCCGGATCTCCATGTCGCGCAGCGCCATCTGAAACCCTGCTCCCAGCGACTCGTATTCCTTGATGGCTGCCAGGCGCTTTCTGGCGTCCCTGGTGATTTGGCCCATGGCCGGGGTGAGCAGCAGGGCGGTTCCCCTGGCCTTCGACCTGCCGACCCTGCCGCGGAGCTGATAGAGATCGGCCAGGCCGAACTTGTCGGCCCGGTTGATCACGATGGTGTTGGCAGAGGGGATGTCGATGCCCGAGCTGATGATGGCCGAGGTGACCAGCACGTTCACCGATCGGTTCAGGAATCTTGTCATGATCTTCTCCAGCTGGGGCCGCGACATCTGCCCGTGGGCGACCCCCACGCGCGCCAGGGGGACCAGACCGCCGATGCGCCGGGCCATGGTCTCGATGGTCGAGACCTGGTTGTGCACGAAGAACACCTGCCCGCCCCGCATGAGCTCGCGCGTGATCGCCTGCTGGATCTCCTCCTCGTCGAACCGGCTCACCGTGGTCTCTATGGATTTTCTGTCCACGGGCGGGGTCTCGATGATGGAGAGGTCCCTGATTCCGGAGATCGCCATGTTCAGCGTCCGGGGTATGGGTGTGGCGGTGAGCGTGAGGATGTCCACCTCGGCCCGTTTCGCCTTGATCTTTTCTTTGTCCTTGACCCCGAAGCGGTGCTCCTCGTCCACAATGAGCAGGCCCAGGTCCTGGAACTTCACCTTGTCGGTCAGCAGGGTGTGGGTGCCGATGACGATATCGACCCCTCCCTTTTCCAGGGCTCGTATGGTCTCGGCATTCTGCAACGAGGTGGAGAAGCCGGAAATCCCTTCCACCCGGATGGGCCAGCGGAAGAGACGTTCCTTGAAGGTGTTCAGGTGCTGGCGGGCAAGGAGCGTGGTGGGCACGAGCACCGCGACCTGTTTGCCGGACATGACCGCGACATACGCGGCCCTCAAGGCCACCTCGGTCTTGCCGTAGCCCACGTCCCCGCACACGAGCCGATCCATGGGCCGGGCGGAGGCCATGTCGGAGTACACGTCTTCGACCGCCTTGAGCTGATCCTCGGTCTCCTCGAACGGAAAGGTCTCCTCGAACTCCTCCACCACGGCCGGCGACGCGTCGTAGCTGAAGCCGGAGCTGCTTTCCCTTTTTGCATAGATGCCCAGGAGCTCGTTCGCGAGCCTGGCGACCGACTCGCGCGCCTTGGCCTTGGCCTTGATCCACCGGGTGCCGCCCAGCCGGTCGATGACGAATACGTCGGTATCCCCAATGTAGCGCTGCAGGAGCGAGAGCTTGTAAACCGGTACGTAGAGCTTGTCTCCCCCCAGGTACTCCAACAGGACGAAGTCGCTCTTGAACCCGTCGAGCTCCAGGCGCACCATCCCGCGGAAGATCCCGATCCCGTTTTCCTGGTGCACCACCGCGTCCCCCACGTTGAGCTGGGTGAAGGGGTTGAGCACCGGGGCGCCCCCGGCGGCGGATTTTCTCCGGCGCTTGCGTGCTCCCATCGCCTCGTCCGCCGAGAGCACCGCTATCCCGACCTCGGGCAGCACGAAGCCGGAAGACAAAGAGCCCTGCACCAGAAACACCTTGCCTCCCCATCCGCATCGGGAGAACAGGGACGGCCCGTATGCCTCGGCCGGGGCGAGCTCGCGGTTGGTGAGCGCATAGGCCAGACGCTCCATGAGCATCTCGTTGCCCGCGAACACGAACACGTCCATCCCTTCTTCCCTCAGCGAAGCCGCGGCCTCCATAAGCCCATCGCTGGCCCTGCCTGCCGGGGACATGAGCGGGATGGTGCTGAACCGTACAGTCTCGCCATCCTCGACCAGGGAGGTGGATATGCGATTTCCCGGACTGCAGATCGCCGCGGCCACATCCTGAATCCCCGCCAGGACGGACTCGGGAGGCAGATATCCGCCCCGCCTGTCTCCCAGCCTCTCATAGGCATGGGCGTAACTGTCGGATATCTCATCGTACCAGTGCTGCAGTGTCGGGGCATCCGGGCCTGCGATGACGGTGCCCGCGGGAAGATAATCGAACACGGTGGCGGGTTTTTCATAGAACAGCGGCAGGTACGACTCGATGCCCGGAGGAAGAATGCCCTGCTCTATGTCTGCGATGAGCTCGCCCATGGTCCCACTCTTCATCCTGCGCAGCCATGGGCGGGCGTTTTTGACGTGCGCCGTGTCCAGCAGCACCTCGCTGGTGGGAAGGATGGTGATGTCGTTCAGCTCCCTGCCCGAGCGCTGGGTGGCCAGGCGGAAGGATTTGATGGAGGTGATGGTATCGCCGAACAGGTCGATCCTCGCGGGATCTTCCATGCCCGGGGAGAACACGTCCACCACAGATCCGCGCACGCTGAACTGCCCCACGTCGTCGATGAGGGCCTCGCGGGTGTAGCCCATGCGCACCAGGCGCTCTGCCAGCTCGTCGCGGTCGATGTCCTTCTCCGGGGCCAGATGGATCATCGAGCCGGCCAGGTCCCCTGCAGGCATGACGGGCGCAACTACGGAGTCAAAGGGCGCGATAAAGACCCCCGGGCCGCCGGTGAGCATCCGGTGAAGCAGGGAGATGCGCCTGGCCGTCACCTCGCGGGACGGGCTGTCGTCCTGGTACGGCCGCACGTCGAGATTCTGGTAGGCATGGACCAGCGACTCGTCGAGGAAGGCCGCCAGGTTCTCCTGGGCCTGGTACATCTCGTCGGTATTTTCCACGATCCACAAGACGCTCTTCTGACCCTGACGAAATACCGAGGCGATTACCAGTGCCTGCAGGGAAAAGGGCAGCGCCCCCACCGAGCGAATGCGTGCAAGTTGTGTCTGAATGCTATCCATGACTGGGAAATTCCGTTCTCAGACCCGCTTCGGGCCATGCATCGCGCACCCCGGGCAGGGAGACGACCCTCCCGCCCGAGACCAGAACGGGCCAGAAGGGACGCAGGGCTCTGGCCACGCAGCTCTCGGCCAGGATCCTCACCGCGCGTTCATTGCCGATCCGGTCGCCCGGGAGCAGGGACCTGAGCTTCAGCCCCTGAAACCCGCAATCATGTGCCCGTATAAAGGCCGGCTTCCCCAAGGGCTCGATCATCCAGGACCCGGGCGAATCGACGGATAGCTCGTAAAACGGCCCCCGGCCTGCACGGCAGAAGGTGATACTCCCGCCGTCGCGCTGCGCCCGGATGCGTCTCTTCACCGTGTGCGCGTGCTTATCGCTCCCGATGACCTCCATGATTCCGTCAACCTGCGATGCATCGATTCCCCTGGGCTCGCCGAGCATGTCCGAGAGCACCCTGATCACCATGCGCTGAACCACGGGACGGGGGGCATCCACGATATCACGGAGCCGGTACATCCGCACGATGCCCCAGTCGTGCTCGCACGCCGCTTTTTGCAGGGCCTCCGCCAGATCCTCGACCAGCTTCCCCTCGCTTCTCGCGATGCCGGCCAGACGACAGACCGATCCGGTCACCGAAGGGTTGATCTTTTTCATGGCAGGAACGAGCTCGTGGCGAATCAGGTTTCTGGCGAGCTTCACATCACGGTTCGTGGCATCCTCCACGAAAGCCACCCCCCGCTCCGCCGAATAGGCCTCCACCTGCTCCCGGCTGAACCCCAGGAGGGGGCGGATCAGATTCCACCGGTTCCGGAGATCCATACCTCCCAGGCCCCGCACCCCGCTCCCCCGGATGAACCGGTAGATCACGGTCTCGGCCTGATCGTCCATGGTATGGCCCGTGGCCGCGAAGCCGTACCCGTGATCCGCCATACATGCGCGGACGGCCTCATAGCGCATCTGCCTGGCTGTTTCCTCCAGATTTGGGGTAACCGGTCCGAGAGAGAGCCGTCGGACATGGCAGGCGATCCCGAGCTCCCGGCAACAATCCTCCACGAAGCGGGCGTCCGCATGTGAGGACTCGCCCCTGATTCCGTGATCCACGTGCACGACCCCCAGCCGCAGGCGCATAGGTCCTGCGGCGTGAACGAGCAGGTCCAGAAGCACCATGGAATCGACCCCGCCCGAGCAGCAGGCGAGAACCGAATCTCCCTCCCTGACCGCGCACGGGCCGGTGAGTGTTTTCACGAAGGAATCGAGCATGGTGATGTTCATTAATACCTCTGAACACCGTGGTCAAGGGAGAGATACCGGCGATCTTTCCGTGGCGGGAACGAGCCTGAGATTCAGCATGAAAACGTTGCCGATGCATTCAGAAACCACTGAGTGTCTTGCTCATCAGGCACGTGATCCTTTCTGCCCGTGCAGATGGAACAACAGGATTCTTCCCCTCTGACATGTCTGCCCGCCGACCTCTCATCCATCCCGAACTCGTATGCAAAAGACTCCTTACCCCCTTGAGATACATGCTGCATATATTATTATTTACGATTATAATTGAATGCTCTGAGAATATCCCCTGGGGCTCCCATCTTGACTTGTTTCACTTTCCGCCGCCTTCGGGGTGCAATCCCGATAGGTGACTTTCCTGAAGAATCCATGCGCAGGAGGTTTGAACCATGTTCTTAAGATTCTGGCTCATTCTCGGGATAAGTGTACTGATCCAACTGGTCCCGGTTGAATGCCACACTGCAAATCTTCTTCTGGGCGAGAACTTCGACAGCCAGGTCCTGGACGGCAGAGTCTCGATCATCGGCCACAACTGGGCGGTTCTCGCTCCTGGACAGTATCATCTGGATGCGGTGGGGAGAGGCGGCACCGGCCATTGCCTCACCTCGGGCACCGTCAACGAGGCCTATCTGTACTGGAGAAACCCGGTGCCCGGCTCCTGGCCCAGTGATGAGCTGTACGTGTCGTTCTGGATGCGGTATCCGAAGTTCATCACCACCGAGCCCGTCAACGAAAACATCAAGATATTCTACCCCCGCTGGGACGGCCTGAACAGCTATGTCCACTACTCGCTGACGCAGCCGGACATCGTGTATTACTCGGCCATGGCCCAGGGTTCCATGGTTGCAGCGGGCAGATGGCTGACCTGCCCGAACATGACCAACGGGAAATGGCACTCCTACCAGTACTATGTCAACTTTTCCCAGGGCATCAGCAGGTTCTGGTACGACGGGTCCCTGATACTCGACGACGCCTACGGTCCGGGGAAATGGACGAACAGCGTCTACTCCATCTCAATACCCTCGATCGATGCCGAGGATCCCGGAGTGTTTTCCCGGCAGATAGATGAGATCGAGGTGTGGGACGGCCTGCCGTGAACAGGGCGACACTGATCGCAGGAAGACGGGTGGCCCCGGTCCGCTGATGGCGTTCCCGGTCCTCTGCTGCGGGGAGATCGTCTCCCTCTTCGGCCGGAACCGCGGTCAAGGGACCCCGGGCTCCCGGATACAGGGGTATCAATGGAGCGGACAGGAAAGGATCTCACAGCCGAGCCCCACGGCAAACACACCGGCTGCGGGGGTGCCGCACACTCCTCTCAGAAAATGTGTGGTTCCACTGCTCATCCGTCTCCACGAGTTGCCGTCGTAGTGGATGGCTGTGCCGCCGTATCCTACGGCAAAGATGTCGTCGGATGACCTGCCCCATACCGACCAGAGCCACTGGTCGGTGTCGCTTGGCATGATGCTCCAGAAAGAACCGTCATAGTGGAGCACGGCGCCGTTCTCGCCCACGGCGAACACGTCTGTTCCGGAGCTGCCCCAGACACCGTAGAGCCGGTTTGCGGTACCGCTCTCCATGGATTCCCAGGAACTGCCGTCGTAGTGCAGGATGATGCCTGCATTGCCCACGGCAAAGACATCATTCGCCGAAAAGCCCCAGACGCTGCAGAGATTCAGGGTGGTGCCGCTGGCCATGCGGCTCCACCTGCTCCCGTCATATCGGAGAACCGTCCCGCTGTACCCCACCGCGAAAACCGGTGCCATGCCCTGGGCCACACCCCAGACCCCGGTCAGCCTGCTGGTCTGCCCGCTGCTCATTGCGGTCCAGGTACTGCCGTTGAAGCGCAGGACCGTACCTCGTTCCCCCACGGCGAATACATGATACCGCGAGTTGCCCCATACACCATAGAGCCACTCGGTGGTCGGGGTGCTCATCAGTTTCCAGTAAGATCCATTATATCTGGCCGCAGCGCCGCTCTGTCCCACGATGAATGCATCGCTTGCCGTTCTGCACCAGACCGAATTGAGCAGAACGTTTATCCCGCTGTTCATGGCCTTCCAGGATGATCCGGCGAGGGAGTAGACCATGCCCCGTTCACCCACTGCGAAAACATATTTTCCCGGTATGCCCCAGACAGCGGAGAAGAAGTCTTTTGTCCCGGTGCTCATGACCCTCCACGAGGAACCGTCGTAGTAGAGGACCCTTCCCCACTCACCCACTGCAAAAACGCTCCGCCCCGAGCCGCCCCAGACCCCGGTCAGCCATTCGTCTGCAGGGCTCTGCATCGGTTCCCATCCCCAGCCGTCATAGTGGAGAATCGCCCCGTTGCTCCCCACGGCAAAGACATCGTTTCCGGACGCACCCCATATGCCGGTGAGATCCTCTTCGGTGCCGCTGTCCATCATAGCCCAGCCCTCGCCGTCATAATGGAGCACAGTGCCGCTGTATCCGACAACGAAAACATCGTTCCACGAGCTCCCCCACACCCCTCTGAGCGGTACCGAGACACCGCTTACCATGGGGATGAATGCGCTGCCGTTAAAGTGCAGTATCGTCCCTCCCTCCCCCACGATGATCAGATCGCTGCCCGACGTCCCCCAGAGCCCGTACAGACATGCCTCTGTGCCGCTATTCATATCGTTCCAGGAATACCCGTTAAAATGGAGGGCCGTGCCTCCTTCCCCCACCACGGTCACATCCCTTGACGAAGTTGCCCATATCCCGTGAAGCGACCGGTCCGTCGGACAGGCAAAGCCTCTCAAGGTCCTGCCGTCATATCCGACCACCGCACCGGCATCGCCCACGGCGATCATGCCGCTGGTGTATGACGCCCAGACCGCGTTGAGCGTGTTTCCCTGGGGCAGGGGATTCTGCCAGTTCCATTCCCAGGCGGAAGCGACACAGGAAAACATGCACGAAATACTCACCAGAAAAATCTGTACGGCGCACGCGAACGCACGGAAACAACCATGACCTTTCCCCATGACTCACAACCTCCTTTTATGGATACATCATCCGCCTTCCCTGATATCCTCAAGCCTGAAATTTCCCGTATGAAAACGAGGGTGGTTCACCAGCATGCCTTTTAAATGGGAGGGATGTCCATGTTGCAGCCGGGATGCAGGCATGCATCGGAACAGGATCAAGCGGACGAAACCATGCATGCACTTCATGCTCAGAATATGCTGATATTCAGAATGTAATAATAATTCCCAGTGCGAAGATATCAAACGCCGGAGCAGGTGAATCTCCCTCGGAACAGCGGATCTTAAAAGGTTCGCCTGCCGGAAATATTCCGCGTGAGATCCGGCGGAAAAGACAGCGGTCATGGACGGGTCGGTGAAGTCGCGGGTGGTAGCGGAGAGGATCCTGAGAAAAAGGCAAAAAAAAAGCCAGAAGAAAGTCTGAGGATAGGCATAAATTGGAGGGTTATGCCCTTTCTTCTGGCAAGAAGGAGGCCTCTCTTTTGAAGAGAGTTCTTGACCAGTGTATAAACCAGATCCGAACATTTCCTGGAATCGGCCGAACTCTGAAACGCATGTAATACAACGGGCCGGTGCAAGGGCAAAATGTCCTATCCGCCGTTTTGGGGACGGGTTCACATTTCACGATCCCGGAGCCAGGGCGGCCTGTCTGCGAGGCAGGTTCCCGGGCATGAGCGCCCGGGTGATGACATTGAGCAGTTTTCTGGCGGGTTCGATATTCCTAAAAACCGGCAGTGCGCGCAAGACACCGCACAGGACACGTTCATTCAGGACACGTTCATTCAGGACACGTTCATTCAGGGACAGACCGCAGGCCTGCGTCTCGCTGTCAGCTTTCAGCCGGCTCCGACTCGAGCTCCTGCACCGGGACATCCTCCCTGACCGCCCTGTCCCCTGCCTTTTTCTTCAGAAACTGAATCTCCCAGAACAGGCAGGTCCCGGTAAGGAGCGCCGCACCCAGGTCGGAAACCGGGCCGGCCAGCCATACGCCGTTCAGGCCGAGAAATCCTGGAAGAATCAGCAGGGCCGGTATCAGCAGCAACACCTGCCTTGCAAGGTTCAGAAAGATCGCCTGCCTCGCCTTTCCCACTGCCTGAAAATAGTTTGCCCCCACGATCTGGAATCCGATAACGGGCAGCATGACGAAGAAGAGGCGCAGGGCATGGCTGCCCATGGCGATAAGCCCTGTGTCATTACCGCTGAATGCAGAGATGATCAGCGAGGGAAAAAGCATGGCAAAGACGAAGCCTGTGAGGGTCACTCCGGTTGCGACAATGGATGCGAGCCGAAGGGTTCTGATCACCCGGTCGAAGTTTCCCGCGCCGTAGTTGTAGCCGATGATAGGCTGGGCGCCCTGCGAGATCCCGACCACCGGCATGAGGATCAGCATGAGGATGCTGAAAATGATACCCATGGCGGACAGTGCGGTGGTCCCGCCGTAGATCCTGAGCTGGTGGTTGAAGAGCGAGATGACAACGCTGGCCGCGATCTGCATGGCAAAGGGCGCGGAGCCGATCGCCATGATATCGAGCACGATGCGCTTTCTCAGATTGAAGGCCCGTGCGCGGAACCTGAGCAGGCTCCCTCCCCCCAGGAAATACCAGAGCACCAGAGCGGAAGAGCACGCCTGGGAGATAACCGTTGCTATGGCCGCACCCCTGATTCCCATATCGAGCCAGAAGATGAATACCGGGTCGAGCAGGATATTCAGGAACGCCCCGATCAGCATGGTGGACATGGCCGTGTTCGGATTGCCCTCGCCACGGATGAAGTTGTTCATCCCGAAGCCGATGCACTGGAAAATCGTCCCGACAAGGATGATCTGGAGATAATCACGTGAATAGGGCAGGATATCGGCACTGGCCCCGAACATCAGGAGAATCGGCGTGGTGAACGCCAGGCCGAGGACGGTCAGCGCGGCGGAGACGATGATGAACAGGACAAGGGCGTTGCCCATGACGGTTTCCGCCTCGTCCTTCCTCTGCTGTCCGAGCCGGATGGAGATCAGTGAGGTGGCCCCGATGCCCACGAGCATGCCGAATGCCATGAGAATGATCATCATGGGGAACGCCACACTGATTCCCGCAATGCCCACAGCACCCACGGCGCGGCCGATGAAAATCCGGTCGACCACGTTATAGAGCGCGTGCACGAGCATGCCTACCACCGCCGGGAGGGAGAACCTCCACAGAAGTCCTGCAATGCCCTGTTCACCAAGTTGTCGTGCACGTTCCATCCTTCTCCACACCTTCCCTTCAGTGGTCTGCGGCAATGGATATCCCGCAGCCGCCGCGCTGTCAACACCGGGGAAAAGGGCAGGTGATTATCCGTCCGGTCTCGCGAGTGCACGGACACTCTGCCGTGCATGATGCCGGGTTTGGGAGACAAAGGCAGGGTGCCGGCGGTCTTTTATTTCGAATGTCTCGCTCGATGATCTTTTTTCTCATGCATCCGATCCCTATGAAAACTGTGTCCATTGGGAGAAAGAATGATGCAATCGAGAATTCGATCCATAAGGCGGCTCATCACGATACTGGCAGGGGTGCTGGTATTCGCCGCATTCATCGGCACCGCTGCATACGGATCCGATGGAGAGGCAACGGGCAAGCTGAACATAAACACGGCCACGCAGCAGGAGCTGGCCTGGTTTCTCTGGAGAAACGGGCTCGGCAATGCGGTCGAGCTCTCCGAGAACATCGTGAGCTATCGCCAGTTGAACGGTCCGTTCAATGATATCCGGGGGCTCAGAGAGGTAAGCGGCATAACCGCATATGAGTTCGATCGGATCAAGCTCTGGGTCAAACTGGCGGGAGAATCGGATTATCGTCCCGGGAGAGAATCTCCGGCACTCCGATACCCTTACCCCGGAGCGCCGGTACCCCGTGACGACTATCCCCACAACCGGTACCCGGATGACGAGCCGTACGGCCCCTGGAGAATACGGCCGTGACCGGGTGCGGCAATGGTGCACAGCACAACGTGGACGGCGATTCATTTATCTTTGTATTCCGTTGAGAGAAACGGTATAATCAAGCATATACATGCCGTCGGCACCAACGGCACCTTTGTATCGTGAGTGAGGAGGTTTGTTTATGGGCTATCGGATCGAACAGAGAAACTGCCTCCTGTTCCACAACACCCGGACTCGCAGTGCACCGGTCCCTGCCTTTAGCCTCAAGGCACAGGATCGCGGGTTTCCGCCGCTCAGGCACAAACGCGCAAAAGAAACTGCTCACGGCAGTGAGCGAGTGACCGGCATGAAGGGGCGCTATCTCCTGTTCCTTTTTGCGTTCCTGATCCTGGGGACAGGGCTTCTCTCGTGCAGGACCGCGATCGGTCCGGGGGACAGGGCCTGGAGCAGGGAAAACGACCAGCTCGGCAAAACCCTCGACGTGGACGGATATTCTCTGCACTACATCGATGTGGGCACCGGAGAGCCCGTGGTGCTGGTGCACGGATTCGCCGAGACCGTCTATTCCTGGCACGAAAATGTCCCGGCGCTGAGAGAGGCAGGGTTCAGGCTGATCATGATCGACCAGCCCGGGCACGGCCGGTCGGGCGCACCCGGCGGGTCGTACGCCTACACCCTCGAAAATCAGGCCAAGGCGATCGTGAAGCTCACCGAGCACCTGGGTCTCTGGAAGTTCAACATCATCGGGCACTCCACGGGAGGCAGCATCGCTCTTTTCATCATGCTCAATCATCCCGGAAGGGTGCAGCAGGCAGTCGTGATCGACCCGGTCTGCTTCAAGCCGCCTTCAGTGCAGCTGCTGAAGATTCCCGGTATGGAATTCCTGGCGAATGTGTTCGGCGGCCGCTGGTCTGTCAGGACAGGGCTGGAGGATGCCTATTACGACGGCTACCGGGTCGATGAGGCACTGGTGGACGAGTATTCCCGGCCCCTGGCCCGGCCCGAATATTACCGGACCCTCATTTCTCTGGAAAAAGAGTTCTATTCTCCGGGCTTCCACAAGATGGCGGAAAGCTACAGCCGGATTCAGGCGCCGGTGTTGATCATCTGGGGGAAAGAAGATACCTGGCTCCCTGAAGAACAGGGCGCAATGCTGCACGGACGTATGGAGAACTCCACCCTGCAGGTGATCGAGAACTGCGGGCACATCCCCCACCAGGAATGCTCGGATAGGGTCAACCCGCTCATGGTACAGTTTTTTCAGCGGTTCTAAAAAAATGTCCTGCAAAAGCGGCCTTTTTCGGCCGGGTACTGATCAGGACCCTGAACAGCCACCCTTCCCTTTTTCTTCGGTCTCATCATGTGAGGGTTGCATGAGTATGGCTTTCGCGTTTATTATTACCCGTGAAATACCGTCTGTCTGCATGATGCGGGGCGATGCATACAGCGAATTGCACGAAAGTGATGTCGGAAGGAGGAAACATGCTCAATTTCAAGTATCATAACCCCACCAGGATCATCTTCGGCAAAGGGCGCATCAGGACCGTGGCAAAAGAGATTCCGGAAGGGTCGAGGATCCTGGTCACCTATGGAGGCGGCAGCATCCGGGAAAACGGGGTGCTCGACCAGGTGACCGGGGCTCTTCAGGGCCGCGACGTGCTGGAGTTCGGCGGCATCGAGCCCAATCCCGAGTATGATACGCTGATGAAGTGCGTCGAGCTGGCGCGCAGCGAACGGGTCGATTTCCTCCTCGCCGTGGGCGGCGGGTCCGTAATCGACGGGACCAAGTTCATCGCGGCTGCAGTGCCGCACCAGGGGGACCCGTGGGAGATCGCGACCAGCTTCGGCAGACGCGTGGGAAGCTCCCTGCCCTTCGGCACCGTTCTCACCCTGCCCGCCACCGGCTCGGAGATGAACAACGGGGCCGTGGTCTCCCGGAGGTCCCTGAACGCCAAGCTGTCGTTCGGCCACCCATCGCTGTTCCCGGTGTTTTCGGTACTCGACCCCACCACCACCTATACCCTGCCCGCAGAGCAGATCAGCAACGGGATCGTGGACACCTTTGTCCATGTCACGGAGCAATACCTCACCTATCCGGTGCAGGGCAAGATTCAGGACCGCTTCGCCGAGGGCCTGCTGCTCACCCTGATCGAGGACGGGCCGATTGCGCTGAAGGAGCCCGAGAACTACGACGTGCGGGCCAATCTGATGTGGTGCGCCACGCTGGGCCTCAACGGCCTCATCGGCGCGGGCGTGCCCCAGGACTGGGCCACGCACATGGTAGGCCACGAGCTCACTGCCCTGTACGGCCTGGATCACGGCAAGACCCTGGCCGTGGTGCTGCCCGCCCTGCTCAGTGCGCGCAGAAGCGAAAAGCGCGACAAGCTCCTGCAGTATGCACAGCGTATCTGGGGAATCGCGGAAGGGGACGATGACGCAATGATCGATGCCGCCATCGAGAAGACCCGGGCGTTTTTCGAGAGCCTCGGGGTGCACACTGCCTTAAGCGCCTACGGCATCTCGAACGAATGCATCCCGCGCGTGGCCGAGCTGCTGGAGCAGCACGGTCTGACCCGTCTGGGCGAACGCTCGGACATAACGCCCGAAACGGTCCGGAACATTCTGGAGCTCTGTCTGTAATCGGGCCCGCGGTTATCGCCATACCGCCGACATCGCCATGGGAAGGTGCCGATGTGCTGAATTCGGGGAGCCCCCACCGCTGAACAAGGACCTGGTTGATTTTTTCACTCCCTGGTTCTTTTTGCCGGACACCCTATAGAGTCCGGATCACGGGTTGTCACCCGGATCGTCACGCCCGGACTCCCCTGATCAGGCGCGCGCGGTCGCGGACCTCGATCCGGCGCTCTCTCGGAACCGCGAAATAGTTCGTCGTGCGCCTGGGATAGACATGGCTGTCCAGGAAGCATTGCAGGGAAAGGCTTTCGCCGTCGTGAGCAAGGCGGTTGGGCACGAAGATCAGATATTCGAGCTCGCCGAGCTGCTCCCACAATGCCTCTTTGGTATACCCCAGGGAGTTCCACTCGGAAGGCGCGCTCTCGAACATGACGACCGGGCGGCTTTCCGAAAGCACCTGTTTCCCGCCGCGGACAACCCCGAGCTCGGCGCCTTCGACGTCGATCTTGATCACGTCGACAGGGAGCGATGAAACGAGGTTGTCGAGCGTGTCCATGGGCGTGACGATCTCCCGTATGGAGTCATCTTTCCCCGATGGCCGCGAAAGCGAGCTGTATCCGGACCTGAGGTTGTGGATGAAGAAAGAGACCTCACCCCGGGATTCACCGAGCGCACACTGATGGATCCGTGCAAACGGGAACTTCCACCGGAGCCTGTCCGCCTTCTCGGGAATGGCCTCGATCGCCACGATATCAACGCGCTTGTCGCTGCGGTGAACTTCGGAAATGACCGAGCCTATGTGCGCGCCCACATCGACGAACACCTTGCCGGACCGGCAGAGCTTCGTGACGAGCGAAAACGCGATCTGGTCGTTGACGAGAGACCCCACCGCTTCGGGATTACAGAGCAATGCACGCAGGAGATCGAACCTGTCGCGCGCGGACAGTGCCGCATGGCCAAGGACCGAGTTCAGAAACACTTGCTTCATCCAGCCACCTCCTCAAAACACCATGGGCCGATCTCCCCCCGGGCCGTAAGGATAAGGTCTGTCGGCTCGAGAAGGCCTCTGTCACCTGCTGACCGGGCAGGACAGACGCATCGCCTTTGTGTTCTCCATCGGCAGGAGCGGCCCCGGAGAATAGAGGCCGGCGCATCTTCCGTGTCCGGGCCGAAAAATCCGGCAGGATAGACAGGCGGGGTATCAACAGGTGTACCTGGGAGGGAAACCCCTGTCGGGGCCGGTCAGGACTGCATCAGGAGATGAAGAGATTGTTGGTGGCGAAGTTCGGGTCGCTCGTGAGGTTGACCCCGATCCGCCTCAGGCCGGCCTCGTCTCCCGGGGTAGGGATGTGGGTCATGTGCACCTCGCAGCCGCTCAGGTCCCGGATCTTCTCCAGGGCGATCTGGGCGGCCGGGTTTGCGGTCGCGCTGATGCTCAGGGCCACGAGCGCCTCCTCGAGATCCAGGCTCACCGATTTCTCGGCCAGGATGTCTGTCTTGAAGTTGCGCAGCGACTCGATGATGTTGCTGGGCAGCAGATCGATCCGGGCCGGGATCTCGGCCAGGTGCTTGATGGCCTTGATGATCAGGCTCGAAGCCGCGTGCATCATGGGGGAGTTGCTGCCCGTAATGATGGTGCCGTCCCTGAGCTGGATTGCGGCCCCGCAGTAGATGCCCTCGTTCCCCTTGGTCTCGTCGCTGATCGCGTCCTGGGCCGCCTTTCTGGCGGGCTGGACAACGCTGCGGTGCTCTGGCGTGATGCTGAACTCCTTGAGGAGAAGCTCGACCCGCTGCACGGTCTCCTTTTCGGTAAAGCCCATTGCGTACTCGCACTGATAGCGGAAGTAGCGGCGGATCACCTCCTGGCGGGAGGCCTCCCTGACCACCTCGTCGTCCGTGATGGCGAACCCGGCCCTGTTCACGCCCATGTCGGTGGGCGACTTGTAGAACGAATCGCACCCCGTGATCTTCTCCAGTATACGCCTGAGCACGGGGAACACCTCGACGTCGCGGTTATAGTTCACGACCGTGGTGCCGTAGGTCTCCAGGTGGAAAGGGTCGATGAGGTTGAAGTCGCGGATATCCGCGGTTGCGGCCTCGTAGGCGATGTTGGCCGGGTGCTTCAAGGGGATGTTCCAGATGGGAAAGGTCTCGAACTTCGCATAGCCCGAACGGATGTTCCTGCGATAGTCATGGTAGAGCTGGGAGAGGCTGGTTGCGAGCTTGCCGCTGCCCGGGCCCGGTCCGGTCACGATCACCAGGGGTCTGGTCGTCTCGATATAGTCGTTCGCGCCGTATCCCTCGTCGCTCACGATGACCTCGATGTCCGTTGGATAGCCTTTGGTGAACCGGTGCGTGTAGACCTTGATCCCGCGCCGCTCCAGCTTGTTTTTGAACTGGACCGCTGCGGGCTGGCACTCGAAGCGCGTGATCACCACACCCAGCACATTGATGCCCCACTCCTTGAGATCGTCGATGAGCTTCATGGCGTCCGAGTCGTAGGTGATGCCGAAGTCCGCCCTGATCTTCTTGCGCTCGATGTCCCCCGCATAGATGCACAGCAGGAGATCGGCCTTGTCCTTGAGCTCCCGGAGCAGCCTCATCTTTACGTTCGGGTCGTATCCCGGCAGCACCCGGGCCGCGTGGTAGTCGTACATCAGCTTTCCGCCGAACTCGAGATAGAGTTTGTTGTCGAAGCGCTTCACGCGCTCGAGAATTTCCTGTGCCTGCTCCCTGATATACTTCTCGTTGTCGAACCCGATCGCTCCGGCCATGACTCTCCTTATCCGTATGAGTGCTGTAATTTTAAAGATGGTGCCGGTCAATGCATCAGGCCGTATGCCCGGCCATGGGATGCAGCTCTTTACCCGGCTGCTCACGTGCCCCTTATATACGATTGTCCCCGCAAGAACAATCATCTTTCCCGGACGTGACCGAGAAAGTCAGCTTGTGCCGGTGGCTGTTTGAATTTGCACTTACGGGTTTGCATAATGGAAATAAGAGGCCCAAGAAGAGTTCTCTCTGGAAACATAAGCCCTGGCGGATCGCGCGGCCAGTGTCTGGGGGCTGCAGCGGTATACCGGCAAAGGAGGAAGAAAGTTGGAAGCCGAATTCGAATCGCCCGGAGGGGCCGTGTTGATCCGGCGATCGCCCGGAATGCTGCACCTCGCGCTCAACCGGCCCGAAGCCATCAACAGCCTCACCCTCGACATGGTGCGTGTGATGGCTCATGAACTGGAAGCCGCGCGGGAAGACACGGGTGTGAATCTCGTTTTGCTGAGCGGCCGGGGCGAAAAGGGTTTCTGCGCAGGCGGCGACATCAAGATCATGGCGCGGGCCGCAGAAGAAAACGACATACGGCCGGCCATGCAGTTTCTGATGGAAGAAAACGACCTCGATTTGGCCGTTCACCGTTACCCCAAGCCGGTGGTCGTACTTGCCCACGGCATCACCATGGGGGGCGGGCTCGGGATAGCCGCCGGCGCGGATGTCGTGGCGGCGACCGAGACCACGCGCATGGCCATGCCCGAGACCCGCATCGGGTTCTTCCCGGACGTGGGTTCCACGGGCTGGCTGTTCGAGAAGTGCGGCAGGGGATATCCGGAGTTTCTCGGTCTGACAGGATACGAGCTCAAGGGCGCTCACTGTGTTCGCGTGGGGCTGGCAGACTGCCTCATCCCCACATCCGAGGTCCCCGGGGCGATCGAGGCCATGAGCAGCCATGCGCCCGTGCTGGCCTCAGATCGGCATGCCGCATCGAACCGGGTCCGGGAGATCCTCGCCCCCTTCACGCTGAAGGATATCCCGGCCGACCCGGAGATGGACCAATGGGTCGAAGAGTATTTTGCGGGCAAGACATCGGTGAGCGGCATTCTGGACGAGCTCAGGGACTGCATAACGCAGGACGACCTGTGCGAAGGTGTGTTCGAGAGGCTCTCGGAGCGCTCTCCCATCGCGGTGACCATAACACTGCAATGCCTGCGCCGCGATGAGGGCAGAGACATCCTTGAGGTCTACCAGTCGGATCTCAAGGTTGCCCGGTATCTCATGGAGCAGCACGACTTCAAGGAAGGGGTCAGGGCCCGGCTCATCGACCGTGACAACCGCCCGCAATGGGACCCGGACACCTTTGAGAAGGCCGCTGCCATGCTGCGCATCACGCCATTCGAGGAGTAGCGCGCAGGAATTCGGAAAAAAAACCGGTTGATTCTGCCGGTTGCGTGCTGGTATCAACCTTGGACGAGATGAAGATAACCAATGAGGAGTTCGAGCGGATCGTGGGCAGGTCGCTCGACCGGATCCCTGATGAGCTCATGCTTCACGTCAAGAACGTGGCCATCCGGGTGGAAGACCGGCCGTCCCCGGACCTGCTCGAGGAAATGGGCATGCCCGAAGACGAGCTCCTTCTCGGCGTGTACACCGGCGAGGCCCTCCCCGACCGCCTTCTCACCTTCCCCTCGTTCTACCCGGACACCATCATCCTCTTCAAGGAGCCGCTCCTGGAGGTTTGCGGGGATATCGAAGAGCTGGAGGAAGAGATCGAGATCACGGTGGTCCACGAGATCGCCCACTACTTCGGCATCAGCGAAGAGCGGCTTGCGGAGTTGGGGTACGGGTAATCTCTCTCTTTGCCCTGGAACAGGTGCATGTTCCCGTCGACGCATGAAATAACCGTTGCGTCTTTCCCTCTCAAGCTGGTATCTTCCCTGCCTGTTGTCTTTCCATCGGAGACGAACACACCACACGAAGGGGCAATGGAGCATGAACCGAGGAGTCCTGTACGCAGCCGCAGCCTTTGTGCTGTGGGGCCTTCTGCCGGTATACTGGAAGTGGCTCCAGCACATCCCCGCCTTCGAGACGCTCTGTCACCGGATCATCTGGTCGTTTTTCATGCTGGCGTTCGTGGTCGCACTCACGGGCCGGTGGAAAAGGCTTCGCCGCGACCTCTTCAGCGCTCGGGTGCTGTGTGCGTATACTGCGGCCGGTGTTTTGATCGCGGCCAACTGGCTCACCTATATCTGGGCCGTAGGCGCCGGGTTTATCCTGGAGACCAGCCTCGGTTACTTCATCAATCCCCTGCTCAGCGTCCTGATGGGCGTCGTGGTCCTGCACGAGCGGCTCCGGCCCGCACAGTGGGCCGCTATCGCCCTGGCGGCCGCGGGCGTGTGCTATCTCTGGGTCGCCCATGGGTCCCTACCCTGGATCGCGCTCGTCCTTGCAGTCTCCTTCAGCCTCTACGGCCTGGTCAAGAAAATCGCCCCCCTGGGCTCACTCCATGGGCTCACCGTGGAGACCGCGGTGCTGCTTCTGCCGGCTCTGGCCTTTCTGGCATATTCCGGTCAGGCAGGCCTGGGTGTGTCCCTCCACACAGGATCAGTCACCGGCATCCTGCTCGTCGGGACAGGGCTCGTCACCGTGGTCCCCATGCTGCTTTTTTCGTCGGCGGCCAGGCGGATCGATCTCTCGCTCCTGGGTATCATGCAATACATCGCACCTTCGATGCAGTTCGCCCTGGGGGTGTTCGTCTACCACGAGCCGTTCACCCGCGAGAGGCTCATCGGGTTTGTCATCGTATGGTCGGCCCTGGCGGTCTATGCGGCGGAAGGATATGTCAGCCGCAGGCCACGGGCCGTCCCCATCGCGCCGAACCAGGCTTGAAGACCGGGGGTCACTGTCTCAGCGGTTCATGGGGCAGCTTGGGTTTCTGCGGCGAGAACAGGCCGAGGAACCGCGCGAAACGGACGGCATTGCCCTGCTCATAGTCGAAACCGGCCAGGGTGATCACGGGGTTGCGGACCCGCGCGAGCATCTCCTTGAACGCGGCCGCATTCGCCGTGACCTCGATATCCAGGTCCATGCCGTCGAGTGCACCGGGCGCGCACTGCCTGATCTCCACGACACCCCTGCGCACGTGGATGAGATAGGCTGTTTTCTCGTCCTCGAACCTCATGCCCACCCGCTGGTCCAGATGGGCACTCGCCTCGGGGTCAAGGTTCACCGCCAAGAGCTCGAAAAAGCCCTCGAGCGGAAAGCGGCGCACCTGCTCGGGCTTCTGCCCGGCATCGGCCAGGGCCACGAACCCGCCTCGTATCTCCAGGGCCTCGGTCAGGTAGTAGTGGCGGGCATTGGGGTTCTCTTCCCGCTCGCCCAGGGCGATAAGCGATTGCACCCGGATATCACGCGCGGAAGGATTATCGGGGTTCAGGCGTATCAGGTGGCCGGAGAGCTCGAGCGCCGCCTGATACTCGCCGTTGTCCAGGGCCTGCCGGGCGTGTGCCTGAAGGGCCTCCTCGCTCCCTGCGAGGCGTACCAGCAGGCTGGCCTTCTCGGAGCGTGTGAGCGGGTTGAGGTGGGCTGAGTCGCCGTCGAACCACCCGAGCTCTCCGGCGAACACGGAGCGGACCGACCACGCGACCGTGCCGTAGAAAGGCTGGAGATACGGGGCATCTGCCAGGTGCTGGGGCAGCTTGACGTATTCGGCGAGCTCGTCCGGGGTCATGCCCTGGTTGATGCCGCGGATGGCCTGGTCGTGCACGAACTGGATCGCATCGCGGTAGTCCCTGAGCACGGACTCGATCCTCTCCTGCCCGATGACGGGCCTGGTGTGGCCGGGCACCAGGTATTCCGGGCGCCTGTCGCGCATCTTGTCGATGCTGCGGTACCACTGCTGCAGACTGCGATAGGGCGTGCCCCGGATCGTGTAGAGGTTCGGAAAGGCCCAGTAGAAGTTGTCGCCGCACAGGAGCGCCCGCTCGCTCGGCAGCCACACGAAGATCTGGTCGTCGGTCTCACCCGGGGCGTGGACCAGCTCGAATTCGATCCCGGCGACCGTGTCGGTGAGTGTATCGGAAAAAGTCCGGGTAGGCGGCAGGTAGCCGATGGTGCTGTCCCGATCGTACCGGAGAAAGGGGCCGATCCCGCAGTTGACGAGTTCTTCACCGTCGAGGAAGCTGCCGAACATGCGCATGCCCCGCATGTCGGTCACCGTGCGCATCTTGCTCACGATCCGCCCGACAAGCCCGGCCGTTGTCTCGTGGGCATAGATCGGCACGCCGCCTCCGGGCGCGAACACCTCGGCCCCAAAGATGTGGTCGACATGGTTGTGGGTATAGATAATGGCTTTGACGGGCTTGTCCGAAATCTTTCTGAACTCGGAGAGCACCTCTGACGCAGCCTCGCACGACTCCATGGTATCCACGATGATCAGGCCGTCGTCACCCTCGATCATGATGGAGTTCGCCAGCCCGTAGCCGATGGCTGCATAGACGTTGCCCGCCACCTTTTCCACGCCCTTGCTGAAAATTTCCGTGTGCGCCTTCAGGGAAGGTTGCGCGACGAGGCCTCCCGGGCTCCCGCCCTCTTCCGACTGCCGGTGGTTGCAGGCGGCGCCGAGCAGCAGAATCATCATGACCCAAGGCAGAATGATATTTCTCTTCATGGATCCCTCCTCTCAATTGAAAGCAAAACAAATGTTATGTATTATAGTAACCACGAGCGTGTGCGGTGTCTATCAAAAGATTACAAGGATATGCCGGCCGGTCCGGTATTCTCTTCCGGTCCATACCCTCAATCCAGGGCGCGGGCGGTTTTCCATGTCCTGTGCATCCATGCGCCGGGCATGCGCATCTATAGTGAGCAGTGAACGGGATTCTCTGTTTCGGCACCATCCTGTCACGCCGACAAACCGGAGGGTAAGCCCATGAACAACCTCAAGACCTTTTTCCTGATGCTGGTCATGACACTGATCCTGATCGGCATCGGAAACATCCTGGGCGGCACACAGGGGATGGTCATCGCCTTTGTGCTGGCCGCAGTCATGAATTTCGCCTCGTACTGGTTCTCGGACAGGATCGTGCTCTCCATGTACCGCGCGAAGAAGATCGAAGAAAACGATATGCCCGAGCTCTATTCCACGGTCAGGAATCTCACCCGCCAGGCGTCGCTGCCCATGCCCGGGCTGTATTTCATCGACACGCCCATGCCCAATGCATTCGCCACGGGCCGCAACCCGAACCACGCAGCCGTGGCCGTGACCAGGGGGATCGTGGACCTGCTCGACTCGCGCGAGCTGAGCGGGGTGATCGCGCACGAGCTTTCTCACGTAAAGAACCGGGACATCCTGATATCGACCATAGCGGCAACCTTTGCAGGGGCCGTGTTCATCCTGGCGAGGATGGCGCAGTTTGCAGCCATATTCGGAGGGGGCCGGGGCGGCCACGACAGCAGGGGCGGCGTGTTCGGACTGCTGGCGATCGCAATCATCGCCCCGATCGCAGCGATGATCGTCCGGATGGCGATCTCGCGCTCGCGGGAATACCAGGCGGATGCGAGCGGGGCAGAGATCTCGGGAGACCCGCTGTCATTGGCCAGCGCACTGCGAAAGCTCGAGTCCGGGGTTCAGCGCAGCCGTGCTGAGGTCAATCCAAGCACGGCCCACCTGTTTATCGCAAACCCCTTGAGAGGCAATTCAATCCTTGCCCTGTTCTCGACCCACCCGCCCATGGAAGACCGGATCAGGCGCCTGGAGCACATGGCGCACGGGCCTATCTCGTGACCTGCACCTCACCTGCACACGGGCTCTGACCCCGGCTCCAGATTCGCGAGGTACTCGGCGACCACGGGGATGTCCTGCTCGGCTACATCGGCGCCCTTGGACACCATCTCGGAGACGGTCCGGATCCATTCCTCGCGGTCTTTCTCACCCAGATTGTCGCAGATCCGCCGGGTGGTGTGGCACGCGGTACATTTTGTCATGACAGTGGACTGGGGATCAACCTGCTGCCGGGCATCAACGTCGCAGAGAACGATCACACCGGCAAACAGGATGATGACCGTGACGCCAATGACAGGCGTAAAGGAAGCCGTCTTCTTCAATGCACCCTCCTTTCATAGTCCTGCAGGGCCTTAAGATGTACCAGTCGCCGGTCACCAGGCTCACAGATCTCTCCGGACGATCAGCGCCACGGCCTCGCCGCCGCCCAGGCACAAAGAGGCGAGCCCGATCTTGCTGTTTCTGCGCATCATCTCGTAGATCAGCGTGGTGAGCACCCGCGCCCCGCTCGCGCCGATGGGATGGCCCAGCGCGATGGCCCCTCCGTTGACGTTGACCTTTTCCATATCGATGCCCAGCTCCCTGATGACCGAGACCGTTGAGCCGGCAAAGGCCTCGTTGATCTCGAAGAGGTCGACGTCTTCGATTCTGATGCCCTCCTTCTTCAGGACCTTGGGTATGGCGAGCGTGGGTGCCATGAGAATGAACTTCATGTCGATGCCCGCACTCGCCTGCGACCTGACAACAGCCAGCTCGGGACAGCCCAGCTCTTTCGCCCTTTCGCGGGCCATGACCACGGTGGCGGATGCACCATCGGATATTCCCGATGCGTTGCCGGCGGTGGTCTTGCCGCCCGCCTTGAACACGGGCTTGAGCTTTGACAGGGCCTCCATGCTCGTCTCCCGGGGGTGCTCGTCCGTGTCGAAAATCTTCGGTCCGCCCTTTTTCTGCGGGACCTCCACCGGCACGATCTCCTCCCGGAACAGCCCTTTCCTGATTGCGTTGAGTGCCCGTTCCTGGCTTCGCAGGGCGTAGAGGTCCTGGTCTTCCCGGCTCACGCTGTACCGGTCGATGACCAGCTCGTTCGAGGCCCCCATGTGGAAATCGTTCACGATGTCCCACAGGCCGTCGTGCATCATGTGGTCGTTGATCGTGCCCGGCCCCATGCGGTAGCCGAAGCGCGCCTTGTCGAGATAGTATGGCGCCCTGCTCATGCTCTCCATGCCGCCGGCCACGATGATGTCGGCATCGCCCAGGGCAATGGCCTGGGCCGCGAGCATGACCGACTTGAGCCCGGAGCCGCAGACCTTGTTGACGGTGAGGCACTGCACCTCCCAGGGCATGCCCGCCTGGACTGCCGCCTGCCGGGCCGGGTTCTGCCCCAGGCCGCAGGGAAGGACAATGCCCATGATGACCTCGTCGACATCTTCTTTCTGTATTCCGGCACGGCTGATTGCGTTCTCTATGACAATGGCGCCCAGCCTGTTTGCATCGACACCGGTAAGGCTGCCGTTGAAGCCGCCGATGGGTGTCCTCACGGCACTGGTCAATACGACTTCTCTCATGGTTTCCTCCTGGATCGTTCGATTATGGGCCATTGGTTCTCAACAACCCCGCTGTATTGAGCACGAAAAGCATACCAAAGGGTTCCCCGGTTATATTTAAGGAAAAAGTCGTTTCCTCCGAGAAACTCAGTGCCGCAAGCGGGATTCAAGCATTCTATCGTATTATAATGCTTCCGATCCCACGAATGCACAGTCCGGGCCCGGATACGGGAGGGACAGATTCTGATAATCGGGCAGGTGCGTTGCTCGAGACCGGATATGCAGCTTGTCAGTGAATACCCGGCACGTTTATGTAACGACTGAAGAATATTTTTTTTCCGGGCGATCAGAAAAAAATCGATCATCGGTATTGCCTGACGGAAACATTTCGCGTATAAACTCTCCTTTCCGATATTCTCGAAAAAAAACGATAGAGGAGACAACAGGACGTGGCAGAACAAGATCTGGTTTACCGAGGAAAATCGAAAGATGTGTACAACATCACTGAGGGGCCTCATGCCGGCAAGTATCGACTGGTCTTTACCGACAGGGCCACAGGCTACTTGGAGAACGGCAAGGCTGTCTTCGACCCCGGCTATGACGTCGTTGTCGGTGAAATCCCCGGAAAAGGCGCTATCGCCTGCAGGTTTGCCACGCACTTCTTCAGGCTGCTCAAGGAAAAGGGTGTCCCCTCGCACTACATCGATACGATCACGGACAACGAGATGATCGTGGAGCCCGCCATTCCGCTCAGCATGCCGGCAGACTCGCCGGAATTTCCCGGGTCGGAACCGCTGCTGAACCTTGAGTTCACCTGGCGGAACAACGCGACCGGGAGCTTCTGGAGAAGATATCCCTTCGTGAGGCCGGGCAAGAACCTTCACCGGGTGGTCGAGGCGTGGACCAAGGGAGACAGCGATATCCTCATCACGTTCGAGGCCCTGGAAGAGGCGGGCGCATTGACCGGAGACGAGATCGCCCGGAGTGTCGAGCTCGTAAAGGAGATCGCGGAAATCGTGTCCGCGGAATTCGCATCGAAGAACCTCCATGTCATCGACGGCAAGTTCGAGCTGGGCAGGCTGAAACACGGCGACGACAAGATCGTGCTCATCGACGAGATATCTCCGGACGTGTTGCGGGTGTGCAACGGATATTCACCCGACGACAGCGGCGACTGCACGGCTTACGGACAATGCACGGTTACGAGCCTCACCGACGACAAGAGGACGATCAAAAACAGAAAACAGGTACCGGCCTCCGATTTCGTGAGCATTTTCCTCTCGTAGAGCATTTCATCGGAATATCCGCCTCCGGTATGAGAAAGGCAGGGGACTCTCCCCTGCCTCTTTTGTTTCTTCTTCCTGACGACAAAGAGCTGTTCTCTCCAGGTGCCCATACCCGGTGCAGCGAGACACGGCTATTCCTTGAGCTCGGGCAGAAGGACCGTGAACGTGGTGCCCTTTCCGGGTTCGCTGTCCACGGTTACCACGCCTCCGAAATCTTTGACGAGCCCCTGTACCACGGGGAGGCCGAGCCCGCGGCCCTCACGCTTCTCCTTGGTGGTGAAAAAGGGCTCGAAAATGTGTTTCAGGGTTTCTTCGTCCATGCCCATGCCGGTATCGCACACCTGGATGCGGACATACCGCCCCGGCGTCAGGTCGGGCGATATCCTCAGAGCCGATTCGGCATCCAGGACATCACGCGCGAGCCTCACCTCCATCACGCCGCCGGTTTTCTGCATCGAAGAGCCCGCGTTGCTGCCGAGGTTGATCAGCAGCTGTTTGATCTGGACCGGGTCTGCCAGCACCCGGGCGCTCTTCACCTCCACCGCGCGCCGGATCTCGATGGTGCTGGGAAGCGACGCCCTCAAGAAATTCACGGCCTCCCGGAATGTGGGGACCAGGTCCATGGTCACCTTTGCCGGCGGGGTCCTGCGGCCGAAGATGAGGAGATTCCTCACCAGATCGATTCCCTGATAGGTGGCCTGCAGCATCTCCTCGAGGATGGGGTAGGACGGGTTCTGCTCTCCCACATCCTGCATGAGCACCTCGGTGTCGATGAGGATCGGGGTGAAGGCGTTCTTGAGGTTCTGTGCTATCCCGCCCGCAAGGTTCCCGATGGCCTCCATCTTCTGAATCTGGAGGAGCTGGTGCTGAAGCCTCACCTCGTCGGTCACGTCGCGCGCCAGCAGGATGTAATTGATGATCCGGCCCTGCTCGTCATAGACCGGAGACACGGCGAGATCCACCTCGATGATATCTCCGGACGCCTTTTTTCTCGTCCGGCGTCCTGTCCATTTTTTTCCTTCTTTTTCAGCTCTGCCGATTGTTTCCTGGTACGATTCATTGGGGAAAAAATCGATGAGGTCCCGGACAGACCTGCCGATCAGCTCCTGTTTCCCCAGATCGCTCAGGAACTCGAAAGCGGGATCGACATACTCGATCTCCCACCGGGGATTGAAGATCACCACTCCCTCATCCGCCTGTTCGATGGCGCTGGCCAGGCGGATCAGCTCCTTCTCCATCTGGATGCGTTCGCTGATGTCGATCCCGATGCCGATCTGCGAGCCGTCCGAGAGAAAGACATTCGCCCAGGAGCTCTGCAGGATTTTTCCCGATCGGGTGGTGAGTTCGAGATCCTTCCACCCGGGCCTGGCCTTCATCATGAACTCCCACACCTCTTTCCGGTATACCGGGTCGGGAAACATGGCGGCCATGAGATTCATATGCCTGGCCTCCCCCAGCGACCACCCGGCAAGCCGCTCGAACGCCTTGTTCACCAGTCTGACCGCGCCGGATGAGTCGAAGAAGACCAGCATCACGGGAATATTGTCGATGATCGTCACCAGGAGCTCTTTCTGCTCTTCCAGCATCCGGCTCGTCCGCCTCAGATTCTTCGTGCGCTCCTGCACCCGATGTTCGAGCTCCTGCTTGGTCCGGGTGAGATCTTCCCTGGCGTTCTTCAGCTCGGTGATATCCTCAAAGAAAACGATCGACCCTTCAGCTGAAGGCACGCAACGGAACGAGAGCCAGATATTCTCCGGAGCCGGACAGTTCGCCTCGAAGCTTGCGGCCGTGCCGCGTGCCGCGGCCCTGTCCATCTCACGATAAAAACGCCGTGCAACAGGGGGGGGGAAAACCTCGCGAAAGGACCTCCCTTCGATCTCTCCCCGAGGCCGGTGCAGCAGCTCGGACGCAAAGGGATTTGCATAAGTTATGCGCGCGGACGCATCCATCTGCAGTGCTCCCATGTTGAGCCTGTCGAAGAGCGCCCTCATCCCTGTAGCGTCCGTGGTCTTTTCCTTCCCGTCCTGCATGGGTAGTTTTCTCCTTACCTGAAGCGCTGACTCATCCATACTCCTTTCCAGGCGGCCTCCTCCAGAAGCTATACCAAGGCACACCCTTTCTTACGGTTTTCCCGGCAGGCAGGTTCCGGCGATTAATGGCCGGTGAACGGCAGGAACCGGAAAAACTCGTTACTATTATAGTATAGGACTCCCTGTGCCCATGGTCTATGGGCTCCTTCCGGCAGACGGTGAACCCCTTGACGCCCCGAGCTGGGAGAAATGCTCTTCCGTGAAGCTTGAGCAGCGGCCGTTTGCCGGTATTATAAATCTCGGGGCAGGATAAAAGGATTCTCATCATTTCCGCATGCCTTAAAAAAGCGCATCCGGCAGTGTTATCGATGAGGCTTTTTTTAAACCCCGGGCCAGGATTATGCTTGAGGATCGAATCATTCAACGGATTATCGAAACCTGGGAGCTGGACCAGGCTCACCCTCTGCACGAGAAGATCCTCTCTCCTCTTCCTCCCTTTCATCTTCTGAAGGAAGTTGTGGAGATCGCCTATCTGGCCAGTCTCGAACAGGAGGAAGGCAGGCCGATCCGTTTCGCGCTCGTCATAGTCGGACCTTCCACGGACAGAGATGCCATGGCTGCAAAACGGGAGTCCGAGTATCTCTTTCACCTGAAGAATCCGTTGCCGCTTTCCGTGGACTCCATCACCAAATTCGCTCCGTCCCTCGATCCGGCCATCAGCGCCATGGCGGTCGGCCCTATCGGCGAGGCCGAGGAGATGAGCATCTGGGGCGTATTCACCTTCTCACCCACCGAGCACCCGTTCAGCGAGATACCGGTATGGGTGTACGGCGAGCTGGGGTACCGGCCCGATTATTTTACGGTATATGCAAACGATGCAGGATCTCTCGTGATATCGCGGCATCACAACCAGATCGGACGCATCCTCAACGGTGATTTCGTGCCTGCCACCCCGTCGCCCTTCACGGTCAGGTCGCTCGGCCGCCACCTCATGGAGTCCATCCGGGACCAGCCGCTGTACAAGACCTACGGGGCCGCCTACTGGCGCATCTACCGGGACGTCATCGAGATGCTCCTCTCCGAAGCCTCGGCACGGGGTCACGGATCCATCTTCATCTTTCTCCCGGCCGAGAACCGGCAGGAAAAATACTACCTCCCCCGGTTTCATTTCCAGGAAAAGGTAGGTGTCCAGCCGCTGCTCGGCCAGCTCCTCCAGAACGACCTCGACGTGCCGACCAGCATTGCGGTCAGAAAGACGGTCGCAGAAAGAATACGGTTTCTCTCCCAGCTGGGCGTCATCGACGGCGCGGTGATTCTCTCAACCGAGCTCGATCTGATCTGTTTCGGGGCCATGCTCATCGCTCCTGCCTGGAAGGGCTCTATTATCACCGGGCCGGACGGTTTCGGCGAGGGAGGGGGGGAGCCGCTGAACCCCGGGAGACTGGGCACCCGCCACAACTCCGGGATCGCCTTTGCCGGTGCCTACGAGGGGAGCATCGTTTTCGTGATCTCGCAGGACGGCCCGGTGCGGGTGTTCATGCGCGCCGAAGACCGGACCCTTCTCTACTGGCCCGACTGCTGCAGTGTTTCCATGACCTTGTAGCCGTAAAAGGGAATTTCATTGCGCTCACGCACAGGCAAAACAGTGGCCGGGGATTCCGGCATGGCTCGTTGGACCTTGACTTGCCGGGAAAAAACTGGGTTAATACCAGCCATGCATTGGCTGCATCCTGACGAATATCCGCCCTTGAAGAGGAGGAAGCGACCCGTTCTGCGCCTGCGGTACCCTCTCTTCCTCGTTCTGGTGATCGCGGCGTGGTTTTTTCTGCCCGGGCACAGCGTTGGGACCGGCGGGACATCACAGGGCGACGGCTCCGCAGTCGAGGGCCCTGCCGGACCGGCGCACCTGTCCGGGCAGGCCGTACAGTGCCCGATGACCCGCGAGGATCTCGCCTGCATCGATCAGGATACCATAGGCCGGTACAACCTCACCATCGACTGGGACCTCCAGCAGTTCATCGCCGAGAAGGCATCGCAGTACAAGCTGTACTACGGCGCCATGGTGGTGATGGACGCCGGCAGCGGGGATATCCTGGCGCTTTACGGCCGGGGGCTCGGCGGCGAGCAGGACTGCAGCCTCGGCCTCGACCCGGATCTGGGCGCGAGCATCTTCAAGCTGGTGACCGCGGTTGCCGCGCTGGAGCAGGCCGGGTTCACCCCGGAGAGCGTGTTCTCCTACAACGGCAGCGCCTACACGCTCTACAAGAGGCAGCTCACCGACAGGCGCAACCGGTGGACCGAGGACATCTCCCTGGCAGATGCATTCGCCCGGTCCAACAACGTGGTCTTCGGCAAGATCGGGAGTATGCACCTGGGGCAACAGCCCCTTATACTCACCGCAGAGAAGATGGGATTCGGGAGATCACCCCTGCGTGAGATCTCCATCGACCCGAGCGAAAGCTATCTGCCTCAGGACGAGTACGGCGTTGCCGAGCTCGCCTGCGGGTTCAACCGGCACACCCGCATATCGCCGCTCCATGCCGCCCAAATGGTGACAGCCGTGCTGAACGACGGCTTCATGCTCACTCCCAGGCTCGTGCACGGTCAGGGCGTGGAAAAGACCCGGGCCATGCGGGACAGGACCGCTCGCGCCCTGCACGACATGATGGAGCGGACGGTCAAGAGAGGCACGGTCTCCAAGACCTTCCGCGGAAGCTCCCGGGACAGGGTGCTCAAGCATCTCGTCATCGGGGGCAAGAGCGGCAGCATCAACGGCAGCGACCCCAAGGGCAGGCGGAACTGGTTCGCGGGCTATGCCCGGCACAAAGAGACCGGAGAGGGGATCACCATCGGGTGCCTCCTCATCCTCAACGACCGTTTCTGGATCGAGGCCGACACCCTCTCCCGGCTCGTGATCAGGCGCTATTTCTCCCGGCAGAAGGCCGGAAACCATACGGCGCAGGCAGTCGGGAAGCTGTAAGGAGATCAGTCGATCGCCAGACTGACCCGGTACACGTGGCAGTCGAGCTCCTGGGTCATGCCGCAGCCGAGCTTCTCGAAGGCCTTGAGCATCTGCCTGTTGTCTTCCCACACATAGGCCCGCATATGGCTGTAGCCCATGTCGCGGCCGACTGCGATCATGCTTCTGAGCAGGAAGGTGCCGATCCCCTGGTTCTGCCATAAAGGATCCACCATGGCGGCGAACTCGCAGACCTTTCTCGCGCCCCTGCTCTCTTCGGGCGCGATGTGGGCGACGGCCACAATCTCGTCCTGCCTGCCCTGCCCGTTCTGGATCACCAAGGCCATGGAGCTGGTATAGTCCACGGTCACCAGGTCCTGGGCCTGCTTGTGGTGCAGGGACGAGACGTGCATCAGAAACCGGTGGAACCGGTCGTCCCTGCTCATGGCGTAGAACAGGTTCTGCACCGCGCGTTCATCCGTGACCTTGACGGGCCTGACAAACAGTCTTTTATCCGCGAACCGGCACAGATTCTCGTATGAGCCGGGATAGTCGGCCCCCTCGGGCGGGAGGACCTGGTCCTCGTAGACATAGTTCATGCGCTTGGCCTCGTCCAGAAGCCACTGTCTGAACCTGGGGTGGGCGATGGTGATGAGGGCGAGGGCCCGCTCCCGGATCGACTTGCCGAACAGGTTGACGCTGCCGTACTCGGTGACCACGTAATTGACATCGGACTGGGTGGTGACGATGCCGATCTTGCGGTCGGTGAACTCGGGCACGATGCGTGAGAGGCTGCCGTCCCTCGAGGTGGAGCGCAGCGCGATGATGCCCTTGCCTCCCGGCGAGAACATGGCGGTCCGGTTGAACACGGCATGGCCCAGGGCGCCGAAGTATCCCATCTGGTCTCCCGTGCCCACGCACGACTGTCCGGTGAGGTCGATCTCGATGGCGCCGTTGATTGCGGTGAATTTTTCCCGGGAGAGGATGGTGCCGGGTGAGATGATGTCGGAGAGGCTTCTCATCTCAACCTGCGGGTTGCCGCCCACGAAGCCGAACACCCGCTCGCTCCCGATGCACAGGCTCGCGGTGATTCCGCCCCCCCGGCAGTCGGCGGAAGAACGGGAGACCGCCCCGGAGACGGCGAGGTCCACCAGGGAGTCGGTGATGATCTCCGAGTGGATGCATAAATCCTTCTTCTCCTTCAGGAACATCAGGGCCGCGTCCGGGATCCTCCCGAACCCGATCTGGATGGTGGATCCGTCTTCGATGAGGCGGCTGATGTGCTCTCCCACCTGCATCACCTCGGGATCGGGCTCCAGGAGCGGGTAGCTCACCAGAGGCTCGTCAAGCTCTACGATATGGTCAACGTCCCTGACGTGGACCAGCGTATCCCCGCCGGTGACGGGCATGTACCGGTTGATCTGTGCGATGACCACATCCGCCTTTTCGATGATCGACCTCATGATGTCCACGGTGACACCGAGGCTCATGAAGCCCTTCGCGTCGGGCGGGCTGAGCTGGATCAGCGCGGTGTTGACGGTTATGTAGCCTTCCGAGAACAGCTTGTACTTGCCGAGCGACGACATGGGAAGGTGGTCTGCCCGGCCGTCGGCAAAGGCCGAGGTCATGTTCGGCGAGATGAAGAACGACTGGATGCGGAAACGCGAGCCGTAGTCACCCCCGAAATCGGAGTAAGTGCTCAAAGGGACCGAGGTATAGACCTGGACGTCGCAGAGCTTCGTATTCTCAAGGATGAGATGCTTGACCAGGTGCTGGGGCTCGCCGCAGCCCGACTCGACGTACACGCACGAGCCCGGAGAGACGACACCCTTCAGATCGGAAACCTTGGTCGTCTTCTCTTCGTACTCGGTTCTCCACATTGCCGGACATTCCCCCGGGATATTCACGTTCATCAATAGATGCCGGCGCTCACGCCGGCGGCAATAGTCTGCCCCATCAGGCGGCAGGCATCGAGGACCTCGGGCGTGATCTCTCCCTTTACCACGATGGGTTCATAGACCTTCTTGAACTGGTACCCGATGCAGATACGCTCGATGTTTCTCAAAGCCCCGGAGCCGTCGTTGCCCGCATTCACGAACACGGTATAGGGCTTTCGGAACACTCTGCCCCGCGCCGCTTCATAGGTGCGGTCGAAGAAGTCCTTGACCGCGCCCGAGAGGTAGCCGAAGTATTCGGGCGTTCCGATCACGACCCCGTTGCAGGCAATCAGATCGTCGATATCGGCTTCAAGCGCGTCTTTGAGGTTCGCGCCTGCCCCCTCGATGGAGTTGACGCCGTCCGCTACCGCCATGGCCATCTTCCTGTTGTTTCCCCCTTGTGAATGGTACAAAACAAGTATGGTGGTCATATCGTCACTTCCAATCGTTTTTGTGAATTTTTCCTTCGATGCAACATGGTATTATCCCACAGTTTATGCAGACAAATCAATGGATGGAGAAATTCCTCGTGCACGTTCCCATGGGTAGAGAAAGGCCTTCCCCGGGAGAGGGGTTTTCTTTATAGTGGAGGCTCTGCATGACTGCGTATGAACGAAGAGGAGGATGATGCCGGGATGAGGGTGGTATTTGTCAGCGATCTCCACGGGAACATGAAACTCTACCACGAGATGCTCGCGTATGCCCTTCAGAGCGGTGCCCGGTGCGTAGTCATCGGCGGCGACCTCCTGCCCACGCGGCTCGATCACCTGTGGAAGCTGCTCCACGACACCGTGGACTTTGCCCCTGCCATCCACACCCAGCTCGAGTTCATCGACAGCTTCCTGGCGCCTCTGTTCACGGATTTCACCGCCCGTCATCCCGGCGTGTCGCTTCTGTACATACCCGGGAATCACGACTGGCACCGGGCGGTGGAGCACCTGAAAACGGCCGTGCCGGCAGCGGTGTACCTGCACGGCAGGACCGAGTCCATAGGCGGGGTCACCTTCACCGGATACGGCTGCACGAACGATTCTCCGTTCTGGGTCAAGGATTTCGTGCGCAGGGACCTGCACGAGAGCGGCTATGTCAGGAGCCGGCACCCCATGGTGAGCACGGAGAAGGGGGTCTCGCCCAGCAGGAAAGGCGCCTATGCGCTTCAGAGGCCGAGCATGGAAGAGGAGCTCTCGTCGCTTTCAACCGGCCACGGCGCGGGTGACGTCTGCGTGTTTCACTGTCCGCCCTTCGGCAGCGGGCTCGATACCCTCTACACCGGCAAACCGATCGGGTCGAAGGCCATCGCCCGGTTTATCGTCGAGCACGGACCCCTGGTGAGCCTGCACGGCCACATCCACGAGGCACCCTATATGAGCGGCTTTTATCACTGCACCATGGGCACGACCCTGGCGGTCAATCCGGGGCACCACCCGGGGAGGCTGCACGCCGTGACGTTCGATACGGACGACCCCGTGCAGAGCCTCACTCACCGCATTTTCGGCAGCGGATCCGTGAGCCGCGGCGGCTTTGCCGCAGCGGTCGATCGCCGGGCACGGCTGATCAAGGGGTTCTTCATGAAGAAGGTCCTCGCTCAGTAGCGTCGGGCACCCCTCTTTCCTGTCAGTGACGGACGATGATGGTATCTTCCGCGGGCACTATCCAGCCGAAATAACCGCCCAGGAGCGCGGTAACCAGGTGGAGCACCACATCCGAGCCATAGAGCGGGATCAGGCCGAAGGCGGTTCTCAGGACCGGGATGATTCCCATCACGAACAGCACGCCGAATATGATGGCGATGGCCCGGGCGAAAACCCGTGATGACGCGAAGTTCCGGTAGGCGACAATACCCCAGATCCCCACGCCCAGGTGGACCAGGGTGTGGAGGATGTTCACCGGGAATATGCCCAGCAGGCTTCCCTTGAGAAAATCCACGAACACGTTCGGCTCTTCGACAGGTATGGCCTGGAGCAGCGGGGGGAACAACCCCAGCACGCCTACGATCACATAGAAGATACCCAGGATCAGGGCGAAGTACCGTGTAGACATTTCTTCCTCCTTCTTATCCCGGATGAATGACTTCTTTGACAAACTCCCGACATTTACCGACAGTCTGTTTATGCCGGATGATCTCCTGGATGCTTTCAATTAAGAATACTTTTCACAGACCGCCTCTCAATGGCCGAGTACATCCTTTGACAACGCTGCAGGTCACATGCCCTCTGGGTGTATTCCGGCCGGGCTCCATCGGTGAGCGGCGGAAGGATTCCTTGAGGCGGCGACACCGGGATCTATGTATATCTTGTGAGGAGGATTGGTATGGAGACGAGTATCGGCAGGGAAGAAAAAACCGCGGTCGTGACCGGGGGTGCCCGGGGCATCGGCAGGGCCATTGCGGAAAGGCTCTTGCACGACGGATACCGGGTGCTGATCTTCGACGTGGAGCGGCAGACCGGGTCCAAGACTGCCTCAGAGCTCGATGCCTCAGGCAGGACTGCATTCTATCACGTGGACGTGGGCGATGAGGCATCGGTCAGGGCCGCCTTCGAGGATATGCGGGGAAACAGGCATGAGTCCATCGATGTGGTGGTAAACAATGCGGGCATCCCGCGCCCATACGGTGACCCTATCCAGCGCCTCGACATCGCGCGGTGGAACCTCTATCTTGCCGTCAACCTCACCTCTGTGGTGTTGACAACCAAGTATGCGCACCCCCTGTTCCGCGGGGGCAGAGGCGTGATCGTCAACATCGCCTCCACGCGCTTTCTCCAGTCGGAACGGAACACCTTTGCATACACGGCGTCCAAAGGGGGCATGGTCTCGCTCACGCACAGTCTCGCTGTCAGCCTGGGGCCGGATATCCGGGTAAACTGCGTCAGCCCCGGTTGGATCCACACCCGTGACGATCCCCTGTCGCCTGAGGATCACTCCCAGCACCCCGCAGGCAGGGTTGGGAAACCGGAAGACATCGCATCCCTCGTTTCCTGGCTGGTCTCCGACCAGGCCGGTTTCGTCACGGGCCAGAACTTTATCGCAGACGGAGGCATGACCCGAAAAATGATCTACGCCGACTGACCCTTTCGGGGACGGGTTCACATTTCCCGCCCTCCGGGCCACGGGCCGGGCCTTGATCCGTCACGAGTTTTTAAGGGACGAGTTCACATTTCCCTCTCCCCGACCCTCCGTGGCGAGTTCTGATCGGCACCGAGCGGGTGATCGATCATGGCCCTTCCGGCTCGTTTTCCAGAAAGAGCGGATTCATCCGCTCCCTCTCATCCTTGAGATATCCTTTGAACTTCGGTATTGCACTCGCCCGGCGACTGGAATAATGTGCGCCCATGGCGCAGGCAGTGGTGACTGTCTTCATCGTGGTGTACATCGGTATGCTGCTGGGAAGGCTCCCGCGACTTCAGCTCGATCGGACCGGAGTGGCCCTGCTGGGTGCCATCGCTCTCATCGCGGGGGGCGCCCTGAGCCTGAGCCAGGCTGCAAAATCCATCGACCTCTCCACGATCACCCTGCTGTTCGCCTTCATGGTGATCTCCGCGCAGCTGCGTCTGGGAGGGTTCTATACCCGGACCGCGGAGGCTGTGACCTCTCTGAAGACCTCGCCTTCCCTGCTCCTGGCCGCGGTCATACTCCTCACCGGCGTGCTCTCGGCGGTGTTCATGAACGACATCGTCTGCCTTGCGCTGCCGCCTGTTCTCATTCAGACCTGCAGACGCCGCAGGCTCGACCCGGTGCCCTATCTCCTGGCGGTTGCATGCGCGGCCAATGTCGGTTCCGCCGCCACGCTCATCGGAAACCCGCAGAACATCCTCATCGGCCAGACCCTGGGCCTCTCTTTTTCCGGCTATCTCCTCATGGCCGGTATCCCCTCGCTCCTGGGCCTGGCGATCATCTGGGCGGTCATCACCTGGCAATACCGTACGAGGTGGCACAACGGAGAAGGCTGCCCGGAGGAGCTCCCCGGCGAGCTCCAACCGTGGAACGGCTGGGAGTCGTTCAAGGCCCTGTCCATAGCCGGACTGCTCTTCGTCATCTTTCTCTTCACCGGCCTGCCGAGGGACATCGCGGCGCTGGCGGCCGCGGGCCTTCTCCTCATGAGCCGCAAGCTGCATTCACGCACCATGCTGGGCCTGGTCGACTGGCAGGTCCTGGTGCTCTTTTGCGGGCTCTTCGTCGTCAACCACGCCCTCGCCCGGACCGGGGTGCCCGAGCTGGTGGTGAGCGAGATGCTCGGGCACGGAATCGATCTCGAACATCCGGGATGGCTCTTTTCCATCACGGTCCTGCTCAGCAACGCCGTATCCAACGTCCCCGCCGCCATGCTCCTGCTGCCCGTTGCGAGCCACCCCCTTGCCGGGCCTGTCCTGGCGCTGAGCAGCACCTTTGCAGGCAACCTCCTGATCGTCGGCAGCATCGCGAACATCATCGTGGTGGAATCAGCGGCTGCTCACGGTATCCGCATCAGCTGGCGCAATCATGCCCCCACGGGAGTCATCGTCACGGTGCTGACCCTTGCTGTCGCAGCCCTGACCCTGTGGCTCTGGTCTTCCATATAAACACACTACAGACGGGTTTTGAAAACCCCCGTGCCGCCTCTATGCTGTTTTTTTGACTTGACATTCCAGCCGGATATGGTAATGTTCCTGAACGAAACAGAAAATTGTTCATGAAATCAGGTACAATTTGCCGATAGCAACTTAACATTTCCTACCAAGGAGTCTGAATGCAATTTACCGAGTTACCACTTGACGAACGGATTCTGCTCGGAATCCGCGACGCCGGCTTCACCGAATGCACACCGGTACAGGAAGCCACCTTCAAACACAGTCTGACCGGAATCGATGTGTGCGCCCAGTCCCAGACCGGGACCGGAAAGACTGCAGCGTTTCTCATCACCATCTTCCAGACCCTGCGCCATCTCAAGGGAAAGAAGGCACTCATCATCGTCCCCACCCGCGAGCTCGCCACCCAGGTGGAAAAGGAGGCGGAGCTTCTGGGAGCGCACCTCGACTACAAAGTCGCCTGCATCTACGGGGGCGTGGGGTACAAGACCCAGGAGCGGCAGCTCAAGGAGGGCGCGACGATCATCGTGGGCACCCCTGGCAGGCTCCTGGACTTTCACCAGTCCCGCCGGCTGAATTTCCGGGATGTGGGCATTGTCGTGATCGACGAGGCTGACCGCCTCTTCGACATGGGGTTCATCCCCGACCTGAGGAAGATGCTCCGCGCCATGCCTCCTGCGGACAAGCGCCAGACCATGCTCTTCAGCGCGACCTTGAGCTTCCTGGTCAAGGAGCTCGCCTGGCGGTTCATGAACGAGCCTGCCGAGGTCGAGATCGCCCCGGAGCACCTCACCGTGGACACGGTCACCCAGGAGCTCTATCACGTGAGCAATGAAGAGAAGTTTCCTCTCCTCCTGGGGGTCCTGGCGCAGGAGCAACCGAAGAACTGCCTGATCTTCACCAACATGAAGCAGACCACGGTCGATATCGCGCGCCGGCTCAAGCGAAACGGGCTGGACTGCGACTTCATCACCGGCGATCTCCCGCAGAAGGAGCGGCTCAAGGTGATCGAGGGCATCAAGTCGGGCAGGATCCGTCTCCTGGTGGCAACGAACGTCGCCTCCCGCGGCCTGCACGTGGACGACCTCGATCTGGTCATCAACTACGACCTGCCGGAAGACTGCGAGGACTATGTCCACCGGATCGGCAGGACCGCCCGGGCGGGCAAACAGGGAAAGGCCGTGTCACTGGCCTGCGAACGCTATGTCTACGCCCTGGAGTCCATCGAGAAATACCTCGGCATGAAAATTCCTGTCATCTGGCCGGAAGAGAGCATATATGCCGAGGACAAAAGCAGAGCGCAGAGACCCTCCCGAGGCCACCGCAGGAGATTCCGCTCACGGGAGAAGAAGGCCGCGCACGCATCGCGCTAGGCGCATGGCCCTGTCCGGCCGGGCCTTACCCGGCCGGCACCCTGATGTGATCCACGCACCCCGTTGAAAAAGCGGGGTGCCCAATACACCGCTTCCCATCACTTTTTCCGTTCCATCCGCCCTTGCGGTTCGTCTGTCTTCTCCGGCAACAGGCCCCGGCACATCCGGTTCGTTCATCAGGATGCGAACGTTCCTTTCCCGGAGAGGTAGTCCCGCCCGGTCCCGCTCATAACCGTGGGCTTTCACCATGCCCGCTTGTTTGAAGTCACTGCCTGACAACGAGCAGGTGAGATATCCCCCAGATGCTCCTGTCGATAAAGTAGTCGTCGGTGCAGGCGAGCATCATGCCCCCCGTGCGGGGAGAGCCTTCCACGGTGTCGATCAGGATCATCTCATTGCCGCTCGGTGTGGCGAAAATCTCCCTTCCGGAAAACAGGCACCGGTACCCGTCGCAGGATACGAACAGAAACAGGTCGTCATGACAGAACCCGGGGATATTCCTTTCGATGAAAGAACCGAGATCGTAGCCTTCCACGGTCGATATGCCCTTGAAGCCCTGCCCGTGACCCACCTTGACCCACGTGGCAAGGGGCGCACGCGCGACATCCTGAAAGCGCGCGGCATAGGTCTTTTCGCCATCGATGATCGTTATTGCATCGGGCGTGCATTCGAACCCCCTCCTGCGCGGAGGAAGCCGTTCCTCGCCTACATCGGGCACCGAGAAAACGATGGAGGTCACGTTGTCGAGGTACCTGGCCGTGTCGGCATCCCGGGGCGCAATGAGCCGGAGCCCTGCAAGAGGGTCTTTTCGCGTGTTGAGGGTATAGCTTTGAGGGTCCTTGGTGGGCAGCAGCTCTTCCCGGTGGAATGCCAGGGTGACGGGCGAATCGTCGTCAGCCATGAGGATTTCTCCGTAGCTGAACACCGCTTTCTCCCCGGAACCTGACACAAAGGTGACGAGAAAATCCGTGGGAAAGTCCCTGGGCGAACCCTCGGGGAACGACGGGGCCACCCCTTCGAGGATATTGAAGACAGGTATTCCCACGTAGATATATGCACCCTGGAAATCGCCCCGGGTTGAGATTTCCCTTGTCCGTGTCCTCGTGGTGGCAAAGGCCCGCAGGCTGGACGTCGAGAACCGGTAGGGCTGCTTCACCCTCCCGGTGATCTCGAGCCCGATACCGCCGGGCACAGTCCGGACCGTGGCGAGCGGTGTGGCGCCCGTGACCGTGACTGCGTTGTAATAATCGTGATGGGTGGTCCGGTAAACGATGAATACCGCGACCGCCAGCGCCATGATGTAGACGACACCGTGCCATATCTTCATTGGTAGCCCCTTTTCGTGATTATCCTCTGACGATCGTGACGATCACCTGATACGTTTTCAATTATATATGAAATAACATAAAGGCATAGATTGAACAATCATGGAGATCAGGAATAGATTTGTGCTTGATATTGCATATAACATGCTCCATACTTTCAGGCAAACAAGCCGTCTGAGGCGAAGGTTGCATCAGGGCGGCGGTAGTGAACGTCCGTATCGGTCGGATCGCTCTTTTATCTCGTATCCACCGGCCGTCCACGACCCCCTCTCCCCGGGGCATCGGGGCTCACGCCCGAGGGACTTTGAGAGGGTGGATCGAATATCCTGGATCACCCGGTCGTTTCGCGCCGGGCGCTCAAGAATGAAAAGACCAGACTCCCGCTGGAGGAAACCGTGGAACCGATAACCGACTGGCTGCTTCTCTGGAGACAGATCGTTGAGGAGCATGAAAAATATCATAAAGACAGTTCTCTAAGAAAAAGGGATGTATGGAAGGACCGCGCGGCACGCTTTGACGAGAAGGTGAAGAAGCGCTGGGCCAGGCCTGATTCGAGCAGGAGCTTCGTCCTGGAAAAGCTCAGGGCGAACCCGGGAGCCACGGTCCTGGACATCGGCGCCGGGACCGGCGCGTGGACCTGCATCATGGCGCCTGATGCAGGCAGGGTGGTTGCCGTTGAGCCCTCGGAGTCCATGGCGTCGATCCTGGAGCGGAACATCCGGGATCTGGGGTTGCACAACGTGGATATCATCCGGGAACCCTGGCCCGAGGCCGATGCAGGCTTGTGCGATTTCTCCCTGTGCTCGCACGCCATGTACGGCTATCCCGACTTCAGGAGGTTCATCTCGCGGATGGAGGAGGTGACAGAGAAGGCCTGTTTTCTCCTCATGAAGATGCCTTCCGTCAACGGGGTCATGGCTGAGGCGGCCATGCGGGTCTGGGGCCATCCCTATGACAGTCCGAATTTTCAGATCGCCTATAACGCGCTGATGCAGATGGGCCTCTGCCCGAACGTGCTCATGGAGGACGCCGGAGAATGGGAACCCTGGACCCACAAAAGCATCGATGAGGCCCTCGAAGATGTCAGGCGCAGGCTCGGGCTGAAAGAAGACGATTCCCACGACAGCTTTCTCCGCAGTCTCCTGGAAAGGAGGCTCGAACTCACCGGAGGCAGGTACGTATGGCCCAGGGGCGTGCGAACCGCCCTGGTATACTGGGATATGGGCAAGGGGTCCTGCATGAAATAGGCATGCACCACGAGAGCATCGCCATTCAGTGTTCCATACCGTGGGGTGTAGAACAACGGTTTCTCAAAAACATGAAGACGAGAAAGGATCGTGTAAAACGCAATCAAATCGAATGCATGTAACATGAGAGCAACTCCAGGATCATTCCGTCGCCCGCTGTACATGTCTTCTAATCGCATTCCCTTTGGTGTACGGGGCGGCGCTGCCGCGCAAGCCCCCCTTCTCTGATGCGATCCTTTCCCGACGGATGGCCATCCGCCGGGAACGAACAGAGGTTCATTCGACCGGGAGCCGGCAATCACCGCCTGAGTGGAATGTCACCTTTCGTGAGCCAGGGCCTCTTGTCCGTGCCCACCCTTTTCGACGTCTCGGCCACGATCCAGTCAAAGGGAAGGTCCGCAAAGGTGCCGAACTTCTCCACATACTCGATGTACTTATCCCCGTTGAGGTCATGGCTCGGGAGCACAGCGTCGCTCCGGCCGTCCCAGCCGACCAACGGCACCCCGATCTTTTCGCACAGGGCGGAGTCGAAGGTCGGGGCAACGCTCACCCAGGTGCTGCCCAGCAGGAGCTGGGTATACCCGTGGCGGGGAAAGACATTGGTCCCCATGAGCCTGGCGGCCTTCTCGGGAACTTTGTGGTTTCTGATCCGCGCAAAGGCCAGGCGTGACGGGATGCCTGCGGCCCGCGCGAGCGCGGCGAGCAGAACCGCCTTCTGGACGCAGTACCCCTTGCCCCACTCCAGGATGCGCGAGGCCCTGAAGTCTTCCTTGAAGACCGAGATCATGTAGAGGTTGTAGGGGATGGCGTCGCGGACAAAGGTAAAGAGACTAAGCGCCTTTTCGTTCGCAGAGGTGCAGCCCCTGCTGAGCTCGCCTGCTTTTGCCATGATCTGTTCATGGTCGCAGTCGATGGTGTCTGTCGGGACAAGGTATGCTTCCTGATCACTCATGCCTGTTCTTCCTTTCGTTCTTGGGTTGTTTTTTCTTCGGTGCTGCCGCACCGAGGAGCTTCCTGGCAAACCTTTTGCCCAGGGCGATCAGGGTCAGCACCGGGGGAATATCACCCGAGCGCGGCATGACGATGTTATCGCAGAAGAATAGGTTCTTTACATCGGTCATGAGATTCTCGTCCACTACCCGACCGCAACGACCTTTTCGTCCCGCGGGGTAAAGGCTTTGCGCAGGGTTCCTTCAGGCTCGCCCCTCCCCGAGGGCTCGTTGCAGAGCTTGACGAACATTCCCGTCATGTCCGGTCATCTCACACTCCGGGTCATGACCCCGCGCGGCCAGATCGTCCTCGATGGTACGGGCCAGTCTCCCGGCATGCCCCGGGCGCGGCTGCCCGCGTCCCGTCATTTCGAGCCCCCCTCTCCTGAGAGGAGAAACCTCCCCCGGTACCGCTCGAGATCCGCGAGCGTCTCGACGTGCACGGGAGCCAGGTTGCCGGGAAGCCGGTCGCGGGGCCAGAAGCGAACCTGCGTGCCTTCGATCCCGTCCGCGTGCGGAACGCCTTCCCACCGGCGGACGATGAAGGCCACGGCAAAGCACTGGACCTCGTCGCCGTTGGGATAGGCGAACCGCTGCTCAGAGCCCGAGTACAGGGCCATGGGCTCGGCCGAGACGACCGTGAGCCCGGTCTCCTCAAGCACTTCCCGCTTCAGGGCGTCAAGCGCCGTCTCCCCGAGCTCCACAGATCCTCCGGGCAGGCCCCAGCACCCGGTATCGGACCGGTGCTGGAGGAGGACCCGGCCCTGGTCGTCTATGACCAGTGCGCGCACGCCGGGCACGAAGATGCATCGGTGGCCTACCAGGGACCTGATCACAGCCGCATAGGAATCAGCCACCCCCACCCTCCAGATCCAGGACCGTTCCGCCGGAAAACGGGAAGCATCTTCCGGTAAACTCGCGGAAGAGACGCCCGGTCGCCTCAATCCCGGTGCAGTGGGCCGGAAAGAGCTTTGGAATGTCGAATTCCCTGAATGCCTCCATAGTCCTGTCCATGCGCTCTCTTGAGGCCGATACGAGGTGCATGCCTCCCATCACCGCGCGGAAGCGGCTCCGGCCCGAAAGCTTGCCGATATAGCGCAGGGTGTTCACCACGCCCGAGTGGGCGCACCCCAGGATCACCACGAGCCCGCCGGGTGTATCGATGAAAGCAGCCTGGTCGTCCGGCAGATCGTCCGGGGTCCGGCATGCGGCATCGGCGAAGAAGGGCCCCCCGGTGTCCTCGAAATCGTTCTCGCGCGGAATGTACCCGGTGAGGAAGAACCCGGGCGATACCTCTGCCGGCCCTTCGGTCCACCGGATACGGGGCGAAGAGATCACCATGTCTCTGATCCGGGACGGCATCCCGATATCATGCGCCGGCCCTCCGGGTCTCCGGGAGAACTTGTGCCCGAGGACTCCGGGATGCGCGTAGATGAGCGGAGAGCGCTCTCGGAGCGGAACATGGACCAGGCCGCCCGTATGGTCGTAGTGCCCGTGGCTCAGGATCACGGCGTCCGCGCTGTCCAGGCGGATCCCCAGGGCTCCTGCGTTGTGAGCCAGCGCACCTCCCTGGCCGGTGTCGAAGAGAAACCGCCGCCCGTCATTCTCGATCCAGACGGACAACCCGTGCTCTGCGATGAGGGAGCTGTCCGCAGCGGTGTTTTCGACCAGGACGGTGACCCGCAGCCTTCCCATGGCTCGTCTAAAAGCTTGAGAGCGCCTGGCTCAGGTCTTCGAGAATGCTTTCCGCCGGCTCGATGCCCACGGAGAGGCGGACCGTGTTTTCCCTGACGCCGAATATCGTCCGCCGCTCGGACGGCAGATAAAGCATGGTGGTCAGGTAGGGAATGCATACCAGCGACTCGGTGGACCCGAGGCTGACCGCGTGATAGATGCGCTTCAGGTTCCGGATGAACTCTTTGGCGTCTTCCTGGGTGTCTCCCACGTCAAAGGCCATAATCCCGCCGAATCCATTATGCATCTGACGCGAGGCCGTCTCATGACCGGGGTCTTCCGGGAGACCGGGATAGAAGATGCGCGGGACCCTGGGATGGCCCCGAAGGTATTCGGCGACTGCCTGGGCGCTTGCGGACATGGCCGCGGCCCTGAGCTCGAAGGTTTTGATCCCCCGGGCGAGCAGAAAGGCGGAATGGGGGTCGAGCGTGGTGCCGATCGCCTGCCGGGTGAACCAGAGATCCTCGTAGTGCTGCTTCGAGCCGGCGATCACGCCTGCCATGAGGTCGTTGTGCCCACCCAGGGCCTTGGTGGCGCTGTGGATCACCAGATGGGCGCCCAGATCGAGCGGGTTCTGGTGATAGGGGGTCGCGAAGGTGTTGTCCGCCACCACCATGGCCCCGACCGTATCTGCCGCGTTCCTTATCGCGCGGATGTCGATGACCTTGCACAGGGGGTTGCTCGGGGTCTCCAGGAAGATCATCCGGGTTTCCGGCCGCAGCTCCTTGTCGATATCGCCCGCCCTGTCCGCATCCATCCAGGTGATCTTGACGCCCAGGCGCTCGAGGATCAGCGACACCTTGTAGTTGGCGCCATAGGTGTCGTGGAAGATGATCAGGTGGTCGCCCGCGCTCAGATAGGTCAGGTACACCATGGTGCAGGCGGCCATGCCCGAGGTGCAGATGACCGAGTCGTCCGCCCCCTCCAGGGCCGCCACCATGTGCTCGACTGCGCGGACCGTGGGATTGTCGTCCCGGTGATATGTGTAGCCGTCGATCTCGCCGTCGGTGATCTGCCGCAGAACCTCGAACGAGGAGTACTGATAGTTCACGGCGTTGACAATGGGGGTGACCATGGGCCGGTTGCCGTACGGGGTCAATGGATCAGGTGACATGGTTTATAATTCCTTTCATTATCAATGAGATGTCGTTATCATCTTCCTTCGCGTTCCTCCCGTCAACAGGGAATACTCTTCGGCAGAACAATCGCTGTGCCGTCCTTGATCCTCTTCCAATTCTCCGTTGCGGGTGATGTAGTATATTGAAGAAGGCTCTCAGGCAGCGTATAGAATAGGGGGGTGATATGATGAGAACAGGGCCGTTTCAACAGTATCCGGACCAGTACGACAGGTGGTTTGAAGAAAATCGCTCTGTCTACCAGGTGGAATTGAAGGCGGTCGGGGCCCTGGTCCCGCGCAGCGGACGCGGCGTCGAGATCGGGGCGGGAACCGGCAGGTTCGCCGTGCCGCTGGGCATCGGGTTCGGCATCGAGCCCGCCCGGTCGATGAGTGATATCGCCTGGGCACGGGGGCTCAAGGTCGCAGGCGGCGTTGCAGAACAGCTTCCTGTCCTGGACGAAGCATTCGAGTACGCCCTCATGGTCACGGTCATCTGCTTTGTGGACGATCTGGACCAGGCGTTCCGGGAGGCATCCAGGATTCTTCGCCCGGGAGGATTTCTCCTCGTGGGCTTTATCGACCGCAACAGTCCGATCGGCCGCATCTACCTGGAACACCGGGACGAGAACGTCTTTTATCGGCAGGCCGATTTCTACGCCGTCGACGAGGTCCTCGACGCCATGAGCAGGGCAGGTTTCCGGGATTTCGAGTTCAGGCAGACCATATTCCGCGAGCTGTCTGAGGTCGCGGGTGACGAGCCGGTCGAGCCCGGGTACGGGAAAGGGTCTTTCGTGGTGGTGCGCGGCGCGAAAGGATAAATATCTTATCAGGTTTTCTTATGGGCAGATACGAGGAGATCACCGAAGCGAGGGAACTGCTGGAGCTTCCCGAGAGCGCGACCATGGGGGAGATCAGGTCGAGCTACCGGCGGCTCATCCGGAAGTGGCATCCGGACAGGTGCAGGGAAGACGCCCAGCTCTGCAGGGAAATGACGGAAAGGATGATCGCCGCCTACGAGACCCTTGTCTCGTACTGCAGGGACTACCGGTTTTCATTTGCCGAAGAAGAGGTTGCCAAGTATCTTTCAGGTGAGGACTGGTGGCTCCGGCGTTTCGGGGACGATCCGCTGTGGGGCGGCGTAAAAAAGAAGAGATAATCTCATGGGCTGGCGCCTTGCTGTATGGGCCTGGGATGTCTCCCCGGAGCGGCGGCATGGGCCGGGCTTCTTACCATGAGACAGGCATCCACGAGAATCAGGACAGAAGGAGGTGGCAGACATGAGGGTCATCGTTATCGGCGGCGACGCGGCGGGCATGAGCGCGGCAAGCCAGATCAAACGCCTGAGGCCGGAACACGAGGTCGTGGTCTTTGAACGGGGCGGGTACATTTCGTACGCCGCGTGCGGGATCCCCTACTTCGTAGGGGGGGCGGTCGACTCCATGGACGATCTGCTGGAGCTCTCGCTCGATGATGCGCGGGAAAAGCGCAAGATCGATGTGCGGACCGGTCATACGGTCACGGCAATCGACCCGGCCGCGCGCACCGTGATTGTCGAGCACGGAGGCGCCTCCCGGGTCGAGCCCTGGGACCGGCTCGTGATCGCGACCGGCGCCCGCCCCAGGACCCAGGGGATCGACATCCACGGCTTGAGAAACGTCTTTACCATGAACGACCTCACCGATGCCCGGAAGATCATGGACTTCATGACGAGGCGCAGGCCCCGGAGCGTTGCCGTGATCGGAGGCGGGTATATCGGGCTGGAGGCGGCTGAGCAGTTCCGCGGGCTCGGGATCGACACCACCCTGGTCCACCGCCGCGAAGACCTCCACCGCTCGTTTGAAAAGGAGATCTCCGACATCATCAAGGGCAGACTCTCCGGGCACGGGGTCGGCTTGAACCTCGGAAAGCCGCTGGTGGGCCTGGAAAAGCGGGGAGAGAAGATCGGAGTCGTGCTCGATTCCGACGTGATCGAGTTCGACGCGGTCCTGCTCACCCTGGGCGTAGAGCCGAACAGCGAACTCGCCGAAGACGCGGGGATCACACTGGGGGTCAGCCGGGCCGTGAGGGTCGACGAGTTCATGCAGACCGATGCCGAGGGTATCTATGCAGCCGGCGACTGCGCCACGGCGCGGATGAGCGTGTTCGGGATCGAGGTCCATGCCCCGCTCGCGCTCAAGGCCAACAAGCAGGGCCTCATCGCGGGCATGAACATCTCGGGCGAGCGCGAGGCATTTGCCGGTGTCCTGAACACGGCCATCACCAGGGTCTTCGATCTGGGTGTGGCCCGGACCGGGCTCTCGTTCGACCAGGCCCGGAAGCTCGGGCTCGAGCCCGAGAAGGTCACGGTCACCTCGAGGGACCGGGCCCGGTATTATCCCGGGTCTTCCCCTCTGGACTCCCTGGTGATCGTCAGCCAAAAAGACCGGCGCGTTCTCGGCGCGCAGCTCGCGGGCAAGCCGGAGGCGGTCAAACGGATCGACGTCTACGCGACCGCCATCTTCTGCGGCATGACCGTGGATAAGGTGTTCGATCTCGACCTCGCCTATGCACCGCCCTTCTCGCCGGTGTACGACCCGGTGCTGCTCGCGGCCCGGGTCGCCCGAAAGGCGAAGTGAGCGGATTCCCCCTTCTCAAGGGGGTTCGATCCAGAGAAGAGAATGTGCTCAAGCGGGTTCCCGACGCTCCTGCTTCCTGAGAGCCGGGACTTTGAGGGATACCTGACCGCAAGAACCCGATCAGCTTCTGTCAGAAGAAGGCGCCGGTGCCGGGAGCGGTGATTTTTGCAAGGCCGATCCTACTATATATGGAAAGGAGGCCGCGAAGATGATGAAGCTCAGTGCACGCAATGTCCTCAAAGGTACGGTGAAAAAGGTGACCCCGGGCGTGGTCAACACCGAGGTGGTCGTGGAGCTGCCGGGCGGCATTCAGGTTGTCTCCATCATCACCAAGCAGTCGGCCGAGACCATGCAGATCGCGGAGGGCAAGGAGATCTCGGCCGTGATCAAGGCCTCGAGCGTGATGCTCGCGATAGAATGCGAAGGCTGCTGAGATAATTGTTCAGAGATGCCGCCGGTCTGTTGCGTCCCGGAGAAATCCGGCAATAATGCCCATCGTTCCGGGCGAATCTCGGTCTGTGAACTCGACGACACGATAGGGGCAGGCCCCGTCCAGGCGTGAAACGAGATCGTCCGTGAGTTCGCGGCGCACCACGATGAGGGCCGGATGGGACGACTCCAGGAGCGCCCTGAACACAGGATAGTGCCCCCCGCCGTCCCTTTCCAGGATACCGAACTCGTCGAATACAAAGGGCAGATCGGGCCTGATGGTCCTGAACCGGGCGTTCATCCGGTCGAACACCCCGGGGTTGAAGTAGAAGCGCTTGGTGTATACCTCGGTTTTTATGGGCGTGGTGACGGCCATGGGCACGAGCTCGTTTCCCGGCAGGACGAGCAGGGATATCCCGGTGATCACGCCCTGGTCCATGTCCTTGAGGCTCAGGAATCCCTGTGCCGTGATCCCTTTCCCGGAAATGACTTTCTGCAGGAGCGTGGTCTTGCCCGCACCCTTTTCTCCGGAAAGGACGAGGATCATCGGCCGCTCCTTTCCGGGAGGGACACGGGCTCGGGGTACGAGCCGTAGAATCTCATGTAGAACTCTTTCGCCTCCTTTTCCATGTCGAAGTCGACCTGGTCGGGATAGAGGACGCCCGCCAGCCACATGATGCCCAGGATCGACTCGGGCGAGGGCAGGTCCCAGGAATCGATATACAGGGGAAAGGTGTAGATGTCCCGTAGCGATACGGCAGTGATGCTCTGGAGGCTCTTGTCGCCGAGAAACTCATCCGGCAGCGACGCGCTCTGGTACGGGAGCGTGAGGATGACATCGGGGTTCCACGCAAGCAGGTGCTCCCTGCTGACCGAGACCCATCCCCCCCTGCCCTCGCGGGTCACGTTGATGCCTCCTGCAAGGCCGATCACCCGGTCCTGGTAGAAGTCGCCGCCCACCGAGCTCAGCATGTGAGACCCGGCGAGATAGACCTTTTTCTTCGGCTTCACTCCTGCGGTCTTCAGGGTGATGAAATCGATCTTGGCGCGGTAATAGGCGCTGACCTCCCGGGCGCGTTCCTGCCTTCCCAGGACATCGGCCATGAGGCCGATGCCCGTGATCAGGGAGTCAGGGTGCTCCACCACGATGCAGAAAACCGGGATACCCGCCGACTCGAGATCTCTGACCTGCTGTCCGGGCGAGGTGAAGACCAGGTCAGGCTTCATCTTCAGGACTTCCTCGACGCTGGAGTGGCGGTCCGCGATCCCTGCCTCCATAAGCCGGGGAAAGATGATCTGCGCGACCGGGCTCGCCTTGGTCGAGATGCCCACGAGCCTTTCCCGCTCGCCCAGGATGAGGAGCATCCCGGTTGCCACGCGGTAGGGCGACACTATCCGGTTGATCGTTTCGGGGATGTTCACCGCCCTTCCCGTCATATCAACGGCCTCGCGGCCGTATATGGTCTGCGCGGGTACGAGGGCGCAGCACAGGACAAGGAAAAGAGAGAGACAAACGGTTCTCATGCTATCACCTCCAGGGTGCCGTGATGGTGCAGGGACGTGCAGTGGCATTCGATGGTGAGGTCCGCCGGGAACGCGGTATGGGTCATGATGCTCCGATTCCCGATGCTCACCGCGGTCCTGCCCGACCTTCCGAGATCGGCGGTGAGACAGTCACTGTTGAACGGCGCGTGCCGCGAGAACGGATTGATATTCGGCCGGCTCTTCCAGTGGGGATAGGCGAAGAAATGCGGGTTGAGCGTGCGGCCGGTGGAAACGACCATGTACTGGTGGAGCGTCGATCCATAGGGTATGCCGCCCACGGAGTTCGAAACCGGTGCCTTGTCGAAGGGAAAGTGCCTGTTCCCGACGCCGTCCACCATGAAGAGGACCACCTTTCTGCCGGATGTCACGGCGCCGGATACGATCCGGCGGATATCAGAGAGGTGCGGGGGCACGGCCAGGCTGGTAAAGACCGGGACATAAGGGTCCAGGGAATCGATGCGATGAGAGAACCTGCCAACGGATGAAAACGCCAGAAAGCGCCAGCCCTGCTCGGGGATCACGAAATATTCCCCGTACAGATCCGGATCGAGATCGGTCCCCAGCAGCTCCCCAAAGCGCTCGCGCGGATAGACCGCCTGCACCCCTTCGAGCCCGGACACGGCTTCGGCGTCCTCGGGGCCGGCGTGATACAGGCAGGCGATTCCGTCGTCAGCCGAGGCGATGCCCTGGATGTGCTTTTCGAGGTTGATCGTGCCTTTTGCAGGCACCATGTCTCCCAGGCCGACCACGAGATAATCGTAGCCGGTCTCGGCGATGAGTCTTTTGATCTCCTGGTGCGCGATCCCGACAAACTCACGGTATGCCTGTTCATCCTCCCGGTGGCGCGCAATGAACGCGCATTGCGCATAGGTCGCCACCACGAGATCCGGCGAGCAGGCGTCCACGGAGGCGAGCGCGGTGTCCGTGACCCAGGCGTCCGATGCAGCATCCATGTCACCGGGATAGGGGTTTTCGGAGATGAACCCGTCCAGGGGCGCGGGCCGGTCATGCTCGGCGGGGAGGCAGCCCGCCATGTCCACCACGCTCTTCCATCCGCCCACCTCGATCACGCCCTTTCGCGGGTCCTTCTCCACCCCATCGTCGCCGGGGTCCATGCAGACCTCGCCCGTAAACGGAACCGGGGACCCGCATGCGGGACAGCATCCTTCCCGGATGCGGGCATCGAAAAGCGTGGCGCCGCACCCGCCGGTGCTCACCCGCTTGAACACCAGCTCGCCGCACCGGGGGCACAGGGTGTCCACCCAGATGGAATTGGCGAAGTTCTCCAGATAGATGTAGTCGAGAAGGTCCCCTGCCTCGTTTTTCAGCTCGATCATGTCGACGATCCCGGTCCTGGGCAGATCCCGGTACTCGTACTCGGGCAGCAGCCTGAAGATGTGCCAGGGGATGCTCCGGGAGATGCCGGAGATCGTGGCCGCAATGTGCATCATGCCGTGCCGGGTCATGCTCGGCACGTACGGGGTGGTCACCTCAACGTGCACACCCCTTTCATGGAGCGCCTCGATGGTCTGCACGACCTGCTCGAAGCTCCCGCCCCGGCAGACCTCGCGGTAGAACTTCGTGTCGGGCCCCTTGAGGCTGATGTTGGCGCAGGAGATCTCGCTGCCCAGGATGATCAGCTGTCCTTCCGTGAAGAGCCCGTTCGTGGAGCAGCCCGTCATGATCGATTTCTCGCGTGCGGCCTGCGCGATGTCGATGAAATACGGGAAGCTCACGGCGGGTTCGTTGGCGCTGAAGCTGATCAGGCCGGTGCGGGCGGCGGCCGCCTTGTCTGCGACCTGCTCGGGCGCGAGGTCGTAGAACAGGGCCGGCTCGTTGAGCAGGTGCTGGTTCATGCAGTATCTGCAGTTCAGGTTGCAGCCGTAGGTGCCGACGGATACGGTCCGTATTCCCGGGTGGAAATGGAAGAAGGGGATCCGTTCCGCATGGCCCGGATACAGTGTGGTCAGGGGATAGTTCATATGTGTTCTCCTTGCGAACGCTTGAGCAGATAGGCGAAGAACGGCGCCCCGATGATGGCGGTTACGATGCCGAGCGGTATCTCCTGTGCCGCCATGATCCGCGCCAGATTATCCACCAGGAGCATGTAGGCTGAGCCCATGAGCGCGGACGCGGGGATGAGCCGCTCGTGATCCGCGCCTACCATCATCCGGCACAGGTGCGGGACCACCAGGCCCACCCAGCCGATGATTCCGGCAATGGCCACGATGGATGCCGCGATCATGGTCGAGCACACGATGATGATCACGTAGAGGGATGTGGTGTTGATCCCCAGCCCCTTTGCCTCGTCGCTGCCCAGAGACAGGATGTTGAAGCGCCACCTGAGGGCGACGAGCAGGCCCACGCAGATGATGATCACGGGCGCGGTGGTGGTCATGTCGGATATCTTGACCGAGGCAAGGCTCCCCATGAGCCAGAACACGATGGCCGGGAGCTTGGTGTAGGTGTCGGCCATGTACTTGAGCAGGGAGATGAGCGCCGAGAAGAAGGACCCCACCACCACCCCTGCGAGCACCAGGGAATAGGTCGAAAACCTGCCCCCCAGCCGGGCGATGAAATAGGTGATGCTCACCGCGATCATGCCGAACACGAAGGCGAGAAGCTGGATGATCCGGGTGTCGTCGAACAGGAGGATGGCCAGTGCCGCTCCGAATCCCCCGCCGGACGAAACGCCGAGGATGTAGGGCGAGACCAGGGGGTTGCGGAAGATCCCCTGGAACGAGGCGCCCGTGATCCCGAGGCCCGCGCCCACGAGCATGGCGATCAGGATGCGGGGGAGCCTCACCTGGAACAGGACCACCCCCACCACCCGGGTGTCGCTGTCCGCGGAGTACGAGAGCGGGTGCATGATCGCGTTCCATATCTCTCCGGCAGGGATGTGGTATCTTCCCAGAAAGAGCGAGATCAGGAAGATCAGGACGTTTGCGGCGAGAAGGAGGAGGATATAATGCCGGGTGGGTTTCATGGCGCCTCCAGCACTCCGGCGATTTCGTGAGCGGATGGTATGTAGCCGTAGCAGGTGCGGTAGAACTCGGTCATCTCGGCGGCCATGTCGAAGCGCACCTCCTCGGGGTAGAGCATGTTTGCGAGCCACATGATCCCGAGCAGCGACTCCGGTGTGGGGACGTCCCACGAGCCGATGTACGAGCGCGACATGTAGACGTCGCGGTTCTTCACCGCCGTGATCTCACGGAGCCTCGAGTCCTGCAGAAAGTCCTTCACGCGGGCAGTGCCGTAGTTGCCGATGAAGATGAAGTCGGGGTTCCAGAGCAGGAGGTGCTCCACCGAGACCGGGCACCAGCCTCCGCGGCCCCCTGCCGCCACGTTGATCCCGCCCGCGTGCTCGATGATGAAGTTCTGGTAGAAGTCCCCTCCCGCCGTGCTGAGCATGGCGGGTCCGGCGAAGTACACCTTTTTCCTCTCCGCGATGCAAGAGGTCCTCTCCCGGATGGACGCGAGCTTCCGCCGGTAATAGTCCGCGACCCGCGCGGCCTGCTCGCGGCGGTTCATGACTTCCCCCACGAGCTCGATGCCCCGGATGAGCTCCCCGGGGGTCTCCAGTCTCAGGGCGATGGATGCGACTCCGAGCTCGGAATAGTCGTTTCCGGCCGCGTTTCTCGTGTGGGTGAACACGACATCGGGCTGCATCCTGACGATCTCCTCGCGGGAGATCTCGCCGTGGTCGGTCTGTCCGGGCTGGTAGATCCCGGCGATGGGCGGATGGATCCGCTTCATCACCTCGTTGACATCCATATGCGAGACGCCGGTCAGGCACTCCTGCGCGCCCACGAGAAACATGAGCTGGGTGGCGACCGGGTACATGGCGGTGACCACGCGCTTTACCTCGCCGGGGATCGGGACCTCCCGGCCGGTCATGTCGGTGATGGTGCGCATCCTTCCGCTTTCTGTCCGGTTTTCCGCGGAAGGGAACAGGAGCGCCGCAGCGATCAGCGCGCCTGCAACCACGATGAGGAGGGCATACAGCCGGGTCTGCTTCATTTCGCGCATTCTCCTGTGCACAGGGGGTGCGCAGCCGGGATGACCCCGCGGATACGCCCTTTCTCCCTGATTTCGTCGACCTGTATGGCAAAGACCCGGGATATGGTGTCCCGGTTTATGACCTTATGGGGCGGCCCGCTCATCAGGAGACGGCGCTCGTGGAGGATCATCACCTCGTCGCAGAAGTGCAGCGCCAGGTTCGGGTCGTGGATCGCCGTGATCACGAGCAGGCCCTGTTCGCGGACCAGATGCCTGAGGATCGTGAAGATCAGCGTCTGGTTGCGGAAGTCGAGGTGTGAGGTGGGCTCGTCGAGAACCATAACCGGCGTTTCCTGGGCCAGTGCCCGGGCGATGAGGACGAGCTGCCGTTCCCCGCCGCTGATGTTCGCATAGGGCTTTTCGGCCAGGTGCAGGATGCCGACCTCCCTCATGGCCTTCTCCGCCGCCTCGCGGTCATCCCTGCCCGGCAGATCGAAGGTGCCCACATAGGGCGCCCTGCCCATGAGCACCATGTTCCGGACCAGATAGGGAAAGATGATCGTGTGCTCCTGGGGCACGAGGCTGATCTTGCGCGCGCTCTCGTTCCTGCTGAGTTTGTGGATCGGGACGCCCCCAAGGGTGACGGAACCGGAAAACCCGGGGAGCAGACCGGAGAGGCATCTCAGCGCCGTGGTCTTTCCCGAGCCGTTGCCTCCCATGAGCGCGTAGAACATGCCGGGCAGAAGTGAGAACGAGAGGTCTTCGAACACATTTCTGTCCGGATCGTATCCAAAGGTCAGGTTCTGTGCCTGGATCAGCGCGCGCTCCATACCCTACCTCTCCCCGATGAGCCGGAAGGTGATGGGCAGGCTCAATTCGACGCTTCCTCCGGGCGGAGGGGGGAAGCTGCATTTCATGATCGTCTCCAGGGCGTTCCCATCGAGGATCGGTGCCCCGGATGACTCTACGATCCGTATATCCGCCGCTCTGCCCCGGTCCTCGATGACAAACCGCACGAGCACCGTACCCTCGATTCCCCTTCTCCTGGCATTGGCCGGATACAGAAGGTTGCGGCGGATGATCTGGGCCACCTGCCTCTCGTAGGCGGCGGCCACCATCCGGGAATCGACCGTGCTGATCTCGCGAGCGGGATCCTGAAGGGCTGACGGTTCGCTTTCGATTACCGGCTCCGCCGCTTCCTCGGTAACCTCGAGAGGCTCCTGAGGCTCGGGCTCAGGAACAGGCTCCGGCTTCGGAACCGGCTTCGGCTCGGGTTTGGGTTTGGGCTTGGGTTTCGGCTTTTGCTTGGGTTTCGGTTCGGGCTTCGGCGGTTCAGCGACAATGGTTTTCTCGGGAGCCTTCTGCGTGACCAGGGTTACCTGGACAGGCTCGTATGTCCGGCCGTTTACCGTCATCCCTTCGAGCAGATGGGAAACGCCCATGTGGATGACCGCGGAAACCAGAACAAAGGCGAGAATCCTAATCGGTCTTTTCATCGGTTACAATGGATATCTTCGTATGCCCGTTCTTCCGGAGCGCGTCGAGTACGCCGACAAACACGCCGTATGGTCCCGCCTTGTCTTCGAGCACGAGCACGTCGCTTCCCTGAGGTATCTTCCCGATATCCCCGAGCACGGCGGGTTCCTGATTGATCGTGAAGGACCCGTCTTGTGCAATGGCTATGGTGTAGGGGTCCACGTGGTCGTCGATCAGCGAGGTCTCCGCCTCGGGCAGGTTCAGATCCATGCTCGGGTTGATATACGACGTGGTCAGGAGAAAGAAGATGAGCAGGAGGAAGACGACGTCCACCAGGGGCGTCATCTCGATGCTCATGAAGTCGTCGTTCTTTTTCGGCTTATGATTTATTCGGATCATTGCTGTACTCGAGGATCTTCACCTCGGCCTCGCGTGCAATGGTTTTTCCGATCCTGCCCACGAGATACTGGAGGTAGTGGTACATGAAGAACGCGGCAATTGCTACGATGAGCCCTTCAGCCGTGGTCAGCAGCGCCACCCATATGCCTGAGGCAAGTACGGCGGGCTTTACCATGCCGCCCATCTCCGATACCTGTTTGAACGCCTTGATCATGCCGATCACGGTTCCCAGGAGCCCCAGCAGGGGGGAGATGGTCGAGGACAGCCGCAGGAACGTGATGCTCGAAGAGAGCTGTTCGATCTTGTCCTCGAGCTTGAACGAGATGAGCTCCGCCAGCTGACTGCCAGCCATCCCGGCATTGTCCCTGATCATCTGGGTGACCTTTTCCATGATGCCTCTGCCCTGCCTCAGCCGTCTGCGTTCCCAGTGAAGGATAACCAGACGTTCGAGAAACACCGCCAGGGTGATGATGGAGATGCCCGCGAGAACGTATCCGACTATACCGCTTTTTGCCAGCCATTCCATAATGATGAACACCTTTTTTAAGTAATGTCGGGAATGAGAATATCATGAATCGCATCAAGATGCGATTCATGATATTCCTTGATCAAGGGGGAGAACTCTAGAATCTGAAGGCAAGCCCCGCCCGGTACATTCTCCCGGGCTCGGGTCCGTTGTCCTGGTCGTAATCCACGTCCGTCAGGTTGGACCCCTCCACAAAGAGCGTGGTGTCGACTCTCTCGGTGATGGGGATATCCTGCGCCAGCCGGGCGCCCAGCAGAAAGAAATCGGGCAGTTTCCTGCGATTCTCGTCAAACTGCCTCTGGGTATAGGAGCCCTGCACACTTGCAGTCAGGCCGAAGCCGAACCGGTAGCGCACGTCCGCGTTCACCCGGTGGCGTGGCCTTTCGGCCAGCTCTCTGTCCGTTTCCTCGTCAAGGGTGGACAGGTAGGTGTAATTCAGGCCGGTGAAAAGGTTGTCCAGCGGGTTCATGTCCAGAGAGACCTCGAAGCCCTGGTAGACTGCATCGTCGACATTGATATAGATGGTCTCGTCGTTGTAGTCTCTCCTGAAGATCAGGTCGGAAACGTCGTTGTAGAAGAACGCGATTCCACCGGAGACACGGCTGCTGAACCGGTGGTCCACCCCTACTTCATAGGTGATGGTCTGCTGCGGGTCGAGTTCCGGATTGCCGCCGGCATAGTTGCTGTAGAGCTCCTGCATGTGCGGGAACCTGGTCTTTTTCCCGACGGATGCGCGAACCGTGGTGGCGCTGGTCGCATAATAGACCACGCCCGCCTGGGGATTGAACGTGGACGTGCTGTCGGGTATTTCGGGCAGATCGACGCCGCCGTCGGTCGCCTTTTTCGGATCATGGTAATCATAGCTCGCACCGAAGACCAGGGAGAGCTTGTCGGTGGGGTTGATCTCGTCCTCGACGGCAAAGGTATAGGTGTCGGTCACATACTCCTCTTCGGGCTGATACCCCACGGGGTCTCCCCATTGTATGACTCCCCTGCATTCCTCGTCGCAGAACTCGGTCTGTTCGGTTTTATCTCTGGTATAGCTGAAGCCGATCTTCACAAGGCTTGCGTCCCCGAAATCGAACGCGCTCTGAAGCTCGCCTCCCCGGGAATACCCGTCGTACTCGCTGGTTTCGAACCACTTCGGGATCGATGTGTGATCTGCATCCCAGCCCACATCGGTCAGCTCGTCGGTGTGCCTGGTATAGAAGAGCCTGCCCCTGAGCGTGACGAAATCCGCAAGGGTCTTCTGGCCCACGAGATTCGCATGCCACTGATCCCAGGTGGTGAAGTACCAGTACCGGGAACTTTCCGTGGGGATGCCGCGCTCGTTGTTGTGATAGTCGAAGGAGAGGTACACCTTCGTGTCCGCATCGGGCTCGTAGCCGATCTTGGCATTGATGGTGCGCTTGATGTAATCGCTCAGATCCCGGGTTCCGCCGTCCTCGTTGTAAGGCGTGCCGATGCCCGTGTGCGGATTGTTTTCGTTGAAGTCGTCGGAGAGCTCGAAGCCGTCGGATGAACGGTAGCTCGCGGTCAGCCAGTAGTTGAGGTCGCCGAGAGCCGCGCCGTGGTTGAGAATGTAGGCCTGAGTCGCGTTGTTGCCGTAGGAGCCGATAAGCTCGGTCACGGGCTTCTTGCCGCCTTTTTTGGTCACGATGTTGATGACCCCTCCCATGGTGTTCGCACCGTAGAGCACCGAGGACGCGCCCTTGGTGACCACGATCTTCGAGATCGCGTCCGATGGGATGAGTGAGAGATCCAGGGTACGGTAGTACTGCTCGTAGACCGGTACACCGTCAATGAGTATCTTGACGTCACCCTGGTCGAAGCCGCGGATGCTCACGAACGACTGGCCTTTCCCCCCCATCTGCACATCGACTCCGGGGAGAAGATCCAGTGCGTCGGCCACGTTCTGCGCGCCCTGCTGCCTGATATCCTCCTGCGTTACGGTCGTGACCGTGGTGGCGAGGTCGACCTGCTCCTGTTCGGCGGTGACGAGAATTTCGCCCAGTTCGAACACCTGGGACCCTGACTCGGCGGATGCAATTCCCTGTACGCATGGGATCGGTGCAAAGAAAAGCCCGATCGTAGCTGCCAAAATTATGCCCCTCATATATTATCCTCCATTGCGCTGATGTTTATATATTACTGGTAGAGCATACATAACAACTGGCCTTCTCTGGTGTCAAGACAGAATGAATTCATGCTCAGTTTTCTTTCAGGCAATGCTGCAGAAACAAGACGATTCTCACCCGAGGATTGAAGCCTCAAGGGTCGATAACACTCTTGACCTCCGGCACTGCAACGGAGTTGGCGGCATGCCCTCGAGGGCGTTTCCACTGGATGTCCTCAGCCCCGGTGAGGGCTTCCATCCTCCTTCTCACGGTCCCTTCTGAGGGACATCCCACGGTCGGGTCTGATTCCCGTACAAGTCTGCTGCGGGAGGAGCCCATGGCTTGCCCCTCAAGGGTGCTATCATCTTACTCGCAGAAAAGGCATGTCATCCGGCTTGAAATGGTATATATTGCCGGCATTGCAGCAGGTGAGATCACCGCGTGATCCTCTTTTTCAAGAAGGATCATAGAGGAATGCACAAGGAGGTTCCTTGGACGAGAAAAAGCCTGTCCAGCCCGAGCACGCCGAGCTGGCGAAGGTCTTCAGCTCGGTCTGGCTCTTCGGTCCGCCGGTCAGCGAGCAGCTCCTGGAGCTGATATCGCACCTCTTCAGCCCCCGTGAGGCCGGTCTGGCCCTCCACCTTCCCTACTACATTCCCCGATCGCTGAACCGGATCGCACGCAGGGCCAAGATGCCCCCTGGGGAAGCGGCCGCCCTTCTCGACGCCATGGCGAAGCGGAGGGTCATCCTGAGTACGAAGCGAGGGTATGCGCTGCTGCCTCTCATCCCGGGGATGTTCGAGTACCTCCTCATGGACGGCAGCGATTCGCCCTGGCACCGCCGATACGCCCGGCTCATCAACGCCCTGTACGCGACCGGGTACACGAGCGGATACAGTACAAGGCCCAGCCCCGTGATCCGCAATATTCCCCTGCAGAGCGCGGTCGAGCAGAAGAGCCGCGTGGTGGATGCGGACCTCATGTCGAGGATGATCGCCTCGCACGAGCACATGGCGGTTCTGAACGTCTGCCAGTGCAGGCAGTCCCAGCTCTTCTCCGGCAGTCCCTGCAGCAGGGCCTCAGTCGAAGACGGATGCCTGGTGTTTGGATCCTTCGCGCTCTCAGTGGCGGCAGCAGGGAGCGGACGGATGGTGAGCAGGAAAGAGATGCACGCGATCGTGCGTGAGCGGTGGAAAAAGAATCTCGTGTTCATGGCGGCAAACCTCGAACCCTCGAACGATAACGCCGTGTGCACGTGCTGCGACTGCTGCTGCCATTATATCGAGTCGATCAACCATTACGGAGGCCGGGTATCCCTGGCCCGTCCCCACTTCCTGGCCCGCATTGACGAAGGCCTCTGCACCGGCTGCGGCCTGTGCGTGCGGGTGTGCAACACGAACGCCCACGGGCTCCAAGGCTCTTCCCACGTGTTTTACCCTGACAAATGCATCGGATGCGGACTGTGCGTGGAGGCCTGCAGGCAGCGGGCCATCACCATGGAAGAGAATCCCCTGCACGATCCCCCATCGAAGAGCTGGATGTCTTTCGGTATGAGAATACTCCCGGCCGGCGTTCTCTCTGCGCTCAAGGTCATGATCGGCAGGGCGCGGCCATAGCCCTGCGTTCCTTCTCCGGCACCGGACTCCTCCCCCTTTCCCGAGGCATGCGGGACAGCGGCTTCCTTGCTTCACAACAAACCCTATCACGCTGGATATTCAATCTTTTTTAAAAGATTTTGCTTGATAATTACTTGTGCTTTCACTATTGCATCCTTACCATTATTGTTATGCTTACAGGACTGGTGCAATGATCAATTATCTTTACAAGCTCATAATCGATGATGTGACGCATATCTGTTATCAGAACTGTCTTGAATACTTCCCCCCCGGGTCCAGAATTCTCGACGTGGGCATCGGCAACGGGATCATGATCAGGCAGTATCACCGGATGATCCGTTCGAAAGGGCTCGACATCATTGGAATCGATATCAACCGGCAGTATCTGAAGCACTGCAGGAATCTCATCCGCCGGTGGGGTCTGAGCGACAATATCCGTGTGCAGCATTCGGCCGTGGAATCCTACGTGCCGCCACAGGAGCAGTATTTCGACTATATACTCTTCAGCATGAGCTTCATGCTCTTCCACGACCAGCAGCTCGTGCTGGAGAGGATCAAGCCCTGGCTCAGGCCCGAGGGAAAGGTCGTGTTCTTCCAGACCATGTTCAAACACCGCTCTCCCCTGCTCGACTTCATCAAGCCCCGCCTGAAGTACGTGACCACCATCGACTTCGGCAGGGTGACCTATGAAAAAGACTTCTTCGACCTTCTGCAGCGAAAAGAGATCTCAGTGACCGAAGACCGGATGCTCAAGAAGGAGTGGTTCAAGGGTGAGTACCGCCTCATTATCTCCGATCCGGGAAACGGCAACGGACGAAAGCCTGCCGGGATGCCTTTCTGAAGGCGGTTTCTAAGAAGGGAGGCTGACCGGGAAATGTGGCGGTCTTCTACCAGGCGCGGCTCAGGAGGGGTGATCTTCCCAGGCCGACCCGGGATGCGGGGTGCCTCGTTGTTTTCAAGTCGAAGTGAGAAGGCATGGTCGAAAATCGGGCCGGAGATTGCCGGGCCCGGGCCGGGGAGCGCATCCTCCCGGGAGATCCTCAGGCAAGCCCCCCGCCGTCCGGGTACAGGACCTCTCTTTCGGTGATGATCGCGGTGATCAGCTCATGCCCGGTCACGTCGAAGGCAGGGTTGAACACCTCCACCTCGGGCGCGCATCTGCATCCCTGGAACGACAGAACCTCTCCTTCGTGGCGCTCCTCGATGGGTATCTCAGCCCCGGTCGCGATATGGGGGTCGAAGGTGGAAAGGGGCGCCGCGACATAGAACGGAATGCCGTGGCTGCGGGCCAGCACGGCGAGCGAATAGGTGCCGATCTTGTTGGCGGCGTCGAGGTTCCTCGCGATGCGGTCGGCACCAACGATCACGGCGTCGATCCTGCCCTGCTTCATGAGCCAGCCCGCCATGCTGTCCGTAATGAGTGTGGCCGGTATGCATAAGCGGCACATCTCGTAGGCCGTGATCCTGGCTCCCTGCAGCAGGGGCCTGGTCTCGTCCATGTAGACCCTTGAGAGCTTGCCCTGCTCGTAGAGCTTCCGGACAACGCCCAAGGCCGTGCCGATGCCCCCGGTCGCGAGCGATCCGGCATTGCAGTGGGTGAGCACCGAGTTTGCCTTCCCCTCGGGAAACAGGGCCGCGCCGATCTGCGCCATGGCCTCGTTGGCCCTTTTTTCCTCTTCCCAGATCTCGCCGGCCTCTTTCAGGGCCGTATCGTACAGGCCGCTATCGGGTATGCCCTTGAGCGCATCGAGCACCCTGCGGACAGCCCAGGAAAGGTTGACCGCCGTGGGCCGCGCCCCAATGAGGGTTTGCGCGGCCTTTTCCAAACTGTTCCTTCCCGACCGGGCGGCCAGGGCGCATCCGTATGCGGCAGCGATCCCGATGGCCGGTGCCCCGCGGACCGCGAGGGTCCGGATGGCCTGAGCCACATCGTCCGGTTCCGTGCAGGGAATCCATATCTCTTTTTCCGGGAGCATCCGCTGGTCGAGGATGGACAGGGTGTTTTTTTCAAAGAAGAAGGGGCTGATCATAGGCCGAGAAATTCCTTTTTCGGGGCGCCTCTGCGAAGCGCATCGAGCTCTTCGATGCACCGGGCCCGTATCTGCCGGGGCGTGGGAAAATCATATACCATGCTGCCCGATTCCATGACGTTCACCAGACGGGGCACGGGCTCGCCGCCGCACCCGCAGGTGTACTCCGATCCATAAGGCACTACCACATCCTCCCCGCACGACGGGCATCGCAGCACGGACTTTCTGCCCGAGAGCTTGCCCCGCTTGGCCAGAGGCTTGCCTTCGAGCTCCACGATATCCATGGAAAAGTCGAGCACTGCGGCGCTGGAGATGTGCGTGCCCACGCCGAACGCGTCCACCACGTCTTTGAGCTCGAGCACGTCCGGGATGTCGAGGCCGCCCGAGACGATGAGCTTCACGCCAGTGAAACCCCTGAGGTCGAGCTCCCAGCGGACCTCTTTGAGGATGTTCATGAAATCGCCCCTCCGGGACGAGGGAGTGTCGAGCCGGACACCGAACAGGCTGGATCCGAGGTTTTCCGCCACGCGGACAGCCTCGAACTTCTCGTCCTGGAAGGTGTCGATCAGCGAGACCCGGGGAACGTTTCTGTCGATCACCTCGTCAAAGGCCCTCGTGGCCTCAACGGTGTCGCCCACGATGAGGACGAGGGCATGGGGGATGGTGCCCGAGGGCTTCTCGCCGATAAGCCGCGCGCTCGCCACGGCCGAGACCCCGTCGCACCCTCCGATGAAGGCGGCGCGCTCGACCATGGGTGCGATGGCGGGGTGCATGCGCCTCGCCCCGAAGCTCATCAGTGTCTTGTTGCCCACGGCTACGCGAAAGCGCGAGGCCTTGGTGGCGATGCCCGAGGCCTGGCAGAGGCAGCCCAAGATCGCGGTCTCCAGCTCGCCGAAGTCCAGATATCCGCCTTCGATGGTCATGACCGGGGTCTGGGGAGAGAACACGCTTCCCTCGGGCAGGGCGCTCACCGTGACCGGCCGTCCCTCCAGGAGCACACACACCTCTTCCAGCCCGGCGAACACGCCCCAGCGGTACTGCCTTTCCGGAAGCTTCTTGAGGAAGATCTCCATGCAGACGTTCTTGTCCAGGTTCTTTTCCCTGAGAATCTTTTCGGTCCGGACAAAGTACACATCCGTCACCTCACCGGAACGGATCTGATCGGTATCGGCAATATGCAGTTTTTTCATCCCTCCAGCAGCTCCTTTATGATTCTGCTCGCGAGCTTCGGGTTCGCCTCTCCCCGGGTGGCCTTCATGAGCTTGCCCACAAAGAACCCCAGGAGCCCCGCCTTTCCTGAACGGTACCTCCCGGCCTCGTCCGGATGGGCGTCGATGATCTCCCGCGCCAGTGACCGAAGCGCGGCCTCGTCGCTGATCTGCCCGATGCCACGTTTTTCGACGATGCTCCCGGCACTGTCTCCGGTGGCCGCCATTTCGGCGAAGACCTCCTTCGCCATGGATCCGGATATGCTCCCCCTGTCGATCAGTGCGATCAGGCCGGTGAGCATCTCGGGGCTCACGTTCAGCCCGGTGATAGAGATCCCCTGCTCGTTGAGGACCCTCATCACCTCGGTCATGATCCAGTTGCTGATTTCCTTCGGCCTGTCCAGCAGTCGAACGCATTCTTCGTAGTAGTCAGCCACGGTCTTTGTCTGGGTGAGCACGCCCGCGTCATAGGCGGGCAGGCCGTACTGCCCGATGAATCTCTCTCTCCTGGCAAGGGGCAGCTCAGGCAGGCCGGAGCGCACGCCGTCGATCCAGGCCGCGTAGATCTCCAGGGGCACGAGGTCCGGATCCGGGAAATAGCGGTAGTCGTGGCTCTCCTCTTTCGACCGCATGGACACGGTGACGCCCCGCGAGGGATCCCACAAAAGGGTCTCCTGGACCACCTCGCCTCCCGACTCCCTGATTTCGATATGCCGCTCGATCTCGTACTGGAGCGCTTTCTGGACGTTCCGGAAGGAGTTCATGTTCTTGAGCTCGGTGCGCGTGCCGTACCGGGAAGAGCCGGCCGGCTTTACGGACACGTTGGCGTCGCACCGGAGCGACCCCTCTTCCATGTTGCCGTCGCAGATGCCCAGGTACATGAGGATCTGCCGGAGCTCCCGCAGATATGCCACGGCCTCGTCCGTGCTCGTGATATCGGGCTCGGACACGATCTCCAGCAGGGGCACGCCCGAGCGGTTGTAGTCGACGTAGCTCAAGGGCGCCTTCTCGTCGTGGATCGTCTTCCCGGCGTCTTCCTCCATGTGGATGCGGGTGATACCGATCTTCTTGATACCCTGCCCGGTCTCGATCAGGATCTCCCCGCCCTCGCACAGGGGGTGCTCGTACTGGGTTATCTGGTAGCCCTTGGGCAGGTCGGGATAGAAGTAGTTCTTCCGGGCGAAGATGCACCGGGGCGCGATCCGGCACCCGGTGGCGAGGCCCAGCATGATGCCGAAGTCCACAACCTTACGGTTCAGCACCGGGAGCACGCCCGGCATGCCCGTGCACACCGGGCAGGTATTGGTGTTGGGGGGAAGTCCGGCCTTTGTGGAGCACCCGCAGAATATCTTGGTGCGGGTCAGGAGCTGGGCGTGGACTTCCAGTCCGATGACCGTGTCATAGGCCTTCATGGCCCCTCCTGATGATAGTCGGTCCGATCCTGGAACGAGATCCCGGCCCCGAGCAGGAGATCTTCCCGGAAGTGCGGCGCCATGAGCTGCATGCCCACGGGCAGACCGAGCGAATCGAAGCCGCAGGGGATGCTGAGGGCTGGCAGGCCGGCGAGATTCGCCGGTATCGTGTAGATGTCCAGGAGATAGAGGCTCAAGGGGTCATCGACCATCTCGTCGAGCCTGAAGGCCGTGACCGGCGTGGTGGGGCCCGCGATAATATCGCATCGGGAGAAGGCCCGGCGGAAGTCTTGAGCGATCAGGGTCCTCACCTGCGATGCCTTCCGGTAATAGGCGTCGTAATACCCGGCGGAGAGCGCGTATGTGCCCAGCATGATCCGGCGTTTGACCTCGAGGCCGAAACCCGTCGCCCTCGTCCGGGCGTACATGTCGCTCAGTTCGTGCACGTCCTGCGCCCTCAGCCCGTAGCGCACCCCGTCGTAGCGGGCGAGGTTCGAGCTCGCCTCCGCGGTGGCCACGATATAGTAGACCGCCACCCCGTATCCGATATGGGGAAGCCCGACCTGTACCACCCGGCCGCCCATATCCTCCAAGGTTTCGATTCCGGATCGTACCGCGGCTTTCACCTCCGGGTTCAGTCCCTCTCCGAAAAACTCTTCGGGCACTCCGATCCGCAGGCCTTTCAGATCGATCCCGTCGAGTTCCGTGGGCCCGTAGTCCCGTGGCACGCTGGTGGAGTCGAGTGGGTCGTGGCCCTTGATCGCATCGAAGAGCACGGCCGCATCACGGGCGGTTGGCGCCATGGGGCCGATCTGGTCGAGGGAGGAGGCGAAGGCCACGAGCCCGTAGCGGGAAACCGAGCCATAGGTGGGCTTGAGCCCGGTGATGCCGCAGAAGCTTGCAGGCATGCGGATCGACCCTCCGGTATCAGACCCGAGCGCGCCCGCGCACAGCCCGGCCGCCACGGCCGCGCCCGAGCCGCCGCTGGAGCCGCCGGGCGTTCTCGACGGGTCGCGGGGATTGCGGGTGGGGCCGGCAATGCTCGAGGTCGTGGTGGAGCCCATGGCGAACTCGTCCAGGTTTGTCTTGCCCAGGATGACGGCGCCCTGCTCCTTGAGCCTTTTGACCACGGTGGCGTCAAAGGTGGGGACAAAATCGGAGAGGATCTTCGAGGCACAGGTGGTACGCAGACCCCTGGTACAGATATTGTCCTTGACCGCCACGGGGATTCCTGCCAGCGCGCCCGGCTCCGGTGACTTCAGGAGCTCTTCAGCAGCCCGCGCATCTCTGAGCGCCCCTGCCTCGTCAATGGTGACGAATGCGTTAAAAGGCTCGCTGCGGATCTTTTCGAGAAACGCCCGGGTCTCCTCGACCGGCGATTTCTCGTACCTCCGGTATTGCCGCGCAGTCTCAAGCATTCTCTCTCATCCCTGTCCGATCACCCTGGGCACCGCGATATAACCGTCCTCGTGCTGCGGCGCGTTCCGGAGAACATCCGCCAGCTCCTGGCACCCCTGCTCGCGGTCATCCCTCATGGCATTGACCAGGGGCAGCGGGTGATGAGTGGGGTTCACACCCGCGGTGTCCACCGCCGCGAGGATATCCATATAGCCGAGGATTTTGTCGAGCTGGCTTCTCAAACCCCGGACCTCGCCGTCATCGAGCCGTATCCGGGCGAGTGCCGCCACATGTAGAACTTCGTCTTCGGTTATCTTCACGTCTTTTCTCAAGGCTCCTTCGATACCGTATTGATCAATGCTGGAATATATATCAAATCCGGCATCCGCTCAACATGAAGCTGATATTGGAAGATCTTTAAAAAACAATTGATTCATATCTATGAATTCATGTAATATGCAGTGAACTTGAATAAAATGATCCAACCGATTTTTGAACAGATCTCTCATGAAGAAGGAGGGTATTATGGCAAAGTTTGCAGAAACTTCGATCCCGGCGGTATTCCATAACCGGGTGGAGCAGTTCGGGGACAGGGCCATCGTGGCGTACAAAAAAGATGGCGTCTACACCGACATCTCGTGGAATGAGATGGGCCGGATGGTGAGGAATCTGGGCTACTTCCTCATCAACAAGGGCATCAAGGCCGGCGACAAGGTGTGCCTGTTCTCTCCGAACCGCTACGAGTGGTGGGTGGCCGACCTGGCGATCCTTTCCATCGGCGCGGTCAACGTGCCCATCTATGCGACGAACTCGGCAGAAGAATCCAGGTACATTCTCGACAATTCCGATGCCGTGATGTGCTTCACCGCAACTAAGGAGCACACCAGCAAGATCGTGTCAGTCAAGCCGAAGCTCCCGAACCTGAATGACATTATCAGCTTCGATCCCCTGGATAAGCCCGCCGACGGCGTGATGGAGTTGAGCACCGCACTGAAGGAAGGCGCGGAGAATGCCCAGGAAGCCGAGTTCGACAAGAGAATCCGCGACATCAAGAGTGAAGAGATGGCCACCATCATCTACACCTCGGGCACCACGGGCAATCCAAAGGGAGTCATGCTCTCCCACAACAATTTCTTCGCGAATGTCCAGCAGATATACAATGTCGATCCCCAGCTCTTCGAGCGGGCGGCCGAGCTCACCTTCCTTTCCTTCCTGCCGCTCGCGCACTCCTTCGAGCGCACCGTTGGCTACTACACCCCCATGAGCCACGGCATGAAGGTTTATTTTGCCGAGGACTTCTCCAAGATCGTGGAGAACTTCCAGGAAGTTCATCCCACCTGCATCGTGAGCGTGCCCAGGCTCTTCGAGAAGATCCACGCCGGCATTCTCACCAAGGTGGCAGGCGCTCCGCCGGTCAAGAAGGCCATGTTCAACTGGGCCATGGGCATTGCCTCAAATAATCTCCCCTACATCTGCAACGACAAGGAGCCGAGCGGTTTCTTCGGATTCAAATACCGTCTCGCGGACAAGATCATCTTTTCCAAGCTCAAGGTGGCCCTGGGCATGGATAAGCTTGAGTTCGGCTTCTCGGGCGGCGGCCCCTTGTCCGTGTCCGATGCCGAGTTCTTCCTGGGCATGGGGATCAAGGTTGTCGAGGGTTTCGGGCTCACCGAGACCACCCCGGTGACCAACGCGAATTCTCCCAGGAAAATCAAACCCGGAACCGTCGGGCCCTCAATCAAGGACACGATCTGCAAGATCGGTGAGGGCGGCGAGCTGCTCATCAAGGGCCCTCAGGTCATGATGGGCTATTACAAAAACGAAGAGGCCACCAAAGAGGTGTTCACCGAGGACGGATTCTTCCGCACCGGCGACATCGCCGAGATCGACGAAGAAGGCTATGTCAAGATCACGGGCCGGATCAAGGACCTCATCGTTACCTCGGGCGGCAAGAACATCTCGCCCCAGAACATCGAAAACAGCCTCAAGGCCTCGAACTTCGTCGAGCAGGTGGCGGTGATCGGCGACAACCGCAAATACCTCTCGGCCCTGGTGGTGCCGGCATTCCCCGAGCTCGAAAGCTGGGCGAAGGAACAGGGCATCAGCTTCTCCTCGCGCTCCGAGCTCGTCAAGGACCCCAAGGTCAACGAGCTCTATGCCAAAGAGATCGAGGCCAACATGAAGGACTATGCCCGGGTGGAGCAGATCCGCAAGTTCTCCCTGCTCGACAAGGAATGGTCCCAGGAAACGGACGAGCTCACCCCCACCCTGAAACTCAAGCGCAGGGTCATAAACCAGAAGTACAAGGACGCCATCGAGCAGATGTATCCGGCTTCCGCCGACTAGCTGTCCCCACGGAAAGAACCGGGGGAGGGTCACGGCCCTCCCCCTACGTTTTTTGTTCCCGGCTTTTTACGGTTTTTCACCTTCAACGCATAGAGATATTTCTAAGATATTCATAGATGGACATCTTGATTCACCCTGATCAACTATTTATTATGTAAGAATATTGTCTGTCTCATATTCTCTTTTTGTAAGGAGGTATTTATGGCTACATTCAAGGAAACTTCCATGGGGGCGATCTTCCAGAACCGGGCGGAGGAGCACGGAGACAAGGCCCTCATAGCGTTCAAAAACAGGCAGGGTGTCTGGGAGGACCTATCCTGGAACCAGATGAACGAAATGGTGAGGAACCTCGGGAACTTTCTCCTCTCCAAAGGGGTGAAGCCCGGGGAGAAGATAGCCCTGTTCTCGCCCAACCGGTTTGAATGGTGGGTGGCGGACCTCGCGATCCTCTCAATCGGGGCGGTCAACGTACCCATCTATGCCACCAACTCCGCCCAGGAGTGCCGCTACATCATCGACAACTCGGATTCCATCATGTGCTTTGCCGGAACGCGAGAGCACCTGGACAAGATCCTCTCCGTGAAGAACCAGCTCCCCAAGGTACAGCAGGTGATCATTTTCGATGATCTCTCCGATGCAAGAGAGGGGGTCATCGACCTGGCAACGGCCATGGAGGAAGGACAGGCATACAGAAGCAAGCACAAGAACGAATTCGACGAGAGGCTCAGGCCTATCAATATCAACGACCTTGCGACCATCATCTATACCTCGGGCACTACCGGTAACCCCAAGGGCGTCATGCTCTCTCACAAGAACTTCGTCTCCAATGTCAACCAGCTCCAGGCCGTTGATCCCGATTTCCTCACGGGCGACCATGTGTTCCTTTCTTTTCTGCCGCTGGCGCACTCTTTGGAGCGGACCGTGGGTTACTATACGCCTATCTTTCTGGGGCACAAGGTTGCGTTTGCAGAGGATGTCACCAAGCTGCTCGAAAACTTCCAGGAGATCCGTCCCACCTTTATCGTAAGTGTACCGAGAATATACGAGCGGGTCCACAACGGAATCCTCGCCAAGGTAAGCGGTGCTCCGCCGATCAAGAAGGCCCTGTTCAACTGGGCCATGGGCATCGCACGGGACAATCTGCCCTATATCTGCAACAACCGGCCCCGGACAGGGTTCTTCGGCTTCAAATACCGTCTCGCGGACAAGATCATCTTTTCGAAGCTCAAGACAGCCCTGGGCATGGACCGGCTGCAGGGAGCCATTTCGGGCGGTGGACCGCTCTCGGTGTCCGATGCCGAATTTTTCTTAGGCATGGGCATCCGGGTACTTGAGGGGTTCGGACTTACGGAAACGACACCCGTGACAAACGGCAACAGGCCCACGAAGATCAAGCCCGGCACCGTGGGTCCCGCGGTCAAGGACACGATCTGCAAGATCGGTGAGGGCGGCGAGCTGCTCATCAAGGGCCCACAGGTCATGATGGGCTACTACAAGAACGAAGAGGCCACAAAAGAGGTCTTCACCAAGGACGGATTCTTCCGCACCGGCGACATCGGCGAGATCGACGAGGACGGGTACCTGAAGATCACGGGCCGGATCAAGGACCTTATCGTTACCTCGGGCGGCAAGAACATCTCGCCCCAGAATATCGAGAACTCTCTGCAGGCCTCATCCTATATCGAACAGGTGGCGGTGATCGGCGACAACCGCAAATACCTCTCAGCCCTGATCGTGCCCTCGTTCGAAAATCTCGAAAAATGGGCTTCGGACCGGGGAATTTCCTTTGGCAGCCATAAAGAGCTCGTTTCCAACGACCAGGTCGTCGCGCTCTTCGAAAAGGAGATCGAAGAGAACATGAGGGATTACGCCCGGGTGGAGCAGATCAGGAAGTTCACCCTGCTCGATTCCCTCTGGACCCAGGAAACCGGCGAGCTCACTCCCACGCTCAAGGTTAAGAGAAGGGTCATTTCACAGAAATACTCCCGGCACATAGACGCCATGTATCCGGCGGACTAAAAGGGGGCTGAACCCGAAGCACTGCTTTCAGTACTGAAGAAAACATGAGTTGCGATGTCGGGGCCATATGCGTATGATGGCATGAATTGCCATGAAGAGACAAAGAGAAGCAGCATGCCCCGCCGTTTCCTCCACGGACTCGATTCTGGAGAGCATCTCGGACGGGGTGTTCACCGTGGATGCGGATTGGCGCATCTCCTCGTTCAACCGTGCTGCCGAGGAGATCACCGGCATCCCGCGCGATGAAGCTCTGGGCAGGTTCTGCTCCGAGGTGTTCCGGTCCAGCATGTGCGAAACCGATTGCGCCCTGCGCCGGACACTCGCGTCCGGAAAGCCGGTGATCGGCAGGTCGTGTTATATCATCGACGCGCACGGCCGCCGGATCCCCATCAGTGTCTCCACAGCCGTGCTGAGGGACGAACAGGGCCGTATCGTGGGCGGTGCGGAGACCTTCCGCGACCTGACCGAGCTCGAGGAGCTCCGCCAGGAGCTTCAGACGCGTCATCACCTGGGGGATCTGACGAGCCGCAGTCCCATCATGCAGAATGTCTTCGGGGTTGTCCCCGCGGTGGCGGCAAGCCCCAGCACGGTGCTTATCCTCGGTGAGACCGGAACCGGGAAGGAGCTCGTGGCACGGACCATCCATTCCTTGAGCCCTCGCCGGGACGCGCCCTTCATCGCCGTCAACTGCGGGGCGCTCCCCGACACGCTCCTCGAATCAGAGCTCTTCGGCTACAAGGCCGGGGCGTTCACCGGTGCCACGAGGGACAAACCGGGACGGTTCGCCCTTGCCCGGGGAGGAACCCTCTTTCTCGACGAGATAGCCGAGGTGAGCTCTGCCCTGCAGGTCAGGCTGCTGCGGTTTTTGCAGGAGCGAACCTTCGAACCCCTGGGAGCCACGCGCACCGAAAACGCCGATGTAAGGATCATCGCCGCGACCAACCAGGATCTGGCCGAGAAGGTGAGGAGGGGAGAATTTCGCGACGATCTCTACTACCGCGTGAACGTGGTCCGCATTGAGCTTCCCCCCTTGAGACGCCGCAAAGAAGACATCCCGCTTCTGACGGAGCAGTTTATCGGCCACTTCAACCGGATTCAGCACAAATCGGTCCAGGGAATCACCACGGAGGCCCTTTCCCTGCTCATGGCGCACGACTGGCCCGGAAACATCCGGGAGCTGGAGAACGTCATCGAACGCGCCTTCATCCTGTGCGACAAGGGCCCGGTCGGCGTCTCGCACCTGCCCGAGGATCTCACGCTGCGCCACGCCGCCCTGAAGAGACAGCCGGGGATCAGGTCTGCCAGAGAGCTCATGGAGGCACAGGCAATCCGCAAGGCCCTGGAACGCAATCACGACAACCGCCTCGCCGCGGCGCGCGAGCTCGGCATCCACAAGAGCACCCTGTTCAGGAAAATGAAAAAGCTCGGCATCGGCCGCAGATAAGGCCGCTTGTTTTCCCGCGGGCGAGGCTCCCTGTTACCGGGTCCGAAAAACCCGGATGGATCGCGGGAGAGTATCGTTTATGCTACTCCATTCCAGCGTTAGAGTCGCAATATAGCGACTCACACCCCCGGAGTGCGGCGCTCTCCCATCCATATCCCCCTTGCGATATCCTGATGGTACCGGCTCTTCGTCCGGCTGTTCAGAAGATTGGCACAGAGCGTGCTCTTGGTATGCACAGAGAGGATAACCGGAGCATGAGTGAGAAGATTGCATTCTCATCCTGGAACAGCAGGGTAGCGCCGGTCTTCGATGTGGCCGGCCGGATTTGTCTCGTGGAGACCGAGGAGGGCCGCATTCTGAGCGAGACCACAGATACACTGCCTGCTGAAGAACCGGTGGAGAAGGTCCGTCAACTGACCCGGCTCAGGGTGAACACCCTGGTGTGCGGAGCGATCTCGCGTTTCCTGCACGATCTGGTGAGATCATCCGGAATCACCGTGGTCCCCTTCGTGGCCGGGGACCTGCAGGAAGTCATTCATGCATGGATCGAGGGCAGGCTCGGCGACAGCTTCGCCATGCCGGGATGCTGCGGCCGGAGACGCGTGCGCGGCGTGCGCTGCGTCGCCACGAGGCACGGCGGTGTGCCCCCCCGGGAAGGCGGGAACCCGGAAAATCCTGGCTATCCACGGGCCGGGCGGTTTTCAGGCTATGGCATGAAAACCGGTCAGGGACAACCCTTTTCACCGGGAAGGGAAGACTTGTGCGTATGCCCCCGGTGCGGACACTATGAGCCGCACAGAACGGGAATATCCTGCCTGCATGTCCAGTGCCCTCTCTGCGGCAGCATGATGATCAGGAGCACGTGATAAGCGCGACACGGGCTGAAGAAAAGAGACAAAAACAGGAGGCGAGGCATGACGATATCCTCACAAGGGCCTTTCAGATGGAGATGGGGGATGATTGCCGGTGCGTGCCGGTCGGGACGCATGGCTCCGGGAGCTTCAGCAGCCCCTGCAGGCCTGCTCGGGAGGGCCCCGTTGATCTTTCTGATCGGGAGCCTGGTACTGCGCGACCTTTCCCGTCCGGACAGCCGGATCAGGAAGATCGCGACAAGGCTGCTCGGAAGACCTGCTGCGGAGGGCCGCACTGCCGTGGTGATACAGCCGGCAGCCATAGAATCCCCCTTCGTATCCGCTTTGAAGGACGGGAAGGAAGAATGACATTCCGGCTTTAAGGCTTGAAGCAGGATGGTAAGACTTGCCCTTAGGGGCCTTACCATCGATGGGCCGGGAACGAAAACAGAGTAATGGAAGGAGAAGTAAATGAAAGTGGCTTTCTCGACATCGGGAAACACCCTGAATGCCCCGCTTGACAGACGGTTCGGCAGGGCCCCGAAATTCCTGGTGTATGACACGGAAACGGAAATCTTCGACGTGGTGGACAACGAGCAGAACCTGAACGCCCCGCAGGGAGCAGGGATACAGTCCGCCCAGACCGTCGCCGGGACCGGTGCCGGGCATCTGGTGACCGGGCACTGCGGGCCCAAGGCCTTTAAGGTCCTCCAGGCGGCCGGGATAAAGATCTACACCGCGGAAGCCGCCACCGTGGCCGATGCCCTGAAGCTCTTCCTTTCGGGAACCCTGAAGCCTGCCGGCACCGCCGATGTCGAAGGCCATTGGGTATGAGCACAGCTGATCTGAAGCAGAGTATATCGTATACACCCATCGGTGTTATCCGGAGCATCCATGTCAGCCCCGAGCAGACGCCCATCCAGCCCGTGTATTCCTGCGGGTGCAGGGGCACGGCCGAGATATTCGAGCAGTACTGCGAAGGGTTGAGCGATCTGGACGGATTCTCGCACATCATGCTGATCTATCACTTTCACCGGGCAGGCCCTGCACAGATGATGGTCAGGCCCTTCCTCCAGGACAAACTGAGAGGCCTGTTCTCCACCAGGGCGCCTATCCGGCCGAACCCCATCGGCCTGAGCATCGTGAGGCTCCTTTTCCGCGAGGGGCCGGTGCTCCACCTGGACTGCCTGGATGTGCTCGACGGCACCCCCCTGCTCGATATCAAGCCCTACGTGTCGCGATTTGACTGCATCCGGGAGACGAGGTGCGGCTGGCAGGACGAGGTGGACGAGAACGAGGCGCAGAGATTGGGCATGCGCGGTTATCTCCCCGGGAGCGCCCCGAAGAAAGGCCGGTCATGATCCTGGCGGTGGCATCCGGCAAGGGAGGCACCGGCAAGACCACCGTGTCCGCCAATCTGGCCCGGGTGGCGGGACAGCATGTCCAGCTTCTGGACTGCGATGTGGAGGAACCCAACGCACACCTCTTTCTCAAGGGCACGCTCCATTCCCGCGAGGAGGTATGTGTGCCCGTTCCCCGCATCGACGATTCACTCTGCACCGGCTGCGGGGAATGCAGCAGCTTCTGCCGCTTCCATGCAATCGCGTCGCTGGACACCGGGGCCATTGTTTTCCCCGAGCTCTGCCACGGCTGCGGGGGATGCTCTCTTGTCTGCCCCGAGAAGGCCATCACGGAGCAGGGTCATCGCATCGGGGTGGTCGAGACCTTTCAGACGGGCGGCATAATCCTGATACAGGGGAAGCTCGATATCGGGGTCTCTATGGCGCCGCCCCTGATCAGGGCCGCAAAGGCACGTTTGAGCCGCGGTACTTCCGCCATTCTCGACGCGCCTCCGGGAACCTCGTGCCCGGTGATCACCACGATCCGCGATGCCGACCTCGTCATCCTGGTCACCGAACCCACGCCTTTCGGCCTGCACGACCTGAAACTTGCGGTCGACATGGTCAGAGAGCTCAAGATCCCCCACGGCGTGGTGATCAACCGTGTCGGGGCCGGGGACGGCCGGACCCGCGTCTACTGCCGGGAAAACCGGATACCCGTGCTCATGGAGATCCCCGACGACCGGGAGATCGCGCAGGCATACTCAAGGGGGGAACTCATCGTGGATGCACTGCCTGCATATCGGAGGCCCTTCGAGAATCTTCTGAGCAAGTCCCTGGAATTCCATCTATCCAGCACAAGGAGTGAGAGACATGCCGACCTACGAATATGAGTGCACGGTATGCGGTCTCCGCCTCGCCCACCGTCAGGCCATGACCGATGAACCGATCAGACAGTGTCCTGATTGCAGCGGAGAGCTCAGGCGCCTGATCACCGGCGGGACAGGCTTTGTCATGAAGGGCGGCCAGGGTGCATCCGCCCGTGAGACGGGGACATGCCGCCTCGAGCGTGAGGGAAAAACCTGCTGCGGCCGCGATGAGCGATGCGGCGAGCCCCGGTGCGGAGAATGAGTACAGGCGCGTCGTATCCGGGGTCTCCACTTCAGGAGCTCGTTGTCGTGAGCGGCAAGGGTGGTACGGGGAAAACCAGCCTCACCGCCTCTTTTGCCTCGCTCGCGCGCGGTGCCGTTCTTGCCGATTGCGACGTGGACGCCTCGGACCTGCACCTGGTCCTCGGTCCGCGCACCCGTGAGCGGCATGAGTTCATCAGCGGGTTCGAGGCCGTAATCCGGCCCGGAGACTGTACCGGGTGCGGCGTGTGCCGGGAGCTCTGCCGCTTCGATGCGATCGCGCCGGTCGGCGGGGATCCGGAGACACCGGTTTACCTCGTCGATCCGGCGGCATGCGAGGGGTGCGGGGTATGTGCGCGCTTCTGCCCGGCTCACGCGATCGATCTTCCGGAAAGGTCCTGCGGGCACTGGATGATCTCGGACACCCGCTACGGCCCCATGGTGCATGCCCGGCTGGGAGTTGCGGCCGAGAACTCCGGCAAGCTGGTCACCCTCGTGCGGCAGGAGGCGCAGCGCCTTGCCCGGGAACAGGGCCGGAAGCTGATCATCGTGGACGGCCCCCCGGGCATTGGTTGCCCGGTGATCGCTTCGTTGAGTGGAGCATCCCTTGCCCTGGTGGTAACCGAACCGACCGTGTCGGGTGAGCACGATCTCGATCGGGTTCTCGCCCTGGCGAGATATTTCGCGGTGCCGGCCGCGGTCTGTGTGAACAAGTGGGACCTGAATCCGGATATGACCGGGAGAATCGAAGACCGCGCGCATGCATCGGGGGCACGGGTTGCGGGCCGCATCCGGTATGACCGGCAAGTGACGCTGGCCCAGGTGCAGGAGTGCACGGTGGTCGATCTCGATACCGAGGCGGCCGGAGATGTCCGGAACATATGGAAAAATCTTTATCTTTAAGGAGTGATATATGGAGACTGTGAGCAACGAGAAATCTCTGCCCCGATTTGCCGATCACGGGGAACAACCACGGAACCACGGACCGCTGGAAGAATTCACCGGTCATGCGCGCTTGACCGGCCCCTGCGGCGACACCATGGAATTCTGGGTGCTCATGCGTGGCAACAGGGTGGAGCAGGCATCGTTCACCACCGACGGCTGCGGCCATTCCCTTGCATGCGGCAGCATGACAACCTGCCTGGCCATAGGGAAAACCCCTGGCGAGGCCCTGGAGCTCGGCCGGCAGGACATCCTCGATGCACTGGAAGACCTGCCCGAGGAAGGCGAGCACTGCGCGCTGCTCTCCGTCAACACCCTGCATGCCTCTCTCAGAGATTCTGCGGAGCGGGGTCACGAGCCATATTCCAGGGAGCAGGCAAAAAAGAGCGCATGCGAATCCTGCAGCAAGAGCGGATGCTCGGCAGCGTCGAGGCGTCCGGGAGAGAGCGACGAGGAATTCGAAAACCGGAGAAGACTCGCGGAGCGCCTCTGCCGGATCGAGCACAAGATCGTGGTGATATCGGGAAAAGGAGGCGTCGGAAAGAGCACGGTGGCGGTGAATCTGGCCGTGTCGCTCGTGCTCTCGGGCAAGAGAGTGGGCCTGCTCGACGTGGATATTCACGGCCCGAGCGTACCCACCATGCTGGGACTCGAGGGGCACAATGTCCGTGGCCAGAACGGAGAGCTCCTGCCTATTGAAATGGAAGGGCTGAAGGTCCTGTCCATCGGGTTCTTCCTTCGCAGCCAGGACGACGCAGTGATCTGGAGAGGCCCCATGAAGATGACCGCGATCCGGCAGTTTCTCACCGATGCGGCCTGGGGCGATCTCGACTACCTCATCATCGACTCGCCTCCCGGCACCGGCGACGAGCCGCTGTCGGTCTTTCAGCTGATGGGCGGCGTGGACGGCGCGCTGGTGGTCACCACCCCGCAGCGAGTGGCTGCCGTCGATGTCCGCAAATCCATCAGCTTCTGCCATCAGCTCAAGGTTCCTGTGCTCGGAGTGGTGGAAAACATGAGCGGCTTCGTGTGCCCCAAGTGCGGCGAGGTAACCCCGATCTTCCGGCAGGGAGGCGGGGAGATGACCGCCCGTGACATGGGGGTGCCCTATCTGGGCTCCATTCCCGTGGACCCGCTCATCGCCGAGGCGTGTGACACAGGCCGCGCATTCATTCAGCACTATGCAGCCAGCCCCACGGCCTCAATCATGCGGGAAATCATCGCGTCCGTCGAAGCTGGCCGGAAACCGGCCGATACCCTGGATGACATCCGTGAGATCGCGGTATCGGAAACTGATGAAACGGAACAAAACAAAAAGGAGGAAGCATCGATGCGAATAGCCGTTCCATTGGCAGACGGGAGACTGTGTCTTCATTTCGGGCACTGTGAGCGCTTTGCCCTGGTGGATGTGGACACCGAGACCAAGAAGATCACGAACAGGGAGGACCTGACGCCTCCCCCGCACGAGCCCGGTGTGCTGCCCCGCTGGCTTGCCGAGAAGGGCGCAAACATCATTATCGCGGGCGGCATGGGGCAGCGCGCCCAGAGTCTGTTCTCGGAACAAGGCATCCGCGTGCTGGTCGGCGCCCCGTCGAGTACGCCCGAGGAGCTGGCCGAGAGTTTCCTCGCTGGCACCATCGAGCTGGGCGAGAATACCTGCGATCACTAAAAATACCGCGTCACGGCTTTTTCAGGCGTGACGCGCCGGACCGGCCGGCAGAGGGGCGAATCCATCGGCATCAGCATCGCATTGGTTTCCCTCTGGTGCGGGCGGCGATTATATGGCCCGCATTACCGGCCGGTATGATCTTTCCGCATTGATGCGGAGTGCGGGAGCATGCAGGATCAGACGTCATTTTTTTAAGGCACCGGCCTTATTCATCGGAGACGATGTCTTCCGGGGTCGGCCCGGAGGTGTCGTCTCCACCCTTCATGAAGGGGTGGAGCGCTTTCTAGGGTGGTGTATTCTGTTTCCAGCACGATTTCACCTGCACACGTATGCGGGTGCATATGAAAGGAGGATGTCATGGCCAAAGGAAAAGGAGAGATCAGGAGTTCCTGCGCCCGGTGTCCAGGAACGGTCTGCTACCCGCTGGCACCGGCGGGCGCACCTATGCCGCCCGTCGAGGAGGCGCCGGCCTTCTGCCCGATGCGCCGCTTCCCCGAGGCGATGGTAAGGGCGTCCGATGCGTATGAGAATCCCGGGGTCCGTGAATTCGCCCGTCTGGCATCCCTGCAGGAGTCTCAGTGCTATGAGCTCGATGCCGCGGGAATCCGGACCAGGATCCCGCGGATCGAGGAGACCATGGAGTTCGCGCGCAAGTGCGGATACACCCGGATCGGGATCGCCTTCTGCGTGGGGCTCAAGGAGGAGGCGCGCATGATCGCCTCGATCTTCGAGAACAAGGGGTTCGAGGTCATATCCGTGAACTGCAAGGTGGGCCGCGTCCCCAAGGAGGACATCGGTTTAAAGGGCAGCGAGAAGATCATGGGCCCTGATCTCATGGAGCCCATGTGCAACCCGATAGCCCAGGCAGAGGTCATGGAGGCCGAGGAGGTCGACCTCGCGGTTCTGCTCGGGCTCTGCGTCGGGCATGATACGCTTTTTTTCCGGTCATGCCGGGTGCCGTGCACCGTGCTCGCCGTCAAGGACCGGGTGCTCGGACACAACCCGCTTGCTGCCCTGTACCTCTCCAAGAGCCCCTATTACGGCAGGCTGAACGCCCCGGGGCACAACGATACTGGGGTCCCGAAGGTCAGGCTCGACTGAGCCCGGGTATCCGAGCCCCCCTTATCAGGCCTGAATTCTCCTTCGCAATCGCTTCTTGAAGGACTTTGAAGGCGGGGGCACATTCCCCTTCGCTGTGGCGGCTTCGATCCTCCTTCTCAGTTCGCTTCTTGAGGTCTTTGAAAGGTCGAAGGGCTTGTCCTCCAAAGGTCCATCCCTCCCGAGGACAACGCCGGATTGTTGAGGGAAGACCGCTCTTAAGAGATTGCAGAATGCAAGGTTAGTTCCGGCGGGCCCGTCCGTCGGTTTCAGGCGCTTCGATCCGGAGCGCCTTGATCTTCCGGTACAGCGTGCTGGTGTTGATGCCCAGATCCTGTGCGGCTTTCTTGCGGTTTCCGCGATACCGCCGCAAGGTCTCGACGATGAGGTTCTTTTCCATGACCTGAATGCTCAGCGGGCCGAGGGTATCGTCCCGGGACGATGCCGCAGGCCGCAGCTCGGGCGGGAGGTGATGCATCTCGATGATACCGCCCCTGCACAGGACGAATGCCTGCTCGATGATATTCTCGAGCTCGCGCACATTGCCGGGAAAGTCGTACTCCATCAGGCGCGACATGACCTCGGGCGAAAGCCCGGTTATGTCTCTGCCCTGCAAACGGTTGAATTTCGCCACGCAGTGGTCCGCCAGTAGAGGTATGTCCTCGCGTCGCTGCTTCAGGCCGGGAAGATCGAGAAGCACGACCCGGACGCGGTAGTACAGGTCTTCGCGGAACCGGCCGTCGCGGACGAGCCCCGCGAGATCGCGGTTTGTCGCTGCCACGACGCGCACATCCACGGGCACGGGCTCGACCGATCCCAAGGGCTCCACGACCCGCTCCTGCAGTACCCTGAGCAGCCGCACCTGCAGAGCGGGAGAGATATCGCCGATCTCATCGAGAAAGATCGTGCCCCCGTGCGCAAGTACGAATCGTCCCGGATGGTCGCGCCTGGCATCCGTGAAGGCGCCTGCCTTGTAGCCGAACAGCTCGCTTTCCAGCAGCGCATCCGGCAGGGCCGCGCAGTTCACCGCAACAAAGCGTTTTCTCCTGCGGGCGGACAGGTTGTGGATGGCGCGGGCGAACAGCTCCTTTCCCGTACCGCTCGGCCCCTGGATCAGCACCGTGCTGCTGCTCTCGGCGATCCGGGGCAGGATCTCGAAGAGGCTCATCATGGCCGGGCTGCGTCCCACGATGTCCTCGAAGGTATACCGGGCCTTGAGCTCTTTGCGGAGCTGCTCCACCTGGCTCAGGTCCTGAAAGGTCTCTACCCCGCCGATGACACGTCCGTGGTCGTCTTTGAGAATCGCGGCCGAGATACGGATGGGCACACGCATGCCCTGGTTTGTGACGATGTGGGCAGTGGCGTTCACGACCGGTTTGCCGCTCTCCAGGGTGCGTTTCAGGGCGCACTCGTTCTCGCAGATGCTCGCATGGAACACGTCGCTGCAGGCCCGGCCGACGGCGTCATCGCGCGATATCCCGGTAATGCGCTCGGCGGCGCGGTTGAACGAGGTGATCCTCCAGTCGCGGTCTATGGTGAAAACGCCCTCGTTGATCGAATCCAGGATAACATCCTGACGGCTTTTCTCTGACCTGTCACTCATCTCTGCCACCTTGCTATCACGCAATATGCACTATCAAATAAGCCTTTTTATTGCATAATGCAATACTATATTCGGCCAATTCCTGGGAAATGTACAAGAAGAAACTGAATATACTGATAAAACCACAGCTTGCCATGAATGGTATCACCTTTGCTTGAGTACCTCGTGTCATGAGGATTGCGATTGCCCACTGCCAAGGCAGGTTGTCGCCGGTCTTCGATTTTTCGAACAGCCTCTGTCTGATCGATATCGATTGCGGGCGGGAAACCAGCAGGGAGCTGAGAACCCTGGTCAGCCGGGAACCGTTCCGCCGCGCAGGAGAGGTTCTTGCGCTCGGCGTGGACATACTCATCTGCGGGGCGCTCTCCCGGCAAATGGAAACGGCTCTGGATGCCGCAGGGGTCCGTACCGTAGGGTTCATCTGCGGCAATCTGGACGATGTGGTCGCAGCCTTTCTACAGGGGAGCCTGGAAGACGGCCGTCTCCTGATGCCGGGCTGTGCCGCGGGAAGGACAAGGCGCCGTCGCCGGAACCGCCGGGGACGGGGTTGACGCAAAGGCTAAAAAACAATGGGAGCGGATGCTCCCTTGGAAAGGAGAATGTATCATGCCAGGTGGAGACAGGACAGGACCATTCGGTATGGGCCCGATGACAGGGCGGGCGGCTGGTTTTTGTGCAGGCTATAACGTGCCGGGGTACGCGAATCCGGCTTACCCGGGCGGCTTCGGAACCTGGGGCCGCGGCAGTGGCGGTGGATTCGGCAGAGGCGGCCGCGGATGGCGTAACCGCTTCTACGCTACCGGATTGACCGGCTGGCAGCGTGCAGCGGCAGGTTGGCCGGCATGGGGAGCGGCGCCCTATCCGTACCCGGCTGCCGGTGTTCCGATGACGGGCGAAACCGAGCTTGAGGCGCTGAAGAATCAGGCAACGTACTTTGAGGATGCCCTGAAGGGAATACGGCGGCAGATCGAAGAGCTCCAGTCCCGGACCAAAGAGGACTGACAGAACACCGGACTTCAAGGAGAACTATATGAGAATTGCAGTAAGCTCAGCGGGAAATACCCTGGAATCGCCGGTTGATCCACGTTTTGGAAGGTGCCGGTTTTTTCTGATCATCGATACCGGCACGCTCGCGTTCGAAGCAGTCGAAAATCCGAACGTCTCGCTTGGCGGCGGCGCAGGGATCCAGTCTGCACAGCTCGTGGCGGACAAGGGCGTTCAATATCTTCTCACCGGCAAATGCGGCCCCAATGCCTTTCAGACGCTCACCGCCGCAGGCATCGGTGTCATCACCGGATGCTCGGGCATGGTGAGCGATCTGGTTAACCAATTCAATGCCGGAGAATTCCAGACGAGCCCGGGCGCCAATGTCTCCGACCATTTCGGCGCGGGTTCAGGCACGGCCGATTCCCCCATGGGCCCGGGCATGGGCGGCGGTCGCGGTATGGGAGGAGGCAGAGGCGGCGGTCGCGGCATGGGCATGGGAGGAGGATCCGGCCGGGGCATGGGAATGGGCAGAGGATCGGGTCCAGGCACGGGAAGAAGAAATAATTGACGGCAAAGATCGACAAGGAGTTGTGTACCGGGTGCAGTGCATGCATCGATATATGCCCCATGGATGCCATCAGCCTGCTCGACGGGGTTGCACAGATCAATGAAGAGGAATGCGCCGGCTGCGGTGTCTGTGTGGACGAGTGCCCAACAGGCGCCATACGGATCGAGTGATCTCCAAAGATAAGGAACGCTCATGAGAAAGATTGCCATCGCGAGCGGCAAGGGGGGCACGGGGAAGACGACCGTTGCCACGAATCTTGCCGCTGTTGCATCGAGAGGTTCGATCAGGGTCGCTTACCTGGACTGTGATGTGGAAGAGCCCAACGGCGCATTGTTCCTGAGGCCGCAGATCGAAGAGAAACGGCCGGTCAACGTGAGTGTGCCGGGTGTTCAGGAAGGCATGTGCACGGGATGCGGTCTGTGCAGGGAGATCTGCCAGTACGGAGCCGTGGCTGTCGTGAACAGGAACGTCCTTGTTTTTCCGGAATTGTGCCACGGCTGCGCCGGTTGCTGGATGGTCTGCCAGACCGGCGCCCTTGTCGAGTCTAAGCGCACCATAGGGCGGCTCGAGATGGGCAGGGCCGATAAAGTGCATTTCGTCCAGGGAATCCTGAACATCGGTGAGGCAATGAGCCCGCCGGTGATCAGGCAGGTCAAGACATCAGCCATGGATGCGGATCTGCTGATTATCGATTCGCCTCCCGGCACATCCTGTCCGGTTATCGAGAGCATCCGCGACGCGGATTATGTCGTCCTGGTGACCGAGCCCACCCCCTTCGGGCTGAACGATCTCGTGCTGGCTGTCGAAACGGTCAGAATGCTCGCCCTGCCCTTCGGGGTGGTTATCAACCGCTCGGATACGGGCGACGGGCAGACGCTGGATTACTGCCGGAAACAGGACATCGTGATTCTTGCCGAAATCCCGGACGATCGAAGGGTTGCCGAGGCATACTCGCGGGGCGAGCTTGCCTGCGACGCTGTGCAGGATTATTCCGCGGTTTTCGCTTCACTGGTGAAGAGACTGCTTAAAGGGTGATGCGCGAGCATCCCGTCCGAGGCAGCTGCGGGCCATTCTCCCCATGCAGGCGGAATACCCGGTGGGGACGGCCCGGCCGTCCCGCATTCCCTGCCTTTCTTATGGGGAAGAGTGCGTAAAAAACAGATTACAGAAGGTGAACATATGGGAAAAAAGCAGCAGGAGCTCGTGATCATAAGCGGCAAAGGAGGGACGGGTAAGACCTCTATCGTCGCCTCGTTCGCGGCGCTGGCAGGAAAGTGTGTGATGGCCGACTGCGATGTGGATGCAGCGGACCTGCATCTCGTGCTCGATCCGCAGGTGATCCGGTCGGAGAGTTTCTCGGGAGGCAAGCGTGCTTCCGTTATTACCGGGAGATGCACGGCCTGCGGCACCTGTGCCGAGGTCTGCCGTTTCGACGCCGTCTCCTTTGACGGCCCGTCCAACAGCCGGGTCGAGAAAACCTTCCGCATCGATCCCGTAGCCTGCGAGGGGTGCGGCGTATGCTCCTGGTTCTGTGAAGACGACGCCATTGACTTCGGTCCGGCGGTGAACGGAGAGTGGTTCGTATCCGAGACCCGGCACGGCCCCATGGTCCATGCCCGGCTCGGCATCGCCGAGGAGAATTCCGGCAAGCTGGTAAGCCTGGTCAGGAAGGAGGCCGTGAATCTGGCCGAGGAGCGCGGGATCGGTCTGGTCGTCATCGATGGCTCTCCCGGAATCGGATGCCCGGTCATCGCGTCCATTACCGGTGCGGACATGGTGCTGGTGGTGACCGAGCCCACCGTGAGCGGGCTTCACGACCTCCTTCGCGTGGCCGATCTTACCAGGCATTTCGCCACCCCTGCCATGGTCTGCATCAACAAGTGGGATCTGAACCCCCAGGTGGCATCCGAGATCGAAGAACAGGCATGCAAAAAGGGACTCCGCATCGCCGGAAAGGTACGCTATGACCGCGCGGTGACAAAAGCGCAGATAAGCAGGCTCCCGGTGGTCGAATACCAGGACAACGGATGCTCGGGCGATATCCGTTCAGTATGGGAATCCGTGAGCAGTCTGATGCAGTCTACGTGAGAGCAGCCCGCCTGACGGCACTGCTCATGAGCATCCCGATCCCATGGTGCACCTTAAAAAGCATGAACAGACTCTTATGCCTCCCGATAAAAAACTGTTTTTAAAAAAGTGAGGAGAAACGACCATGGCACACATTTTCGGGCCGGTTCCGTCCAGGCGTCTCGGGAGGTCTCTCGGTATAGACCTGGTGCCGTTCAAGACGTGCACCTATGACTGCATCTACTGCCAGCTCGGGCGAACCACCCTCAAGACCGTCCAGAGAAAGGAATGGTTCCCGCTGGACGAGATCGTGGACGAGCTCAGGGAAAAACTCTCCACGCACCCGGACTATATCACCCTGGCCGGTTCAGGCGAGCCCACCCTGTATTCCCGCCTGGGCGAGCTCATCGAGAAGATACATTCCTTGACGGACATACCCCTCGCGGTGCTGACGAACGGCTCGCTCCTGTGGCAGAAAGACGTGCGCAGAGAGCTCATGGACGCCGATCTGATCGTACCTTCGCTCGATGCCGGGAGCCCGGGCATGTTCCATGCCGTGAACCGTCCCCATCAGGAGATCACCTTCGAGCAAATGCTTCAGGGACTGATCGACCTGAGACAGGAGTACCGGGGCGAATACCGGCTGGAGGTCTTTGTCCTGGGGGGGCACACTGCCCTCCCGGCGCAGGCCCGAAGAATCGCCGAGTGCGCGGGCCTGATACGGCCTGACGAGATAGAGCTGAACACCGTGACCCGCCCGCCTGCGGAAGATTATGCGGCGGGCGTGAGCCGGCCCCGCCTGGAACGCATTGCCGGTCTGTTCGCCCCCCCTGCGACGGTCATCGCCGATTACCGGAGAATCCACGAAGAATCCGAGTTCACCGTGGCCAGGGACACGGTCTTCCAGATGATCGAGAGGAGGCCGTGCACCCTTGAAGACATCGCAGGCGGGCTGGGCATCCATCCCAACGAGGCGGTCAAACACGTGGGCGAGCTCCTGGCGCAAGGGAGTGTCGAACAGCTTGAACCCGTAAGGGGGAAAGCCTTTTTCCGGGTGACTCACCGATAGAAGTCCCCGGGATAAAAATGGCGAGCGAGGGAAACGGCCGTACTGCCAGTGGAAGCAACTCAGCCCTTCACGCGCGCCGCATGCCCTCGGTCACCCTTGAGGCAAAGGAGAGCAGCCGTATCCCGACACGTTCACGGCAGGCTGCACGCCAGCACGGCCGCCCCGATGGCGCCGTTGGCCTGGGCGTATCCGTTGACCTCGACGGGGGAGCCGAAGCGCCTCTCCAGGGCCCTGACCACGCCGATGTTCCTGGCCACGCCGCCGGTCATCATGATGGGGGTGTCCACGGCAAGCCGCTGCGCCATGGCATACACCCGCGAGGCAACCGAGTCGTGGATGCCCGCGATGATGTTCTCGCGCTGCTCGCCCCTTGAGATGAGCGAGATGACCTCGGACTCGGCAAAGACCGTGCAGATGCTGCTGATCTTCGCGGGGTTCTCCGAATGCAGGGAAAGCTCGCCGAACTCGTCCAGGTTCACCTCCAGCGCCCGGGCCATGACCTCCAGAAACCTTCCGGTGCCTGCCGCGCACTTGTCGTTCATCACGAAGTCCGTGACCTTGCCCGATGCGTCGAGGATCAGGGCCTTGCTGTCCTGCCCGCCCACGTCCACCACGGTGCGGACTTCAGGGTCGAGAAAGTGCGCGCCTGCGCCGTGGCAGATGATCTCGGTCATGGACTTGTGGGCGAACTCCACGCTGTTTCTGCCGTAGCCGGTCGAGACGATCCTGTCGATGGAGGATACCTCCATCCCGAGCTCTCCGGTGAGCTCCTCGAATATCTTTCTGCCGGCCACACCCGCGTTGTAGCCGGTGAAGCCGATCCTGGTTCCCAGAATGACGCCGTCTTCCAGTATTGCCGCCTTTGCCGTGATCGAGCCGATGTCTATCCCCGCGGTCTTCATCTTCTTAAAAAATCGCCCTTTCCTTTCCGTTCGATGCCGGTTGTGAGCCTTTACCGCCTGATTCCTGTCCGGGTGTCCAATTCAAAAGAAGCCTCGCTTTCGAAAAACAGGCGCCATCTCTTCCGGTGAATTTTTTTCTCCGGCGTCAGATCGCGCTCGCCCCGCCGTCCACCACAATGGTCTGCCCGGTGATGAACGAAGCACCCGGAGAGGCGAGGAAGAGCACGGGGTGGACCACATCCCCGGGCTCGGCGATCCTGCCCAGGGGGACGGTCTTGACGACCTCCCGGTAGATGCCCTCATCCGACCAGAAGGGCTTGCTGAAATCTGTCCTCACCATGCCGGGGGCCACGGCGTTGACCTGGATATTGAAGCCGGCGAGCTCGCTTGCCAGCACCTTGGTGAGCATCTCCACCCCTGCCTTGGCGATGCCGTAGACCCCCATGCCGGGCGATGCCTTTCTGCCCGCGATGGAGGACACGCTCACGATCTTGCCCTCTTTCTGATCGCGCATGATGCGCGCAGCCGCGCGCGAGCACAGGTAGGTGCCGTTGAGATTGGTCTCCACGATCTTCTGCCACAGGTTCGGATCGGTGTCCGCGATCCCGGGCGTGATCAGGTTCATGCCCACGTTGTTCACGAGCACGTCCAGCCGGGAGTGCCGCTCTTTGACAGCGGCGAAGAGACGGTCCACATCCGCCTCCCGGGCGACATGGGCCTGCAGGGCCATGAGGTCGCCGCCGGGCAGGAGCTCTTTCGCGGCATCGAGATTCTCCTGCTTCCGCCCGCAGATCACCACCCGCGCGCCCTGCTCGAGCAGGGCGCGGGCGATCTCGAGGCCGATGCCCCTGCTCCCGCCGGTGACCACGGCCACCTTGTCCTTCAGCGCGTAGTGCATTTCACTCATGCAGTTCATTCCTCCTTTTGATTCTACCGTGCCGTTCCCGCGCGGGGGCCCCGCTGCCTGATCACCTCCATGAAGGCGTCGATCCGGGTCAAGGTCTGGCTCTCCGAGAAGCTGCGCTCGTCCACCATATGGGATTCGAGCATCATGCAGGGTATGCCCTTTTTCTCCTGCACCATGCGCATGATGTCGTACTGGCCGAACGAGTACGGCTTGCAGCTCCGGTTCGAATGCATCACCAGGCCGTCGACCTCGTACTTGTCGATCATCGCGAAGATGGTCTTGGCCATCTCGTCCACCCCGATGTTGAGATAGATCCTGGTGTAGGCCTCGGCCATGGAGTCGATGAAGTTGTTCTCGTCGATATACTTCATGGAGCCGCACCAGGCCGTGGTGTAGGTATCGGCCACCAGGCAGGCCCCATGGGCCGCGAAGGTGTCCGAGAGCCACTTCAGCCGGTACCATACCGGCAGGTTGTCCCACAGGAGGCGGTAGCGCTCGTTCTCCACGGCGCTGATGCCCTGGCTCACCCGCTCCTTCATCTCTTCGAGGAGCTCGGTGTAGAAGTCCACCACCTTGTCAGTGCCGCGCAGGGTGACGATGAGCGCGAGGAAGAAGAACGCGTCGAACGCGGTCATGGGAGAGGGCCGGTAGGCCGCCGCGTCCAGGACATCCTGCCAGAGCCGCTGGCCCTTCAGCGAGAGCCTTCCCACCTCCATACTCCTATCGAAATCGAACTTCTTTTTGCACACGCCCTCGAGAAACCCGATGTACTCGTCGATCTGGGTCCGGACATAGCGCCTGGCCTCCTCGGCGAAGTCCACGTGGCAGAACGGGGTGTCGAAGATGAAGAGCGGGACATCGTAGAGCCTGGCCTGGATCTCGTACCATTTCATGACCGTGCCGCAGATGTTGTTGCAGCACACGAGCATGTCGGGCTTCGGGAGGCCTCCGATGGGCCCGCCGTCCTCCAGGGCGCACGCGATGTCCGCCCGGGCGTAAGAGCACAGGTCGGTGCTGTAACCCAGGGCTTCGGCCTTGGCGCAGAGGTCTCCCCCCATGTGGGACGCGCCGATCATGGCCCCGTAGTTTTCCGGGTAGACCGGGATGACGTCCATGGCGATGAGCGGCTCGACCGGGCCCCCGCTCGTGATCCAGGCCACCTTCTTTCCGGTCTGGTCCGCGGTCTTGGCCTCGATGTAATACTCGGTCATGATCTCGCGCATCCTCCTGGCCGACCTGAATTTCCTCTTTTTTTCGGCATCTGTCTGCGGCATGGCTTATCCCTCCCTTCCGGTCTGTGAGGCGCCGGTGAACGCGGCACCTGTTCCCGGCACGAGCATCTGGATGAAGGTCTCGATCCGGGTGAGGATCTGCCCTTCGGGGGGGAGACGGTCTTCGATCTCCAGCAGCATGGAGGGTATGCCCGCGTCTTTCAGATATCCTTTCAGATACGGGTAATCGAAGCTGTGGGGATCGCAGAACTTGAGGTAGAGGAAGATCACGCCCTCCACGCCGTGCTCCCGGGCCTGCGCCGCGATATGCTCTCCTCTTGCCGTGGGCGACTTGTGCTTTGACGGGCAGACCTGCCGCTCGAAGAGGCGCTCGGCAATCGATGCGACGGGGTCGCCCTCTTCCCGGATCGCGCCCGAGAACCAGCGGGTCCCCGTGCACAGGTCGTCCCAGACCACCTGCCCTCCCGAACGCTCGATGAGGTCGTAGACGTCCGGGTGGTTGCACGCATTGCCCACCAGCATGAGCCGTCTGCCCCGGCCGTCGCGGCCGGTCACGCGCTCCCGAAGCTCCCCAAGAAGGGCCTGAAGCCTGTCTCTGAGCACCTCCCTGTCCATGACCATGGACGCCCTGACAATCGAGAAGAGCTCGCCGCCCGTGAGAATTCCTGGATTGCGGGACTTGAGCTCGTAGATCTCGCTCAGGCAGGAGCGGATAATGTTAAAGGTCCTGATGGAGGACCTGAGACTTTCCTCGGTGACAGTGAGGCCGAAGTAGGACTCCAGATCTCTTTTGAACCTCTGCAGCACGTCGATCAGATACTGCCTGGCGCTCTCGCCCGTGAGCTTGACCGGGAGCACCACGTCGGCAAAGAAGCCGTGGCCGGTGTTGAGCCGCCAGATATCGGAGAGTCGCTGGATGGAGTCGCAGGTATGGGGAAAAACCGTGCCTTCGAGATAATCGAGCCCGCCGGTCAGCGACTCGGCGAGCGCTCCGCGCACGAGCGAGCAGCAGTAGGCCTGCAGGTGCCTGTCCGCGATTCCGGAGTCGCCCCCGGTTCCGAAGAGCCGTACCGGATGCAGCCCGGCCGCGTGGATGATCTCCTCGGGCGCGTAGGAACAGTAATACCCGATCACGGACCGTCCCGACGCCCTGATCCTCCGGGCATATGCGCCGGGATCGCCGGCAACCTCGATGAATTCGTTCAGTATGTTCATGTAAGATCCCCCGTGCACTGGTATGGAACAACAGGCCAAGAGCCGGATCATGCCTGCGGACAGGCATTGTGCCGACGCGCACCGGATTGCACATCCCCGGCAGGTCCATGAAAAACGGCCGTGCGGCATCGGGACTTCCCCCGGCAAACAGAGGGGATTATATCAGCACGAAGTTGTTCCTTTCAACGAAAAAACAGCTTATAATAATACGATACGACATTACCATAGAATGTTTCAGGGAGGGCGTTATGAAGAAGGTTTCGGTCCCGTCCAGGCTCTGGTACGAGAACAATGAGCGCGAACTCGCTTTTCCGGAACAGTGGGAGGTCATCAACCTCACCTCTCCGGGATTCGAAAAGCCCGGTCTGAGCCCGGAGGAAATCAAGGCAAAGGTGGAGCGGCCCATCGAGGGCCCTTCTCTCGAGGAGCTCGCACAGGGCAAGAAGCAGGCCGTGATCGTGTTCGACGACATGACAAGGCCCACCCCGGTCAGGGACGTTGCGCCGTTCGTTCTCGACGCCCTTCACCGCGCCGGGCTTGAGAAGGACCGGATCAGGTTTCTCTGGGCCCTGGGCTCGCACGGGGCATACGACATGATCAATGCCCGCAAGAAGCTCGGGGACGAGATCGTCGAGAACTACGCGGTGTACAACCACGATCCTTTCCAGAACACCGTGCGCGTGGGAAGGACCCCCACCGGGGTCGAGCTCTGGTTCAACCGCGAGTTCATGGACTGCGACCTCAAGATCGGCATCGGCTGCGTCACGGCCCACGTGCACGTTGGCTTCGGCGGAGGCGCCAAGCTCATCATGCCGGGTGTGGCAGGGATCGAGACCATCAACCAGTTCCACAACCAGCTCTTTCGCGACCCGGGCAGGTCCGGCCTGGGGAACTTCGACAACAACATCATGCGGGCCGAGTGCGACGCCGCGGGCGAGATGGCCGGGCTCGACTTCAAGATCGACTGCCTGCTCAACCGCCGGGGCCGGATCGTGAATCTCTTTGCCGGGCCGTTCAGGGCCACCCACCAGGCGGGCGCGGACGAAGGCAGGGACCACTACGGCATCCCCTTTTCCAGCGGCTATGACATCGTGGTGTGCAATGCCTACGGCAAGGCCAATGAGTCGGCCATTGCCCTGCTGCTCGCGCTCACGACCCTGAAGCCGGGCGGACAGGGCACCGCGGTGCTCATATGTGATGCGCCCGAGGGCCAGGTGCCCCACTACGTCATGCGCTCCTGGGGGAGCGGCTACGGGGGGAGGCACTACGCACACAGGAACCCGGGGTTCATCCCCATGCTCATGAAGAGGCTCATCGTGCTCAATCCCTTGCCCGACCGGACGAGCCTGGACCTCATCTGCCACAACGACGACGCCGTTGTCGTCAAGACCTGGGACGAGGTGATCTCGCTGCTCAAGCAGGACTATCCGGATGCGGCGCGAGTCGCCGTGGTCCAGGACGGCACCATGCAGTACATGAAACCGCCGGCCTGACAAAAGACCAGGTTCCCCTTCTCAATACAGGACTTTCCGGCTATAGGAAAGGGAGAGCGGTGCGCCCGAACACGGTCCTCCGGGCTCTTTTGAAAGGAGACCACGCGTCAGCCCGGGCAAGAGTCGTATGCTTGGAGGATTGGCCGCCGCCTGTCATGGGAGAGGAGAGCACATCGTGAGCAGAAAGCAGGACGGAAAATCCATGCCGTGGGAGGACCGCGTCGTCACCCCGCAGGAGGCATTGCACCACATCGAACCCGGGATGAAGATCTTTCTGGGCACCGGCGTTTCCGAGCCCCGGACCCTGGTGAAGCACCTCATGGCATCGGACGAGCCCAACCTCCAGGACCTGGAGCTGATCCAGCTCGTGAGCCTGGGCGACGTGATCACCATGAAGGAGCTCCAGACCCAGAAGTTCAGGCTCAAGACCTTCTTCTCGGGCTGGGTGGCGAGCGAGGCCATCACCCAGGGCCATGTCGACATGATACCGAGCCGGTTCGCGCGGATCCCGGCCCTCATCGAGTCGCGCATGCTGCCCATCGACGCGGCCTTCATCCAGGTCACGCCTCCCAACGAGGCGGGCTACTGCAGCCTGGGCATGGCGGTCGATGCCGCGCGCCATGCCATGGATCAGGCATCGCTCGTGATCGGCGAGGTCAACCGCGATGTGCCCTTCACCTTCGGCGACACCTTTGTGCCAATCTCCGAGTTCGACTTCCTGGTCCGCTCCCAGGACCCGCCCATCTACTTCGAGCGCTGGCCCGTGGACGAGGTGTTCGACCAGGTGGGCGCGAACGTGGCCTCGGTCATCGAAGACGGGAGCTGCCTGAGCTTCTCCATCGGCCCCCTCTACGAGGCCCTGGCACGTCACCTGGTCCAGAAGCGCCACTTAGGCATCCACTCGCCCTTTTTCACGGACGCCCTCATGGACCTGGTCAGGAGCGGCGCGGTGTCGAACCGCAACAAGCGTGTCTACCGAGGGAAGTCGCTCACCTCCTACGCCTTCGGCACAAAGGAGCTCATGGCCTGGCTCGACCGAAACCCCCTGGTGGATTTCCAGGGAATCGACACCGTGTTCAACCCGGTCCAGATCGGCATGAACCCGAGGTTCATCGCGGTCATCCCGGCCCGGAAGGTCGACCTCTCGGGACGGGTCGCCATGCACATCGGCAAGGGCAACGTGGCCACCACCCCGGGCGAGGTGGCCGATTTCGTCAACGGCGCCGAGCTCTCGGAGCGGGGCAGCACCATCTTCGCCCTGCCCAGCCGGAACCTCAAAGGCAGGTCCAATATCCTCCTTTCCGTGGAAGATCTGCCCAACCAGCTCAGCCTGCAGGAGTCCGTGGACATGGTGGTCACCGAGTACGGCGTGGCAAACATGCGGGGCCGGACCGTACGCGAGAGGGCCCAGTTCCTCATCGATATCGCCCATCCCGGGGACCGGAAAACGCTCTTCGAGCAGGCCAAGGAAAAGAAGATCCTCTACCCCGACCAGATCTACCTGCCGGAATCCGCACGCCTCTATCCTTCGCATATCGCCACCGGGCACACCTTCAAGGGAGACGTCGAGGTCCGGTTCCGCGCCATCAAGCCTTCCGACGAGGAGGAGATGCGCAGGCTCTTCTACCGATTCTCGGACAAGACGGTCTATTACCGCTATTTCAGCCCCATCAAGGTCATGCCCCATGCCAAGATGCAGCAGTACGTGAACATCGACTACATCGACACGCTCTCCATCGTTGGCCTGACAGGCTCTCCCGAAGAGGAGCACATTGTGGCCGAGGCCCGCTTCGTCAAGGACCGGAAGAAGCCCTACGGGGACGTGGCCTTCGTGGTGGAGGAACAATACCAGGACATGGGGATCGCCACCTATCTCTACAAGATGCTCGTGACCCTGGCCAGGGAGCGCGGCCTCCACGGGTTCACGGCAGACGTACTGGCGAGCAACAAGGCCATGATGAAGGTGTTCGAAAAGGGCAGTTGCCCGGTCCATGCGACCCTCTCCCAGGGCGCGTACGAGCTCGTCATCACGTTCTGAGGCGTATGCCTGTCATGAGGGCCGTGCCTGGCCGAGTCCCGCACCACCCATTGGCGGGACTTCCTCACCCGGGCTTGCCGCACGGATGGATGACCGGGGCCGGGCGATCAGGGGCGTTGGCGGCGTAGCCCCGGTCCTTCCGGCAGGCCTCCTTTACCCGTCCTTTATATTGACGTAAGGTGCGCCGGACTACTCTGGGGGTTTCACCTCCGATCACTATTATAAAATCAGGAGCCATAGTGCGTTGCCGAGCGGGTCTGCGAGGCGCGTCCAAGGATGGCTGGCTCTGTTCCGGCGCATCGGGTTCTCCCGGTCTCCGCGTCCCTGCGGGGACCACGGCGGACACGGGAGCCGGGCGTTTTATAGATGGCGGTGGGAAAACCGCTGTCATAAAAAAGGGGCACTACCGGCACCGTGACCAGGGCACTGCAGGTGGAGAGCATGAGAGAAACCACACTGACGGGAAAGCGGCTCAGGGCACGACTGGCAGCATCCATGAAGCTGATAGCCGAACTGAAAGAGTCGCAGGAGAATTGCAAGCAGGCGGAAATCGCTCTTCGGGAGAGCGAGCAGAAGCTCGGGCTGTTCATCGAGAATGCACCGGCGGCCATCGCTATGATGGATCGCGAGATGCGCTACATCGCCGTCAGCCGCAGGTGGCTCAAGGATTATGGCCTGGGACAGAGGGATATCATCGGCCGGAGCCATTACGAGATCTTTCCCGAGATTCCGTCGCGGTGGAAGGAGATCCATCGTCGCGGGCTTGCCGGCGAGACCTTGAGGTGCGAGGAAGACCCCTTTCCCCGTCTCGACGGCAAGGTGGACTGGGTGAGATGGGAGATCCTTCCCTGGCGCGGGAGCGAGGGAAACATCGGCGGGATCATCATGTTCACCGAGGTGATCACGGCCCGTAAGGAGCTCGAACAGGAGCTCGGCACTTATCGCGAGCATCTCGAAGGCCTGGTGAAACAGCGCACGCGTGAGCTCGAAGAAAGGAACAGAAATCTCGCCCGGGAAATCGCCGAACGCAGAAAGGCCGAAGATGAGAGACTAAGGATTGAATCCCGTCTCGCACAGGCCCAGAGGATCGAGGCCCTCGACCGGTTTGCCGGAGGCATAGCCCATGATCTGAACAATCTCCTCTACCCCATCATCGTCAACACCGAGGAGCTCCTGCAGGAAGAGCCACCCGATTCTCCCCGCCGCGAGATCCTGGAACAGATCCTGAATTCGGCGAGCCGCCAGCGAAACCTGGTAAAAAAGGTGCTGACCTTCAGCAGGCTGAGCGAAAAGAGCCTGATCCCCATGCACCTTGCGCCGCAACTGGAAGAGACCGTGGGGTTCCTCCGCTCCACCCTTCCAAGCACCCTGGAGATCAGGTGCCGGATCGAGGCGATCTCGGACGTGGCCATGGGCGATCCCATCCAGTTTCAGCAGATCGTCATGAATCTTTTCCAGAACGCGGCCGACGCGCTTTCATCCAGGAAGGGTACCATCGATGTAAGCCTGAAGGAAACCCATCTGGAGTCTGAGAGCGCCCCCCAGGGGATCCGGACAGGCGACTACCTGGAACTCAGGGTCAGTGACAACGGCCCCGGCATGCCGCCCGAGGTGCAGGAGCATATCTTCGAGCCTTTCTACACCACCAAGGGTGTGGGAAGGGGAACCGGCCTCGGACTCTCGGTCGTGCACGGCATAGTCACGGGGTTCGGAGGCGCCATCACCGTGGAGAGCGAGGAGGGTAAGGGTACCCTGTTCAACGTCTTTATTCCGGAATATCCGGGAGCGGTCGATTATCAGGCATCTCCGGATCACCAGGCATTGCCCCGGGGCGAGGAAAGGATCCTGCTGATCGATGACGAGGAGGCTATCCTCGCCAGCCTGAAGCGGGCATTGAACATCTCGGGCTATCGCGTCGTGGCCGTGAAGGACAGCATGGAGGCGCTCCGCCTGTTCGGCATGCATCCCTCCGATTTCGACCTCGTAATAACCGACCTGACCATGCCGAAGATGACGGGCATCGAACTGGCCGGGAAGGTCCTCGGGATACGCCCGGACATCCCGGTGATACTGAGCACCGGTTTCAACGACGTCATCGACGACCGGGAGGCGAAGTCTCACGGAATCAAGGAACTGCTGCTGAAACCGGCCGGCAGCGGAGAGCTGAAGGCAACGGTCCGCAGGGCCCTGGAGCACTGAGCGCCTTGTCCGGGAATTCAGAGGGACGTACTGCCGCCCCGGCTGTTCCACCGGAGCGGGCGGGGCGGTCTTATATTTGTTCGAAAACGCTCATCCGCTCCTCGAACTCGGCGTTGATCCGGTCGAACTCATGGGTGAGCGCTTCGAGCTCAGTGAACAGGGACTCGATCTCCTGCTCGCAGGTGTGGATCTCCATGGATATCCCCGATATCTTCTTCCCGTCCCGGGCAAGGGTGGCCTCCTGCATGGCGGCGTGGAGCGTTTTCAGCTTTTTCTCGCGGGCGTCGATCCCGTTTTCCACCCGGGAAATTTCCTTCTCCAGCGGGCCGAGCGCCCGGGAACGCTCGGTGATGATCCCGGCGCGTCTCTTGCGGAGCTCTTTCTTGTCGAGCTTCTCGCCGTTTTCACGCTCGGACTTCGCCTTTTTGGCCGGCGTGAGGGTCACTTCCTCATCGCCCCAGCCGCCCTTTTCGAGAAAGCGCTGATACCCGCCCTCGAACACCTCGATCGAGCCGTTCTTGAATATGATGAGCCTCTCGGCAAGGGCGTGCAGAAACATTTCGTTGTGGGTGACCATGACCACGGCCCCCTCGAAGCTGTCCAGGGCCGCGAGCAGGGCGTCGCTCGACTCCATGTCGAGGTGGTTCGTGGGCTCGTCCAGCAGCAGGAGATTCACGGGGGTCGCCAGGAGCTTGCCCAGCATCACCCTGCTCTTTTCCCCGCCCGAGAGCACCTCGATCTTCTTCAAGGCATAGTCTCCCTCGAACATCATGGCACCGCAGATGTCCCTGGCCCTCTGGCGGTCGATGTCGTCGTAGCTCATGATGATCTCCTCCTCCACGGTCCTGCTGTCCATAAGGCTGGAGACATTGGTCTGCTCGAACACGCCCGGAACGGTCTTGGGGTTCCGGGTGATCTCGCCGGTGCGGGGGGTGAGGCTGCCTGCCAGAAGTTTGAGCAGCGTGGTCTTGCCCTTGCCGTTGGGTCCGATGATGCACACCTTCTCGCCAGGCCGCAGGGTGACGGTGAAATCCCTGATCAGCTCTGCGGACGGGTCGTAGGAAAAGCCCAGGTCCTGGGCGGTGAGCACGTACTTGCCGACAAAGGGCTCGTAGCGGAAGGAGAAGTCCAGGGTCTTGATCTTCTCGAGCTTGTCCTTTTTCTCCATCTTCTCCAGGGTCCTGATCCGCGACTGGACCAGGCCCACCAGGCGGGCCTTCGCCCGGAACTGGGTGATGAAGGCCTCTACCTCTTTCCGCTTGCGCTCGTCGTTGAGGCGGGTCTTCTCGTACACCTCCTCGTCCTGGGCGATCTGGGCGTAGTATTTCTCCGTGTCCCCCTGGATCTTCCGGACCTTTTTCCGGTGAATCCCCATGGTATGGGTCACGATCCTGTCCATGAAGGTCCTGTCGTGGGTGATGAGCAGGAGCTCGTGGGGCCACGAGATCAGAAAACGCTCGATCCACCGGATCGAGGTGATGTCGAGGTAGTTGGTAGGCTCGTCCAGGAGCAGGAGATCGGGCTCGGAGACGAGCACCTTGGCCAGGTTCAGCCTCACCTGGTAGCCGCCCGAGAACTCGTAGGGGCTGCGCTGCATGTCCTGCTGGGAAAACCCGAGGCCGGCGAGCACCTTCTCCACCTTCCAGTGCTGCTCCTTCTGCGTCTCGGGCAGCCCCTTCATTCCCTCGCCGAGCACGGTGTCTTCGGTGAAGTCCAGATGCTGCCTCACATAGCCCATGCGATAGCCCTTGGGGATCACGATCTGGCCCGAATCGGGCGTCTCCTCGCCCACGATCATCCGCAGAAGCGTGGTCTTGCCGTGCCCGTTTCTGCCGACCAGCCCCACCCTCTCCCTGGGATTGATCTTGAAGCCGACGTCATCGAACAGCGTCTGCCGGGCATAGCTCTTGGAGAGATTCTCTGCGCTTATCATGGCGATACCATATAACAGTGGATGGTTCAGTCAAGTTCAATCCTGCTTTCGCGTACGCTTCTTTCGGACGGAAAGGGGCGTGTCTGGTTTCATTTACGCTTGCTGCGGGAAAGCGTGCAGGGCTTGCGGTGAAGGTTCATATGATTGATTCACACGATCCCGGCAATGGAGTTTCCCGACCCGCCGTCACCTCAGTGCGATCCGCAGCAGGGGCCAGAGCCGGTCCATCTTGCCGGGGTCACGGATGCGGCCGAAGATCCCTGCTCGCAGGGTGGAGTAGATCAGGTTGTGCCTGCGCAGGCCGCGCATGGGGGGAGAGCCCTGTATGCCCTGTTCCAGCTTCCTTGTCGTCTCCGTTGTCCATGCTCCCGGCTGCAGTGCCCCGGCGCCCAGCCTGCCCGCGGTGTAGCCCAGGAGGAAGGAGGTCCTGATCCCGCTCCCTCCCCGCGACTGGACGTGCCCCAGCGCGTCGCCCGCCATGACGAGCCTGTCTTCGGGGCAGCACGCAGAGATCATCCTTCCCATGGGAATCGCTGTCTTCAGGGAATAGAAGGACGTGGTCCCTTCAAGCCTCTCCCTGAACACACCGTGGGCTTGGGCAAACTCCTCGAACGGGATGGTGCGGGGTTTGCGGCCCCGGGCATAGCCCATCAGAATGACCTCGGCCTCGCCCTCTGCCCGGGGAAAGATGGTGGCGATGGTCAGGGAGTCGCCGTGGACGTGGAAGTGATACTCGAACCGGTCGGCCGGGCCGGCGTATCCCCGCACGAGCCGCTTGGACACGGGCATGTCCATGCCCGTGCGGTTGATGTTCAGGAGCCGTGATGCGGGGTCTTCGCACCCGCCGCAGGAAAAGACCGCCTTTGCCTTGAGCTCCTCCTCCATGAACCCGCCCACCATGGCCCTCACGCCGGCGATCCGCCCCTGTTCCCGGACAAAGCCCACCACGGGGGAGGCAGGCAGGACTCTCGCCCCCGCATCCTCTGCCGCGCGTGCCATGGCCTGGATGAAATCAGGCCAGGAGATGATGAGGTTGGGGTTGCCGATGGTGCGGTCCACCCGCCTCAGGCCGGTGTGGGAGAAGTATGATCTCCTGTTGATCCGCCGGATGGTCTGTTTCTCGAAGAACCCTTCTCCCAGCAATCCGTCCATCTCGCGGTCGAAGCGGATGGTCTCCCCCCTCCTCCTCGCTCCGATCCGGTCCTGCATCTCGAGGACGGCCACATCCACCCCGTGCCGGGCAAGGGCCAGTGCGGTACCGAGCCCTGCGGGGCCGGCGCCGATCACCAGCGCGTCGGCAAAGAATTTTCCCCCCATCTCTCCCTCCTCATGTCATTTGCCCGCGCATGAACTCCTCTCTGTCACAGGTCTTTTTCAGGAGCCTGCGGAAGTCCTTGAGCTCAGTGGCCCTGATGAAGTGGTCCAGATCTTCGTACTCTTCTCTCAGCGGCAGGAATGCAGCCTGCATGCCCCGCGACTCCACGAGGTCGGCGGCCTGGAGCATCTGCTCTTTCCTTTCTCTGCCGCTGCCCAGGCAGAGGATGCACCTCCTGGTCCCGTACGATGCGATGGTGTCGCACTGGCCCGCGCTCAGGCCCGATTTGCCGATGCCCGCCACGGGCTTGAGGCCGATCCGGTCCACCAGGAGCGCGTCGAGCAGCCCTTCCACGACGAGGAGCTCCTCACTGCCCCGGTGTTTGTACAGGAGGAAGGGCGCGTCCTTTACCGGAGCGAGGTCGGTGAGCGCCCGGTAGGCCTCCGGCCCCTTTTTCGTGACGTCCCTGCCGATCATCCCCATGAGCCTGCCCGCGGTGTCGCGGTAGGGGATGGTGAGCCTGAACTCCTCGGCATCGCGAGACCATACGACATCCAGCACCTCGTCGAGGAACTCGTCGGTCAGCCCCTGGGACATGAGATATTCCCTGGTCTGGCGGTAGCCGGGATAGAAGCCGAACGAAGAGCCTTCCACCTCTTCCATGGCATATCTCCGGTTGTAGAGGTAGAAAAGCTCTTTTTCGCCGGCAGGCGAATAGAGGCTGGTGGTGAAGAAGCCGGCCATGAGCTCAAGCAGGATGGTCCGGCTCAGCTCGTCGTCCCACGCCGACTTGTCATAGGCGACCGGCTCGATCCCCGCCTCACCGGCCAGCAGGGAGAGCGCTCCGAAGAAGTCCATGCCTGTCTCGAGCTGGAGATAGCTGAGCCAGTCGCCCCGCGCGCCGCACACGAAGCAGAAGTACTCCGGCCTGTCGGCATAGACGAGAAAGGTGGGGTGCTCGTCTTCATGGAACGGGCAGCAGGCGATATGACTGGTTCCCTTTTCCTGAAATCCCTTCAGGTCTTTGAAAAGATTATTCTGAAACTGCCTGCTCAGCAGGGTGCCGTATATGCGTTCGATATCTCGGATCATCCGGAGAACTCCTTGCTCTGTGATATGAATATACTGTTTTTTAACGGCATTCACGGCAAAATGCAACGGGGTGATTCGCGAAAAGATACTGTCATAGGGAAATCCTCTGTTTTGCACATGCGAGGAGTTTCAGCACAGACTGCGTCTGGAGAAGATGGCGTCCATTCAGGTATTTGTCTGGAAAATGCCTAGAAATAGGCATGAAGCCCGGAAAGATAGTTTACCCCCAGAAAGGTGAAAAGACTGCTTGCAAGGCCTGCAATAGTCATGAACGCAATGCGCCTGGTGTCTCTCCTGATCAGGCGCATGTGCAGGATGGCTGCATAGATCAGCCACGTGATCAGAGCCCATGTCTCCTTGGGATCCCACCCCCAGTATCGTCCCCATGCATGATGCGCCCATACCGCACCTGTCATGATGCCGACCGTGAAAAAGAAAAATCCGATGACGATGCACTGGTGGATTCTCTCATCGAGTGCAGAGGATTGGTCTTTCCACCGCCCTCCTCCCCAGAGCAGGTTAACCCCCAGGACCGCTGCTATGGCAAAGGCCCCATACCCGAGAAAACAGGTGATGACGTGGCTGATGAGCCAGTTGCTCTTCAGTGCGGGGATAAGCGGCTGAATGTTAGAATCGAGATGGGGAGAAAAGGATGCGCAGGCTATGAGTAAAAATGCTATGAGAACGGCGAGGGAACCGACTTCTTCGTATCTCCTGTACAAACCGAAAACGAAATAAAAAAATATGACTGTCCAGGAAAAAACCACGAGTGATTCATAGAAATTTGACAAAGGTGCATGCCCGATGCCAAGCGTGTACGATTCCACCCATCTGAACACTATCCCCGCACTGTGTGCGGCAAACCCTGCTATCCAGAGGGCATTCCCGATACGACCACCGATGGGTACACCAGTAACCGCGCGAATGACCGAAAGGGCAAATGCGCCGAGATAGAAGAACGGAACGCTGTTGAGAATGGTCACATTCACGATTCACCCTCCGCGATTGTCTTATTCCTCCTGGCCCGGCAACTCGAAAAAAAACAACGGGCCAGGAGCCCCGAAAGGAACATCGATGCTCCCAGTATCACGATGGGCAGCGCCGGGTCATAGGCTATGAGAATTCCGGTAACATAATACGGCTCGATTCTGTCCAGCGAGAAGGCATAGCCTTCAAACCGGTCAGGATTGAACTGGGGCGCCCGGGACAGGATGTCCGGAAACACCGTCACGATATGTTCGATCTGTGAGAAAACCCACACGTGTCCACTTTGCGCAGGCGAAAAGAAATCGATTTTCATTGCAGGCCCCATTCCCATAAGGTCTTCTTCGATCCTGCTTACGCGGAAACAGGTCTCTCTGTCCATCTCGTGAACCTCTCCGGGTTTTGCTGTGAGGGCGTGAACACGCCCTCCATGCCGGACTCCGATGACGGCAAGGGGCACCTTCCGGTAGCTTGCCTGATAATAACGGACCCCTTGGAGAGCAAAAGGCTGATTGACGAGCAGGGTTGCCTTCCGAAGGGGCACATCTCCGCCGAGAAACGTGAGCTCCGAACGGTACTCTCCGGGCAGGCCCGAGTCATAATACTCTACTGAGAAATCGTCACAGCGTATTGCCAGGCCAGGATCGATTATTCTCTGTCGAATGAGCGGGGCGATCGAAACCGTCTCGCCTTCGGATATCTCCACATAGGCTTTGGTCCCGCAGCATTCACCAGAGATGAAACCACAGACAATGACCACGACCCCGAGGTGGATGAGCAGACTGCTCAGCCCTGCAGTATTCCACCTGCGTAACTCAAGGCCGGCCTTGTTTGCACCCCGGGCCCATGTCCGAATGCCTCTCCACGAGCACACCACGAGCACCAGGCAGAGGAGCAGGACGAGCACGATGAACCAGAACGAGTGAAAGACATCTCCAAGGCCGATGTAAGGAAGCACATCTCCCCAATGTGGTTCTTCTCCGGGAGCAGACCCCCGGGGGTGCTGCGGGATGAGGGTTCCGATCACGGCGAAAACAGCGATGGCGAACAGGAGGGCAACAGCAGCCCTGAGAGAAAAGCATCGTGATAAGAGCCTGACAAGGAGCATGCGAGTACCTGGCGGAAAACTCTGTCCCCGGATCAATCCTTTCTATCCCTTCCCGCGGATTCTCTTTCGGCTCCGAGAGCCGGCACTTATATCCCGGTATATCGAGGTTATATTGTTCTCGTCATAACTTCCACGACATCGTTTCAGCCATGAAACAGAACATTACCGTTGAGCCCGGGCTGGTTTCTCTGCTCATGATGAGGAATGCGTCGACTGATATCTCATGGAGGGAATGTAAACCGTACGAGATCACCGTGCTCATGTACTTCACCGGTGAAACGATTCACGATGCGCCTTTAAAAAATACGTTGCGGTCTCACCGGCCGAAAGGACGCGCTCAGGCCGCTTTGCCCCTTATCCTGAAGAAATCGCCGATCGCGCGGTCCTTGTCTTCCCAGACCCTGTTCAACCATTCCTGGAAGTGCTCCTGGTAGCGGGGGTCGTTGCTGTAGTCGCCCAGAAGGTCCGGGGTGATGGGGATCGTCTCGACGCGGACAACCACTTCGGCCTCACTGCTGCAGAGAAACTGCCAGAAGGTCTGCACGCCGTTGGGATAGATGATCGTCGTGTTGACGATATGGCTCAAGTGCTGTCCCATGGCGGAGAGGACAAAGGATATGCCGCCCGCCCTGGGCTTGAGCAGATGGGTGAAGGGCGAATCCTGGGTCTTGTGCTTGGCCGGAGTGAACCGGGTCCCTTCGACAAAGTTCATGACCGCGATCGGCATCCTGCTGAAGCGCTCGCACGCCCTTTTCGTGATCTCCAGGTCCTTTCCCTTCATGTGCGGGTGCTTTTTCAGGTATTCCCTGGAATAGCGCTTCATGAAGGGGAACTCCAGGGCCCACCAGGCGAGCCCCATGATGGGAACCCAGATGAGCTCCTTCTTGAGGAAGAACTTGAGCATGGGGATCTTCCGGTGAAAGACCTTCTGGAGAATCAGGATATCGACCCACGACTGATGGTTGGACACCACCAGGTACCATCCCCTGGGGTCAAGGCCCTCGGTGCCGCTCACGTCCCACCTGATCCTCTTGGTGATTCCGATATTCGCGTTGTTGCAGGCGATCCAGCGGGTCGCGATGGCGTTCAGAACGGTGTTGCACCAGTCACGCCAGGCACGGACCGGAACGAGCACCTTGCACGCGGCAAGGGGGAAGAGGAAGGTCCCCCAGAACAGGGTGTTCACGACAAAGAGCAGAAACGAGAGGCTGCCGATGAGGACCGGGGGCATGAGCGAGAGAACCTTCCCGTGCGCGGCACGGAACCCTTCGGAAAGAGACGGTGTATTCATACGCATCCTTCAAATAATATAATTCCGGCATGCCCCCGCTCAACCCGGCAATGTATAACTCGTCTCGGGGCCGGAGAGGTGGGGGAAACCCATATTTCCAAAAACAGCACATCTGCGTTACCCCCCCCACCCTCCTGAGGCCGGTAATGCACGAGAAAGGTATATCATACATGGCCCTGAAATGAGTGTAAAAACTACGCAAAACGCCTCGCGCAGGGAGGGTCAAGACAAAAAAAGGGGCTGCCTTTCACAAGACAGCCCCTTTTTCATGATAGTTCCGTACAATCGGCCCGATCAGTCGCAGAGCTCGAATACCGCTGCCGCGCCCATGCCGCCGCCGATGCACATGGACTCGACGCCGTACTTGGCGCCGCGCGCTCTCATTCCGTTCGTGAGCTGGGCGCACAGCTTGGCGCCGGTGCATCCGAGCGGGTGTCCCAGCGCGATGGCGCCGCCGTTGACGTTGATGATCCGCTTGTCGCTGTCGGAAAGCCACAGATCTCTCTTCTCATAGAGGCCGAGCTGCTGGAGCGAGTAGATGCACTGGGAGGCGAACGCCTCGTTGACCTCCCACAGGCCGATATCCTCGACCTTCAGGCCGGCCATCTTCAGGGCCTTGGGAATCGCGTAGGCAGGGCCCACGCCCATCTCGTCGGCCCGGCAGCCTGCCGTGGTATAGACAACGAGCTTGGCAAGTGGCTTCACGCCGAACTTCTTCACGGCATCGCCGCTCATGATCAGCGAACAGGCTGCGCCGTCCGTGGTCTGCGAGGAGTTGCCTGCCGTGACCGAGCCCATGGCCGCGAATGCCGGCCTCAGCTTCGCGAGGCCTTCCATAGTGGTTGGCCGCACGCCGTCGTCGAAATCCTGGATAAAGGTTTCTTTGACTGTGATGCCGTCCTTCTCCTTGAACCGCACGGCCTCGGTGGGGACGATTTCCTTGAACTTTCCTTCCTTCTGTGCGATCCCTGCCTTGGTCTGGGAGTGGAACCCGAACTCGTCCTGCATCTCGCGGGTGATCTTGTAGCGATTGGCAACGTTTTCCGCAGTCATGCCCATGGAGATATAGACGTCCGGGCTCGTAAGCACCTGCTCCGGATGAGGCCGGGGAAGGTTCCCGCCCATGGGGACGATTGACATCGACTCCAGGCCTGCGCCGATGGCAACGTCGCAGTAGCCTGCCATGATCCTCATGGCCTGCAGCGAGATTGCCTCCAGGCCGGAGGCGCAGAACCGGTTGACGGTTGCGCCGCAGGTGCTGTCCGGGAACTGGGCGATCTGGGCAATCACGCGGCCGATGTTCAGGCCCTGCTCCGCCTCGGGAAATGCGCATCCTACCAGGATATCTTCAACGTCTTTCTTCTCGACGCCGGGGGTTCTCTCCATCAGGCCGTTCAGAGCGCTCTTCAAGAGGTCTTCAGGCCGCGTGACTGCAAAGGCTCCTTTTCCCCTTCTGCACCCGGGGGTCCTCACCGAAGTAACAATATACGCTTCTTTCATTGGTAATCCTCCTGTCTTCTACAATTCATCACTACAGCAACAACGGTTTGCCGGTCTTCATGATGTTCTCGGCCATCTTCTGGGTGTTCTCCGTCTTCCACAGGTCCACAAAGGCCTCGCGCTCGAGCTTCATGAGGTGCTCTTCGCTCACTGCGGTGCCGGAAGGAACATCGCCGCCGGACATGCAGACCGCGATCTTCTTCGCGATGAACTCCATGTGAGGTGGAATGTATCCGCCGCCCCTCATGTTCTGCATCTCGGCCCAGACCATGCCGACCGCTTCGCGGCCCAGCACCGTGATCTTGGTCTTCAGGGGCGGTGCATAACCGTCATCGACCATCTTGAGGACCTCTTTCTTGGCCTCGCCGATGAGGTTGTCCTTGTTCATGACGATGCGGTCGGTGGCTCTCAGGAAACCTTTGTTACGTGCGTCTGCCGCCGAGTTGGAAACCTTGGCCTGCGCGACGCTCATGAATGCGGGCAGGAAGAATGCCGCCAGGTCGGTGATCTTTGCCGCCCCGGGCTTGGACTCGACGAAGCGCCGCCAGAGGTTGATCATGCCGCAGCCGCCGGGGACCAGGCCCGCGCCGATCTCGACCAGACCCATGAAGAGGTCGCCGTTGGCAACGATCTTATCGGAAGCGAGACAGACCTCGCAGCCTCCTCCCAGGGTGAGGCCGAAGGGGGCCGCAACCACGGGGTACCTGCTGTAGCGGGTGCCCATGATGCCCTGGTGGACCAGCTTGATGAAGGAGTCGATCTCACTGAAGCTGCCGGCCTTGGCGAGGCCCAGCATGTAGGCGAGGTCTCCGCCCGCTGAGAACGCCGGGGGCATGCCGCCCGCCTGGTTGCCGATGACCATGCCCACGCCGTTCTTGTCGACGTAGTCGCCGGCCTTCTGCATGAACTCCACCATCTCCTTGTTGATGGCGTTCATCTTAGAGTGGAACTCGAGGCAGAACACGCCGTCGCCGATGTCGATGAGCGAGCAGGATGGCGTGGTCAGCACGACCTTGTTCTCTGCCTTGAAGGTGTCGAGGTTCAGGGCCTTGGGGCTGGTCTTCACTTCCTTGTAGGAACTGGATGCAAAGTCGAAGTAGAACTTCTTGCCCTTATCGATCTTGTAGAAAGAGGTGGCGCCGGAGGCGAGCATCTTCTTGACGTTCTCCGGGACCTTCATCCCGTCCTTCTCCATCTTCGCGACCGATTCCTTCACCCCGATGGCGTCCCAGCTCTCGAAGGGACCCATGGCAAAGTTGTAGCCCCACTTCATGGCATTGTCGATCTCGACGACCGTGTCGGAGATCTCGGGGATGCGGTTCGCGGCATAGATGAACCCGCCGGCAGCGACCTTCCAGGCAAACTGGGCGGCCTTGTCGTCGCCGTAGAGCAGGGTCTTCATCTTCTCGGGCAGGGTCGCGGCCTTCTTTGCCGCCGCCAGGCTGTCAAAGCTGGCCTTGCCGTACTCGACATAGTCGCCGGACTTGGGGTCGATGACCTTGCGGACCTTCTTCCACTCGGGCGTGATCTCGGTCTTGTAGAAGCCGGCCTTGGTCTTGTTGCCGAGCAGCTTCTTCTCGACCATGGTCTTCACGAAGGCGGGAACCTGGAACACGTCGCGCTCTTCGTCGTTCGGGCACATGTCATAGGTGTTCTGGGACACGTGGGTCATGGTGTCCAGGCCGACCAGGTCGGAGGTCTTGAAGATAGCGGTCTTGGGACGGCCCATGGGCGGTCCGAAGAGCTCGTCGACCTCGGGGATGGAGAGCCCTTCCTCGAGCATGACCTGCATGGTCTTGCCGATGCCGTGGATGCCGATCCGGTTGCCGATGAAGTTCGGCGTGTCCTTGGCCCACACGATGCCCTTGCCCAGCATCCTCTCGCCGAAGTCGGCCACGAAGTCCAGGACTTCCTGCTTCGTGAACTCGCCCGGGATGACCTCGAGCAGGTGCATGTAGCGCACCGGGTTGAAGAAGTGGGTGCCGAGGAAATTCTCCTTGAACGCCTTGCTGCACTTCTCGGACATGACTTTCAGCGGAATTCCCGAGGTGTTGGAAGAAACGATGGTGTTCGGCGAGCGGATGCCGTCGATGCGCGCGAAGAGATCCTGCTTGATCTTCGGATTCTCCACCACGACCTCCACGATCCAGTCGCACTCTTTGAGCTTGTCAAAGTCGTCTTCCAGGTTTCCGGTCGAGATGCGGGCAGCATCCGCCTTCGAGAAGAACAGGGGCGGCTTTGCCTTCATGGCGGCTTCCAGACCGGCCGTGACGATCCGGTTTCTGGCTTTGGGATCCTTTTTCTCCTCATCCTTCAGGTCGAAGGGCACGATGTCCAACAGCAGTACGTCGACACCCGCGCCTGCCATGAGGGCGGCTATGCCTCCCCCCATGATACCAGACCCGATAACCGCGGCCTTTTTGATTTTCCTGACCATTACTACCTCCTCCGTA
>JAHDQN010000071.1 GCA_018433775.1 Deltaproteobacteria bacterium
AGCCAAGGCGGCGCTGGAGGAGTCGGTGAGCTACTCCAAGGAGCGGGTGCAGTTCGGCAAGCCGATCTCGAGCTTCCAGGCCACGCAGTTCAAGCTGGCCGACATGGCCACGCGCATCGATGCCTCCGAGCTTTTGATCCTCAAGGCGGCCTGGCTTGAGAGCAACCACCTGCCCTTTGAGCGCGAGGCCGCGCAGGCCAAGATGTTTGCCTCCGACACGGCCATGGACGCCACGGTGGAGGCGGTGCAGATCCTGGGCGGCTACGGCTACAGCAGCGAATACCCCGTGGAGCGGCTCATGCGGGACGCCAAGATCACCCAGATCTACGAGGGCACCAACGAGATCATGCGCGTCGTCATCTCCAGAAACGTCCTGGGTATGCGGTAATCTGACCAAAAACGCTGCGGGGCGGGCTCTGTGCCCTGCCCCGCTTTTTATTTTCTCTGGGGGTCCAGTATTCCTTAAACTTGCTGCAAAAGGCTTCATCAATGGTATGAACCTCATAACGGCAATCCTTGGACCCTGCTTCAAGCTTAAAAAGCTTTCAACGGGAATGTGACCCCACCTTCAAAATCCTTCAGGAAGCGGACTTTAGAAGGAGGATTCAACTTACGGGTATTGATACCCCGTAGCTTGCTGCGGGGCCGTACATTTTCCAGCAGCGCGCCGACCTTCCTTTCCTGTGCCGTAAGAAGGCCTTGGCCCGGATGTTTCGGGGCGGAGGAGATCGCTTCAGTGGGCGGACGCCCAGTCTTTTCCCGTGCCGATATCCACCCTGACCGGAACATCCAGCTCGCAGGCATGCTCCATCTCGTGACCCACCATGTCGGTCAGCGCTTCGGCCTCGCCCTCGGCCGCCTCGAACACCAGCTCGTCGTGCACCTGCAGGATCATCCTGCTTTGGAAATCTTTCAGGCGTTCGTATATCCTCACCATGGCGATCTTGATGATGTCGGCCGCGGTCCCCTGGATGGGGGTGTTGATCGCGATCCTCCTGCCTGCCTCGCGCTCGTTGAAGTTTGACGAGTGGATCTCGGGGATGGACCTGCGCCTGCCCAGGAGCGTGGTGACGAACCCATCCTGCTCGGCTCTTGCGGCGATTGTCTCGGTGTACTCCCGCACGCCCGGGTACTTGGCGAGGTAGCTGTCGATGTAGGCCTTGGCCGTGTCGCGCCGTATGCCCAGCTCCTGGGAGAGCTTGTGCGGCCCCATGCCGTACATGATGCCGAAATTGATGGTCTTGGCCGTTCTCCGCTGGCTTTCGGACACCTCCTGCAGGGGAATGCCGAAGATCTCGGAGGCGGTCTTTGCATGAATGTCCTGGCCGTGGGTAAAGGCCTCCATCAGGGCGGCGTCGCGGGTGATGTGGGCGAGAATCCTGAGCTCGATCTGGGAGTAGTCGGCGCTCAGGATCCGGTGCCCCTCGGGCGCGATGAAGGCCTGCCTGATCCTGCGGCCCATCTCGGAGCGCACGGGAATGTTCTGGAGGTTGGGCTCGGAGGATGATATCCGGCCCGTGGCGGTGACGGCCTGGTTGAACCGGGTATGGATCCTGCCGGTCTGCGGATTGATCATGGAGGGCAGCGCATCCACATAGGTGTTCTTGAGCTTGGCGAACATCCGGTACTCCAGGATGAGCGCGGGCAGGTCGTGCCTGGACGCGAGCGACTCCAGGACCTTGCTGTCCGTGGAGTAGCCGGTCTTGGTCTTTTTCACCACGGGCAACCCCAGCTTCTCGAACAGGATGACGCCCAGCTGCTTGGGCGAGTTGATGTTGAACTCCCCGCCTGCCAGGGCGAAGATCTTCTCCTCCATGCCTTCTAAGAGCCCGTCGATCTCTGCGGATATCCTCCCAAGCCCGGCCGTGTCCACAAGCACCCCGCACGCCTCCAGGGAGGAGAGCACCGTGGTGAGCGGGATCTCGATGTCGTAGAATATCCTGTCCACCCCCACCCGGGTCATCTCATCTGCAAGCCGCTCCTTTAAGGGAACCAGCACGCTCGCGTGGCAGGCGAGGTAGCTGCCCAGGGTTTCCCGTTCGATCCCGGCGATGCTGCGGGCGTTTCTGCCCGAGCCCAGGAGGTCGCTCGGATTCGGGATATCCGCACTCAGATAGGACCGGGCGAGATCCTCCAGGCCGGCCTGGGAATTGACCGCATCGATGCAGTAGGTCGCGAGCATGGTGTCGAACACGCCCGCACGGACCTCCAGCCCCTTCATCATGGCGGCAACGAAGGCCTGCTTGGCGTCGTGCATGCACACGAGCGAGCCTTCGGTCTTCAGCGGGTCGAGGCAGGCTTCAGGGTCCAGACACACCGTGGACACCTCGTCCTGCGCCACCGCCGAGCCGACGCCCGGCATCACGTACATGCCCATTTCTCCGGTAAAATCGCACCGGCAGGCGTACTCGATCCTGCCCTCGTGCATGCAGGCCCTCTCCTCGTCGGGTCTGAGATTGAGCTCCTTGAGGAGAGCCTTGAACTCGAGCTCGGTGAAAATCTTCCGGAGGCGTTCGGTATCGGGCTGGCCTGCCTTGAGGTCCTCGGGCCCGAAATCGAGCTCCACCTCCCGGTCGAGCCTCACCAGCTCGAAGCCTTCCCGGGCCTGCTCCGCGTGCTCTTCAAGCGCCTTTCTCTGCTTGAGGGATCCGACGGCGTCCGCGTGATGAAGAATGTCCTCGAGATGCCCCATGTCCCTGATCAAGGCTGCGGCCCCCTTGGCGCCGATTCCGGGGACCCCGGGGATATTGTCCGATGCGTCGCCCATGATCGAGAGCAGGTCCGGGATATACTCGGGGTAGACGTCGAACTTCTCCTTGACCGCCTCGCGATCGTAGACCTTGTTCGTGAGGGTGTCCCAGACCAGGGTGGTCTCGTTCACGAGCTGCATGAGATCCTTGTCACCCGAGACGATGTAGACCGTGCATCCCTGCCCGCACTGCCTGGCCAGGGCCGCGATGATGTCGTCCGCCTCGAAGCCCTGCTTCTGCACGATGGGAATCCCCAGTGCCTCGATGATCCGGATGATGTAGGGAATCTGCACACCCAGGCCCTCGGGCATCTTCTGCCGGGTGGCCTTGTAGTCCTGGTAGAGCTCGTGGCGGAAGGTAGGCCCCCGGGAATCCAGCACGAAGCAGATGTGCTCGGGCTTTTTCTCCTTCAGGAGGTTGATGAGCATTCGCGAGCAGATGAACACCGCATTGGTGGGCATGCCCTGTGAAGTGGACATGTTTCTCATGGCATAGAACGCCCGGTAGATATACGAGCTGCCGTCGATGAGATAGACTTCTCTGTTTTCCGTTACCGGCACGTCATGCCTTTCCTTTCCCCGCGCTTGAAGGCGAAATAATCCGCGATGATCCGGCCGTGGTCGAATGCGATGTCCCCGGGCAGCTCGTTCTCCGCGAACACCCCGGCGCTCCCCGCGTCGTCGCCCGCCCGGAGAACGCCTGTGCCCGAGGCTGTGAAGACCGTGGTGATGGTGTGCATCCGGGGGTCTCTCGATGGATCGGAGTATACATGGAACATCCGCAGGTTTTCCAGGGCCAGGCCCGTCTCCTCCTGCGCCTCCCTGGCGGCGGCGCGCTCGACGGTCTCGCCGTAGTCCACGAACCCCCCTGGCAGGGCCCACCCGTGGGGAGGGTTCTTCCTCTCCACCAGGACGATGCCATGGGAATATTCGATGACGATGTCCACCGTGGGCACCGGGTTTTTGTACCGTTCCATGACATGCCCGCACGAGGGGCAGGTGAACGATTCCCTCGCGGCCATCACGCGTCCTTTATCCACAGGGATATCTCGAACCCGTGCTCGTCTCCCATCACGATGTCGGCCCGCCCCCTGATCCCGAGGCAGACGCTTTCCACCATCCCCCGGATCTCGGGGGTCAGCTTCAGATCCGGACAGCGGAAGAGGATGGCCCCGTTCTCCAGGGAGATCTTCAGGGCCCTGCCCTTTTCCGTGGAGTTCATGATCGTCTCGATGATGCCGGTGAACGCGCAGGACAGCGCGTTGTAGTCGCACTTCACATAGCACGACCGGGGGCCGGGCTCCACCTCCCTGAGGGTCTCGTGCTTGAAGCGCATGTCCGCCATGAGGAAGTCGGTTTCCCTCTCCAGAAATTCCCTGAGCTCGATGGAGGTGTAGCCCTCGTTTGTCATCTGGATCTTGTAGCCCAGCGACTTCAGGATATGGTCAATCTTGTCCGCTCCGTCCTGGATGGACTTGAGATCCTTGATGTTCTTCGTCTTCATGGCGCGGAGATCTTCGCCGTCCTTCCCGTTGAGGGTGTCGAGCTTCTCGTTCCTCGACTGGACGAGCTGAGCCCTTCCCATGATCCACATGAGCGGGGTGTTGAGGTTGTGAACCATGCCCCCCATGAGGGAACCGATGTGCGCGAGCACCTTCTGCTTCATTTATCCTCCATAAATGCCCGATACGCCAGATAGGTGGAATAGGTGTCCACCTTGGACGAAAGCTCGAAGGGCGAGTGCATGGACAGCAGCGCCGGGCCCATGTCCACGATATCCATGCCGTACTCGGCCAGGAATTTCGCGGCCGTCCCCCCTCCTCCCTCGTCGACCTTGCCCAGCTCGCCGGTCTGCCAGGGGATCCCCGACCGGTTGAGAATGGATCTGATATAGGCCATGTACTCGGCATGGGCCTCGTTGGAACCCACCTTGCCCCGGGCCCCGGTGAACTTGGTCACGCATACGCCGTAGCCGAGCCTGGCGGCGTTCATCTTTTCGTGGACCTCGGGATAATCCGGATCGAAAGCGCCGTTCGCATCTCCGGAGATGGCCCTGGACTTGAACAGCACCCGCGACGGGATGATCTCCTCCCCGTAACGCCCGGCCAGCTCCCAGAGCACCTCCTCGATGAACATGCTCTTTGCGCCGGTGTTGCCCTCGCTGCCGATCTCCTCCTTGTCCATGAGCAGGGCGATCGACGTGTACCCTTTCGAGGCGGCTTCCCGCACCGCGGCAAAGGCCGCCCACGAGCAGGCCCGGTCGTCCTGGCCGTAACCGCCGATCAGGGACCGGTCGATTCCCACTTCGCGTGCAGGGCCTGCCGGAACGATCTCCAGGTCGGCGGAGACGAAGTCCTGCTCAACGATGCCGTATTTCTCGTGCAGCAGGGTGAGAATGTACTCCTTGACCTTGTTGTCCTTTGCCTCAAGGTCCGGCCGGGAGCCCAGGATGATGTTGAGCTTCTCGGCCTGGAACGCATCGGGAAGCTTCTTCGCATACTGGGCGTTGGCGGCCAGGTGGGGCAGGAGGTCTTCGATGGTGAAGCAGGGATCTTCCGGGCCCTCGCCGATGAGCACCTTCACCGGGCTCCCGTCCTCCTTGACGAGCACCCCGTGGAGAGCGAGCGGCCGCGCGAGCCACTGGTATTTCTTGATCCCGCCGTAGTAGTGCGTCTTGAGCATGGCCAGGTCGGTGTCCTCGTAGAGCGGGTTGGCCTTGAGGTCGAGCCGGGGGCTGTCGATGTGGGCCACCACGATCCGGACCCCTTCCTTCAGCGGAACCGCCCCCCTCCTGCACACGGCCAGGGCCTTGCCCCGGTTCTCCACGAGCTCGAGCCCGCCGGCCTCTCCCGCACGGGCCCGGAAATATTCCACGGCTTCGCGCTCGGTCTTCACCTGGGAAAGAAACCGCAGGTATTCCCGGTTGTACGATTCGACCTCGGGGAGAGATTCTTTGAGGATCTCCCACCCGGACTTGATCTTATTGCTCAGATCGGGCTTATCCGTTGCTCTTTTTCTCGGCATCTCCACCCTCTTTTTCTTCGCCGGCCACCTCTTCGGAGTACACCTCGGTAATGGCGCGGACTTCTATTCCCGCCTCTTTAAGGGCCTTTTTGATATCAGCCTTCTTGGCGTCAACGACTTTGAGCACGTAGTTCTGGTTTTTCATGTGTACCTCCCTGGTATGTTTTGGCTGCAGCGACTGCAGAGGCTGCCCTGCATGCTCCTGTTCTCTACGGAAAATCCCTTCCGGGTGATGACCTCCTGCCCGCACCCCGGGCAGACGGTGTTTTCCCTGGCACGCCCCGGGACGTTGCCGGTATAAACGTAACAGAGTCCCTCGGCCAGGCCGATCTCCCGGGCCGCTTCCAGGCTCTCAACCGGTGTGGGCGGCGCATCCTGATAGCGGTACCGGGGAAAGTAACGGCTGATGTGCCAGGGGATGTCCGGGCTCATGCTCCGGATGAACCGCGCGATCTCCCGGAGCTCTTCTTCGGAGTCGTTCTCCCCGGGGATGACAAGCGTGGTGATCTCGATCCAGATGCCGGCCTCGAAGTAGGCCTGGATGGCCTCGAGCACCGGAGCGAGCCGGGCCGAGCAGAGCCTGCGGTAGAAACCGTCGGAGAACGACTTCAGGTCGATATTGGCGCCGTCGATGAGTCCGGCGAGATCGTTCCTGACAATCTCGGGCGAAGTATAACCGTTCGTGACCATGACGTTGAGCAGACCGGCCTGCCTGGCAAGGCGCGCCGTGTCGAGCGCGTACTCCAGGTACACCGTGGGCTCGGTGTAGGTGTAGGAAACGCTCGCGCATCCCCGCGCGAGCGCGGCCCGGACCACATCCTCGGGCGGCAGATCCTCCCCGGTGACACCTCCGGTATGGCGGGGGTATTGGGAGATATCGCTGTTCTGGCAGAAGGTGCATCTCATGTTGCAGCCCACGGTTGCAATGGAGAACGACAGCGACCCGGGCAGCAGATGATAGAGCGGCTTTTTCTCGATCGGGTCAACGCTCGCGGCCACGCTGCGCCCCCAGACCAGGGAATAGAGCGTGCCTCCCTCGTTCTTCCTCACCCCGCATATCCCGGTCCTGCCGTCTCTTATGGTGCAGCGGTGGGGGCACAGCAGGCAGTCCACCGTGCCGTCTTCACGTGCTTTCCAGTACTGCGCCTGTTTCATCAGTCTCTGTATCGAGCCCCTTTGTCTGCCGAGAGGGTCTCCCGCGCATAGCGCTTCAGCACGCCGGTAAGCTTTTTCTCAGGCGGCCTGAAATCCTGTCTGCGCCTTGAGAGCTCGGCCTCGTCGACGAGAAGGTCGATCTTCCTGGCAGGGATGTCGATCCCGATGCGGTCGCCTTCCTGCACCAGGGCGATCGGGCCGCCCTCGGCCGCCTCGGGCGAGCAGTGCCCGATGGCCGCCCCCCTGGTGCCGCCTGAGAACCGGCCGTCCGTGATCAATGCTACGTCCTTGTCCAGTCCCATGCCCGCAATCGAGGAGGTGGGCGTGAGCATCTCGCGCATGCCCGGGCCTCCCTTGGGCCCCTCGTACCGGATGACCACGATGTCCCCCGCCCGGATCTTGCCGGCGAGGATCGCGGTCGCCGCCTCTTCTTCGGAATCGAACACCCGGGCCGTGCCCTCGCGCTTCATCATCTCGGGCAGCACGCCCGACTGCTTCACCACCGCCCCGTCGGGCGCCAGGGAGCCGCGCAGAATCGCGATCCCGCCCTCCTGGTGATAGGGGCTTTCCAGGGGCCGGATCACCTCGGGGTCCAGGATCTCGGCGTGTTCAAGATTTTTCTGCAGAGCCTCACCTGTTGCCGTGACCGCGCCTGTGTCCAGGACGCCCAGGGGCTCCAGCCGCTTCATCACCGCCTGGATCCCGCCCGCGTAGTAGAGGTCTTCGATATGGTGCGGCCCTGCCGGGGAGAGATTGCACAGGTGGGGCACCCGCTTGCTCATCCGGTCAAAGTCGTCCAGGCTGAGCTCTATGCCCGCTTCATGGGCCACTGCCGGAACATGCAGCACGGTATTGGTGGAGCACCCCAGGGCCATGTCCACGGCGATGGCGTTGTTGAAGGCGCTCGGGCTCGCGATGTCCCGGGGCTTGATGTCCTTTTCCAGGAGCTCCATCACCTTCATGCCCGCGTGCTTGGCGAGCCTGATCCGCTCGGAGAAGGGGGCGGGCACGGTGCCGTTGCCCGGCAGACCCAGGCCCAGGGCCTCGGTGAGGCAGTTCATGGAGTTGGCGGTGAACATGCCCGAGCAGCACCCTGCCGTGGGGCAGGCGCACCCTTCGAGCTCCCGGAGCTCCTCCTCGGTGATCGTGCCTGCTTTCAGCCTGCCGATGCCTTCGAACACGCTGATGAGATCTACGGCCTTGCCCCTGAGCCGGCCGGCGAGCATGGGCCCTCCGGAGACGAAGATCGCGGGAACATTGAGGCGCAGGGCCGCCATGAGCATGCCCGGAACGATCTTGTCGCAGTTGGGGATAAAGACCAGGGCGTCGAAGGCGTGCCCCATGGCCACGAGCTCGATGGAGTCCGCGATGATCTCCCTGGACGGCAGAGAATACTTCATCCCCGCATGGTTCATGGCGATGCCGTCGCAGATGCCGATCACGGAAAATTCCATGGGCGTGCCGCCCGCCATGCGCACCCCGTCCTTTGCGGCCTGGGCGATATTATTGAGGTGTATATGCCCGGGAATGATTTCATTCGCCGAGTTCACGATGCCCACAAAGGGCCGGGAGATTTCTTCGTCGGTGAATCCGTTCGCCTTGAGCAGAGACCGGTGGGGGGCCTTTTCGAATGATTTCTTGGAACGGTCGCTTCTCATGTCCTGGTTTGTTCCTCCTCTTTTAAGAAATGCGGGTTGCAGTATTGCACGGAATAGCTCCGTTATCAAGATATTGATTCCAGAAGCAGAAGGTTGCCGCACCCCTCGAATCCACATTCTGAGAGTCTATCCAAAAACCCTGATTTCCTCTCCAGAAGGGGTGATCCATTCACCCGGCTTGAATCCGGCGTGTGTCCAATGGTGTGATTTGTCTTGTTCTCAGGCGAGATCCGTTTCACGTGGGGGATCTTTATGGGATCGGTATGAATGTTTCCATAGGCCTTGGTGGAACGAGACCTGCTTGATTCATGAGCGTTGCCGTGGGGAAAGGGTCCAGAACTTGTCCTGGGGTTGATGCCATTGATTATTGCGTCTTCCATGGGGACGAAGGGCATGCCCTGCAAAGGTGCATACCCTTGAATCAGAACGTCTTGCGCCCTTATTCGGGCGGTGGTATAGCTGCGGGAGAAAGGGGTGCTCATGAGATTTTCCATAACCTTCCCGACCCGCAAGAACCAGGAGCTCGTCGACATCACCGAGCGGGTCCGTGCCGTGGTTGCCGAGCATGGAGCGGGCGCGAGGCTCTGCGCGATCTATGCCATGGGCGCCACCGCCGCCATCATGGTTCAGGAAAACTGGGACCCCAACATCCCTACCGACGTGATCACCTGCATGGACAGGCTCGTACCAAAGGGCGTCTGGCTGCACGACCGCGTCGACGGCAACGGCGACGCGCACATCAAGGCAGGGATCATCGGCCCCTCCGAGGTGGTCCCGGTGGAAGATTCCCGGCTCGTCCTCAGCACCTGGCAGAACATCTTTTTCTGCGAGTTCGACGGCCCCAGGACGAGCCGCGAGGTCCTGATCACCCTCGTCTGACCCTCTGCCCTCCCGCAACCACGAAAGGCCGGATCGGTAACCCGGTTTGAGAAAGACTGTGTTTTAGAAAAAAAGCCCGCACTCCGAAAAGGACACTTGACTCGGCGGCAGTGTAGGTTAAGCTGCACAGGAGAAACCCTATGCCGTCCGGGTCACAGAGAATTCCCGGACAAGGGAGATGTGGGAGGGAACAGTGGTATACGAAGAATCTATTCGGCAAAAAGGAGGAGCTCGCAGGTGAAGGAAAAGGATTATTTTCTGGCGTTGTACGATGTGGTGAAGGTGATCAATGCATCACTGGAGATGACGACCGTACTCGAGGAGATCGTCAAGGCGGTGGCCCTTGCCATGGGTGCCAAGGCGTGCTCCATCCGCCTGCTGGATTCCCGGAAAAAGGCCCTCATCATGGGTGCCTCGTACGGGCTTTCCAAGGGCTACATCCGCAAGGGTCCGGTACTCATCAAGGAGAGCGGCCTCGATCAGAAGGCCATGACCGGCCAGCTCATCTGGATCAAAAACGCCCAGACCGACCCGAGCTTCCAGTACGGCGCGGGCGCAAAGGCTGAAGGAATCAAGTCGGTGATCGTGGTGCCCCTGAAGGTGGAAAAGAACGTGATCGGCGTGCTCAGGGTCTATACCGACAAGGTCAGGGAATTCAACGAGCAGGAAACCAAGTTCATGGAGTCGGTGGCGAACCTGAGCGCCCTGGCGCTCGAGAACGCCAGGCTCCACCAGGCCCTGAAGACCAACTATGAACTGCTCATCGCCCACAAGTACCGTCTGGACGACAATTAATAAGGAGGCAGCCATATGGTCCGATGCGGAATCAACGGTTTCGGTCGCATAGGAAGACAGGTCTTGAAGGCCATTATGGAACGGCACGCAGACAGCCTCCAGGTCGTCGCGGTCAATGACCTCTTCGACGTGGAGACCAACGCACACCTCTTCCAGTATGACACCAACTACGGCCGGTTTTCGGGGGATATCTCGGTCAAGAAGGACTCGTTCATCATCAACGGCCAGAAGATCAGGAGCTATGCCTTCAGGGATCCTTCGTCCATACCCTGGGACGACGAGGGGGTCGATATCGTTATCGAGTCCACCGGTCTGTTCCGGACCGGTCCCGAGGCCTCGGCGCACATCTATGGCGGTGCGAAGAAGGTGATCATCACGGCGCCCGCCAAGCAGGAGGACATCACCGTGGTCATGGGCGTGAACCACAAGAGCTACAAGCCCGACAAGCACCACATCGTCTCGAACGCCTCGTGCACCACCAACTGCCTGGCGCCGCCCGCGCTGGTCATCCACAAGAACTTCGGGATCGAGAGCGCCATGATGGTCACGGTCCACGCGTACACCAACGACCAGCGGATCCTGGACATGCCTCACAAGGACCTCAGGCGGGCCCGCGCAGCGGCCATGAACATCATTCCCACCACCACGGGCGCGGCCAAGGCGGTCTCGCTGGTCATCCCGGACCTCAAGGGCAAGGTGGACGGGTACGCCCTGAGGGTGCCCACGCCCACGGTTTCGGTAGTAGACCTCACGGTCAGGCTCGGCAAGGAGACCACGACCGAAGAGCTGAGGCGCTGCCTCGTCAGGGCGTCAAAGACCTCGCTGAAGGGGATCATGGCCTGCGAGGAGAAGCCCCTGGTCTCGACCGACTTCAAGGGCAACCCGCACTCCTCGATCGTGGACATCGAGTTCACCCAGGTGATGAAGGGTACCATGGCCAAGCTCGTCACCTGGTACGACAACGAGTGGGGCTACTCCTGCCGCACGGCCGACCTGGCCGACTACATGGCGGGCAAGGGCCTGTAACCGGTTTCACCAAGGGCCGGTTTATTTAACGGATAAGCACGGCGCGCCTTTTTTCTCTGCGCCGCCCTGTTCAAGGGGCGGATGAGCTTAAAAGGCGCGCCGTTTTCCCTGTCCGATCCGAAGAGATCAGGGGGTATGTCTCTTCCGGTATTTCCCGTGTGCCGGCCGGTACTTCCCGCGCATCCGAACAGGGCGTATTGTTTCCCCCTTTTATCTTGACTCACTCTGTGGGCTCTCCTATAGTGCATTCGCATTTTTTCAGGAGGACGACATCTATGCCGAAGAGAGACGACATCCGCAAGGTAATGATCATCGGGTCAGGCCCCATCGTCATCGGACAGGCGTGCGAGTTCGACTACTCCGGAACCCAGGCGTGCAAGGCGCTCAGGGAGCTGGGGTATGAGATCGTGCTGGTCAACTCGAACCCCGCCACCATCATGACCGACCCCGAGACCGCGGACATCACCTATATCGAACCGCTGAACGTAGACACCCTGGCAGCCATCATCGAGAAGGAACGTCCCGACGCGGTGCTCCCGAACCTCGGCGGTCAGACCGGCCTGAATCTCACCTCCGAGCTCTCGCGCAAGGGTGTCCTGGAGAGGTTCGGGGTGCAGATCATCGGCGTCAACGCCGACGCCATCGACCGCGGGGAAGACCGGATCGCCTTCAAGGAGACCATGAACCGTCTCGGCATAGAGATCCCGCGAAGCGAACCGGCATACACGATCGAGGAGGCCGAGGCTATCGCAGCCGATCTCGGGTACCCGGTGGTGGTCAGGCCGGCCTATACCCTCGGCGGCACCGGCGGAGGACTGGTCTATAACGTGGAAGAGCTCAAAACGGTCGCCAGCAGGGGCCTGTCGGCCAGCCTCATCAACCAGATCCTCATCGAAGAGTCCGTGCTGGGGTGGGAAGAGCTGGAACTCGAGGTGGTCAGGGACGCCAGGAACAACATGATCACCGTATGCTTCATCGAGAACGTGGACCCCATGGGGGTGCACACCGGCGACTCGTTCTGCACGGCCCCCATGCTCACGATCTCGAGCGAGCTGCAGAAAAGGCTTCAGGACTACGCATACAGGATCGTGGAGGCCATCGAGGTCATCGGCGGCACCAATGTCCAGTTCGCCCATGATCCCAGGACCGACCGGGTGGTGGTCATCGAGATCAACCCCCGCACCTCGCGGTCGTCGGCCCTGGCGTCCAAGGCCACCGGGTTTCCCATCGCGCTGATATCATCCAAGCTCGCCGCAGGGCTCACCCTCGACGAGATCCCCTACTGGAAGGAGGGCACCCTCGAGCGGTACGAACCGTCGGGAGACTACGTGGTGGTGAAGTTCGCGCGGTGGGCCTTCGAGAAGTTCAAGGGTGTGCAGGACAGGCTCGGCACCCAGATGCGCGCGGTGGGCGAGGTCATGAGCATCGGCAAGACCTACAAGGAGGCCCTGCAGAAGGCCATCCGCTCCCTGGAGATCGGGCGCTACGGCCTTGGTTTTGCCCGGAACTTCAACGAGCTGGACCTCAAGTCGCTGATGGACCTGCTTGCCGAGCCGACCAGCGAGCGCCATTTCATCATGTACGAGGCCCTGAGAAAGGGCGCGACGGTCCGCGAGCTTGCGGACAAGACCTCGATCAAGCCCTGGTTCATCGAGCAGATGCAGGAGCTGGTCGAACTGGAGGAACGGATCATCTCGTACAAGGGCGGAGAGCCGCCCGACGAGCTGCTCGTCCAGGCCAAGAAGGACGGCTTTGCCGACCGGTATCTGGCCAGGCTTCTGGGCTTGAGCGAGCAGTCGATCAGAGCAAGGCGCACGGCCCTGGGCGTCACCCACGCGTGGGACCGAGTGCCGGTGAGCGGCGTGGAGAACGCGGAATATTATTATTCCACCTATAACGGCACCGATCACGTGCCGGTGAGTGAAAAGCCCAAAATCATGGTCCTGGGCGGCGGACCCAACCGGATCGGCCAGGGGATCGAGTTCGACTACTGCTGCGTCCACGCGGCCTTTGCCATCAGGGAGATGGGGTATGAGTCCATCATGGTGAACTGCAACCCCGAGACGGTCTCGACCGACTACGACACCTCCAACAAGCTCTACTTCGAGCCTCTGACCGTGGAGGAGGTGCTGAGCATCTATGAAAAGGAAAAGCCCGTGGGCGTGATCGTGCAGTTCGGCGGGCAGACGCCGCTGAACATCGCAGAGGAGCTGGAGAAGGCCGGGGTGAAGATCCTTGGCACCTCGCCTGCTGCCATCGACCTGGCCGAGGACCGGGAGCACTTCGACCAGCGGATGCGCAAGCTCGGCATCCCCATGGCAAGGTCCGCCATGGCGAGCACCCTGGAAGAGGCGCTGGCCGCGGCCGAAAAGATCGGCTACCCCCTGATGGTCAGGCCCTCCTACGTACTGGGCGGCCGCGGCATGGAGATCGTGCACGACGAGGAGATGCTGCAGACCTACGTCCAGGCCGCCGTCGGGGTGACCCCGGAGCGGCCCATACTCATCGACAAATTCCTGGACAACGCCATCGAGGCCGAGGCGGACGCCATCGCGGACGGCAGCACCGCCTATGTGCCCGCGGTCATGGAGCACATCGAGCGCGCCGGGGTGCACTCCGGCGACTCGGCCTGCGCCATCCCGCCCATCAGCATCCCGAAGAGGCACCTCGACACGATCAACGACTATACGAAAAAAATCGCGATGGAGCTGTCCGTGGTGGGGCTCATGAACATGCAGTACGCCATCATGGACGACACGGTCTATGTGCTCGAGGCGAATCCCCGGGCGTCCCGCACGGTGCCTCTGGTGTCCAAGGTGTGCAACATCCCCATGGCGCGCATCGCCACGAAGATCGTGCTGGGCAGGCATCTGGGTGATTTCGATCTCAATGCCCGGGTCATACCGCATTTCGGTGTGAAGGAGGCGGTGTTCCCCTTCAACATGTTCCCCGAGGTGGACCCGCTCCTGGGTCCCGAAATGCGCTCCACGGGCGAGGTGCTGGGCATGGGCAAGACTTTCGGCCAGGCCTTCTACAAGGCCTCCGAGGCCGGCAGCCAGATCCTGCCCAGAGAGGGTACCGTGCTGCTGACGGTCTCCCGCAGGGAACGCCCGGCGGTCTTAAAGGTCGCGCAGCTCTTCGATTCTCTCGGGTTTACCATATGGGCCACCCGGGGGACGCACAAGTTCCTCCAGGAGCACGAAGTCCCGTCGAAGAAGGTGCTCAAGCTCCACGAAGGGCGGCCCAACATCATCGACGGCATCAAAAACAAGGAGTACGACCTGATCATCAACACCCCCAGCGGCAAGCTCAGCAAGCACGACGATTCCTACATCCGGAAGGCGGCCATCAGGTACAAGCTGCCTTACATCACCACGCTCGCCGCAGCCATCGCAGCGGCCCGGGGGATCGAGGCCTGCCGCAACGGCAAGGACATGGTCAAGTCGATCCAGGAGTATCACAAGGATATCAAATAAGTACAAGGAAAACAAAATAATCCTTGATTTTGCCAGACGTTGAAGGTACATTACGTTTGTCTCCTGTGCGCATATTAATGATGGAAAAAAGGGGGCTTATAAAAGGTGATATCTGTAGTGCACCTGGTATGATCGTATAGTGTATAGGCACTACGAGATTCGATTATGGATTAAAGCACAGGGGACACTACTTTTTCTTCCTCAAACGGCCTGCCGGAAAGCGCAAACCCTTTTTTTGCAATATCCATCATCCCTCCTTCGGGCTCGGCTCAGTCGTCATCCCGGCACAGGTCCCTTTTGCACGCGCTTAGCGCACAGACGCTTATCGACTGCATCCTCGCCTTGAATGTACTCCTGGAATCCCCAAGAGGATATCCGGAAGATCAAGTCCGGCCCGCTTCTCTATCCGCCCAGGCAAGCGGCCCGTCCGGCACATTCCGCCTTCAGCGGTACAGCCGACCGCATCCGCAGGCGCCGGGTCTTCGGGCTTCCATGCACCGGCCGTGACTCTCCAGCTCGCCCGCTCCCTGCCCCGAGGCAGCCTCCACAATCCCTGATCCAGATTCCCCGGGCGCACCGGCCGGCTCATTCTGATCGCGGGATTGACAACGCCGGTGTTTTTATACACAATCGGTCTTTATCCGTTTGGCTTGCTATTTTTTTAAGTGAGGAGGCTTTATCGTGAAGCTTGGATTTTTCGCACTTGCCGCTGTCGTGCTCCCGGCACTGCTCGCCGGATGCAAATGGAGCAATGAGGCGGTCCTGGTCGACCAGAAAGGCCATATGTATTACGGCACCGTGAGCTACGACTCGGAGTACAAGACAGGGGTGATCGCCTTCCCCGGAACCCCCTATGGAGACATCACCGGGCCTTTCACGCTCGTGACCACGGGGGAAAACCCCGTCATCGAGCTGTCGAACCTGCCCCTGCTCCAGTTTTCCGGCAAGGCCCACCTCGGCAACAAGGCCATGCGCTTCCTCGAGTGCGATATCACGGCCGAGTTCAGGTCAAAGGGAATGGGCGACATGAAGATGATCGGCTGCGGTACCTGCCGCGACCAGGAGAACTGGATCTACGACATATCGTTTCAGTAGCAGCCGGCAGAGAAGACCGTACCCGGGGCCGAGGAAACCTCTTTTAAGGCTGCAGCAAGGCGCTAAAGGAGGCACTGTTCAACGCCTTCACGTGCATGCCCTCCTTTCTGGTCTCCTCTTCCCCGAGCACTTTCTCAGATGCTAAGAAAACACCGGAAAAATGGTTTCCGCCTGCCGGAGGTCCATTTTCCCTCCCTGCAGGATGGCTTCGATCTTTCCAAAATACTTGGGAAATTCCGTGGCAAGCCAGAACTCGGAAGCGCAGACCTTGCCATGGTAAAAACCTGCCTCCGGACCTCTCTCTACAACCGGGTCCAGGCATGCGCCCGCTGTGCCGCCGGTGAGATCTGCAAGCTTCGGCTTCGCGATCTTCAGGCACCACAGGTGCATCCATGCGATCACCAGGTAAAGGATCGCCCTGCGCAACGGATCCACATTCACCAGCAGAACCCTGAAGTCTCCCGAATCCATCAGCTGCTCCATAATACCCACAGCCGCGTCCATGAGGTCAATCGCCTCGGCCAGCGAGCGAAGGTGGGCCTCGTCGACAATTCCAGCAGCGCTATCGATCGTCTTGCGGATCCTTTCTTTCAAAACACAATAGTTGTACTGTTGCGGATTCATCAGGATCTTTCTCATGACCAGATCGAGGGACTGGATGCCGTTGGTTCCTTCCACGATGCACAGGGCCTTACAGTCCACGGCGATCTGCTCTACGGGATACTCTGAGCAGTAGCCGTAGCCGCCGTGCACCTGGATCGCCTCCGAGGTAATCCGCCACGCCATGTCCGAGTTGCCTGCCTTGACCACGGGAATGAGAAAATCCACCAGGGCCTTCGCTTCCCTGGCCTCATTTCCTTCCAGCAGGTTCTGGAGATCGATCTGCTGAGAGAGGTAATATGAGAGCATCCGCTGGCCCTCCACCCAGGATTTCATCCATAAAAGCATCCTCAGGACATCGGGATGCTCGATAATGGGCACCTTTGGAGCCGCCGGATCGAACATCCGGCTCACATGAGAGCCCTGCAGCCTGGTGCGCGCATAATCGACTGCATGGAGATATGCGGCGGCGGAACCTCCCAAGGCCATGATCCCCACCTCAAGGCGCGTCTCGTTGAGCATCTGGAACATGATGTTCATTCCCCTGCCCCTTTGTCCCAGCAGATACCCAGTGCACCGGTCATTCTCGCCAAAGGACATGGAACAGGTGGCGGATCCGTGCGCGCCCATCTTTTTCTCGATGCCGGCGCAGAACACATCGTTACGTTCACCGAGGGTGCCGTCCTCATGCACCAGATACTTGGGCACCAGGAACAGGGAAATTCCCTTGGTCCCCGGAGGGTCTCCCTCGATGCGCGCAAGGACCGGATAAACGATCTGCTCGGTGATATCCTGATCTCCGTTGGTGATAAAGCACTTCTGGCCCGTAATTCGATAGCTCCCATCCGGCTGAGGCACGGCCTTTGTTTTGAGGGCGCCCACATCCGAACCGGCTTCAGGTTCCGTGAGACACATGGTACCCCCCCACTCTCCCGAAAGCATCCTGGGCACGTAGAGCGCCTTTTGCTCAGGGGATCCGAAGTGCTGGATCATGAGCGCCGCCCCATGTCCGAGCATCAGGAAAAGCATGAGGGCTCCGCCCGCACCACAGCATACTTCCCATGAGCATGCCTGTATGGCAAGCGGCATGCCGGTCCCCCCGATATCGGGATCATCCGAGATACTTAAGAATCCCGCATCGAGCAGGGTCCGAGAGGCATCTGCATATCCTGCAGGAAGACGCACGGACCTGGTTTCCGGATCATAGGAGCAGCCCTGTCTATGACCTGCAGTATTCACAGGGAACAGGTGCTTCGCCGCGATCCTGTACGCCAGATGGATCGTCTCCTCGTATACGGCGCGGTCAAAGGATTCGAAGCGCCTGAATCTATTCATTTTCTCCAGCTCCAGGAATTCGAATAGAACAAACTGGAGTTCCCGCTCATCGACATGATACGTATGCACAATCCCTCTCCTTTTTCAAACATCCTCGCCGATCATCCATGGCAGTCGTATATCCGCCATTTCATCGAGGCCAGTCCCTGGAAGTCACGCGAATCCGGCAAGCCCTCGCAGGGGGATCATTCTTTGTAGAACGATTGTATCAGCTTGAAGAACTCGCCCGAGAACACCATGACTGTCTGATTGCGGTTCTCGAGATTTATCGCGCTCTGGAGTGAGGATGCATGGAGATTATCTTCCAGCACCCGTTTGGTGAGCTTCAGCCCTCCCGGGCTTTTGCCTGTCATGGACCGGGCATAGGAAAAGGCCGCCTCCATCAGCTCTTCTTTCGGCACCACTTTGCTTACCAGGCCCATTTTCTCCGCCTCGTCGGCCCTGACCTTCCTGCCGGTGTAGAGCATGTCCGAGGCCCGCGATAGGCCCACCATCCGCGGCAGAAAGTAGGAGCACCCCAGCTCTCCGCCCGAAAGCCCGATGTTGATGAATGATGCCACAAAATATGCCTCGGGGCTCGCCACCCGGATGTCGCTTGCCAGGGTCATGGCAAAACCTCCTCCTGCGGCGGGCCCGTTCACCGCGGAGATGACGGGCTGGGGAATCTTCCTCAAGTTCAGCACCATCGCCGCATACCGTTCCTGAACGATCTTCAGGAAGTTTTCGGGGTCGGCGAACGCATCCGTGTCTTTATGGACAACGGCGTCGTTCAGGTCCGCCCCCGAAGAGAACCCTCTGCCGGCGCCGGTAATGACGAGAACTCTGATGGAGTCGTCCCGGGTCAATGCCTCGCACAGCTGCTCGAAATCCTCCAGCATCGCCAGGTTGATGGCGTTGAGCTGGTCGGGACGATTCATGGTGACCAGCCCGATGGACGGTTCTTTTTCCTCAAAGATGAGTGTTCTGAATTCTCCCATTTTTCCGCTCATAATCTCCCTTCCCTTTTCTGTGTATCCATATCCCTGACCTCCCGCCGCATGATCTTGCCGATAGTGCTCTTGGGGAGCTGGTCTACGAAAGCCACCTGTGTCGGCACCTTGTAGCCGGTCATTTTCCCCTTGCAGTAGGAGATCACGTCCTGCTCCGTGAGCGTCTCTCCCGGCTGCACGACGACATAGGCCTTCACCGTCTCTCCGCGGTACTCGTCCGGAACACCGATGCAGCATGCTTCCAGGATCTTGGGATGGCTGAAGAGTATCTCGTCGACTTCCTTGGGATAGATATTGAAGCCGCTGGCGCAGATCATGTCTTTCTTGCGATCCGATATGGTCAGATAGCCGTCCTCATCGAAGAACCCGATGTCGCCGGTGTAAAACCATCCATCCCTCAGGGTCTGCGCGGTCTCCTCCGGTTTCTTGTAGTAGCCGGTCATGACCTGAGGGCCCTTGATGCAGATTTCCCCGGCCTCTTTCGGAGGAAGCTCGCGAGTGCCCGTATCCAGATCCACGATTTTGATATCCGTGCCGGGAAGAGGCACTCCCACGGTTCCGATCTTGACCTTCCCTCCCCAGGGTGTCACGGTTGCGAATGCCGTGTTCTCGGTCGCCCCGTAGACATCGTAGATGATCGCGCCGTGGAGCTGCTTGAGCTGGCTCAGGGTGTCTTCGGGAAGCGGTGCGGCCCCGCCGAAGTAGCCTTTGATATACGAGAGGTTCATATTCCGGAATTTTTCGTTCTTCAACAGCCCGGTATAGATCGTGGGCACCCCAGGGAGAAAGGTGGGCTTGAACTTGGAGAGCATTTCCACGATAGCACCCGGCTCAGGCCTGGGCACGAGCGTACAGCACCAGCCGTTCCAGATCGGGAGGTTCTGGCCTACCGAGTATCCTGCGGAATGAAAGATCGGATAGATGCCCAGAAGGTTCTCGTATGTATTCTGGAGGTCCGGAAACCAGGCCGTGAACTGCTGGACGACCGAGGAGATGTTGGCATGGGTCAGCATGGCCCCCTTGCTGACGCCCGTGGTCCCCCCGGTGTAGAGCAGTGCGGCCAGCGCATCCCACCGGGACTTGTTTTCCACCGGCCCATCGGGATATTTGCCGATGAGATCCATGAACTGGTAGACATCCGGCTGGGGCTCCACCTTCCGGAACATGCCTTTCTTCACGTAGGGAAAGAGCTGCTTCTTCGGGAATGGGAGGTAGTCGCTGATGTGGCAGGTGATGATGGTCCTGATCTTCGTCTCCGGCTTGATCTTGAGCGCCCGGGGGAGAAGCAGGTCCAGCGTGATCAGCACCGTGGCGTCCGAGTCGTGGAGCTGATGGGCCAGCTCCCGCTCGGTGTAGAGGGGATTGTTCATGGCCGTGACTGCCCCGGCACGGTACACGGCATGGTTGGCAACGACCGTCTGGGGGATATTGGGCAGAAGCATCCCCACCTTGTCGCCCTCCTTGACCCCGATATCGACCAGGGCTCTCGTGAATCGGTTTACCAGTCCTTCCAGCTCACGATAGGTGATCTTCTTCCCCATGTAGATAAAGGCCACGCGGCTGGGATACTTCGCGGCAATCTGGCCGAGCCTTTCCGCCATGGTGATCCTTTTCACCTCGAAATCCGTGGGTACGCCCGGCACATAGGATTTGTGCCATAATCGTTCAAAGGACATATATCCCTCCTTGTGATTGATCTTCCGTACCGTCACAGTTGCTTCAATCCATTGCAAAGATGCTGCTTAAAACAAGCCTCCTTGTGTCACCTTCTCTGCTTTTCTATTCCACCTCCTTTCGCCCCTTACCGGGCATGCTCCTACCTGCCCTTGAAATGCGGTGTCCGTTTTTCGAGAAAGGCCGCGACCGCCTCGATCATGTCCTCATTGGGCACGACGGCCGCGTTTCTCTGGGCCACATACTCAAGGCCCTGGTGAAACCCGTGGTCACGGGTGTAATTGGCCACCTCCTTCACCCCCTGCACTGCCAGCGGGGACAGCCCGGCGATCTCTTCCGCGAGCGTGCGCGCCTGCTCTATCAATGCATCTTGGTCAGGGCAGAGACGGGTGATGTACCCCATCTGCAAGGCCTCACCTGCGGTGAAATCCCTTCCTGTCATGGCCAGCTCCCTGAACCAGCCCTGCCCGACAATGTACGGAAGCCGCTGCAGGGTGCCGATGTCCGCGATGATGGCGATGCGCGTCTCCCGGATGGAAAAGACCGCATCTTCTGACGCGATCCTGATGTCGCAGGCGCTGGTCAAGTCCACGCCCCCGCCGATGCAGTGCCCGTGGATCGCCGCGATGACGGGCTTCCGGCACTTTTCGATGGCTGTCATGCTTGCCTGGAGCTCTTTGATCTTCCGGTACAGCCAGTCCCGGTACACGGCCGACCCGTCGCCGAGGAGCGCCTGGGCCGCAACCAGGTCCAGGCCCGCGGTAAAGCTCTTCCCCTCCGCCCGGACGACCACCACCCGTACCTCCGGGTCGGCGTCGAACTCCTCGAAGCGCCGGGTGATCTCATCGAAGAACTCCGGGGTCATGGTGTTGCGCTGCCGGGGCCGGTTCAGCACCAGCCAGGCCACGTGTCCGCTTTTCTCGACCATCAGGCAGGGCCCGGCGGCCGTACCGGTCTCGTCTTTTCTCACATCCATTTGACTTCCCTCCTCTTTAAAAAAACTGTGCCGCTTCTTCTGAAGCGCATCTCTTGACGGCCCTGAAAAAACTCCGCGCGCCAAGTATTGTCATTCCCGTGAATCCTCCTTCTCAAGTCCGCGTCTTGAAGGACTGAGAAGGGGATACCATTCCCCGCTGCTTGCGGTGGAACCGGGTCCAGGACCCGCCCTTCCAAGTCCTCCGGAGCGAACGTGACGGAGGATTGAATACGGGGCCTCGCCTCGAGGGCCGGATGATCTCCCTGCACATTCCGCACGAGCGGTTAGAAACGAACGTGTGACTTGATCAGCGAAAAAGCCCCTCGTTCTCAAAGATCTCGATATCTTTCTCCGAATACCCCATCTCCCGGAGCACCTCTGCGGTATGGGTGCCTGCCTGCACACCAGCCGTAGTGTATACCTGCCTGGTCTCCGAGAACCTGATGGGACTGGCGAGCTGCCTCACACGCCCCCCACCTGCAAGCTCCAGCTCCACCACCAGCCCCCGATTCTTCGCGTGAGGATCGTTCAGGACCTCGGAAAGAGACAGGACCGGATCCACGCACGCATCGGTTTCGTCGAAGATCTCCATCCACTCGTCCCGGGTTCTGGTTTTCATGACGGTTCGGATCTCATCCTTGACCTTGAGGAGGTCCTGCGGGGTCACGCCCCCTTCGATCAGGTCCGGGCATCCGATGGCACGGCAGAAGGCGGCGAAGAACTGCGGCTCCAGTCCGCCGAAGCTCACGTATCCGCCGTCTTTTGTTTCATAGAAGTCGTAGACCGAACCGCCATTCAAGAGGTACCCCTCGCGCCCGGGCTCCTGGCCGTCCACCAGATAAGCCCCGGCCACCAGGGCATTGAAGGCGATCGCGCCGTCAGTCATGGAGATGTCCACATGCTGGCCTCTGCCGGTGTTCGCACGGCTGATCACTGCGGCAAGGATGCCGATCATGGCATTGTTCGATCCGGACGCCACATCCGCAATCTGCATGCCCATGAGCGTGGGTCCGGTTTCCTTTTTTCCCGAGTAGGACATAAGGCCCGACCGCGCCAGATAGTTGATGTCGTGACCGGCCCGGCTGCTGATGGGGCTGTCCTGGCCGTAACCGGTGATGGAGCAGTAGATCAGCGAGGGATTGATCTCCCGGAGGCTCTCGTAATCGAGACCGAACCTGGCCATGACGCCGGGGCGGAACTGTTCGACCAGGATGTTGTAGTCTTTGAGCAGCTGGTGCACGATGCGCACGGCCCGTTCGTCTTTCAGGTTGAGCGCAAGACAGCGTTTTCCCCGTCCCAGATACGCCGTGGCAAAGGATAAATCGGTCCCGGGAAAAAACGGCGGGGCGAACGCAGCCATATCCGGCCTGGAGCCGGATGTTATCCGGAGCACCTCCGCACCCATATCGGCAAGGTTCATGGTACAGAAAGGTCCGGGCAGCAGCGTGGTGAAGTCCAGAATCTTCAGTCCTTGAAGCGGTCCTGCCATACTATCGGCTCCTCGTCGTTTCCGGGCGGGGCACCCGCCCGTTCGCATCTCCTACAGGCCCATGAAGCGGGCCGCGATCTGGCGCATGATCTCGTTAGTCCCGGCAAAGATCCGCGTCACCCGTATATCCCGCCATGCGCGCGAAATGGGGTACTCGTCGCAGTATCCATAGCCGCCGTGCAGTTGCATGCAGCGGTCCGCCACCCTGCTCGCCATCTCGGTGATCCAGAACTTGGCCATAGATACGTCCACCACCACATTCCTGCCCTCCATGTGGTCTACGATCAGCTTATCCACGAAAGTGCGTCCGAGCTTGAGGTCTGTGGCCATCTCGACCAGCTCGAACTGGTTGTGCTGAAACTTGGATATGGGACGGCCGAACGCGGTGCGCTCCCTGCAGTATGCCAGCGTGATCTCGAGCATGTACTCTGCCAGGGCCTGGGCACCGATCGCGCACATGAGCCGCTCCTGCTGGAGTTTCTCCATGAGGTGCAGAAATCCCGTACCCCTTTCGCCCAGGCGGTTTGCCTTGGGTACCCGGCAGTCGCTGAAATACAGCTCCGCCGTATCCTGGCTGTGCCACCCGACTTTTTTGATCTGCTTACCCTTTTCGAAGCCGAGCGTCCCTTCTTCGATGACGAAGAGGTCGATGGCGCGGTACGGATCTTCCACCTGGGGATCGCGGACTGCGGTCACGCAGACCCCGCAGTTGATGCCGTTACTGATAAAGGTCTTCTGCCCGTTGATGACCACGTGATCGCCGTCATCAACGGCCGTAGTCCTGATGGCGGCCAGGTCGCTGCCCGTGTTGGGCTCGGTCATGGCCACGGCGGCGATGGTATCGCCCGACACGCAGCCCGGAAGGTATTTCTTCTTGAGTTCCTCGGAACCGTAGGACAGTATGTAGGGAATCACGATATCACTGTGCAGGGCGGTGCACAGGCCCATATGATTGGTCCGGCTCATCTCCTCGGTCATGATCACGGAGTAGAGAAAATCCGCGCCGAGGCCCCCGTATTCCTCGGGGACGCTCATGCCGAGAAAGCCCTGCTCGCCCAGCTTCTTCCACGCGCTCCTGGGGGTGATGCCCGCCTCTTCCCATTCTTCCACATGGGGTATAACTTCCTTTTCCAGAAATTTCCTCACGGAATCCCGGAACATTCTGTGTTCGTCCGTATACTGGATGATTTCCATGCAGTTTCTCCTTCGTCGGTAAGGTGAATCGCAGCATCTTTGATAAAAACATCTTTTTTTAATGCCGGGAGGCTACCAATGAGTCCGGAGACTTCTCACCCGCCCGTGCTGCATCGTTTAAGATGGTGCGGAACGGGAGCCTGGCCCTGACGCATCGCTTCAAGCTGAGGATGGATCTGCCTTCTTTCGTATTCATTCGGAGGAGGGCCCGATCTCCGCGTTTTTTCAAGCGGAGGAGGAAGACAGATCCATCCTCCCGGTTTTCAATAAAACCTGCGACCGGCTGCTGTCCGGCCGAGGGCCTATTCGAACCTGCTCGTATCCTGGGTGAACGCAGGAATGAAAATGCCCTTGAGCGTCTCTTTCACAATGGTGATGTATTCGTCCTTGTTCTGCGTGACCATGGGGGAGAAGAAGTTCTCGCCTGAAATGAAGCTGTGGATGGAGTTCATGATGGTCAGCACGGCGGTCATGGAGAAGCTGATGTTTTCTTTGTCCTGTTTGAGCCCCATGGAGCGTACGATATCGATGGTGAACTCGGGCACCTTGAGATCGACCAGCTCTTCGTGCCTGATCTTTCCGAAATAACGGAACAGCACCAGGTTCGAGATCTCGGGATGAAGAAAGAGATAGTCCACCATGGTGTCGATGCCGATGGCGATCCGTTCCTGAAGGGGGCGGCCGTGAATGATCCGCTCCACCTCGACGAACTTCTTCCCCAGATCGTTGTTGATGTCGATGATCACCGCCTCGTAGAGATCCTTTTTTTCCCCCCAGTGGTAGTGCAGTGTGGAGATATCGATGCCCACCTCTTTGGCGATCATCCGCATGGTGGTTCCGTGGAAACCGTATTCGCCGTAGATCCTTCTGGCAACCGCCAGGATTCTCGCCTTCATCGATTCGGGGTCTTTCTTCGCCTTTTCGAGTGTCGTTTTCACCATTTCTCCATTCCGCTCTGGAATTACCGGCTGCGGCCGGCCCGGCCGGTACTGGTCACCCGCCTACTGAAGCACGGGCCCCAGCACGCCGAACATCTCAGGCAGCATACCAAAATACTTGGGATTTTTAAGGCTCGTTATCTTGCTCCAGCTTTCCATCACCTCCTCGGGCGTGGGAACCCTCTTCCCGTCCGACAGAATGGCGCCGGGGCCCGTCACCACGGCGGATCTGCTGTAGTAACCCAGGGCCGCATTGATGATCATCCCGTTGTCCGCGCACTGCTCCGAACACAGATAGAGCACCGCCGAGGTCACGAAGTCGGGCTTCATCTTCTCGAAGAACTCGGGTGGAAGCACGTCTTCGGTGAGCCGGGAAGCGGCTACGGGCACGATCACGTTGGTCTTGATGTTGTATTTCTCTCCCTCGATCTTGAGCACGTTGGTGAGCCCGATGAGCCCCATCTTGGCCGCCGCATAGTTTGACTGGCCGAAGTTGCCGAACAGCCCGGCGCCCGAGGTGGTCATCACCACCCTGCCATACCCGTTGGCCCTCATGATTTCAAAGGCCGGCCTGGTTACACAATAGGCGCCCTTCAGGTGGACGTTCATCACACCGTCCCAGTTTTCCTCTTCCATCTTGGTGAAGGACTTGTCGCGCAGGATCCCTGCATTGTTGATAACAATATCCACCTTGCCGAAGGCATCGATAGCGGTCTTCACGATGTTCGCGCCGCCCGCCACGGTCGCCACGTTGTCGTAGTTCGGGACTGCCTCACCGCCCAGGGCCTTGATCTCGTCCACCACCTTGTTCGCCGCGGCGTCGCTCGACCCCATGCCGTCACGGGAACCGCCCAGGTCGTTCACCACCACCTTGGCCCCGCGCTTCGCCAGCTCGAGCGCATAGCACTTGCCCAGACCGGCACCTGAACCTGTTACGATCGCCACTCTTCCGGTAAAATCGATTTTCGCCATAGCTCCCTCTCTCTTCTTTCCCTGCATTATGCCTTGCCGGGCAAGGCCGCGTCAAAGCTTCCGCTCACCTTCACGTCCCCCTGCTCGTCCTTGGCCACAACAGAGCAGGTGACGATATTCTCGCCGTCCACCACGCGTTTGTCCGTCACCACGCCTGATATGGTGATCGTGTTTCCCGGCTTCGACATGCCCGCAAAACGCACACCGAGCCGTTTGAGCCTGTTTTTCGGTACCCAGGACGTGACGGCCTGGCCTACGCAGCCCATCACGAACATGCCGTGGGCGATCACGCCGTCTTTCATGCCCACCGCCTTGGCGAAGTCATCGTCCGTGTGCAGGGGGTTGAAATCGCCCGATGCCCCGGCGTACATGACGAGCTGCAGCTTCTGCAGAGGGCCTTTCTCCATCTCGATGACCGTATCGCCTACGTTCACGTCTTCAAAGTATTTTCCCTGTATCATGACTGCCCCCTATTTCCTTTCGACGAGCAGCGAGCGGGCCTTGGCGACCTCTTCGCCCAGCTGGTTGGTGTAGAGCACCTCAAGGGTGATCATATCCATTTTGGAGCCCGACTTGCTGGTCTTCTCCTCCATTTTGGTTATCTTCGGAGTGCCCGTGATCACGTCACCCGGATAGATCTCCCGGTAGTATTCGTATTCTTCCTCACCGTGGAGCACCATCATGAAGTTGATCTTCAGATCGTTGATGAAGTCCGGCATCTTTCCGCACCACATCATGGGGACGGTCAGGAACGTCGGCGGTGCCGGCGTGTCTTTGTATCCCGCCTTCACCGCAGCCTCGCGGTCGAGATAAATCGGGTTGAAATCGCCGATGGCCTTCGCGAGTTCCCTGATCTTGCCCCGCTCCACCTCCCAGACAATGGGGGGATACTCGGTGCCTACCTTGGATAAATCAGCCATATTTCACCTCCTTTATGAAATGGTCCGTTCCTATGCACCCTGTTTCCCGATGATGGCGATGCTGCATACATTCATGAAGGGAAATCCGCCGAGATTGTGGGTGAGGCCAAACTTCGGATCCTTGAGCTGCCTCTGGCCGGCCCTGCCGTGCAGCTGCAGGTACATTTCATAGAGCATTCTCAGGCCCGAGGCGCCGATGGGGTGGCCGAAGCACTTCAGCCCGCCGTCCACCTGGCAGGGAACCCCGCCGCCGTTCAGGTCGAAGAACCCGTCCATCACGTCTTTGGGCGCTTTGCCGCGCTCGGAGATGTGCAGGTCTTCCATGGTCACCAGCTCGGTGATGGAGAAACAGTCGTGGACCTCCATCATGCTGATCTCCTCACGCGGATTTTTGATGCCCGCCTCCTTGTACGCCTCCGAGCTCGCCTTGGATGTGGTGACGAAGTGATCCCCGTCCCAGTCATAGGCGAACTCAGTGCCGTTGCTCAGAGAGAGCTGCAGGGCCTTTACCGTGACGAGATCCTTTTTTCCGAGGCTCTTTGCGATCTCCGGTGTAGTGACAATGGCGCACGCAGAGCCGTCGCTCACGCCGCAACAGTCGAAGAGGCCGAGAGGATAGGCGATTTGGGGAGAGTTGAGCACCTGCTCTTCGGTCACCGGCTTTCTCAGATGCGCCTTGGGATTGAGCGCACCGTTCGCATGGCTCTTGACCGACACGTGGGCCATGGCCTGCTTGACCTCGCTCATGTCGATGCCGTATTTCGCCGCGTAGGAGGTCGCCAGCATGGCAAAGCCGCCCGGGGCGGTGAAGTTCGCCATCCAGAGCTGATTCAGCGTGCCCATGGCAGTGCTGAACTCGGGCAGGCCGCCGTAGCCGATGTCCTTGAGCTTCTCAACGCCGATGGCCAGCGCGATGTCGTATGCCCCGGACGCTACGGCATAGACCGCCCCCCGGAACGCCTCGGTGCCGCTGGCGCAGTAGTTCTCCACCCGCGTGACCGAGATATTGGGCAGGCGCAGCGCCATGGACACCGGCAGGGCGCTCTTCCCGACACCGACTTCGTCGAAGCAGGATCCGAACCATGCGGCCTGGATGTCCGTCTTTTCGATGCCGGCGTCCTGGAGGCATTCCGTGAAGGCCTCGACCATGAGCTCTTCCGGACCATCGTTCCAGCGCTCGCCGAACTGCGAGCACCCCATTCCGATAATCGCGACCTTGTCTCTGATTCCCGTAGCCATTATTTACCGCCTCCTTCCATCTGGGGGACAGCCTTCCAGAAGTACCCGGTAAACCCCCGCATGTTGTCGGCCTGCCTCCTTCTGAACGACATCCTGGTTTTCATGCCCACCTTGATCTGATTCAGATCGCAGTCCGCGAAATCGAACATGGTCCTGCCTCCGCCCTCGAATGCGATCAACCCGTATACCGCCGGAGGGTCGACTGACGGGGAGAGCATATCGCCGGTGAACATGAGAATTTTTCCCTCCTTGTCGGAGAACTCGTAGTCTTCGAAGTCGTTCACGCTCCAGCACTTGGGATTTACGCAGGTCGGATAGACGGGGTACTGCGGTGTCCCGCACTTTTTACACTGCACTCCCACCAGGCCGAGCAGCATTTTCCGCTTCCGCCAGAGCACGGTGAGGGACGTGTTCGGGTTGGCCTCTCCACGGATGCCCAGATCTGCTGTGATGAGGTCTCTGAACTTGGTGAACTTCTGATAATTCGTCAGTTCCACCCGGTTGGCAAGAGATCCCTTGATTCCGGCGCGCGGTTTCATGTTTTTGATTTTCTCGGTCACCTCGAAAGCCAGCACATCACAGCCCTGGCCGAACCCCGCCACCAGAAGCCTGTCGCCGGGATTTGCCTCTTCGAGTGCGGCGACCAGCATCACCAGGGGATGCGCCGTTCCCGTATCACCGCAGACGGCATGAAGGTTGTTCTGCGCCTTTTCCTTTTCGATTCCGAGCCTTGCTGCGATTGCCTTGTGCGTGCCCCCGAAATAGCAGGGATAGATTACCTTGGCGAAATCCCCGATCTTCATACCGCTCTGTGCAAGGAACCCGGATATCGCTTCCGGTATGACCTTTCCGTAGCCGATATCCCGTACCCAGCGCTCTTCGTAGCCGTAATCGAACTCTTTGGCCTGCCCCCGGTAGTGGTCCACGAAGTCACAGTTGATGGAGTAGCTGCCCAGATAATCGGCGACTACGTCCTCGTTGCCGATGAGCACCGCGGCGGCGCCGTCGCCGTAGAACATCTCGAACATGGTGGCCATTTTCGTGCGCCGCTGGTCGGACGCCGTGACCAGCACGTTTTTCCGCGACCCGGCCTGCACCGAGTCGAGGGCGGAAATCATTGCGGTTGTGCCTGCCTTCATGCAGGATGCGAAATCCGCGTTCGACACGCCGTTTTCACGCATGTTGAGCGCGGCGGCGACAATGCCCGCATTGAGCCTGTCGGCAAACGGCATCGTGGTCGAGGCGAAATAGAGTGCGTCGAGCCCTTTCCTGTCGTGTCCGGCCATACAGTCGTATGCGGCGGCGACAGCCATGCTCACCGAGTCTTCGTCCCAGTTGGCCACCGCCTTTTCACCGCCTGCGACCGCCATGATCACGGGAAAGTACCAGGCCATGTTCTGGACGATAACCATCCTGCTGAGCCGGTAGCGGGGGATGTATCCCCCGAAGGAAGTGATTCCTGCCATGCCAGATCCTCCTTTTATGTGTCGTGCAACGTCTGATGCTGATCAGGTGAAGCTAAAACAACCCGACATCGCCCCGGGGAGGGAAATGTCCACCATACATCTCTCATGCTTTATTGCGCTTCCTGATTCCATCAGTGTATTACACTGTTTGATTCCATCAATTGATGGAGATGTATATAATCAATTATTTCCTGCCTGTCAACACAAACATTGGGTTTTTTTGTACTTTGAGGATCTTCTGCACTCAGGCCTCCAAACCCTCTTGGGAAGCGTCTTTCCCGACTTCGGAGAACCCTGGTCTACTGGTAATTTAATGACATTTCGTTTTATTTTGATATTGTATTATTATATTACAATTTTTTTAATTTGACTTGGCTGCATCAAAGGCCTAGAAATTATGCAGGATGTTTCCCGGGGAAGGTGGTTCCATCAAACTATTCTGTTAAGGAGAGTACTATGATAAAAACTGCCATCACCGAGATGTTCGGCATCGAGTACCCCATCATCTGCGGCGCTATGATGTGGCTGTGCAAACCGGAATTTTGCGCGGCAATATCAAATGCGGGCGGCATGGGCAACGTTACTGCGGCGAATTACGACACGGAAGAGGAATTCCGGGCCGCGATTCACAAAACACGGAAGATGACGGACAAGCCCTTTATGGTGGGTGTGACGATCCTTCCCTCGGTGCGCATCACGGCCGAACATTATAAGATGTATTTAAGGGTTTGCGCCGAAGAGCAGGTGGCCGGCGTGGAAGTCTCCGGAGCCCCGGTGGACAAGGCGTGCGGCATGGAATATATCGAGATGCTTAAAAAAGCGGGAGTGAAGCTGTTCCACAAGGTCGGCGCGGTCCGCCACGCGGTACATGCCGAAAAAGCGGGTTACGACGGCATCTATGCCGCAGGCATCGAGGAAGGCGGCCATCCCCTGGACGACGATGTCACCTCCATGGTGCTGACCCCGAGAATCATCGAAGAAGTCAATCTGCCCGTGGTCACGGTGGGCGGTATGGTCAACGGAAAGTCACTCGCCGCGGCGCTCATGCTCGGCGCACAGGGCGTCATGATGGCAAGCCGTTTCATGGCGACAAGGGAATGCAACATCCACCAAAACATTAAAAACGAACTCGTCAAGCGGCAGGAACACGAGACAGCGCTCATCTGCAAATCGATTCATCTCCAGGCCAGGGCCTTGAGAAACAAGAACGTGGAGGCCGTGCTCCAGGTCGAGGCGGACGGGGGCGGCCTCGAAGGTATCCTCCCGCTCATCACCGGAGACCGGATCGCCAATGCCTGGGAAACGGGCGACGTGGACCTGGCTCCCATGATGGTCGGCCAGTCCGTGGGTCTGATCCACGACATCCCGGCGGTTCAGGAATTGCTGGACCGTATCGTCCAGGAGACAGTCGACCGGATCAGGGATGTCGGGTCGAGGATCCACCCGTAACAGAGGCCTCTTCCCTAAAAGGACCACCGCCGCTGACAGGGTCGGCCATTGCCCTGCCGGCGGCATGCGGCTGTCTCTGTTCCGTCCTTGCCGGCCGGCTTCCAGATCAGTGGCGTACCACCTTATTTATAGCAAAGATTGCAAAAGGACTTCATCGATCTTCTGAGCCTCTTCACGAGGTTTCTTCCTGTTTATCGACCGGGTCAAGAAATCCGGCCGGTTATCACCAGGCCCGCTCTGTATATTACCGCCCCTGGATATTTCATAGAAAAAGCCGGGCCGTAAAGGCCCGGCATACACTAAGAATAAAAACGGCTGCTTTTCATCGCACAAGTTGTCTCTTGCTCATTCAAACAACTCTTATAAGGAGGGTGATATCACTTGAGCATCCGCCTGAACTCCCGGGTCAGGGGATGATCTTCGGGCATATGCTCGGGGATAGGCTCTTCCGCAAGCGCAATGGTGTTCCCGGGGATCGGGAGCACGTCGAGCACATGGGCATAGGATATCCATTGAGGGACGTCCAGACGCTTGCCCTGCGGATGGTTCCAGGTCTTGTACCAGAAGATCTCGTTGACCGATTTCCGCTCGTTCATTGCCTGTATCTCGGCGATAAAGGCATCCTGCTCGCTCTTTGCCGAAACAGCGATCAGGGCGAGCATCTTGTTGGTCGGCGGCTGGTCCGGCGCGAGGATGTCCCAGAATCCCTGGCCCCACCCGCGCTTGAGCTGATCGTCCGTATCCAGGAGCTCGGCCGAGTGGATCGGGCCGGTCATACAGAAAGCGCCATAGAGCAGGTCCTGATCGTCCGGCACATTTGTGGTCCCGTCGAGATGCACGGAGTTGAGCCCGGCCTGAATGGCGCTGCCCGCGGTCTGTTCCGCGATATCGATCGGGATGCCCTTTTTCTGAAGGGCCTCCATGTCGATATAGACAAAGAGCATCTTGTGCCCGTCTTCACGGGGCTTGAGCACCTTCTGACCGAGGTCGCACGCGAGCTTTGCCATGTCGCGGTACGTACCGAGATCCAGGTCGGTGCTGCTGTCGGCCAGATTGGCCGGATATGCCGCCAGGATGTCGTCATAACACTTCTTGAGCCCGTCTCCTATGCAATCCCGCATGGATGCAAGCATGGCCTTGCCTCCGGGGGCGTTCCCTTCGACCACCATGGTCTTGACGATACCGTGCAGCCCGGCCTTTCGCAGCTCCCGGTTCACGGAGAGGAAATAGCGCGACATGACGACCACCGGGACCTGGCGCGAGAAATCCGCGTTGCGCCTTTCGCTCTTGCGCTCGATGATCTTGGCGGCAGCGAGATCCATCATTTCCTGATCGAAGCTGACGCGATCTTCGGACTGCTTGAGACCGATCTGCAGGATACAGGTGATGGATGCCTTCGGGTCCATGCCCTCCACTGAAGCCGCACCGTGCAGGGCCTCATATCCCGCTCTGTTCGTCTCTGCAACCAGGGGCTTCGCCAGAGAGCACCGGATGACGTTCACCCCGTACTCGCCACCGAGCACCGCGCCGACCGAGCTCCTCAAGTTGTGCTCGAAGGTGCCCATGTCGAGGTTTTCGAGGCTCTCCATACTGGGCGGGAGAAGACGGCGCCGGCTTTTGAGCATGTCCATGAACACCCCGCCATAGCCGGTATTGTAGAGCACCACCGTGGCGAATGCGTTTTTCACGAACTTTTCCGAATTCACCATGGTCCCGAATTTCGAAAAGGCCTCCTCGATGTGGTGGTTGAAGGTCCAGTCGAGGTACATGCCCTGCCAGTGCTGGGAGTAGGTCGCCACTGCGGCCTTCAGACCGCAGGCCAGCACCTGGGCGAGCTTGTACTTGCTCGGTATGGACGAGACCTCGAAGGGGCTGAAATCCTTGCCCTGGTAGTCACTCGCATGCCAGATCGCACGGATCCTGGCGTTCATATACCCGGTAATCGCCCGGGGTGAACGCAGAAACGGCACCTGCGACCGTCCCGGGTGCGTTGCGGGATACCACTGCGAAGCATGCACGCCGTCCGTCCCCCGGGGTCCTACCCGCCTGCCCTTGGCCTTGCTGAAAATTCCTGTTTCCTCCTTTTGCATAATCGGGTATCCTTTCATTTCGTAGTGTATGCTGTACCGTCATCGGGTCGGCGCCGGTACAGGGACCGTCTCCATGATCGTGCCGGCATGGCAGTGCCGGCTCAGGAGCCGCCCTTTGCGGCGCCGTCCCCCTGACGGGGGCATCCTTGTAAGCATTGTAAGTGTTGCGTCCTCATCCCTGCCGTGTCCCCTCACCTGTCCTCGGCTTCCGTCGAGGAAAAGTAGCTGGTGTTACTGTTGCGCTCGCCTACGAACCCATTCAGAAGCACCTCCAGGATAACGGGGATCTCGTCGGTCAGGGGATAATCCATCTGGCAGCGAAACCATCTCTGGGCAACGCCGTCGATAAAGCCGAGCGCCCCGTAGAAGGTCGGGTAAAAGCTCGTGGTTTTCAACCGATGCTCGCGGTTCAAGGCGACAATGCGCTCTTTGAGCATGGGGAGGTGCGAGACGATGTAGTCGTAGAACATGGTCTTGCCCCCCGGACGCTGGAATATCGCCTCGCTCTGGATCAGGCGATAGACCAGGGGATTGTCTTCGATGAAGTGCACCCAGAACACGATCAGCTCGCGGATCTGCTGGAGTATGTCGGTCTCCTTGCTGCAGATCGCGCTGATCCTTCCGACAATCTCTTGATAATATTCTTCCAGGAGCTGGTCCAGAAGATCTTCCTTGCTCTTGAAATAGGTGTAGACCGTGCCCTTGGCCACACCGGAGAAGGCTGCTATCTTCTCCATGGTTGCCTGGTGGTAGCCTTCTTCGGAAAAAATCTTGAGCGCGGCGGAGTAGATCATGCGCCTCTTTTCATCCGCGGACTGGCGGTGCAGGGGCTTCTCCGGCGCAGCCGGGGCGGCGGTCCGCAGGATAACGCCCAGGAGCTGCGGCGGGAGCACGACCCTGGTCACCCCCATCTTTCCCGCTTCATCCATTGCGGCGGCGGAGAGCCGGACCGCTGCCTGGGCCATGTCCTTTTCAAGGAGATAGGTGAGAATATCCTGAAGATATGAAGAAAGCCACATCCCCTGTGCATCGAGACGAGCGTCGTCGGATTGGTTCTCGCCGCCGGCCTCGACGAGCCGATCTTTCAGGCTGGTGCGAAAGGCGGCCTCATGAAAATCTCCTTCTGCCGTAAAAAAACTCCCGACTTCGGCATAGAACGAAATCCGCCTGCCGCCTGATTTCTCGAGAATGACACGTTTCCCGGTCATGTGATTGCCCTGTACTCCATTCTATGATGACTGACCGGTCAGTCTTATACAATACAACCCAGGGCCTGTCAAGGAGGTAGTGGCTTTTTCAAAAGAAATAGCAGAACCCTGCACCGGAGATCGTTCGGGGATTCGGACAGGAAGATAAACCGGCCTTGTCGAAGAGTCTCTGATGAAATCGGCTTAGGGATAAAATATATATATTATTAATCACTTAATTATGTCATGCTCGTATCTTTTCGTTTCTAGAGCTGTGGTCTTGGTATTAGTTTTCCCAAGTTGAGACAATTCCAATGTTGCATATTGGGACAAAACATGCTTTACTGATAGAATTGTAATCCATTCTGCCCTGCTTGGAGCGAGAACGACACTGAATATTTCTCATTAGACTGCTCTTTACAGACAGCTCTTCAGAGAGAAGATGGGGGACAGACATGGACAAGCTTCGAGAGAAACGCTGCAGGATCAAAGAGGAATGGAAGAAGTTCATATCCGGTGTTCCTGTGGAAGAGATAGACACCAGTGTTGTTCGAGAGCCTATTCTCCGCTCGTGGAAAAGATGCCGGGACAATGGCGTGAGTCCCTTTCTCAAAAAAATACCCGTCGTCCTTCAAGGCGGGGAGATCGATGAACTCCTGGAATGTAATGAAGAACTCATCCGGACAAGCGAGCCGTTTCTGAACAACCTGTACCGGTCTTTCTCAGATTCTGGTTTCTTCTGCGTACTGTGCGATCACCGTGGCTATATCCTCAAACTGGTAGGAGATGAGTCCACCATCAACGACCTGAAGCAGGGCGTCTTTGTCATCGGGGCACTCACCAGTGAAGATAGCGTGGGCACCAACGGCATTGGAACAGCCCTCATGGAAGATACCCAGGTGCAGGTATTCGCCACAGAGCATTATTGTGAGTCATTCCATGGGTATACGTGTTCAGGTGCCCCGATACACGATGAGAGGGGAAATATCATCGGAATGATCGATGTCGCAGGTCCGTATCTCGAGGCGAATCCGCATACGCTGGGAATGGTTGTTGCGGCCGCAAACGCTATAGAGAATCTTCTCCGCCTGAAGAGATCCTTCCTGGAATGCCGTTTGGCAGAGAACTTTCAGAGGATGGTAATCTCCTCGATACCTGAAGCACTCATCGTAACCGACAACAAAGGCACCATCAGTCTCATCAACCAGAACGCCCAGAGAATGCTGGCCCTCGATCCTCAGATGGCCTTCGGGAAAAACATCAGGGACGTGCTGGGAAAAAAGAACGAGGGCTTTCTCACCAAGATTGCAAACCACCGATCCATGACAGACGAAGAGGTGAGGATCCACAACAAGGATGGCAGCTATGCAGACTATACGCTCTCATTCAATCTCATCACCTCACCCGAGAAGCAGGTGACAGGGAAGATCATTCTTCTCAGCGAGATCGCGAGGGCGAGAACAATGATCAAAAAGATGACCGGCGCTGAAGCCAAGATCTCCTTCAGCGACATAATCGGGCAGAATCCGGATTTCCTCGAAACCATTCGCCTTGCACGCATTGCATCGAAAAGCACCTCAAACGTCTTACTGCTCGGCGAGAGCGGGACGGGAAAGGATATCTTCGCACAGGCCATCCACAATAACAGCGAGAGGAAAAACGGACCTTATGTGGTCATCAATTGCGCCGCCATACCCAGGAACCTCATCGCCAGCGAATTGTTCGGCTACGACGAAGGCGCATTCACAGGTTCCAAGAGAGGTGGGAATCCCGGCAAATTTGAGATAGCCGATGGAGGAACCATCTTTCTCGACGAGATCGGAGAAATGCCGCTCGAGCTGCAGACAACGCTGCTGAGGATCATTGAAAACAAAGAGATCATGCGGGTGGGAGGGAAGAAGGTGCGGTCAGTAGATGTACGAATACTGGCCGCAACGAACAGGAGCCTGATCGATGAGGTAAGCAACGGCAACTTCCGGGAGGATCTGTATTATCGCCTCAATGTCTTCACCATTAGGATACCGCCGCTGAGGGATCGCAGAGACGACATCCCCCTCCTTCTGGATCGCTTTGTGAAGGATATCTCGAGCAACATTGGCAAACCGGTGACCAAGATCAGGGATGATGTGCTCAGGGTCCTGATGGACTACTCCTGGCCCGGTAATGTCAGACAGCTCCAGAATGTCCTGGAAAGGGCCATAAATATCGCCCCTGAAGATGTATTGACGGGCAATCTCCTGCCTGATGAAATAACGAGATCTCCCAAGGTTGTTCCCCCTGCTCGGGGAAACAGCTATGATCTGAAAAACATCGAGCGGCAGATGATCGAGGGCATGATCAAGTCCCGTGCCTCGAAGTCGGAAATTGCAAAAAAGATGAACATATCAAGGAGCACACTATACCGGAAGCTCGAACGGTATGGATTTTGAGCCGGCTCTAGTTCTTTGTCAGGCTAGAAGATGGACCGATTGGTGAAGAACTCCGTCTAAAGGGGGAAAGAATCAAGAGACGGAGAACAAGCACCATGAAGCAGAAATACATAGTACGGCTCACAGAAGAAGAGAGGCGAGGGCTTAAGGAGCTCACAACGAAGGGGAAAGCAGCGGCGTACAAGATCAAGCATGCGAACATACTTTTGAAAGCGGATGCAGACGGGCCTGCATGGCCGGACAAGATGATAGTAGAGACTTTTTCGGTGTGTGAGAACACGGTGCTCGCTATCAGGCGCCGGTTTGTAGAACAGGGGTTTGAAGCGGCACTGAACCGGAAGAAGCAGGAGCGGCCATCAAGGGCATACAAGCTGGATGGGGAGGCTGAGACAAGGCTCATGGCTTTGCGGTGCGGGAACCCACCTGAAGGATATAGCCGGTGGAACTTACGGTTGCTGGCGGACAAGGCTGTTGAGTTAGGGATCGTAGACACGATCAGCCATGAGACCGTGCGGCAGGCGCTAAAAAAAACGAGATGCGTCCGCACCTGAAGAAGGGCTGGGTGATCCCGCCGGAAGGCAGCGGGGACTTTGTGGCGCACATGGAGGATATCCTGGATGTATACCACCTGCCGTATGATCCGGAGATTCCCATGGTGTGCATGGATGAGAAGCCCGTGCAACTGATCAAGGAAACGAGGGCGAGCATTCCCGCCCGCAGGGGTGAGCCCGTGAGGGAAGATTACGAATACGAAAGGACGAGGGTGTCAGAAATTTAGTGTAAACGCCGGTCATGGTTAATGTTCCAGGGGCACCCTGTCCCCAAACAGGATCAGGAACTGATTGATAGCGCCTGACCAGTTTTGTATGGGCATTGTCCATTTTTTCTCGATGTTCTTC
>JAHDQN010000091.1 GCA_018433775.1 Deltaproteobacteria bacterium
ATGGGGGCCGTGGCGGGCAATGCGGCGCTGCTGCTGACTGACGCGGCGAGTATCCGCTTTGTGCCAACGGCCTCGAACAACAACGCCCAGACCGCGACCGTGACGTTCCGGGCGTGGGACCGGAGCGCCGGAGCAGAAGGCACCAAGGTGGATGTGTCCACGAACGGGGGCACCACCGCCTTCTCAAGCGCGCAGGAAACCGCTGAGTTGTCCGTGACCGCGGTCAACGACGCCCCGGTAATCACCGGCCAGGCAGCGCTCAGTGTCCTGCAGGAGACCCCGCTCACCATTTCCCTGGGCGATCTCACGGTCACGGACCCCGACAACACCTACCCGGACGATTTCACGCTCTCGGTTCAGGACGGCGCAAACTACAGCCGTACTGCCTGCACGATCACGCCCACGGGGGATTTTACCGGCGATCTCGCAGTCCCGGTAACGGTAAGCGACGGCACGGACAGCAGCGATGCTTTCAGCGTGAGCATAGCGGTTCTTGCCTTTCCGGATTCCGACGGCGACGGCGTTCCCGACGTGGACGATGCATTCCCGGATGATCCGAACGAGTCTTCCGACAGCGACGGCGACGGCATCGGCGACAATGCCGATACCGACCATGACAATGACGGCATGCCCACGGAATGGGAAAACCTGCACAACCTCGATCCCTATGCGGATGATGCCGGCCTCGATCCCGACGGTGACGGGCTGACCAACCTCCAGGAGTATCTGATGGACACCGATCCCGGTGCAGCGACCGCAGGTCCCGGGATCGCGGTTCTCGTCTCGCCGGGAGACCTTCAGGCCGACCAGTCCCTGACCCTGCCGCTCGTGACGGATTACTCGGAATCAGCGGACGAATCGCTTCATTTAAGGACCCGCTGGCAGATCGCCACGGACGCGGGTTTCACCGATGTGGTGCTCGATGTCACCTCGGTCACCCACAAGACCGCGATAACCGTTTCCATCAGTGTCCTGGAACCACACCTCACCTATTTCTGGCGGGTCCGGTATCTTGACGCCGGGGGAATCGCCTGGCCCTGGTCCGAGGCAAGGACGTTTGCGACAGGAGAGGGCCTTGCCGATGAAAACGGCAACGGGATCCCCGACGACCAGGAGCTTGCCCTGGGAACCGAATCAGACCTTGACGGCGATGGGAGCGACGATCTCCTCCAGGCCGGCATGCACTGTGTCGAGCTGCCCGACGGATCGGGATGGACATGCCTCAAGGAAGAAGAGACATACCAGGTCGACGAGTTTGCCACTATCGATACCGACGAGATCGAAGACGAGGAGAACATGCCGGCCGGCTTACCCTGCGGTATGTTCGGATTCAGGCTCTTTGTCGACGCACCCGGCGATTCGGTGACGGTGAGCAAGTACTACTCCACCCCCCTGCCCGAAAATGTGTCCTGGTACAAGTACGACAGCATAAGCGGCTGGTTCGACTACTCGGAGTACGTGACCATCAGCGACGACCGCCGGCTGGTCGGCATCGTGCTGACGGACGGCGGGTACGGGGACGCGGACGGGGTGGCAAACGGGGTGATCGTCGATCCGTCGGGACCGGCGGTTGTCGAAGGCCCGGTCACCGCGGGCGGCGGCAGTGACAGGTGTTTCATCGCCTGCGCGTCGGATATGCGCCCGAACACGATAGCGGATTCCCGGTTGCCGCTCATGGTTCTCGCTGCCGCATGCGCAGCCGCTTTCTGTCATTCGAGGCGGAAGGCATCGAGGGGGCGGGACCGGAGTCTCTCTTGATCCTTTCTTAGCGTCATGGGGTCATAGCGTCACGGGGTCAGGTTCGCTCGCGATCATGGCAAACCCGGTGAGGGGTTTCATGGTGCCGCGCGCAGGTGCCGCACCAGGGTCTGTCCATTGCCCGAAGGAAAGGAGCCTCCAGGGGCGTACAAAGAACGCGCTGCTGAAAAAAGGACGGATTCAAGGCGGCCGGGAGCGGTTCCGATACAGGGTGCAGCGGAGCACCGACATCGATCGGTGGTCATGAAAGGGAGGCAAGAGGGCATGACGAAGCGGGAGATCATACGGGTACTGATCCTGAGCCCCTGTTATCTGACGCTCAAACTCAAGGAGAGGGCCAGGCTCATCCAGAGGCTCGTGCGGCAGCGGCGCCCTTCCTGAGGATCAGAGCATGGTGTACGGGTCCACATCGATCTTGACGCGGACCCCGGAAGGCACCTGGATGCGCTCGAGACGGTCCAGGGCGGCATGAAGCCTGCCGCGGCTCCTGGAGGTGAGGATCATGTGCCACCGGTGGCTGCCCCGAAGCAGGGAGATGGGCGCGGGAGCCGGGCCCAGGAGGTTCACGTCCCGGGGCTGCAGCCTGGAGGCCGTTTCGGTGATCGCCCTGGTGACCAGTTCGAGACTGGTTGAAGAGAACACGCACCGCGCCATATGGGTGAAGGGGGGAAACCCCGAGATCTTCCTGACCTCCTCTTCGGCGCGGATCATCCCCTCGTAGTCGTACCCGGCAATGGACCGTATCAGCGGGTGGTCGGGGATGAGGGTCTGGATCAGGACCCGGGTGTCCGCCCTTCGGCGTCCGGCCCGTCCAGCCACCTGGACGACCTGCTGGAAGGTCCGCTCGCCCGCCCGGAAATCCGGCATGAACATGAGCTGCTCGGCATGCATGACCCCCACGAGGGTGAGGTGGGGGAAATCGTGGCCCTTGGCGATCATCTGGGTGCCCACGATGATGTCGGTCTGCCGGCTGCGGATGGCCTCCAGGGCGCTGGTGAGCTTGTTGGGCGTGGTGATCTCATCGGAGTCCATCCGGAGGATGCGTGCCCCGGGAAACAGCGCGTCGATTTTCTGCACGACATGCTCGGTTCCTATCCCCAGCGGTTTCATGTCGATGCACCCGCACTTGGGGCAGATTTCGGGCAGTTTGAGTGAATATCCGCAGTAGTGGCAGATGCTCGACCCCCTCATCCGGTGATAGGTGAGGCTCCTGTCGCACCGGGTGCATTTCAGGGTCAGGCCGCACCCGGGGCACACCATTGCAGGTGAGTATCCCCGCCGGTTGATGAAGAGCAGGGCCTGCTCGCCCTTGTCCAGCGTCTCCTGTATCGCCTGGCCGAGCTGCTCCGAGACCGCCCCCTGCACCCCCCGCATGTCGATGATCTCGATCAGGGGAAGGCCGGCGTTCCCGGTGCGTTCGGTCATGGTGACGACCGAAGAATCCTTTCCGGACGACCTGATAAATGTGTCCATGCTGGGGGTCGCGGATCCCAGGACCACCACCGCCCGGCTGTTCTTCGCCCGCAGCAGGCTCAAGTCCCGGGCGTTGTACGGCACGCCGTCCTCCTGCTTGTAGCTGTGGTCGTGCTCCTCGTCCACCACGATGAGGCCGAGGTTGGCCAGCGGCGAGAATATGGCCGAGCGCGTGCCCAGGACAAAGCCGACCGGTGAGCGCGAGGCCTTTATGAACTCCCGCGCCCGGGCCGCCGGGGACAGGCCGGAATGGAACACGGCCACATCGATCGGGATGCGTGCGCGGATCATGGAAATCGTCTGGGGCGTCAGAGCGATCTCGGGCACGAGATAGAGCACCGAGCGCCCCAGGCTCAGGGCCTTCCTGGCGCAGGCGAGATAGACCTCAGTCTTGCCCGAGCCCGTCACCCCGTGGAGGAGAAAGCTGCCGAACGCTCCCTTGTCCAGGGCATCCGTGATCTTCCGTATGGCCTCGGCCTGCTCGGGCGTGTGCGTGATCGACGATTCCGGGATCTCCGGGGACGTGCCCGGGGGCGCGTACGGCCTCTGTTCCAGGAATCCTCTCCCGATCAGGGCCTTCACGGAGCTCGAGCAGCCCGGGAACCGCTTCTGGAGATCCGTGCGGGAGATGCCCTGGTCCGGAATTCCCTGGAGGATCTCGTGCTGCTTCTTCCCCACCACGCCCCGGCCTGTCCCGGTCCGGAATATTCCCAGCTCGTGGACAGGGGAGGCCGGGCGCGCCTGTCTCAGGTACGGGGGGAAGGCCAGCGCCAGGGTGGCGCCTGCAGGGGTGTGGTAGTAGCGGGAGACCCACAGCAGGAGATCGAGCAGCTCCCGGGGGATCAGGGGCTCGACGTCGAGCACCCGCTCGATCGGCCTGAGTCCCGGTACATCATCCTGCCCTGTCTCCACTGAAACGGCAATCCCCACCTTGACGGTCTTTCTCACCGGAACCACGACCCGCGACCCCACAGGGACACGCAGACCTTCCGGCACCCGGTAGGTGAGCACGATGGGAATGGCCGCCATAACAGCAACTTCGGCTGTCTGTATCGCGCCCATTCGCAAGAGGCTAGCACTATTGCCGAAAAGATCAAACGTTTTTTTCGATGCTCTTGACTCCTGCTCGCTTTCCCTTTTATACTCGTTTCCAAAGCGTAACGGAGGTTTTCTTGAAACGGGTAGACTTGGAACAGATCTTGCGTGATCTCAAGGACAACGACCCTGAAATCAAGAAGATGGCAGCCAAGGCTATCCTGAAGGATCCCTCCTGCTCCGGACAGTTCATCGCCTCCATTCTCGATGGCGCGGATAAACCGACGGCCACCGCGATATACGATGTCCTGTTCGATGACGAAAACGATTATCCGGATGTCTTTCTGGAAGCCGCCGCCGACCCCGATCCCAGGGTCAGGAGGCAGGCGATACGGTATCTGTTCAGGCGGGGCTCGTTTACCGCGGAGGAAGGTGTCGGCTGGCTGAACGACAGCGATCCCTATGTGCGCCGGAGGGTGATCGGCTATCTGTTCTGGATCAACGACCGTTCGGTCCTGGAGTCCGTCATCCACCTCGCCGTGAACGACTCTGACCCCATGGTCAGGAAGGATGCCTTGAGGCTGGTGGGGATATGGGGGAGCAGAAAGGATATCCAGCACGTCATACACACCCTGGACGATCGTTCCCCCGTGGTCAGGGTGCAGGCGATACGGACGATGAAACGCCTCACGGGAGAGGATTTCGGTGAGCCGCTTGGCGTGTCCGACGACGAGTTCGAGTGGATCGTTGCGAAGTGGCAGGGCTGGTGGGAACTGATGAGAGAAAGGATCTGACGGCATGGAAACCCCGGTATACTCAGCCAAGGAATTTGCTTCTCTGCTCGGCATTTCAAAGACGACCCTGCTGAAGATGGAGACTGACGGCACCCTGCCGCAGCCCCGGAAGGACAACGGGATGAGGGCGTATATGCCCCACGATATCCAGGAGTACCTCAAGCGGCTCGGGAAACCGCCCCTTGTCGAGGTGAGGCGCCGGCAGATCTTCCTCAACTTCAAGGGCGGCACCGGCAAGACGAGCATCTCGGCCTTCTACGCGTTCAGGCTGGCCGAGCTCGGCATGAACGTGCTCATGATCGACCTCGATCCCCAGGGCCACCTCACCCAGTGCCTGGGCATCGACCACAGCTCGTTCGACGCCACGCTCTACAACGTCCTCATCGAGCGGATGGACATCCGCGACGTGATCATCGACACCAAGATGAAGAACCTCAAGCTCATCCCGGCCAACCTCGACCTCTCGCCGGTGGAGCTCTCGCTCACCTCCATGAACGCCCGCGAGCTGAGGCTCAAGAAGAGCCTCGCCGCCATCCAGGACGAGTACGACGTCATCGTCATGGATGCCTCGCCGTCCATCGGCCTGCTCAACTTAAACGGCATCCTCGCCAGCAACGAGCTCTTCGTCCCGGTGCTGGCGGACTTTCTCTCGTATCACGGCCTGAAGATCCTCTTCGAGACGCTCACCACCATCGAGGACGACTTCGACTTCCTCCTGGACAACATCTACATCTTCCTGAACCACTTCAACGCCTCCCACAACATCTGTCTGAGGTCGAAGGAGGCGCTGGAAAGGCACTACAGCGGTTATCTCATGAAGACCATCATCCGGCAGGACACCAAGATCGCCGAGGCGGCGAGCATGGGGATGCCCATACACCAGTACGCCCCGACCAACCGGGGCGCCCTGGACATCAACTCGTTCATCAGGGAAATTTTTCCCAACCTGCCGATTGCCTTTTAGGGGGTTTTATGATTATCCTATCATCCAGTAGAGCATGCACTTTCGCCTTGGACACGACCTACACCGACCTTTAGGAGAAAATGCGTATGAAAGACGGCTTCGATAAGAGCGTGGCTGAAAAAATGCCCAAAATCCAGAGAAAAAGGCCCAACAGGCCTTGGAATGTTGATCCCGTCCTCATAAAGGCCCAGGAGGAGAGCAGGGCCAGGGCAGCGGAAACGAAACAGAACCGGAAAGAAGAGAAGGAAACCGGCGCGGCCCAGGCGAGGCAGACGAGGAGAGAAGAGCGGGAGCCGAAGGCGTCCCTGGCGAGCCAAGTCCGGGAAGAGGCGAAAGAGCCCGAGGCCGTCCAGCAGAGCCCGGTGCCTGGAGAAGTGGGAGAGCCAGAGCCGGTCCGGGCGGGCATGGCCGTCCAGGAAGAGGCTGTTGAGGCCGTAAGCGCCCCGGACGAAAGCACCGCCAGGAAGCACGACATCAAGGCCGATCAGGCAAGGAAGGCCGTATCGCTGGATAAGGAGCTCGACGTCCTGTCTCTGGACGATACCCCGGGCAGAGGCAACGGGGACCTGGCCAAGGCCGTCGAGACAATCAAGGACCTCAATTCGGATTTCACCCAGATCATCTTCGAGCGCAAGGCTATCCAGCAGAAGCTGGACAGGAGCGCACGGACCATCGAAGAGGTGGAGCGCGAGAACGCTCAGCTCAAAGAGAAGATCTCTTCGTTCGAGCGGGATGCCGTCGACAGCTCCCTGATCGAACGGGAGATCGATTTCCTCAACGAGCAGCTCGAAGACGCAGACCTCTACATCCAGAACATGATGGGCCTTCTGGAAGAGAAGGCCCAGACCGTTGAACAGGAGTCTTCCCTGCGCAAGGATCTGGAGAGCCGGCTGGAGAAGATCAGCCGGGAGATTCACGAAAAGGCGAAGCTCGATGTCAAGGTCTCCATTCTCGAAAGGGACTTGAGCATCAGTCATACCCGGCTCAAGGATCTCGAGTCCAGGCTCGATGAAGAGTACCAGAAGAGAGAGCCCCTGGAGCAGGAGATCGTCGAGCTCAAAAATGCCCTGGACCGGGTGTACTCGTCTCTCGCCCATATCCGTCTGAAGGCAAAACGAGAGGTGTATGGATCCTGATACAACCAAGAAGGTGAGCGAGCTCCTGAACCTCATGGAGGATATCTCCTCCGACGTGGACACCAAGTCGGGTCTGGCAGCCCTCTCGGAGAGGGTCGAGGTTCTGGAGAACAGGATGGAAGAGCTCGCCCGGAGGTTCGAACAGCTCGAACAGCTGTATCAGGAAAAGCGCATGCACCTCAGGTCGCTCAAGCAGGAGCTGCGCGACCTTTTCCCCGAAAACCCGTCCTAGTACTACAGAGTCAGGATCGGGGTCAGGTCTCAACATATGACATAATTATGTCATATGTTGAGACCTGACCCCATGATATGTGAGCCCTTGATATGCATGACTGATCAGCCGGCATGCGCCTCGATCTTAAGCGTGCTTTCCCGCTATTTCTGAATCGTGATATCGTGCTTCTTGATGAGGTCGTGCAGGGTCGGCCTGCTGATGTCGAGGTCGGTCGCGGCACGGGTGATGTTGTAGTTGTTCCGCGCGAGCGCCAGGCTGATGGCCGTGGCCTCGGCCTCGTCCCGGATCTCCCTCAAGCTCTTTGCCTCTCCGCCGGTCGTTTCCAGGTCGATGTCCCGGGGCTCTATCCGGTCTCCCTCCGCCATGACCACGCCTCTGCGGATCCGGTTTTGCATCTCCCGGACGTTGCCGGGCCAGTCATAGCTCGTGATGGCGTCCATGGCCGCGGAGCTGAATCCTCTGAACTTGGGGCCGATCTCCTGAGAGTAGGTGTCGAGGAAGTGCTTCGCCAGCACGGGGATGTCCTCGGACCGCTCCTTGAGGGCCGGAACGTACAGGGGGACCACGTTGAGACGGTAGTAGAGATCTTCCCGGAAGAGGCCGTCTTTGACGGCCCGGGTGAGATCCACGTTGGTGATGGCGATGACCCTGGCGTCCACCCGGATGGGTTCCTTTCCCCCGATCCTCTCGATGGTGCCTTCCTGCAGGAACCTCAGGAGCTTGACCTGGAGCGTGAGGGGAAGCTCTCCGATCTCGTCGAGCACCACGGTGCCGTGCTGGGCCCGCTCGAGCTTGCCGATCTGCCGGGCGTGCGCCCCGGTGAACGACCCTTTCTCATGCCCGAAGAGCTCGCTTTCCAGCAGGTTTTCCGGGATTGCCCCGCAGTCGACGATCACCAGGGGCTTTTCCGAGCGGTCGCCCATCTGGTGGATGGCCCGCGCGAGGCGCTCCTTCCCCGTTCCGCTCTGACCCTGGATCAGGACGGGATAGCCGGTCCTGGCAACCCTTCTGGCCCGATCGAAGAGCTCCAGCATGGGTTTCGAGGTGGCGATCATGCCCTCGATGGGCGTCTTCCCGGTCACCGCCTCTTCGAGCTCGGTCACGTGATGCTCGAGCCGCGAAAGGTAGCAGGCGCGCTTGAGCACGATCTTGAGCTCCCCGATGTTCACGGGTTTCTGATGGTAATCATAGGCGCCCTTGCTGATGGCCTTGACCGCGATGTCTTTATGGGTGTTTCCCGTGATGACGATGACCTTCAAGGGCCTGGGCACGCCCGTGATCTTTTCCAGCAGGCGGATCCCTTCGGTTGCGCCGTCCGGGTCGGGCGGCAGGCCCAGATCCAGCAGCACGACAAGCGGCGGCCGGGCGTCGATGATTTCCATGGCCTGCCTGGCATCGCCCGCTACCGAGACCTCGTAGACATCGGCGAGGCCCCACTTCAGCTGTTTGGCCATGCTCGTTTCATCTTCAACGATCAGGATGTGTTCTTTATCCATAGCGAAACCGTGATTCCTTTTCCTGTTCCTGTTTTTTATCACCGCATTCCACGTGCCGCTAAGAAAGAGGTCCCTTGTAAAGGGACTAGTCGGGAATACGGATCGTGAACTTTACTCCCTGTGCCGGCCTGTTAGCGACCTCCAGCTTGATGCCGAGCTGGTCGGCGATGCTCTTCACCTGCCAGAGCCCGAGCCCGGTGCCGTGCTTCTTGGTGGTCTGGAAGGGCTTGAACAGCCTCTCCCTGACAAATTCTTCCGTCATTCCCGAACCGTTGTCCTCGATGGAGATGGAGACGGCCCCGCTGTCTCTTCCCGCCTGAATCGTTATCCTGCCCTGGTCGGCCACGGCCTCGGTTGCATTGATGATGAGGTTCTCGAGAATCCGCTCGATCATGTCCCGGTTCGCTCGCACCGCAAGGCCGGGTTCCACCGATGTCGTCACGGTCAGCTTTTCGAACCGGGGATCGAGCTTGGACAGGAGGAGGCCGATCAGATCGCCGACCGGGACGGTCTCCCGCGAGAGCTCATCCTTCGACGGCAGGGCCCCGAGCCTCGACATGACCTTGTCGATGCGTCCGAGCGTCTGGGAGATGGTCTCGATCATGTCCGCCCGGAACTCCTCGCTCTCCATATGGTTCGGGGCGTTCTGAAGGATCAGCGAGAGGTTTCCCGCCGCGTTCTTGAGGTCGTGGAGCACATAGGCCGACATGCGGTTGAACGCGTTCACCTCCTTGTTGACCGCGAGCTCCTGGGCGAACCGGGCGCTCATCAATGCCGCGCTCGACTGGGAGGCGATGGCGGCGAGGAGGTCTATGTCGTCCCTGCCGTAGGGTGTTCCGGGGTTTTCCCTGCCCACGGCGATGAAGCCGATGAGCCTGTTCTCCACCATCATGGCCACGGCAAGCTCGATCCTGGAGCGGTCCAGAAGGTCCTGGTGGCCGGTGACGATGGCTTCCCAGAGGGTGTCGTCCGGGCCGTGCGGGGTCTTTCTGATAAACGAGTGATTGCGCTCGAGATAGGCGATGAGCGGCTCGTCTTCGCCGATGGAAAGGTTCGGGAGCCGGGAGGGGAAGGCGTAACCGCACCGGAATTCCGCGCCGTGCCTGAGAAAAATGGAAAGCTCGCTGATATACATGCTGTCGAGGATAACCTGGGCCGTGACGTGGATGATCTGCTTCTCGTTGAACGCGATGGAAAGATACCCGCTCAGCTCCCCCCACTCCTTGCGGTAGTCGTACTTGTTTGCGAAAAAGTGCGTGTCGATGAAAAACTTCAGCCCCTGCCTGGCATCCTTTGACGCAAGGACGAAGGCGAGAACGAACAGGGTCATGAACACGAAGAACCCCATGCCCACGAACGAGATCTTCAGCCCGAGCCGTTGGACCCCCAGCAGGAAAAGGCCCATGACCACCAGGTATGCCCCGATGCTCAGGAAGGTGAATGAATGGTAGACGACATACCGCGACACGAAGATATCCATCTCGAAGAGCTTGAACCGGATGGAAAAGAAGAGCACGAAGACGATCCCCACGAGAAAGACCAGGGAGTGCAGCATGAGCATGTCCATGTGGATGCTCAACGTGCTCAGCCGGTACACCCCCATGAGCAGGAACGCCACGCCCAGCGCGATGATGCCCAGCACGGGATATTTGAGCACGCGTTTCTGTTCGTCCGTGCTCGACCGGTGGATGTTCTCGACGATCCACATGAACATCACCGCGCTGACGATGATGAAGACCGCATGCGCCTTGGCAACCCACCCCAGGCGGATGAGACCGTCCACGCCCCTCGTGATGTTCATCTGGGGGAAGTACAGCGCCAGGGCGGCGTAGAGGGCGCATACTGCGATCAGGATCCGGCGCTCCCAGGTGATGAACATCCTCTTTCTCGCAAGCCCCGTTTCCATGGAGGTGACGGAAAGCAGGAACGCCCCGGCCCCGGCCATCTCGAAAAACGATGCGCACTGAAGGGGCAACGCTCCTTCCCGGAACAAGAAAAGGATATAGCAGAGCTCGGCACCCGACAGGAACAGAAGCCCTGACGCCATTGATCTCCCATAGCGGGCGCCGCTGCGGGAGAGGATGATCATGCCCCCTGTAAAGCTGATCAGTCCGGTGACAATAAATATTAATAATTCCATAGAAGGACCACTGGCTTCTGTATATGCCAGAAAACTCTCGCACTGTCGAGATATTTTACACCGCTTTGATCCCAGCCCGGGCGCAATACATTATCGGGGAGGTATGGGAGAATGAAAGAAAAGTGATGAGGGGTTATGTTCATGAACAAAGGAGCCGACGAATTTGGCTGTCGGCTCCTTTGTAGTTGGCCGTGTCGATTTGGGAAAGAGTTGCGTTTCTAGGCGCGATTCTTCCTGCGCAGGCCTGCAGCACCGAGGAGACCGGTGCCGAGAAGAAGCAGCGTCGCCGGTTCAGGGACCGGTGCAGCGCCGTTCTCATAATCGAGATAGAACGTGGAGTCCACCAAGGTGAGTGAATCGCATTCCAGCCCTGCTATGGTCACGTGCAGCGGGTCACCGTTGTCCCATCCGAAGGTGAAAACGTCGAGAAAGTTATCAAGGTTGAAGGTGGTCGTAGAATTGGGATCATCGATAACGTAGTATAACCCCTGTTTCCAACTCCAATCGAGGTGGCCTGTTTCCGTGTTGAGTGTTCCCTGAAGGGCCCATTCCACCCACACGCTGTCGTCCTCAATACCGAGGAGGCCTGAGACGTCTCTTGCCCGGATGGTGAGTGATGCATCGTTCACGCTGTCGTAGGGAATTTCGAAATCTCCCGGTGTATTATGTGTGTAGGTGTAGCTGTATAAGCCGCCGCCAAGGGTCTGATTGAGCGTTTGAACATCGGTATAGGGAATTGCGAACGATATGCCGGCCGAGAAAAGAACAAGGAATAGACCGGTGAAAAGAATTACCAGATTTTTTTTCATAATCTCCTCCGTAAATTATACCACTACTGTTTAATATTCTTATATAAAGCAATTAGTATACCAGGCTAAATAAAATACAGAAAACAGCAGCTTATAAAAAACCGCCTTTTTGAGTCGGCGTTTATCGTAAAAAATACCGACACCTGGCAGATCGAGTGACTCGATACAGTCTGTAAGGAAACGATTAGCAGCTCTCGGTCTTATGCCATCATCCATAGCTGGCTGATAGGGATTTTCATCTGATAAGGAATCGACTGCTCAAAGAGACAATGGCTGGTTCGGACGGAAAATCGTTCCCTTACAGCTCCCGCGAGATGCATGCACTCTGCTTCGCGCTGGTTAAGCTGATCGTTCCTCATGGTTCGGCATCTCACGCCGGAGAGACACATGAAGCTACAGGGGCCTCCCGATCTGGAGGACGAGGACCGGCCCTTCTTCGTCCAGACCGTCCGGCTGGGCAACGGGCCAGGCAAGACCCATCTTGAACGCGGAGAGGTTTCCCCAGGCGATCTCCATCGAGGTGATGAGCTCGAAGCCCGCACCCGCGATCATCTGGTCCCTGCTCAGGGTGTCCGAGCATACTCCGGCATCGACAAAGGCGCCGACGCGCAGGCGGTGGAGGAAGAGGGGCAGCGTCTTGTGCCCCCGATGGATCTCGGCAAGCGGGCAGAACACCTCGATGCTCGTGGTCACGGCCTTGCCTGCCTCGAGGATGTTGGCGGAAAACCCCCGGATGGGGAACAGCCGCGAGGGGCGCCTGGTGAAATAGCCTTCGCCCACGTCGCCTCCCACGCGGAAGGTGCCGTGTCCGGGCGAGACCTCTCCCCAGCTTTTCCCGGCCTGGAGACGGGCGGTCAGAAAGAGGTCTTTCCCGTACAGAAAACGAAGTGTTCCATACAGGGAGCGGCGCCCGCCCGAGTACGCCTCTGCCATGAGCGACGGGGTGAAGGGGCCGATCCGGCCCTGCAGGGAAAGATCGCCCCACAGCTCATGGTCCCTTTCCCCCTCATCCGTATCCTTGAGCGGTTCATAGGTCAGCCCGTGGAGCGAGAGCGAGGCCCACGGCATTCCGGGAGGCCGTATCCCCGCCGAGATCTCGTGCCTCGACTCCTCGGTCTTCGGGGTGTTGGCCGGGTCGTAGGAAAGGGGATAGCGGGCAAAGGCGAGGGAGAGGCTCCGGATGCCCGTGCCTGCCTGGAGAGAGAGGTAGTCGAGGTCGAAGGAGTAGCGGAAGCCTGCCCTGAGGGTATACTCGCCGCTTACGTCTCTCCCCCAGGTGGCGAGCCCGGCCTGCACGTCGGAGGGGCCCGCGTAGAGATCCGGGGCCATGAAGTTGGGGACGATGCTCGGCCACGGGGAATAGGGGAGGGGCTCCAGGCCGGTTGCCGGTTCGGGCTCCCGGGACACGGAGGCCGGGGGGTCCTTCGGGGAGACAGGCGCCCCCTCGATCCGTCCGCGCTCCACGAGCCATCCGGAGCCGGTCAGGTCCAGGTACGCATCGTTCCTGGGAAGGACGGCCGCCTGTCCGCTGCCGGCCGCTGCGCTCATGTCCGCGCGGCGGATCCGGAAGGTCCCGCCGGAATTGGAGGCGAACACGAGCCCGCCTTCGGCCCACCAGGGGTCCATCTCCACGCTCGAGGAATCGGTTACCCGCTTCCACTCGGTGTCGTACACCCAGATATCCCAGTTCCCGCCCGTATTGGCCGAGGCCGCAACCCGGCCGCTCTCATCGAGGACCGGCCCGGAAAGCTGGATCACGCCCGCAGGAGCGGGGAGCTCCCGCTGGACGGCGATGCGCGTGCCCACGGTGCTCTCTTCGACCCGGTAAAACACGATCAGCGGCCGGGAGCCCTTCCGGGAGACGGCCACACCACCGGGGCCCGGGTCCCAGATGTGCTCCTGTCCGGGCTCGAGAACCGCTCCGCCCCGGTGCCCCGCGATCCGGACGATGCCGTCCTGCCCGTACTCGGATAGCCACAAGACGCTGTCCGAGTCCAGATACCCGTACCTTCCCCGCTGCCTGACCTGTTTCCTTCCGGGATAAACGCCCGAGGCGTTCCAGAAGATGAAGGGCTCCGGCCAGTAGCCCTCGATGAGCATGCCCTCCCCGGCGCTGCCGGCGCTGGAAGCTCCTTCGAGAAAATCCGACCAGAGCGCGGGCCAGGTCTTTCCGAAGACCTCTACGGCCTTCAGATCGATCTCGATGGGGACGACGCCCCCGCCGTGGACGAGGAGGAACTCCCGGAGCCTTTCCCAGCCGTAACGGCTCATGACCCACTCCATGAACGGGATGCCGTAGACCCGGTAGGCATGGTATCCGGGCCATCTGCCCGGATGGTTGCTTACCTGGGAGATATCGTCCGGGACAGAGGCGCGGAAGAGGGCCGTGCGGTACGGGTCGATGAGGCCTGTGCCGGTGTAGGACGAATACAGCAGGGCGCAGGTCCCTTCGAAAAACCAGGGGGGAAGGACGAGGTTGGGGGACGAAATCTCCCCGAAAATCGTGTGGCCGGCTGCGGGCAGACCTGCCCGCAGCGTGTACATCCCCAGGAGGCACAGGCCCTTGAAGTAGAAGTACGTCCACGGATCCGCACTGAGGTACCCGTCCTCCAGAACGCCCGGTGCCCGAAGCGGTATCCGGATCTCCCGGTGGGGTATCACGTGAACCGATGGCTCGGGCAGGTCGATGCTCTCATCCAGGATCACCTGCACCGGCCTCGACACCGGCAGGCCCATCCGGTCGAGGAATTCGAGGGCGCCCGGCGTCTGCTGCACGAGCCGGGACACGATTGCCTCTTCGCCCGGCGGGAAGGAGAAGGTGACGCCGGATGACTCCACCTGCACCAGTTCTGCGGTATGCACAGGCGCCTCAAGGAGAAGCGCAACGAGAAGGGTGATGATGACCGCGCGGATGCCCTGTCTGATGCCTGTCCCTCCCGGTAACGGTGAAAGAGACCGCGCCGTCTAGCCTTGAGAATCGGGCGCGGAACCGCCGCTATAAGGCGTGTTTCCCGGCACGAGCCCGGCTATCCGCTCCGGATGGGAATAGACGCAGAAACCGTCCTGCCTTACGCGGCCCACCAGGGTAAGCCCGGCTCTCTGCGCGGTCTCTGCCCCCTGCCGCGTAGTGGCAGCCTTGCTGATCACCACGGGTATGCCCGCGTTCGCCGCCTTGGTGATCATGCCCGAGGGCTGTCTCCCCGTGCATCCGAGCACGCACCCGGAGAGATCGATCCCGTTGAGCAGGGCGCGGCCGATCACCTTGTCCACGGTGTTGTGCCTGCCGATGTCGCTGCTCTTGGCCACGAGCTCGCCCCCGGAGAAGAGTACCGAGCAGTGCGCGCCGCCCGTGCGCTCCCAGAGCTCGGAGACGATGTTGGAGATCACGGTGAAGATGAGCTCCCGGTCTATCACCAGCGAACTCTGGACGGGCGACATGAGGGTGCCCGATGTGGGGCCGCCGCATGACTCGATGATGCTGTGCAGGGAACCGGACCGCTCCGTAGCCGTCACCTGGACCGTGAGCCCCTGAACCCTGACGTCCCGGATCTCTCCAGCAAGGCCCTCGCTGACCACGAACCGCGCGCCCAGCTCCCGGAGCTGGACGGGCGAGGCCACGAGGGTGCTGATGGGCCTGTTGTTCAGGACGATGACCACGACCTCTTCGGTGCAGGCCTCCTGTTCCGTTTCCCGGACGACCCCTCTCTCGGACGACCAGCAGCGTATCGTATCCAACGTGTCGGTAAGATCCTCATTCCATGTCATAGGAAAATGATATACCATGAAAATATCCGGCGCTCAATCCAAGGATGCGCTCGGCTCAAGTGTTTTTTCTGACCACGAGCTCGTACAGGGCGATGCCTGCGCTCTGGGACACATTGAGTGAGTTGAAGGGGCCCTTCATCGGGATGTGGGCGACGATATCCGCCTCCTTTTCCATGCCGGAACGGATCCCCACATCCTCTCCGCCCAGGACGACGGCAAGCCGGTCATAGGACGGAACCTCCGATATGGGCACAGGGCCCTGGGCATCGAGGCCCACGACCCAGAATCCCTCTTTCTTGAGCTCCTTGGCCGCGGCCCTCAGGTTCTTGACCCGGGCGATGGACGCATGCTCGGCCGCCCCGGCAGAGGCCTTGATCACGGCAGGGGTCACGTGGGCGGCCCTGTCTTCAGGGATGACGATCCCCGCGTCGGCAAGGGCATAGGCGGTACGGATAATGGCCCCGGTGTTCTGGGGATCTTCGATGGAGTCCAGGAGGACCACGACCTTTTTCTGCATCAGGTCCTTGATGGGCGTATAGCGGTAGGGCGACACGCGCGCCACCACCCCCTGGTGAAAGGTTGAGCGGGCGATGTGGTCGAGCTCTTTCCGTGACAGGGTAATGACGCGGATCTTCCCGGCTGAACGGGCTATCTCGTCATAGTTCTGCCGCGCCGTCAGGATCTCGTAGAAGGTTCTCCTGCCGGCGGCCAGGGCCTCCATTACCGGGTTCTTTCCATAGATGACTTCCAATTTTGACTCCTTTTCTTTAAGGGCATTGCCCCAAAAATCCGGATCGGTACAGGCAACGCCCCTCTATCCCGGCCTGGACCCGCCTTTTTAAAAGTCCGCATGCGAAAAGGACTTCTTAAGAAGGCGGGGGACATTCCCCTTCAATGGGCGCGGCGTTGATCCTCCTTCTCGAGTTCGCTTCCAAGGGACTGAAAAAAGGATCAAAGGACGTGCCCTTCAAAGGTCCATACCATTGATCGGGCATCTCTTTCCACCCCGGATCTTCCCGGATTACACCACAGTTTTTTCATGCGCAAAAAAGCTTTTGTCCCGCCCCTTGGTCATGATTCGGGAACCCAGCTCACCCGGTACTCCAGGGGCTCGGGCATCCTGATCCCGGGCGGGTGTTCCTGTTTCCGCCAGCTTCCGGATATGCCGAGGGAGGAAGCGGCTGACGAGAAGTGGAACATGGCGATGCCCATGTCGATGCACTGGAGGTCCACCTGGGAAAAGAGCTTGCGGTATCCGGGTGTCCGGGAGAGGAAGAAATGGACGCCCGCCTCCGTGACCACGACCCGCCAGGGCTGCCGGTTGGACGCCGACGGGGCGAGACGCACCATCTCCAGGGCTTCGCCGTACGCGCCGGCCCCTGCCGGATCGAGGGAGGTCGAGAAGTCGTCGCGGAAGAAGAGCTCGGCAAAGGGTTTCCGGTTTCTCGAACCCGCTCCCATGACAAAGAGGGAATCCAGGATGGAGCGTTTCCCGGCAACATACCCCACCGGGCTCACGGCCGGGATGACCTCGTCCGGGGCCAGGTCGACGGCCCTGCCGTAGTAGTCCCGGCTGAAGGTCCCTCCCATCCAGCAGGTGCCCAGCCCCAGCCCGGTACAGAAGAGGATGACGGATTCAAAGGAATAGCCGAAATCCTCCCACACTAAGAGAGACGGCCGTACGATTCCCACCAGGGTATGCCGCGCGCCCCTGATCACCCCGTAGGTGCCGGGGGTGCGGGTTTTTTCGGGCACGGGCGAGTCCACGAGCCGGAAGCGCAGCGTGCTGCCGAAGGGCGGAACGTCCAGCGAGGCGATAAAACCCTGTATCCGGCCTTTGAGGTCGTCGGCGATATGCTCCCGCCGGTAGCTTCTCCACGACTTCCGCCGCCGGATGAGATCGGTCACGGGCTCCGTATCATATGTCATGAAAGGGGTCCTCCTCATATTCATGATACTACTATACTAGCGGCGAAGATACTCGTCCACCCAGGGGCGGATTTCAGCGATGGCCTGCTCATAGGAGACTTGCGTGCTCCACCCCAGCTCGGTCTTTGCCTTGGTGGTGTCCACATCGTTGTCCCTGCCCATGATCGCTGCTGCGAGCCTCGTGATGGGCGGGCGGATGTTCAGCGGAGTCAGCATCCTCTCCGATATTGCGCCGAGTGTCCAGGCAAGGGAGAAGGGGATGCTGAACCCGGGCTTCTTCCCCACCATGGCACCCAGGTCGGTGAGATAGCGCTTCCAGGTCACGTCCCAGTCGTCGCGCAGGTGGTAGGTGTTGCCCACTGCTCCCGACCGGGTGCCGGCCAGGATCATGCCGTTTACGAGGTTGTCCACGTAGACGAGGCTGGCGCTGTACCGGCCGTGGTCCAGGAGGGGGACGAACAGCCCCTTAAACCTGTCCACGATGTCCCTGACCCAGACGCTCCCCGGGCCGGTGACGTTTGCCGGCCTCACGATGACGGCATTCACCAGGCCCTGGTCGTGGGAGGAGCGCACGAGCCGCTCGGCCTCCAGCTTTGCATCGTTGTACGGGACCCCGGACATGCACGCCCCGTCGCTCTCCTTCATCCCCTTGAGGTGCCTGCCGAGCCCGCATGCGGCGATCGAGCTCACATACACGAAACGCACGCCTTTTTCCGCGCTCTCGGCCAGGAGATTCCCGGTTCCCTCGAGAATCGGCTTGTAGAAAGCCTGCCTGGAGCCCCAGTCCGTTACCCTGGCCGCCAGATGGAACACGATGTCGATTCCCTCGATGAGACCCCCCAGACTCTGCGGGTCGTCCAGGTTCCCCCGGCGGATGTCGCCCGTGTAATCCCTGATGTGCTCGACCGGCTCTCCCGGCAGGACCAGGGACCGCACCTCCGTGCCCTGACGGGCGAGCTCTCTGACCAGCCGCGAGCCGATGAAGCCGGTGGCGCCGGTGACCAGCGCCCTCATGCCCTCGCCTCCTGCCCGCCGGAGAAGCTGACCAGGGTCTTGACGGCCCTGCTCCGGGACTTGGCGAGATTGGTCTCGATCATCCGGGGGAACTGCTCCAGGGTGAAGGTGTGGGTGACCATCTCCTCCAGAGAGACCCTCTTTGTCCGGGCAAGCTCGATGGCCGGTTCGAAGACGTGCACCATCCGCCCGTCAACCGGCATGAACGCGGATGAGAACACTCCCTTGACGGTCTGCAGCTTGAGCCACAAAGGGGTGAGATCGAGCTTCACCTCGTGGCCGATGCCCACCACCGACAGCACGCCGCCCGAGGCCATTGCCCGCATGCACGTGTTGATCGTCTCCCTGCTGCCAACGGTGTCGAAGACCCGCGTGAAGCCGCCCATGAGGATGTCCTGCCCGAGCATGGGCCGGTAGCGGACGGCCCCCGTTATTTCCACGGCCCGGCCCAGGATGTCCCCATCCGTGAACACGTGATCGGCCCCGAACTTTCTGCAGAGCTCGGCGTGAAAAGGCGAGGGCTCGGACAGGGTGATGGTGCAGCCCGTGTCCAGGGCCCTCAGCGCCTGGACAATGAGACTGCCGATCACCCCGCCGCCTATCACCAGCACGTGCTCGCCTTTGTGCGGCCTGTTGTCCAGCACTGCCTGGAGGCAGACCGCCAGCGGTTCCATCAGGGCTCCCGCCTCGTCGGTCACCTCGTCGGGCAGCCTGAACACCTGGCTGCGGTGTGCCACCAGGTATTCGGCGAATCCCGCGCTCGTATCCCGGCAGATGCCGGTGAACATGCCCGGCGCGAGATTCCCCCGGGCAAAGTTCTCGCAGCTTCCCCACCTGCCTGCGCTGCACGCCGGGCAGGGGGAGCCGATGCCCCGCGCGTGGCAGCTCAGGTGGGGGGATATGGTCACCCGCTCGCCTGGCCGGAGGCCCCCCGCGTCGCTTCCGGCCTCCACGATCTCGCCGGAGAGCTCATGGCCCAGGACGCAGGGGAAGGAGGTGAACGGCGATGCAGAGGGTGAATCCTTGAGAAAGATGAGATTCACGTCCGAGCCGCACAGGCCGCAGGCACGGGTCCTGATCTTCACCCACTCGGGCGAGGGCAGGGCCGGTTCCGGGATGTCCACGAGCCTCACCGTGGCGAGCGGCCCCTCGTAATAGAGCTTCCGGTTCACCAGCCCCAGCGCCTTCAGGGTAAGGTACCGGGGTACGGAAACGTTGAACTGGACGGCCTTCATGGCGCATCACTCCATCTTGAGGCCGTCGATAAGCTGCAGGGTCATGGGACTGATGGCGCAGGTATCGGTCATGACGTTGATACACGCGGGCTTCCCCGACGCGAGAGCCCTCCTGATTGCCGGCAGGAGATCGGCGTCCTTCTCCACCAGCTCCCCGTAGCCGCCCAGGGCCTCTACGACCTTGTCGTACCGGACGGTCCCCAGGTGCGACCCGATCACCCGCTCACCACCATAGCACAGCTCCTGCCCGTGCTTGATCATGCCCCATGCCTGGTCGTTGTTGACGATGCAGAGAAAGGGAATGTCGTGCCGCACGGCCGTGTCGAACTCCATGGCGTTGAGCCCGAAGGAGCCGTCGCCGTTGATGAGCACCACCTGCTTGTCCGGTCTGGCGAGCTTGGCTGCAAGGGCAAAGGGAATGCCCGTGCCCAGGCACCCGAACTGGCCGCCTGCGGACGCATACACTGCTGCCCGCTCTGTGGCCTGCAACCCCACGGCACCGTAGTATGAGGTGTCGCCTCCGTCGACGATGTAGATGGCATCGTCCCCGGCGGCCTGCCGGGTCAGGGCGATGAGGCGCTGGGGATGGATGGGGTCTGAAGGGGTGTTCCGGGCAGCCACCTCTTCGGCGGTCATGGGCAGGTAGGTGTCCCTGAGCCCCTTGAGCCATGCATCGTGCCTCCTCTCTTCGACGAGCCCGTTCAGCGCCTTAAGCGCGAGCTTCACGTCGCCCACCAGGCCTACCTCGGCAGCCCGGTTGCGGTCGATCTCAGCCGGGTTGATATCCACCCGCACGAGCTTTGCCTGGGGGAAGACCTGGCCGTACATGAGCAGCCAGTTGAACCGCACCCCCAGTGCGATCACCAGATCGGTCTGGGATGCGGCCGTGAGCAGGGCCATCATGCCCCCGTCCCACAGGGACAGAGGATGGTCGTCCGGGAGTATTCCCCGGGCGGTGTTGATGAGGAAGAAGGGTATCCCGGTCTTCTCCACGAACCGCCTGAATTCGTCCCCGCAGTCCGAGGCGCCCATACCGCCGCCGCCGATAATAATGGGCCTCTCCGCCCTGCCGATGAGCTCGACGGCCTTTTCTACGGCCTCGGTATCCGGCTGGCAGGAGTAAGACGCCACGCCTTTTGCGGGCCAGACCACCTTGTCCTCGCTCACCTTCACGTTGAGGATATCGGGCGGCAGCTCCAGGAACACAGGGCCCTTTCTCCCGGTTGAGGCCTGCCTGAAGGCGATGGCCAGGAATTCGGGAATGCGCCTGACATCGTGGCAGATGCCGCACCATTTTACCGTGGATTTGATCATGTCGGCCTGTTTCATCTCCTGCAGCGCCCCTTTCTCACAGTCCCGGACCGGGGCGGTGCCGGAGATGATGACCATGGGAGCATTTTCCAGCTGAGCGTTCACCACGCCGGTGAGCGCATTGGTAAAGCCTGGCCCGGCAGTGACAAGACAGACCCCGGGATGTCCCCGGTAAATAGACCAGGCATGAGCCATCATGGCGGCCGCCTGCTCGTGCCGTACGTCGATCAGCCGCACTTTCTCGTTCAGCAGACCATCATAGATGCGGTCGATGTGCCCCCCCGAGAGCGAGAAGACCACCTCCACTCCCTCCACCTGTTTGAGATACCTTGCCACCAGATGCCCGCCTGAAATGTCTGCCATAACCCCTCCTTCTCATGTTCTTCATTTTCTGTTCTTTTCGGTGGTCTGAAGGCTCTCGATGCCTTCCTCAAGGAGAATGAGCACGGTGCAAAGACTGCTGGAAACGAGGCTCAGGCTCGCTTTCTTCACCCCACCCTCTTCATTCGCCCCGGCCGTGCGGCATCGGGGACGAGACAGCATACCGCCTAAAAATGCATGAGTGAAATAATATGAGTAAGGGTTTACATAGTCAAGGCGAAACGTGATAAATTATTCATGTTTGATTTGATGCCTGTTTTCTGCAATACTGGTTGCGAAAAGCAATGGAATGGGGCCGCATTGGCCTGTTGAGTCCTGCGGGTACTTTTCCCGGCCAGGGAGAAGGTTGAGGAAGCTTGAGAAGATGCCATGAGACGGGTACGGATTCCCCAGCAGCAGCGGAGCATGGAAAAGAAGCAGCGCATCATGGATGCTGCGCGCGAACTGTTTGCGCAAAAGGGCTTGAGAGGCACGAACTCGAACGAGATCGCAGGCAGGGCGGGCGTCTCGATCGGCACCTTCTACAACTATTTCAGGAACAAGAAGACACTCTTTCTGGACATCCTTCAGCAGTATCTCGAGGACTTCATCGCCGGCATCTACCAGCTGCAGACCGATGCGGCCGTCCCCCTGAAGGACAATATCAGAAACCACATCAACAAGGCGTTTGCCGCATTCGACCTCCATCCCGCGTTTCATCGCGAGGCGCTTGTCCTCAAGTTCTCCGACCGGGACGTGAAAAGGCTCTTCGACGATGCCGAGCAGAAGCAGCTTGTTCTGATCAGCTCGCTCCTCAAGCCCTATTCCCGCCCGGGGAGCGGAAGGAACCTCCAGGTGGCGGCCAAGGTGATCCACAGTGCGGTGGAGAACGTGGGGCACTGCGTGACGTTTCTGGACTCGCCCATGCAGCGAGAACACCTCGTGGAAGAGCTCACCGAAATGATCTATCACTACGTGGACAATCTCTGATCCGGTTTCTATAAACCTGTGAATCCTCCTACGCGCCCGCTTCCTGAAGGACTTTGAGGGCGGGGTCACATTCCCGTTGCAAGCTTTTTAAGCTTGAAGCAGGGTCCGGGGCTTGCCGTTCAAAGGTTCATACCATTGATTTGGAGAGGGCCCAAAGGTTTGCGAGGTCTGCGGCACAAGGGCGGAGGACCGCCCTCATGCGTTTGACGGGGCAAGGGCGGGCCGCCCTGGGGAGTGAAATGCGCTACGGGTGAGTGGTACGGTCTCCCGATTCGTTCATGGGTGCCGGAACCTGGCCCATGACAGCCGTGCCGTCCGAACCGGCCAAGGTGTAGACTTCATCGGGCAGCGCACGGGAGGTGCACATGGATTTCCGGAAATGGAACCCCACGATCATGAGCCGTACCGCCTCTCCGAAGGTCTTCGGGTTGATCAGGAGGCTTTTCAGGAGGAGCCTCCAGAAATATCTCCTGAACCCTTCCTCGTTTTTGATTCCCATGCGCCAGATGCTCTTGAGAAACGCCAGCACCCCGGAGGCGTTGACCCTCGACACTGTCTGCTGGTGGTATGATTTCAGAAAAGTTACGCACCTGCGGTAGTAGATCTCGGGCGAGTAAATGGTTTCGAGTACGCCACGGTACCCGTCCATGAGCTTGTCGACCCCCATCCTGGGGATGAAGTTGACGCAGGACGCGGTGTTGTCTCCGGAGCTCTCGCCGAGGAGCCGGCCTTCTTTTCCCAGGCGGTTCCAGAGCTTGGTACCCGGAAGCGCGTTGAGGATCCCCACCATGGCCGTGGTGATCCCGCTCTTCTGGATAAAGTCGATCTGCCTCTGAAAGATGGTCTCGGTGTCGTTGTCGAATCCCACGATGAATCCCCCCATGACCTCCATCCCCCTTTTCTGGATGGCCTTCACGGACTGGAGCAGATCTTTCTTGGTATTCTGATATTTGTTCGTCTCCTTGAGGCTCTCCAGGTTGGGGGTCTCGATGCCCACGAACACCTTGTTGAACCCGGCGTGCGACATGAGGTCCATGAGCTCCTCGTCCTCGGCCAGATTGATGGATGCCTCGGTGAGGAAGTGAAAAGGGCGCTCGTGCCGGTCCATCCAGCAGGCGAGGCGGGAGAGCATGGCCTTGACCTTAGCCTTGGAGCCGATGAAATTGTCGTCCACAATGAACACCGATCCCCGCCAGCCGGCCCGGTAGAGAGAGTCGATCTCGCCGATGAACTGCTCAGGGCTCTTGGTGCGCTGGTTCCGGCCGTTTAAGAGCACAATATCGCAGAACTCGCAATCGAAGGGGCAGCCCCGGGAGAACTGGACCAGCATGGAATCGTAATCGCGGAAGTCAATGAGTCCCCAGTCGGGGATTGGGGCAAGGGCGAGGTCGGGATGACCCCGGGTCTCGTATACATGTCTGCCCGCGCCCCTGCCGATATCATTGAACAGCTCGGGCAGAAGTTCCTCGGCCTCTCCGAGCACCAGGTGGTCGATCCCGGAAAAGTCAACAGGGGATGTGGTGAAGTAGGGTCCGCCGGCAATGATCTTTTTGCCGTATTTTCTGCAGCGGGAGATGATTTCTCCGGCAGACTTCTTCTGGACGTGCATGGCGCTGATGCAGACGTAGTCGGCCCACAGGATCTCGGCGTCCTTCAATCTTCTCACGTTGAGATCCACGAGCCGCTTCTCCCATCCGGCGGGAATCGCGGAGGCAATGGTGAGCAGGCTTAAGGGTGGAAAGGCGGCCTTTTTGGAAACGAACTTCAGGGCGTGTTTGAAGCTCCAGAAGGTATCGGGAATCTCGGGATACACGAGTAGAATCTTCACTGTGATCTCCTTATCAGGCAAGGCCTGTCAGAATAGAATATAGCGTTCGAGTTATTGCCCTCAATGTTGCGTCCTTATGCGATCAGCATACTAGCACAGGCTTTCTGGGGATGTGTGTCAAACAACCTCAAAGCATGTGCAAAACATGTGTGAAAAGTCTCCAGGGATTTTATAGGCCGTACCGGGTTTTCTCTTGACACGGAAGGGGGGTGCGGGTATGGGATTACGGAAAAAGGTTGCCGATAACCTAAGCGAAGGAAGGCCCATGTTTCCATACGAAGAGATCGAGCGGAAGAGCATCGTGATCCTCCGAATCCTCAACCAGGCCGGCCAGCCTCTCGGGGCGCGGATCATCGCCCGGAAGATGAAGGACTACGGAGTTTCCCTGAGCGAGCGCGCCGTGCGGTACCATCTCCAGTTCATGGATGAGCGCGGTCTCACCCGGCTCGTGGGGAGGCGGGACGGCAGGGTCATCACCGAAAAGGGGATCGATGAGCTGCGCAACGCCCGGGTCCAGGACAAGGTCGGCTACGCCATATCCCGCATCGAGATCCTCGCGTACAAGACCACCTTCGACATCCGTTCGCGCACCGGCCTCATCCCGGTGAACGTGAGCTTTTTTTCCGAAAGCCTTTTCCCCGATGCGCTGGCCGCCATGAAAGAGACCTTCGACATGGGGCTGTCTGTCAGTGATCTCGTGGGCGTGGCGCGTGCAGGGAGCTTTATCGGGGACATGAACGTTCCCGAAGGGCAGGTGGGCTTTGCAACGGTGTGCAGCATCGCGTTCAACGGCGTCC
>JAHDQN010000088.1 GCA_018433775.1 Deltaproteobacteria bacterium
CAGCGAGGAGATGATCAACGTCATGGCCAAGGAAGTGCCCGCGAAACTCATTTACGCTGAATAACCTCCCGCCTGCCCAGGGTGCAGACGATCTCCCTTAAAGAAATGCATCCTGATGATGCACCCCGGGCAGGCTTCATTACCGGGAAGAGAAAATTTTCTTAAGGGAAAAGAGAAGCCTTCGGGCAAAAAGCGCAGCATATGTGCGGAGAGGAACATTCAGATATGGGGATAGTGCCGGCGGATGCGGGAATGATCACCGAAATCAAGAAATTTGCCACCCATGACGGCCCCGGGATCAGGACCACGGTGTTTTTCAAGGGCTGCCCGCTTCGCTGCACCTGGTGCTCGAACCCCGAGACTATCTCAAAGCATGCCCAGCTCTATTTTCTCCCCCGGAGATGCAGGGACTACGGGGAATGCGTCGATATCTGCCCGGAAAAGGCGGTCGGCATGGACAAAGATGCAAAGGTCGACCGCGCACGGTGCACCCTGTGCATGGAATGCGCCCGGGAATGCCCCAACGGGGCCTTCAGACAGGTAGGCGAGCTCATGAGCGTGCCCGATGTCGTGCGGGAGATCAAGAAGGACTTTCCCTTTTACGGCAGGGACGGGGGGCTTACCTTGAGCGGCGGCGAGCCGCTGTACCAGCCGGGATTCGCCCTGCCGATCCTGCGGGAATGCCGGGAGGCCGGGATATCCACCGTGCTGGACACGTCGGGGTGCGCGCCCCACGAGGTCGTGCGCGAGGTGATGGCCTATACGGACATGGTTCTGCTGGACATCAAGCACATGGACCCCGAGATGCATCGACAGGGCACAGGGGTGGACAACACGCTGATCCTGAAGAATGCCAGGATCATGGCCTCCATGGCCAGGGTGAGGATCTCGCTGCCGCTGATCCCCGGTTACAACGACCACGTAAAAAATCTCTCGGAGACGGCACAGTTCGCGATCTCTCTGGGGGCGAACCATATCGATATCAATCCGCTGCACCGCCTCGGTGCCGACAAGTACCGGTTTCTGGGAATGGAGTCTCCCTACGAGACTCTCGGAACCATGGAGAAACAGGACGTGCTGAACGCCAGGGACATCATTCAGGGCCACGGCCTTGAAGTGACCATCGGGCGGATGATGTAGCGGTTGAACAAACGATCAAACATCACAGTTAGGAGGAAACATGGCTGATTTGAGTACAACATTCTGCGGCTTACCTGTCAAGCATCCGGTGGGGATCACATCCTGCGATTTCGGCGGGACGGCGAAGCTTATCGAGCGCTACAGCAAGACAGGGATAGGCTGGATCATCGGCAAGACAGTCCACAAGATCGACGGGGTGCATCGTTGGCCCAGGCCGTTTTTTTATTCGCTCCGGCATTTCGGCAACGACATGAAGGACGCCTGGATCTGCTCGCAGATGTTCCATAACATGCCCTACGAGCAGTGGCTCGACGACGAGCTTCCCAAGAGCCTGAAGGCGGCCAAGGAGCACGACGTGCTCTATATCGGCTCGGTATCGGGCATCGGCCCGGTCCCTGAGACCTGGGTGCCCTTTATCATCGATCTCCAGGAGCGGGGCGTTGAGATCATAGAGCTGGACACGGGCGGCCCCCACGCGACCTTCGGCGCGGTCGACGCGCACAAGGACTGCGGCGCGCCGCTGGCGCTGGACCCCGAGACGGCCTACCAGGTGACCAAGGCGTGTGTCGAGGTTGCCAAGGTGCCGATCATCTTCAAGACCACCCCGCAGTGCGTCAATGCCGCGGCGCTCGCCCTGGCCATCCAGCGGGGCGGCGGGCACGCCATCTCCGGCAACAACGCATTCTACGGCGCATGGATCGATCACGAAAAGGCCGAGTTCTACGGGGTGCCCGGTTCCATGGGCGGGCTCATCGGACGGCCCTGGCAGCTCTTTTCGCTTGCCAAGATCCTGGAGACCACCGCGACGATCCCGGAGATGCCTTTTTTGGGCGGCGGCGGAATTTTCACCTATGACGACGTGGCTCGCCACCTGATGGCGGGATGCGATCTCGTGGGCCTGTGCTCTTCGGTGTACTCCCGCGGCATCGCAGTGATTCCGAAGATCATCAAGGAGCTCGACGAGTTCTGCGAGCGGAAGGGCTACAAGACCATCAAGGACATTCCGGTCCTCACGGACAAGTTCATGTATCTCCGCGACTGGAAGCGCGAAGGACCCTACATGCAGGAGACCACCCCGGTCGTGCCCGAGTTCGACGCGGACAAGTGCAACATGTGCGGAATCTGCGAAGATCTGTGCCCCTACGGCGCCATCAAGGTGGACAAGGCATCGGGCGAAAAGCCGACCTTTGACCGGGACATCTGCTACGGTTGCGGCTGGTGCGTCGGGCATTGTCCGAAATGGGCGATCAGGATGATCAAGGCCGACACCGGTGAAGAGGTGTGGGACGGCCGCGGCACCATCGCGGACTGGGTAAGCGACGAAGAAGGCTACTGATTCATGTCATCAAGGGCGCTGCCGGTATGGACCGGCAGCGCCCGCATAACCTTATAGGGCGGAATATGCACGATTTACCTTGAATGACCGGAGTCATGTGGAGTCATTTCAGCCGGAGAAGACCTTTTCTTTGAAAACCAGCATGGAACGACGAGAACGGCCCGATCCCTTAAATGAACAGGGCTCCAATATGGAATACACGTCTCATGGGGGACAGACACATCTGGATTGGCACGAGAGAAACCGGGTGAGACTGCTTCATCACGAACAGTGATGCAGGAGAAATAACAACCGTGGAGGCGCAACATGATAACCTTAACCTCATTCTTTCCGTGGAGTTATCTGGATTCAGTCAACAAGATCCAACTGGTGGTATGGTTTGCCCAGTTCGTTATCGGCGCCGGTATATGGGCATGGGCCGTGGTGCTGGACAAGCCGTTCATGGTGAGCAAAGAGAACCATGCCGACCCTGAGACCCCGGGAGGCCCGAAATGATGACCTTTATTTTCATTGCCACGTTCGTGGTCATCATCGGCCTGGGATATTATACGTCCAGAGGCGTGAAAAGCCTGAGCGCGTTCACGGTGGCGAGCAAATCGTCCACCTGGTGGATGCTTCTGGCGACCTTCACCGCCGCCAATGTCAGCGCAGGCATGTATCTGGGCGCATCGAACCTGGCGGGAAACATCGGGTATGCCGTATGGTGCTGTGCCTGGCCCACCTGCGCAGGGTGGCTCGTCATATTCGGGTTCACCGGCATCCTGATGTACCGGTTCGCCCAGAAAAGAGAGATATTCACCATACCGGACTTCTTTGCCGAGAGATTCCCCAGCAAGTCGACCGGAGTCCGGGCAGTGTCCGCTCTCATCATCCCGATCGCCTACATACCCTACATGACTGCGCAGCTGGTCGCCATCGGGGGGATTGCGAACTCCGTGTTCGGGTTGAACTATCACATCGCCGTGATCGTGATGTCCCTGGTTCTGATCAGCTTCCTGACCACCGGCGGCATGTCGTCCATCGTGAAGATCGACGCGGTCATGATCCTGCTCGTGATCATCGGCCTGGTTATCCCATCGTTCATGGGCGTCTCGTTCCTGGGAGGAGGAGACGGTATCAAGGGATGGCAGATGATTCTGTCGGGGAAGAACGAAGCGATATTCAAGGGATTTTCCGAAACCTGGCCCTGGTGGGTTGCCGTTGCTCAGTTCACCTGGCTGTTCTCGAACGCCACGGAACCGCATCTGCTGACCAAGGTGCTCACCGCACGCAGCGAAAAGGACATCCTGAAGGCGCTTCCGCTCCTGCTCCTGGTGGGTATCCTGCTCTATGCCGCCATCGTCCCGATCGGCGTGGTCGGATCGCTGCTGCCGAACCCGAGCGGTGAAAAATACTACTATATCAACCTCGTCAAGCAGATCAGCTCAGTTATCGCCGGACTGTCGCTGGCCGGTGTGGCCGCTGCGGCCATCACCACCGTGTCCGTTCAGGCGCTCAACAGCACGACATCCATCACCCGCGACTTCTATCAGAAGGTCTTCAATCCGAACGTGGACAACGACACAGTTCTGAAGATGACAAGGGTCCTCACCGTGGTGGTCGTGGCCGTCACCGCCGGCCTTGCCCTGTGGAATCCCATGGGCATCTACTGGTTCGTGGTGCTGTCCGCGGCCATGATCGCCTCGGCGTTCTTCGTTCCCTATGTGCTGGGGTTCATATTCCCGAAGATGAGCGGATCGGCGGCGTTCTGGTCCATGATTGTGGGCTTTCTGGCCTGTGTCATCACCTATGTGGTGAACAAGGCGCTGGGCACCCACTATTTCGTGGATCACGTCTATGCAGGGCTTCTTTTCAGCGCCCTGGCGTGCATCGTGGTGGGATTCTATAAAAAGGCCTCGGCGGGCGATGTCGAGGCGGCACTCTGTGTGAGGAAGCCAGGCGCACCCAAGGAAGAGGGGCTGGTCGCCCAGCATTAAAGAGATGCGCATCCTTTAAAAAGACGAGCGCTCCTACAGAGATGCCGGCGCTCAGAAGCTCACAAATGGAGCGGGGGCCTCTAAGGCCCCGCTCTCTCTGTGCTGAACGGAATCCGCGACTTCGGGCACGGAATCGTTCCGGCAGCAGCAGATGGTCCCCGGGGAATTCCCCAGGGAAATGACCCGCAACAGGACTGCGATAAGCTGACAGGGCATAGGAGATAAGCCGATCCTTTGAAGGACAAGGCCTACACGGCAGGAGGCCCGGCTCCGAATCAAGATTCAGGGGTGCACCGATAGATCGTCAGCACCTTTCCGTGGTCATCATGTATTGACGGCGAGTGTAATAAGGGGGGAGAACTCTATGGCGGGATCACTGGCGGGAAAATGCACGGATGCCTGCGAAATCGGGCGCTGTTCCAGGATTCCGGCCTCCGGAATTTCATGTGGTGCGTTGGTTCACGCCGTTTCGTCCGCTGCCGGGAAGGCCGGCGCGGCAGTATCGGTCCTTTGTTCCGGAGAACGATCTCCAGCTTGTGCCGCACGGCATGAGGCCGATTCCCTCGGTCATCCACGGCATGGCATGGAAGTACAAAGCAACCCTACATGTCTGTATGAAAGAGAGTGAACACATGCGGGAGCCTTGGAAAGGATGCCCGGGGCCTGAAACAGCCCCCCTTTCGTTCCGACAGGGCTCCAGAAGAAGGAGAACGTTTCGCAACTACCATTAAAAATGGGGGAGAAGACAGTATGGCTTTAAAAGAAGAAAGAGTAATCGTTATCGACCCGGGCAAGTGCGCGGGATGCCATAGCTGCGAGATGGCGTGCGCCATGAAACACTTCGGCGTCTGCCATCCGTACTATTCGCGCATACGGATTCAGGAATTCAGAAACGTGAACACCTTTGTTCCCATCACCTGCCAGGCGTGCGAGGACGCGGCATGCATCAAGGTGTGCCCCATGAACGCCCGCATCAGGCTCGCAAGCGGTGCGGTCGTGACCGACGAGGACAAGTGCATCGGCTGCAGGGCCTGTGTGTATGCGTGTCCCTTCGGCGCTCCCGTGATTCATCCGGACACCGGCAAAACCATGAGCTGCGACCTGTGCATGGACGACGAGCTCGGCCCCTGGTGCGTGAAGGCGTGTACGATGCAGCAGGCCCTGAAGTTCGTCGATGTGAGGGACGCCGCACGGGCGAAGGGGCGGGATTTTGCCGCCATGCTCAAGGAGCAGCACGAGCCCCCGCATCAGGAAGAAACGGAATTCAGCTTCAGCTTCAGCGTTGAATAGGGCTGCCCGCAGATTCGCCTCAGAAGTGTGCGCGAAATACATAACCAAGGAGGAAAACATGCACGGATGGAAAGGTCGCAGGCTCAGACTCGACTTGACGAATAGAACATATGAAATCGAACAGCTTTCCGTTGATTATTTCAAGAAATGGATCGGTGGACGCGGATTCAACTCCGACGTAGTCTACCACGAGACCTGGCAGGGTATGGATCCCCTGGATCCGGACAACCCTTTGTGCTTCGGATCCGGCCCGCTCTCGGGCACCTTTGCCCCGCTTTCCGGAAGGACGACCGTGAGCTGCCGCTCCCCCATGACCTGCTCCAACATGGACACCGCGATCCACGGGCACGGCGACACCAACATGGGCGGCGCGTTCGGACCGTTCATGAAATATGCGGGCTTTGACCAGATCATTGTCAAGGGCAAGGCGGACAAGCCGGTCTGGGTGTTCATCGACGACGGCAAGATCAGCTTCAGGGATGCCTCCCATCTCTGGGGGCTCGGCGCCAAGAAGGCCACCATAAAGATCCAGGAGGAGCTGGGAGACCCCGATGTCAAGGTGTCGATGATCGGACCCGCGGGCGAGAACCTGGTCCGCTACGCTTGTGTGCTCAACAACTTCAGCTCGTCGGGCGGAAGGACGGGCATGGGCTGCGTCATGGGCTCCAAAAACCTCAAGGCCATCGCGGTCAGGGGCACGAAGCCCATCACCATCGCACGTCCCGAAGAGTTTGCCAAGCTCGCCTGGGCGCTCAGGGAAAAGATCCACAACTCGCCCTCGGCCATCAGACGGCGGGCGGAAGGGAGCATGGACCTCTTCGACGTGGGCAACGCCATCGGCATCAACGCCCACCGGAACGTCTCCACCGGCTTCATGCCCGGGATCGAGGAGGCCTACGGCGGAATGCAGTGGGCCGAGAAGTTCCTCTTCAGGAGAAAGGCGTGCTGGTCGTGCCCCGTGGCATGCGGACGCTACACCCTGATCAAAGAGGGCAAATACGCGGGCTTCAGCTGCGGCGGACCGGAGATGGAGAGCCTCTGTAACCTCGGCTGCCGGATCGACACCTATGACATCGCAGCGGTCAACGTGCTCTGCGGCATGGTGAACGATCTCGGCATGGACAGTGTCTCGGCCGGAGCGGCGCTTTCGTGGACCATGGAGGCGTTCGAAAAAGGCTACATCACCGAGCAGGATACCGGCGGCATCAGGCTCGAGTGGGGTGATACCGAAACCTCCATGAAGGTGATCGATATGATCGCCCGCAGGCAGGGCTTCGGCGACCTTCTCGCAGAGGGGAACATCCGCGTCGCCGAGAAGCTCGGGATCGGCCAGGACATCGTGCCTCACTGCCGGGGCCTCGAGCACATCAGCGTCGACCCCCGGATCACCATGGGCTTCAGCCTCGGATATGCCATGTCCACACGCGGCTCCGACCATCTGAAGAACTACTCCTGCGTCGAATTCCCGGGCTGCGCAAAGAGCAGGAGCTACCAGGTCGAAGAGATCTTCGGCCCGGAAGGCGCGAAGAAGTTCTGGGAAGACTTCCCCAGGGAGCTCAACGAGCTCGATACCAAGCCGGTTCTGTGCGCCTGGTCCGAGAAGAACAAGTGCGTTGCCGACCTGGTGAGCTGCTGCTGCCAGGCGATCGGGTCCTGGGGCGGTGCCGGCACCTGGCAGGAGGCCTACTACCCGCTCCTGGTCGCCGCCACCGGGATCGACCTCTCGCCTGAAGAGGTCTTCCAATCCGCGGAGCGGGTCGTCAACATCGAGCGTGCGCACTGGCTCAGAGACGGCAGCGGGATCCAGGACGACACGCACATCGACCGCTACTTCGACGAGGGCGTGCACGACGGCCCGTTCAAGGGAATGTTGATCGACCGCGAGAAATGGGCCTGGGCCCAGCAGGAGTACTACAAGACCCACGGATGGGACGAGCTGGGCTTCATAACGGAAGACAAGGCGCGGGAGCTGAAGATCGAAGACATTCTGCCGGATATGGAAAGCGGCAAAAAGATCATCAGACAGTGGCTGGACAGTGACAAGAAAGCGGTTACTCCCATGTTTGTCCCCACGGGACTGAAAAAATAACCAAGGCGGCAATAAAGGCGGGCGGTCATGTTCGCACATGATCGCCCGCGAACCAGAGAAGACAAAGGAGTAACCTTTCTGTGAAGGTAGTGATAGTTGGAAACGGAATAGCGGGAAACGAGGTCGCCTCGTACCTGAGAGAGCACGGTCCGCGGGCGGACGATCTCGAGATCACCATTGTGTCCGCCGAGCGCTTTCCGGAATACGACCCCTGCTCGCTCCCCTACTTTGTCGGCGGAGAGGTGGACAGGGATGCGGTCTTCAGAAAATCCCCGGATTATTACCGGAACAGCCGGATAAACCTGGTGCTGGACAACAAGGCGGTTTCCATCGATCCGGAGGCCCGGGAGGTGAAGACCGAAAAAGGCGATGTCTTCGGATATGACAGTCTGGTCCTGGCGCACGGCGGCTCGCTGTTCATCCCCCCGATTCCGGGGATAGATCTCGACGGGGTCTTCAGTTGCAAGGTCCTCGCCGAGGCGGACAGGCTCGCCGGACACCGGGGAAGCAGGGCCGTGGTCATCGGCTCGGGCGCGATCGGCATCGAAGCCGCCGAGGCGCTCAAGCTCAAAGGCTACCAGGTTGCCATCATCGAGCTGCTCGACTGGATCATGCCCACCCTGTTCTGCGAAGGAGCCTCACGCTTCCTGGCTGACGAGATGCGCAGGTACGGCATCGAGGTGTGCACGTCGGAAAAGGTGCTCGCCATCGAGGGCAAAAGCTCGGTGAAATCCGTGAAGACCGACAAGCGCGAGATCCCCTGCGACACCGTTGTGGTTGCCACGGGCGTGGTCCCGGGAAGGCCGCTGGCCGAGACAGCAGGCATTGCATGCGAGCGGGGCATCCTGGTGAACGACCGGATGCTCACCAGCGCGGCGGATATCTATTCCTGCGGGGACTGCGTGCAGACGTTCGATGCCATAAGCGGCGAGGACTGCATGTATCAGCTCAAGCACAACGCCATTGAACAGGCGCGGATCGCAGCCCGGAACATACTCGGAGAGGACGCACGGTACCGGGGAGCCTATCCCTTTGCCCGGGCGCACTACTTCGACACCCACGCGGTCACCTTCGGCAAGACCCTCAAAGGGCTCGAAAAAACCTGCCGGCCGGAACAGGTGGGAGTGATCGAGCGCGATACGGAACAGGGCTATCTCCGGCTGCTGCTCAAGGACGGAAAGATCGCCGGCGGGCAGGCTATCGGTGCGTTCGCCGACCACGCGGGGCTGTTCATGGGCTTCATGTGGCGCGGTGTCGACATGTATGAGTTCAAGAAAAACTGGCGCAAGATAGTAGAACTGGACTCGGTGTTTCCATGGCAGTACCGGAAGATCGGGCAGATCCTGGGCTTCAGTGCCCTGGATGCCTCCGGCGGCATGGAAAAGGCGCGTGTTTGAGCGCGGACGAGGAGAGGAAGACCTGCTTTATCCGTCAGGCCGTGAGCGGATGGACCGACGAAGGTCTCATGCCGCCGGCACGGATGAAGAGAAAGGAGTGGGAGCATGAGCAAGGCGATGGAAGATTGGGGGAAGATGCCGTTTGGGCGGGCGATCACGGCGGAGGAGTTGAGCAAGCGGACGCATCCTGCGTGGCCGTACAATTATTTCAATCCCGGCAGGCCGGTGGAG
>JAHDQN010000092.1 GCA_018433775.1 Deltaproteobacteria bacterium
CCGGCTCTCGCCGCACGGCATGGGGCAAATACCCGAATACCCTCCCGGTACCTCATTTAACCCATGATTACCTCATACCTCGCTCCTCCCTCTGATGCTGGTTTCCCACTTTTTTATCTTTGTACAAAAACACGCCACCATGTTCCCCGGTAGAATGCCATTGCCGACATCGCGGGTAATGCGGCAGCTCTTTTGAAAATGTCCTGCGGTAGTTGGTGCCATCATATTGCCCTTCCTGCATAAGAACCTTCATGGATAGCCTGGTAAATCTTTCGCGGCTTCAGACAGTCGCCGATGATATGGATTTCGCTGAATCGTTCCCTCAACGGTTTGATCAGATCTTGATTGGGAGTGAATCCGGTTGCCAGGATGAGCGTGTCACCCTCGATCATCTTCCTGTTCTGATCCTCATCCGCGACTACCACCCCTCCATTGTCAATCTTCTCTAGTTTCCACCCTTCCAGAACTTCCACTTTCCCTCGTTTCAACAACGAAAGGAGCGCCATACGGGCACGGGGCTCCAGATCGAGCGCAATTTCACTGCGCATCTCCAGGAGGGTCACCTCCCTGCCCTGTCCTGCCAGATGAGCAGCGATTTCGCAGCCCATCGCAGCCCCTCCTGCAATCAGGACCTTTCTTCCCGGCTGTGAGCTCCCGGAAAGAAGGTCCAGGGCACTTGTCACAAAGGGCCTATCCACCCCGGGAATCCGCGGCAAGAGAGGTCGCGAGCCGGTTGCCAGAACGACCGCGTCGGGCATCATCTCTTTCACCATATCGATGGTTGCGCAGCAGCGGTACCGGATATCCACCTTGAGGGCATCAACTTGTCTGATCAGGTATTCCAGAAAGTGCCGCATCTCGGATTTGAAATCGGGAACGGATGCGTAGCGGAGGAGTCCCCCTAGCCTTTCCTGCTGTTCGAACAGCGTCACCCGGTGACCTCTCAGACTCAATGTCCTCGCCGCTTCCAGCCCCGCCGGTCCACCGCCTATGATGCAAACGCGCTTAGGCTTGGCCGCCGGGCGTATTATCATCAGCCGTTCTCTCCCCACCTCGGCATTGACGGCGCACCGTTGTGCCTTGTCCTCCATCATCCTGTTGCGGCAGCCTTCGTTGCAGCGCAGGCATGGGCATATATCATCCAGGCGATCTGTCCTTATTTTTTCAGGAAGCGCCGGGTCTGTGATGAGAGCCCTGCCCATTGCTATGAGGTCGGCCTTCCCGCTCAGGAGCGCATCCTCGGCGAGCCGTGGCTCGTGAATCGCCCCCACTGCGATTACCGGGACATGTACCTTTTGTTTGATCCCTTGAGCCAGATGAAGGAGATGCCCTTGAGGAAAATAGACCGGGATTACAATATTCTGCCCGGTTTCAGCGCTTCCGCCGGAAACATGGATGTAATCGATTCCCTGCCTTTCGAGCCTCACAGAGAACTCCTGAGCGTCTTGCGCGGTAAGTCCGCCCTGCATGAATTCGTCACCGCTTATCCGGTAACCGACTACGTAATCTTGCCCCACCTTGGATCGCACCCGGTCCAGAACCTGCAGCCCGAATAGACTCCGGTCCTGCCCATAACGGTCTTGCCGGGTGTTTGTGTAAGGCGAAAGGAACTGGGCGATCAGATACCCGTGACCACCATGAAGCTCAACGCCGTCAAACCCGGCTGCCCGTGCGCGATATGCCGCGTCGGCAAAGGCCTGTACCGTCGACTCGATCTCTTCCTCGCTCATTTCCCGGGGTTTTTCGTTGGCATAATTCGGGATCGCCGAAGGGGCAATGGGCTTAAGGCCTGTAAATTTCTCTGACGAGCTCCGCCCGGCGTGGCATATCTGCAGGATAGTCCTGGCGCCACATTCCTGAATCGATTCAGCCAGCTCAGCCAGACCTGCTATGAGCCGGTCATGGTAAGCGCCCATCTGACCGTGCCGCGCCTTACTCTCTTTTTGATCGATATAGCAATATTCCACGATGATGAGGCCGGCACCACCTTTTGCCCGCTCCACGTAATAATCGATGAGCTTCTGCGATACACTGCCGTCAGTATTGCACAGACGAGAGAGCATCGGGGCCATCACGATTCGGTTGCGTAGTGACAACCCCCCCAGAGAAAATTCTTGCATGAGCAATGAATTTTTCATCCTTCTCCTTCTTTTCAGTTCTTCTCCGCTGCTGCCGTTCATGCAGATAATGGGAATTCCCTCCTCAGCCAGGCATGGAATTCCACCGAGCCATACAGCTGCATAGCAGCTTTAAACCGTGAGATACTTCTTCATGATCGACTCGTTGGCCTTCAGCTCTTCGAAAGTACCCTCATATTTTATCTCGCCGGTGTCGATGATCATGCACCTGATACCGAGCTCACTGGCAAACAGGAAATTCTGCTCGGCAAGCAGTATGGACATGCCCTCTTCCTGAAGCTTCCGGATCTGTCGGGCGATATCATCCACGACAACCGGAGCAAGCCCGATAGTCGGCTCGTCCAGCAACAGAAGATCCGGATTGGACATGAGCGCCCTCGCAATGCACAGCATCTGCTGTTCACCACCGCTCAGATTCTTTGCCCATTTTTTCGCGTATCCCTCCAGGACCGGAAAGAGCTCGTACACCTTATTCAAGGTCCAGATCCCATGTTCTTTCTTTCGGGGATTGTCTCTCCGGGCAATCTCCAGGTTTTCTTTGACCGTCAAGTTACCGAACACCCGCTTCTCGGCAAAAGCCGTGATGATACCCTTTTTCGCAATCTTATTCGCCGAGAGCGCGGTTATGTCTTCTCCGTAAAAATATATCATCCCTTCTTGTGCCGGTGAGAAGCCGGCTATGCTTCGCATGGTGGTGGTTTTTCCGGCTCCGTTTCTCCCCAGAAGGCACAGGACTTCGCCCTCGTTGATATCCAGCGAAATACCGAAAAGAATATGGCTCAATCCATAATAGGTGTGAATGCCCTGTACACGGAGAATTTGTTTCGTGCTGTCGGTCACCTTTTGCCTCCCAGATAGATTCTATGGACAAGCTCATTACTCTTGATGTCGCTTACCGTCCCATTTGCCACGATCCGTCCATTCTGGAGGACCCAGATGTAGTCAGATACCTCGAAGATCACGTTCATGTCGTGCTCACACAACAATACCGTACATCCGGTCATCTTGATGAGCTTCTTGATCGTCTCGAGAATCTCGCCCTTTTCTTCGACGCTCATCCCTGATGTGGGCTCATCCAACGCCAGCAGCGTCGGCTTCATCGCCAGGGCTATGCCGACCTCCAGGCGCTTCTGGTTCCCGTGGGAAAGCTGCCCGGCAAGCATGTCAGCCTGCGTAGCAAGGCCGATGTTAACCAAATGACTGATTATTTCCTCACGGGCGATTTTCTTGGCGGGATGAAAAAAATTAAAACCCATTCTCTTCTGCGACAAAACAGCGACCATGATATTTTCATAAACCGTAAGCATGGGGAAGACATTGACAATCTGAAACGATCGGGCGATACCTTTTCTCGTAATCTCTCGGGCGGTCTTTCCCGTTATGTCCTCTCCTTGGAATATAACCTTCCCCGCATCCGGTTTGATGGCGCCGGTGATCAAATTGAAAAGCGTCGTCTTTCCGGCTCCGTTCGGTCCGATGAGTGCACAGATATCCCCCTGCTTGATATGCAGGCTGACATTGTCAGTCGCTTTGAGGCCACCAAAGGATTTTTCTAAATTGGCTACTTGAAAAAACATTCCCACCCTTCCTTTCGATGAAATCCTACTTGCGTATCCTCGTCTACCCGGTGCCCTATGCTCACGATTTCTGCTCGTTCACCTTTTCCCACCCGAACTTCTTCACGAAACCCATGATTCCCTCGGGCATGAAAAACACGACCGCGCAGATGATGATGCCCAGAACCATCGGCCAGTAAAGCGTTACCGAGGTGATCATGGTCTCAAGCAGGATTAATGCGACCGAGCCGACGATAGGACCGAGGAAGGAGTTGATTCCGCCGAGAATGCAGATCGTGACGAAATCGCCCGACTTCGTCCAGAAGGCCAGCTCAGGAAATGCGCCGAAACTGTAGACGACGTGCAGAGAACCGGCAACCCCGCAGAAAAAGCTCGATATCACCAGGGCCAAACAGCGCTGCTTGATAACATCGATGCTGATAAATGCGCTCCGGTCGGGATTCTCGCGGATCGCTCTCAGCGACCATCCTAAAGGAGAGTTCCCGATGACCCAGAGGATCAGCCCGCACAGGATGATAACAGCCAGAGTAAAATAATAGATATTCGTCATTCCGTTGAGCAAACCGGTGAACTGAATCCCTACGATCCCCGTGTCTCCGCCGGTCAATCCCGGCAGCCTGCGAATTATGGACCATACGATCATGGCGAATGCGCAGGTCATGATTGCATAATAAAACGCATACAATCGCGACACGAGCAATCCGATTACTGCTCCCAGGATTGCGGCCGTAAGCGGCGCAAGCAGCAGAACCTGGTACTGGTTCATCCCGGTCTTGGTCATCATGATAGCGGTGGCGTAGGCTGCGGCTGCATAAAAAGCGCTGTGTCCGAAGGAAAGACAGCCGGCATAGCCAAGAAGAAAATTCACCGACATTGCCGCCAGCGACATGACCATGATCTCGATGACGACCCACGTCCAGAAGTTTGGAAGGATAAAGGGCCCGCCAATCAAGAATATCGCTATGATGCAACCGACAGCCCAGACGAAGCTTCTTTTTCCTCGCATAATTTCGGTTTCCTCATTTAGTGATTAATCATTCGATGCTGAAGAGCCCCTGCGGCCGGAAGAACAGCACAGCCACCACGATTACGTAGATAAAGGTGTCCGCATATTGCGGTAACACCAAGATCCCCAACGATTCCACAATTGCGATGACCAGGCCCGCGACCAGCGCTCCTCCGATGCTGCCCACACCCCCGATAATCGTCACGCAGAAGGCAATGATGATCATCTGTGCGTCCATGCCTAGGGTACCGCTGGTCATCGGATAGGCAATCGTCGCGGCGACCGCCGCCATTCCGATTCCCGCCATGAAGACCAGGGAGAAGACACCCGAAACATTGATCCCCAGGCCGCGCGTCATCTCCTCATCGTATACGCAGGCACGGATGATGCTCCCGATCTTGCTCTTGTAGAGGATCGTGATGAGAACAACCGCAATCACGCTTGATATCCCGATGATGAATATGCTGTACTTGCTGATCACCATACCAAACATATCGAAGCAGCCCATCAGGAGATTTGGAATGCTGCCGTTTTTTGGATCCAGGCCCCACAACAGCCTGACGAGGTCGGATATGACATGGATTATCCCCACCGACAGGAGGAGCTGAAACACGTGTCCTGACTTGTACACACGCTGAAAGAGCCCTCGTTCGGCGACAGCTCCGACCAAGATCATCACGAGCGGGACAATGATCAGGGAACTCCAGAACCCTATGGCATTTGCCACGGTGAACGTGATATAGAAGGCCAGCATATAGAAGGCCCCGTGAGCAAAATTCACCACCCCCATAACGCCGAAAATGATGGTCAGACCGCATGATAAGAGAAAATAGATCATGCCGCGGGCCATTCCTGAAATCACCAGACTTGCTAAGAGACTCGCGTTTATTTCCATAGTTCGCTACTCTTTTTTTAGACAGTCAGAGCTGATCGTCGGTTCCGTCATGGTATCTTCCCTCGCCCCCCGAGCCATTCCAGTTAAAGGGAGAGCCTATCCCTAGAGTTGAGGTGGTATTCATGATGAGCGATAGATATTCCTGATGAAGTCCAGCTCCAAGGATAGGCTCAATTCTTATTCTACTCCCGCTGCCTTCCGAGCAGCATGCCATTCATCCTTTGTAAACAGGTAGGGTTCCACAGGGACGTATCTCGTCTTTTCAGGATCCAGAATGATCTCGTCAGAACCCGATTTTTTCACCAGGGGGCCCCAGATATGACCGCTCACTACCTGATGGTCGAAATCCCGTATCCAGACCGGACCGTTATAGGTATCGATCTTTATTCCTTCCATGGCCTTGCAGACTGCTTCGCTGTCCGTGGTTCCGGCCTTCCTGACCGCGGCCTCCCAGAGCTTGATCATGTTGTAGGCAGGCCAGACATGACTGGGAACGACTCTTTTCGTGGTTCCCTTCCATTTGCGGTATCTCTCATAAAATTCCTTCTGCTCCTCGTTACCCGGATAGCTCTCATCGTCATAGCACCAAGACCAGCTGCCGAGCGGGATTGCATCCTTGAGGACTTCCCGGTACTCATTGGATGCCACCACGCAGGCACTTGCCATCTTGGTGTTCTTAAACACACCCATCTGGGCACACTGTTTGAGGTTCGCCACCGCACCGCCCGCGAATATAACGTGCGCCAGCACGTGGGGTTTGTAGGCCAGGATCTGAGAAATATACGGGCTGTAGTCTGTCTCTCCAACCCGCGGCCATCCCTCATAGAGTTTTACATTCGGCACGTACTCCTTGATTGCTGGAATAAAATACCGGTGCACATCGCGCCCAAATTCGAAATCCCATGTCTCATAGTAGACCTTGGGATCCTTTACGTCTTTCAGGTATTCCTCTGCGACGATCTTGGCGAGGGTTTTTCCTTCCGCACTCGTGGTGATAGAATAGCGGAAATGATAGGGCGACCAGTCCTCTGTGGTGATTCTGGTCGAGTGCCCTCCGAAGATGAAGATGGGCTTCTTGAAATCACGTGCGACCGCGCTCAACGCCATGGCCTGGATTGTACCGTAGCCACCGACGATGAAATCGACATTTTCTCTCATGATCAGCTCGCGGGAATAACGAGTGGCCAAGTCGGCCTTCCCTGCGTCATCCCTTTTGATGATCTCGATCTGTCGCCCGAGCAGACCCCCTGCCTTGTTGATCTCATCGATGGCAAGGGTGTGGCCGTCCACGATACCTTCGTTGAGGAAGGCCATGGCCCCCGTAAACGTGTAAACCGCACCGATTTTGATCGGCCCTTTTTCCTGTGCCTGCACAGGAAAAGCGAAAACGGCGATCACGAACATTCCGAGCAATAATGCCCCCCAACCTTTCTTCATGTTTTCCTCCTTCGATGCTTACCTTTCACTGAAGAGTTTTTTTAGTACCAGGATCTCTTTTCCCTGAAGATACCCTTTGTCGAGCCCTCGTACTCTATGCCGGCAAGTTTCTTCACGATATTTTTGGAATGTTCGATGTTATGATCCCGGTAGATCGCCACCTTCTCGATGACCGGGGATCCCCCGCCGTGAAGTGCGTCGATGAGTTTGTGCGCCCCCCATGCCGATGACATCATGTCCTGGAAGAGTCTGAACGCACGATGCTGATTTTCAGCAGATACGTCCGGGGTGCGCATGATGTATTTTTCCAGATACGGTCTGGTCTTTTCGTTGTAGAAATCCTCTTCGTGGGGAAGCGTTGCCGACAGCCCGCCCGCAATTGCGGCCAATGCCTCGTATTCCCCGTAAATCGCCTCCCCGGCCAGCATCCTCCCGGCGTTGCAGTAATTCGAGTCCGGGATATAGGTGCCCGAGCCGGCCTTTACGCTGTTCATGGCCGCAGCGATGCCCGACGCGTAGATCAGGTCTACGACCTGGATCATATCCGCCAGTTTATGCCGCACATGCTGGGCCTTCTCGATGCCGTTGTATTCCGCCGCCAATGCGGTTGCGCCGGTATACAGCTCAGATACGGCAGCCTTGCAGCCGGTATAGCTGTGGCGATGGTATAGGGCGAACAGCAGAGCCGCCTTACCCGCTTCCTCGGTCTCGCCGCAGAGGAAAACCCTCTCCCACGGAACGAAGACGTGGTCGAAAATTGTCATGGAGTGTGACTCGCCCTGTTTGCAGTACGGGGCTTCGAGGCGTCTACGCCGCGGAGGGTTAAATGCACCATTGATGAGCGTCACGCCTTGTGTGTCTGCGGGTATGGAAAAGGCGACCGCCCAGTCGGTCTCGTCGGATGCCATGTTGCGGGTAGGCAGGACGACGATCTCGTCGGCATAGGCAGAGCAGGAGTTGTGGGCCTTGGCGCCGTTGACGATGATTCCATCGGCCCTCTTTTCTACGACCCGCAGATAGAGATCGGGATCCTGCTGCTTGGCAGGGCGCCATACACGGTTTCCTTTCACGTCGGTTTGCGCACAGACCAGCGAGAGATCTTCAGACTGGACCTTTTTCATGAATTCGATGAAGTTCTTGTAATAACTCGTGCCGTGATTCTGATCGGCATCGTAACTGGCGACCGACAGGGCGTTCAGCGCGTCGATGCCCATGCACCGCTGTATGCAGCCGCCCACTTCCTGACAGTACAGCCGCGTCATCTTCTGCTTGTTCAGCAGGTCCTCGACACTCTGATGAATGTGATTGAACCGATTGATCTTTTCTCCTGTGATATGGGACGTGGCAACACCAACTCCCTCGAATTCCGGATCATTCGCAAAATCATACGTGGTACACAGGACATAGATGCCGCCGACAATGCTCGGATCAAATCGATCCACGAGTTTTCCACCCTGATAGACGTTTGGCTTGAGTTTCGCCATCCTCTCCTTATACTGTTCACTTGAAATCATGTCGCTATCCTCCGTTTTATTTGATTCCCAATTCCTTCTTGATCTGCTCGCGCAACTTGTATTTTTCGATCTTACTGGTGGGCGTTTCCGGCAGCTGATCGACGAAGCGGATATATTTCGGCCACATAAACTTCGGCATGGCCTTCTTTATCCATTCCCGCATCTCCTCCTCGTTCAGTTTCTCTCCCGGATTGGGCACGATGAAGGTGACAATGTCCTGCTCTCCCCCCACCTCGGCAGGAATCGGAAATACTCCGCATATGTTCACTTTCGGGTGGCCGTTTAAAATATCCTCGACCTGGTAGGATGAAACGAACTCTCCCTTAACCCGGATGACGCTCCCCATCCTGTCGACAAAGAAGTACACGCCATCCGCATTCCTGAAACAGGCGTCTCCGGTGTGGAACCAGAGATTCCTGAATGCCTTGAGCGAGGCCTCGGGCTTATTGAAATACTCTTTCACGAACAGGCTCGGAAACTTGGGTCTGAAAACCAGTTCACCGGCCTCACCTGGAGCACACTCTTCATCCAGGTCGTTTACGATGCTGGCCTCGAATAAAAGGGATGGCTTGCCCAAGATACCCTTTGTCTCGTCATCCTTGCCATCTACAACGGTAATGTCGAACTTTTTCGCTATGCTGAAAATTTCTTCTTTCGACATGCCCTTATACAGTTCCGGAGGCGTTCCCTGCTCATTTTTCAGCTCATCGATGATACAGATGGCCCCGCTGCCGGTTTCCGTCTGTCCGAACCCCGTTATGACAAAATCGAGACCGAATCTCTTCGCCACATCGTGATGATACTGAGGCATGGGCGCCATATAGACTTTGTTCAGGGTGTTCTTGTAATCGTCAGGTGTTTCCGGCGTATTCATCAGCCAGGGCACCATGACGTCCAGCAGGACCGCTGAAGTGGAACCGCTCTCTTTTATCCGCGCCCAGAAATCCCTGATACTGAATTTATCCCAGATGGCGCACTCGCATCCCACCCAGAGGGCCCTGACAAGATTGAAGAACGCCCCCGCCACGTGATACATGGGGAGATCGCTGTAAATGACGTCCTCCTGGTTGAATATCCGCCTCCAGTTGAACACATAATTATTCAACCAGCGGTATGGCTGTACGACACCCTTTGGTGATCCGGTGGTCCCGGAGGTATAGATGATGCTCGCCGTATCCATGTATTCCAGCTCGACATCCACATTGGATGTATCACCCGTGGTCATCTCATCGAAAGACACTTCCCTGGTAAAGTGCTTGTCCAGGGTATTGCCCGCCGATTCGGGCTTGTAATCATGATCCTTCTCTTTCGGTGCGTAGACAATGACAGGGCAGGCGCCTATCTCTCCCTTGACCTCGTTGAGCAAGGGGATCAGATCCCTTTCGATGAAGATGGCCTTCGGGTCCGAGTCGTTTATTTGGTATGCCAGGAGCCGGCCTTTATAGTTGAAGTTGATCGGGCAGAATACCGCGCCTGTTTTCCATATGCCGAACATGGCCATCGCGGTTGTCAGAGGATTCCTCAAAAAAACAGAAACCCTGTCGCCCTTGTTTATGCCTAACGATATGAGGCCGTGAGCAATGCTGTTCGCAATCTTGTTAAATTCATGAAATGACAACCTGAGATGTTCTTCCCCATAATAGATGAAGGTACGATCCTTTGCTTGTATGGCCCATTTTTCCAGAATGTGGGTGACAATTTCTCCGTCCTTCGTCAATTCGTTGTTGATCTCTTCGCAGTTCATATTCACCTCTCGAGATGTCATCTATTTTCTTGATCGATCCGGGATAAGCTCAGGAATCTATAGGCAACCTCCTCGGTCGTTCATTTTTTGCCGTCTCGGCCTCTTTGTTCATCAGGAATGCTTCCGTCCGCCGGGCTTCATTCATTTCCCCTTGCCCGCATCATGGCCTTCATCTCGCCCTCGGCGACTATCTCGTCTTTCTGGTTATAGGTTTTTATGGAAAACACGATGATACCCTTGTCTCCTCTTTTCGTAAGCGACGCCCTGGAAACGAGATATTTGATCTTCAGCGTATCACCGGCCACCACCGGGGCTTTATACCGCCAGGTGTTGTTCAGGATTCCCATCAGGGTCCCCTCATAGAATCCCTGCCTTGTCATGAGCCCGGCGGAAATCATCGTGATGAGCATCTCGGGAGCCGCACTCATTCTCGGGGCGGTTGATTCCGGCCACCCGGACATCTCGTTATAGAGCTCGATATCCGTTGGAGATATTGTTTTGCCCACGCTTCCGCCTGATTTCCCTTCCGGAAAGTCCTCAAAATACAACCCCAGCGTTTCCACTTTTCGTCCCTTTCTCTTTCATTGTTTTGCGAGCTTATGTTTTATCACGAGCTTCGCACCCTCAGGCCGAATGTTGCTGGTTTCCCGCTGCTTCGACCCTCATGCTTCCTTTCGAGACGACCTCCTGACCGTTTTTTGTGACCTCGAATGTCATCGACAGCATCTTCGGCCTGCCTGCAGGACTTTCCAGATTGTCGATTCTGAATCTTCCCTGAATCGTGTCCCCGACATGAACGGCTCCGAGATATGCTACGTCGATTTCGTTTATGACGATTTTCTCAACCGAATCGAAATGGGCACTAAACAACCGCCCTATGATCTTTGACGTCACCGAGTTCCCGTGAACGATCGTAGTGCCGAAGGGAGTTTTTTCCATGCCCGGGACGTTTGTATGGAGTTGAGCATCCCCTTCCCACAAAATACCCAGTATGAGATCCCTTTCGCTGAACAGTTGTTCCCGGGCCTCCAAGACGGTCCCGGCCTGAATGGACTCGAAATCGTTTTTCATGTCTTCTCCACCACGTGATTTACCTGTATCCCGGCTGAAAAAGCACTATGCCGCAGCAGACGCCGACCCGGAACTCGCCCTATACGATATGCAGACTGCAGATGCCGCTCCCGCGATTCTGTTCCCCCGAAACACTGCAAAATTCCGATGACTTTCCAGACAAGATAACGGAGGACTGACGGATGAGCAGGGTCACACTTTCTTGCATCCAACATCGCTCCCGGATAACAATCTGCGGGCCTCTGCCCGGACATGCCCCCCGTACAACAATCAGCCGCGGATTCATTCGTACCACACTGCAACGCCCAGACCAGATGTGCTCTCAAATCCATCTTTGTATGAGTCTCTACTCGATGATGCCGGATACCGGCATCCTGAACTCTCTTCGCTACGGAGCGAAGACCCTTCAAGCCACCCATCACGGGATCATTAATGAACGCCCGTTAAATTAATTAACAATCGTTAATTAATTTCTAATTGATTCTCTGGATTATGTCAAGTTATTAAAGAAGTTTTCCATCATCTGGGGATATCACTTAACTATATGATATGTTTAATCTTCATCTGAGACGTCCCTTTAAGATTCGGGGAAGAAAATGGGGCTTTCCTTCAATGAGATGATACTACCTGCAAAAATCGTATGACTTTGCCAGCGAAGCAGGACCGTATCCGAAGCTATCCGGATGGGAATTTATGCCTTCGGGTGAATCGCCATCATCAGTCCGGTCAGAATCTCAGTGGCGAAGGTGACCGCGCACGCCCGGGAGACGGTTCCGGGTCATCCTGAAGCTGCCCGTCAGCAGTGTGAGGCCTTGTCAACCGTATTTTCGATCGGATGTACAGATCTGGAAACCCGAGCCGATACCGGACACGTCATGGAGGGCCCTGATCTTTGCCCGTACCGGCACGGATTTCCTGGGGGATTCCATTCCATATCGGCTTAAATATCTTAAAAACGGGGGGGGCGTTTCTCGACAAAGGCCTCCATGCTTTCAATCTGCTCCGGGGTGCCAAAGCACAGGGAATTGACCTCGAGCTCATAATAATCCGCCGCCGACTCCGATGTCTCATTCTGAATATTCAGCACCTGCTTGGCCATCATCAACGCTTTTGGGGATTTCCTTATCAGCTTGCCCGCGATCTCTACGGCCTTTTCCATCAGCTCATCATCAGGAACGACCCAGTTCACCAGCCCCATTGAATGCGCTTCTTGAGCCGTTATCACCTCTCCCAGCATCACGATCTGAGCTGCGCGGAAACGTCCCACTACCCTTGGGAGATACGAGGCTCCCTTGATGTGCCCTACATTGATCTCCTGCTGTCCAAACTTGGCCCCCTGTGCCGCAACGATAAGATCGGTAGCAAAGGCTACCACAGCCCCTCCACCAAAGGCATATCCGTTGACCGCCCCGATGATGGGTTTGCTTGATCCCTGCATCTGCTGCCGGATCTCATGGTACCACTTCGCGTATTCCCGGTACTGAAAAGAGGTCTGGCCGGCCATGACTGAGATGTCGGCCCCGGCGATAAACGCCCTGCCTATCCCGGACATGATGATCACCCTGACCTCTGTATCGTCCTCTGCAATCTTCAGCGCCTCTCCGATCTCGTTTTGCATCTCCGGGTTCAATGCATTGAGTTTCTCCGGACGGTTGAACAGTATCTTCGCTATTCCTTCGCCTCTCTCCAACTTGACATGGGTGAATTCACGCTCCATGACTCCTCCGATATCCGTATACCTCACATGCCGATATACGCCTGCTTGATATGATCGTTTCCCAACAGCTCTTTCCCCTCACCCTGCATGACGACCTGTCCATTCTCCAACACATATGCCCGGTGCGCCACACTGAGCGATCTGTTGACGTCCTGTTCCACCAGTAGGATGGAGACGCCCGATTCATTGATCTTCTGTATGGTCTCGAAGACCTCATCCACGATTTTGGGAGCCAGTCCGAATGAGGGCTCGTCGAGCATGAGCATTTTCGGCTCGGCCATGAGCGCCCGTGCGATCGCCAGCATCTGCTGCTCTCCTCCGCTCAGGGTACCGGCCAGCTGATGTTTCCTCTCATCCAGAATCGGGAACATCCCGATAACATTCTGAAGCTGAGCATCGACCTTTTTCTTGTCCTTCTGCACCCAGCCCCCGAGCAGGAGATTATCGCGCACCGACATCTTCGTGAATATCGAACGTTCACCTGAAATATGCGACAGGCCCATCCCTACAATGCTATGGGCCGGGGCTTTCTGGATCTCCGTATCCCGGAACTTGATCATACCCGACTTCGGAGGGATGTGCCCACCGATCGAATTGAGCAGTGTCGACTTGCCCGCGCCGTTTCCCCCGATAACCGAGACGAATTCGCGATCGTTCACCACCAGAGATACATCCTTCAGAACATGCAGCTCACTATAGTATACATTGATCGATTCTATCTCTAGCATGACAGTTCCCTCTTTCCCAAATAGGCATCGATGACGGTCTCATTCCGGGCGACTTCCTCCGGAGTATCCTCCGCAATCTTCTGTCCGTGGTTCAAAACGACGATCCATTGAGAAATGTTCATGATGAACTTCATGACGTGCTCGATGATCAGCAGCGTAATCCCCTTTGCCGAGAGCTTCTCTATCAGATCGATCATCTCCAGGGTTTCCTTGGGAGTGAGCCCGGAAATCGCTTCGTCCAGGAGCAGCAACGTGGGTGAGCTGGCCAAAGCCCTGCATATCTCCAGTTTTTTCCTGCTGGCGATCGGCAGATCACCGGGAAATGAGTCCGCAAGACTTTCCATATTGATATCTTTGAGTATTTCCATTGCTCTCTGCTTTGACTCACCGATGTCGCCGGATTTCTGAAGAGCTCCGATAAGAACGTTATCCAGGACGCTCATGTTATTGAATATTTTCGGCAACTGAAAGGTCCGCCCGATGCCGAGTTTTGACCTGTCATATGGATACAGGCGGCTGATTTCTTTCTGGTTGAAGCGTATCTCCCCCCTGTCCATTCCCAAAAAACCGCTGATCATATTGAAGAGCGTCGTCTTACCTGCACCGTTTGGACCAATGAGCCCGACAATTGCGCCCCTCTGGATATTGATGTTTATACCCTGCAAGGCATGAATGCCGCCAAAACTTTTCGTGACATCTTTCAATTCCAGGATAGATCCGTTATTCCGGTCGATATCATGCATCATGGCTTTTCCTTTGTTTGTCATCATTCAATGTCACATATTCTCTTCATTCAGCCTCCGTGCCGTTCGCTGCACGCTGCCTGTTTATACCTTCATTCCTGAGGATTATTGATTTTCTGTACAATCTTGTCTTTCACGATCGATATTCCTTTCATCAGTCCTCCCGGCAAAAACAGGATAATGATGACCAGGATTATGCCGTAGATCAGAAAGCCTATCGGTGTGAACAGACCGCCAATCCAGCTTCTGAAGAAAGTGCTCAAGGGTATGAGTATCACCGAGCCCAGAATCGGTCCCGCGATGGTGCCCAAACCTCCGACAATGGCGAATACGGCGAACTGAACGGAGAAATCCACTGCAAAAACCATAGACGGCTCAATGTACCGCATGTACATGCAGTAAAAGCCACCCCCGATGGCCGTGAAGAAGCCACTGATTGCAAAGACGGCAAGCTTTATCCGGTAGGTGTTGACCCCCAGACTCTTTGCGGCCTCCTCATCTCCTCCGGTTGCAAGCAGATAGTATCCAATTCTCGATTTCGTTATTCGGTAGGTGACGAACACCACCACCAGGAGAAGTATATATGCGATATAGGTGTAGCAGATCTCATGACTGAAGGTCAGATTCTCCAACCCATTCACCGCAGGAATGGTCGTTCCCAACCCGGACGAACCCAACCGCCAGTAGGTGACGAGAACCCGGAGTGCCTCTGCACAAGCTATGGTGGACAAGGTAAAAAAGAACGCCCTCAGCCTGAACGTCGCAAACCCGATCAGAAGTGCCAGCAAGACGCCGAAGGCCCCGCTCAGGACAAGCCCGATCCAGGGTGATATTCCGTAATCGGAATACAGGATACCAGTTATGTATGCCCCGACGCCGAAGAATGCCACGTGACCGAGGGAAAACTGCTTTCCAAATCCAGATATGATGTTCCAGGCCTCGGAAAAGAAGGCAAAGAGAAATACCAGAGTCAACATCTGCAGATAAAAATGATGCGACGAAAAAAGAGGGAGAATCCCCAGGACGGCGATAAACAGTACAAGCGGATCCTTCATATAGCTTTGTAGGCGTTGACCTGTCGTGATCTTCACTATGCTCTCCTCTCTTTGATGCCGAATATCCCGCTCGGTCGGATCATCAGGATCGCCAGGAACATGATGAAATATGCAAATGTAGTCAGGGTCGGTTCGAAATAATATCCTACGAGCATCTCTAAGACCGCGATGATCATTGCCCCTACGATCGTACCCGGGATGCTCCCGATCCCTCCAAGAACGACAATGATCCAGCAGAGCAGATTGAAGTGTACCCCGATTGTAGGATGAACACTTTCAAAGGTGATCAGGGAAACCCCGCTCACCGCGATACAGCATAAACCGATCCCTGCTGCGATGGCATAGATCTTATGAACATTGATGCCGATCATCATGGCACCCCTCCGCTGTTCGGAAACAGCACGGATGGCCCTTCCTGTATTGGTGTATCGCAGAAACGAGATCAGCAATGCGATGAGGATCACGGCAGCCATGGCGCCATAGATGTGAGGATAATCGATATATTGGTTCCAGATATGAAAGACGTCTGCGGAATAATCCGTTGAAACACTCTTGTACTCTGCCGAGAACAACAGCATGGCTCCGTATTGAAATACGAATGAAAGACCGAAGGTCGCGATGATATGTGCTTCTTCGGGTGCATCTATTAACCTCTTGAACAGAACCCTGTACAGGCCCACCCCGAGAACAAAAGATATCGGGAGCATGATGAAAAGCCCCAGGTAGGGGTCCATCCCTGAAAAGAGGCTGATCAGAAACCCCCCGTACATCGCCAGCATGATAAAATCACCATGGGCGAAATTTATCAGCCCGAGGGTTCCGAATATGATGGACAGCCCCAAAGCCATGAGCGCATACGTCGTACCGGTCAGGCAGCCATTTATGATCAACTGGATAAATATTTCCACAGCCTTCTCCTCTGATTTCTAAGAGGGGAGGAGACATGACGCCTCTCCCCCCGTTATCAAACCGGCTATACGTGAACGAGCGGATACTCTACTTGATGAGCATCTCGAGGTTCTTGTCGTCAAACGCCCGCTTCCCGAAGGGAGGTGCCGGGAATATAGCCTCTATTTCAGCCGAGTCTTTCGGCCAGACTGTGTAATATTTCTTGTTGAATATCTGCCTCGCAACCACACCTGCTCTGATATTCTGCCCGGCCTGCACCGGATCTGACTGAGGAGCGAACTTGATCCCTCCGGGACGGGCCGTGGAGGTCGCAGGCAGTGACAGATCATTGACCACCTCGGCGATCTTCTTCGGATCTAGTGAGCCCGCTGCCGGAAGGACATGCTCGAACAGAGCAATTGCCGATGTGAACCCAACGGCCACATCAGAAGATGCTGCTACAGATTTGACATTGTACTTTTTCGTGTACCGATCGAGGAATTCCCGATACTGAGACTGCGTGGTCGGGCTCAGGCTCCAGATGTTTCCACCTGCGACCTGGTTTAAGTCGAGGACATAGTTCATGTCGTCTCCGAACTTCTGGAAGGCCTCGTCGACATAGGCCCACGGACACCCGTCGGCAATCCAGACCTTGGGGTTCAGCCCGTTCTTTCTGGCATCGCGGAACAGCCGATATCCGTCATCCAGATAGTTCTGGGTATGCACGATATCAGGATTCGTCCTCTTGATTTTCAGGATGAGGGACGAAAAGTCCATCGTATTGGGGTCGTACGGCGCATCGATAACGATATTCAGGCCCAATTCATTCGCTCTTTTGACAAAACCGTCGTGGCTCAATGACTTGCCCCATTCCGTACCCTGATAGACTACGGCGATCTTTAATTCCTTGGGGTCTTTCTTCAATTTCGGGGCTATGAGCTCGACAACACAGTCGGCTGCCTGAGAACCCCAACCGCTGGCCATGGGTCCAAAGAAATACGTATTTTCATGGCCCATCTGACGGAGCCTGTCGGCAATGGCGTTCGTCTCCCAGAAAACCACGTTGTACTTGTCTGCAATGGGATGAACGATAAAGGCAAGCGAGCTCGAATAGACGCCGATAAGCAACTTCACCTTTTCAACCGTGATCAGCCGCTCGGTCTCGGTTCTTGCCGACTCTGAATTGGCGGCGTCACCGGTCACCAGAGAGATCTTCTGCTTATTCCAGATGCCGCCCATGTCGTTGACCATGTCGGCTGCCACCTCGATGCCCCGCAGAACCTCCCTGCCAATGGGAGCCTGCGGTCCGGTCAAAGGAAGTATGACACCTATTTTCACGGTCTTCGAACCTGCATCGGCCATGGCAAAACTTCCAAACGGCAAAATGAATAAACACACCATGGTAATGACCACATAATTTGTGAATGCCCTCTTCATTGTTTCCCCCTTCCTGTGAGTTGTATTACTGTTGAAAGCTTACAAGATATCTGGTGCTTGTCTTGTACCCTGGCAAAGCCCAAGCAGTAACTTTCCATGCATTATAAGTAAGTAGTTCATTAGAAATTGGTTTTTCGGGCTGAAATCAGATGGTTAGTCATATAGTTATATTCTGCTCGTATTCCCTCCTTCTCGGGCTTGAGCTTTTTGTTTTTTTCCTCAATGCATTTCTTCCTGCTAGATCAGATGATCGGTCTGCACTTCGAGCAGTGCCTTATCGTTCATGTTGATCGCCTCTATCTTCCCATAAATCCCGGGAAGCACCGATC
>JAHDQN010000005.1 GCA_018433775.1 Deltaproteobacteria bacterium
AGTCCAGGAGATAGCTGATAAAATTCATTCGAGGGAGAGCGTTATGAACATTATCTTAATCGGGCCTCCGGGCGCAGGGAAAGGAACTCAGGCAAAGAGGATGATCGATCGTTTGGGCGTTCCCCAGATTTCCACGGGCGATATGTTCAGGGCCGCTGTGAAGGAAGGCTCTCCCATGGGGAAGAAGGCCAAGGAATATATGGACAAGGGCGCGCTCGTACCCGACGACGTGGTCATCGGCGTCGTAAAGGAGCGGTTCGAGAAGCCGGACACGAAGAAGGGCTTCATCCTGGACGGGTTCCCCAGGACCCTGGAGCAGGCAAAGGCACTGGACAAGCTGCTGGGCGATCTGGGCAGCAGTCTCGACCACGTGGTGGTCATCGAGGTGCCGGACGACAACCTGGTGGGCAGGCTCACGGGAAGGCGCACCTGCAGAGGCTGCGGGTACATGCACCACGTGGAGTTCGATCCGCCGAAGAAAGAGGGAGTGTGCGACAAGTGCAGCGGCGAGCTCTATCTGCGTGACGACGACAAGGAGGCGACCATCAGGGATCGTCTTTCCACCTATCACGCACAGACCTCGCCTCTCATCGATTACTACAGCACAAACGGGATCGTCAGAAAGATAGACGGTACAAGGAGTATGGAAGAAGTGAACAAAGCGATTTTTCAGTCAATAGGGGCTTAAGGCAGGTATGGCGAAAGACGTAATCGAGACCGAAGGGGTGGTAATCGAACCCCTTCCCAATGCCATGTTCAAGGTTCAGCTCGAGAACGGCCACCAGATTCTTGCTCACATATCCGGGAAAATGCGCATGCACTACATACGGATTCTGCCGGGCGACAAGGTGCAGGTAGAGATTTCGCCCTATGACCTGACAAAGGGCAGGATAGTATACAGATCGAAATAAATGGGGACGTGAGATGAAAGTAAATGCATCGGTTAAAAAGCGTTGTCGCGACTGTAAGATCATCAAGAGGCACGGGGTTATCCGTGTCATCTGCAAGAACCCGCGGCACAATCAGAGACAAGGATAAGGAGGCGAAGAAAAGTGGCAAGGATTGCAGGGGTTGACTTACCTCGGAACAAGCGCATCGATGTTGCTTTGACCTATATTTTCGGCATTGGGGACACTCGATCGAAAGAAATAGTGGCAAGCCTGGATATCGATCCTTCCAAAAAGAGCGATGATCTCACCGAGCAGGAAATTGCCGGGATCAGGGACTACATCGACAAGAACCTCACCGTGGAAGGCGACCTGAGGCGCGAGGTGACCATGAACATCAGAAGGCTCATGGACATCGCGAGTTATCGGGGATTGAGGCATCGCAAAGGTCTGCCGGTACGCGGCCAGCACACGCACAACAATGCGCGGACCAGGAAAGGTCCGAGGCGGCTGGTCGTCGGTCGGAAGAAATAAGCTTTTTTTAAGGAGATCATTTTCATGGCCAGGCAGAGAACAGGAAAGAAAAAGGTAAAGAAGGACATCCCCGAAGGGGTTGTCCATATCCAGGCTACCTTCAACAATACCATCATCACCATATCGGACCCGCAGGGCAACACCCTGGCATGGTCCACGGCAGGCGCTCAGGGGTTCAAGGGCTCCCGGAAGTCGACGCCTTTCGCCGCGCAGATGGCGGCCCAGGAGGCGTGCAAGAAGGCCCAGGAGTATGGCGTGAAGAGCGCATTCGCCTATATCAAGGGCCCGGGCAGCGGGCGTGAGTCCGCGCTGAGGGCCATCAATGCGAGCGGCATCCGGATCACCGGCATCAAGGACGTGACACCCGTTCCGCACAACGGATGCAGGCCACCGAAGAAGAGAAGGGTTTAACAAAGGAGGATCAGTCTTGGCGAGATATACAGGCCCTGTTTGTAAGGTTTGTCGGAGAGAGGGTGTAAAGCTCTTTCTCAAAGGACAGCGATGCTACACCGATAAGTGCGCCGTCGTGACGCGGGAGAATCCTCCGGGGCAGCATGGCCAGGGAAGAATTCGCACCAGTGAATATCGCATCCATCTGCGCGAGAAGCAGAAGGTCCGCAACACCTACGGGCTTTCCGAGTCACAGTTCAAGCGCTACTACGAAATGGCGAGAAGCCAGCGCGGAGCCACGGGCGAAAACCTGCTGGTGCTCCTGGAGAGGCGGCTCGACAACATCGTGTACCGCAGCGGATTCACCACCTCGCGTGCAGAGGCCCGGCAGCTCATCGATCACGGTCATTTCCGGGTGAACGGCCGCAAGACGGACATCCCCTCATACCTTGTCAAAGAGGGTGACGTCATCGAGGTGAAAGAAAAGAGCAAAACCCTTCATGCCATCGTGGAGGCCCTGGAGGTCAGGGAACAGCGAGGCTCGGCCGAGTGGATCGAGATCGATGCCGATGCGCGGAAGGCGACCGTCAAGGCCCTGCCCGAGAGGAAAGATCTGCCCATGGCCGTCGAGGAAAGGCTGATCGTTGAGTTCTATTCGAAATAACAAACTTCTAAAGGCAAGGTAATAGGATGATTGAGAAGAACTGGAAAGAGATCATAAAACCCGGCAAGTTGGAGATAGTAGAGGGTACGTATACCAACACGTACGCACGTTTCAACGCACTGCCACTGGAGCGGGGTTTCGGTGTTACTATAGGCAACTCGCTGAGGAGAATTCTTTTATCATCCATCTATGGATCTGCCATCATCGGCGTACGCTTTGACGACTCCCTGGGCGTGCTCCACGAGTTCTCGAGCATCCCGGGCATCTATGAGGACGTGACCGATATCATCCTGAACCTCAAGAAGGTGATCCTCAAGATGCACACGGACAAGCCCCAGGTGGTGACCCTCGAGAAGACCGGTCCCACCGAGGTGACGGCCGGTGATATCGCCACGGGCGGGAACATCGACGTGATCAACCCCGAGCAGCACATCGCCACCATCGAGAACGACATGACGCTCAGGATGGAGATGCGGGTGGATTGGGGCAGGGGATACGTTCCCGCAGAGCTCAACAAGGAAAAGATCGATACCCATGGATGGATAGCCATCGACGCGATCTTCTCTCCGGTGAGGAGGGTGTCGTTCAACGTCACCCCCACCATCGTGGGCAGAAGGACCGACTACGACCGGCTCTCGCTGGAGGTATGGACCAACGGCGTGGTGACTCCCGACGATGCCCTGGCTTATGCGGCCAAGATCAACAAGGAGTACATGGACAGCTTCATCAACTTCCAGGAAGAGGAGCTGGAGCGCCAGGCCAGCGTGGACGAGAAGGAAAAAGAGCTGAACAACAACCTGTTCCGGACCGTCGAGGAGCTCGAGCTCTCGGTCAGGTCGGCCAACTGTCTGAAGAACGCCAACATGACCTATATCTACGAGCTCGTCCAGAAGAGCGAGGCCGAGCTGCTCAAGACCAAGAACTTCGGCAGGAAGTCGCTGGAGGAGATCAAGGAAAAGCTCGCCAAGATGGGTCTCCATATTGGAATGAAGATACCGAATCTGCCTTCTCCCGAGGAAATCGAAGAGAGAAGAAAGAGGATGGAAGAAGAGGAAAGCAAGTAGAAGCCGAGGTGACGAGATGTATCATCAGATTGCGGGAAGAAAACTTGGACGGACAACTGATCACAAGGAGGCCATGCTCAGGAACCTGGTCACCTCGCTGATCATCCATGAGAGAATAGAGACCACTGAGGCCAAGGCAAAGGAGCTGAGAAAGCTCGCCGACCGGATGATCACCCTCGGGAAGAAAGGCGACCTCGCTTCGGTGAGGCGGGCCATGAAGAGCGTCCGCACCAAGGAGGCTCTCGGGAAGCTCTTCAACGAGATCGCGCCGCGTTTCACGGAGCGCAACGGCGGGTATACCCGGGTCATCAAGTACCGCAATCGCAAGGGCGACGGTGCGACCACGGCCATCATCGAGTGGGTCGAGGCAGGGGCTCCGGCGAAGGCGCCGTCAGCCGCCGTCGAACCGGCCGAAGAAAAGCAGTCTTAACGTAAAAAGGGAGAGCGTGCAGCCGGCTGTCCGCATACAGAACGCAAGCTTTTCCTTCCGCACGAAATCAGTACTGCGGGGTATCGACATGGAGGTGCCCCGCGGTTCTTATTTTGGGATCGTGGGACCCAACGGGTCCGGGAAGACCACGCTTGCCTATCTCATCTCGGGCATTCTCTCGCCTGACGAAGGGGAGGTGGATGCCTTCGGCAACCGTGTGGGCCTCATCCTGGCAAACCCGGCCAATCAGGTGGTGAGCCTGGTGGTGGAAGAGGACATCGCCTTCGGGCCCGAGAACCTCGCCCTTTCACCATCGGAGATTACCGCGCGGATCGATGCGGCGCTTCACGCCGTCCGCGGTGAGGGCCTGCGGGGCTCGCTCACCACGGCGCTCTCGGGAGGAGAGCTGGCAAAGGTGGTGTTCGCCGGCCAGCTGGCACTTGACACGGATGTGCTCGTGCTCGACGAGGGCACGATCATGCTCGACCCGCTCAACCGGAAAACCCTGCTCAGGACCATCCATGAGCTGAACCGGGAGCACGGCAAGACCATCATCCACATCTCCCACCGGCTGGACGACCTGGAGAAAGCCCACACCCTCGTGGTCCTGAACAAGGGAATGATCGGGATCAGGGCACAGGGAGTGCCCGATCTGGCCCGCCGGATCGCCGAGCACCCGGTCCCCGGCATCGAGCCCGGGGCGCATATCCTCTACCGGAGCTTCCTTCAGGAGCAGGGGATCGATGAGCAGGATCTTGAGAAGGCCACCAGGCAGCTTGCAGCCGGAATCAGGCATGAGCGGCTGACGCAGTCGTAGCACCCATGCAGTGGCAGCCTGCCGTATGCCGTATTATATCGAGCCGTTCCCACAAGCACTGCCGGTGGAATCCTCCTTCTTAAAGTCCGCTTCTCAAGGAATCTCAGTGCACAGAATCGCTATCCCGCAGTCATAAATCACTCTTCGGCTGCTTGGATATTTCGCATGCGCACTTACGACACCGTGTACTTTAGAGGTGGGGTCACATTCCCTGTCGCTTTGAGGCTTCAGCTGCGTCCAGGTCTTGCCCTTCAAAAGTCTGTACCGTTGCCGTACCATTGGTGTAAGACCTGCCGATGCACGTGTCACGGCATGGGTTTTCCCCCACTCCTGTCTCGGAGATGCGGCCTTTCGAGGCTACTCTTCCCGGTCAGCAAAGGCACCCGGCCGTATCTCGATCAGCCCCTGCTCGCTCAAGTATGCGATGACTTCCCGGGGGACATACTCCATCCCGAGCACGTCTTCCACACTCGTCTCCCCCTCCTTCAACTGCCTGAGGATACGGTTTTCGAACCTGCTCTGGGTACTGCGCTGGTAATAGTCGCGCCACACGAGCGCGGAACCGAGCACCACGATGATCCCCATCATGAGCCAGAAGGTCTCGTGGGTGATCTCGATGTGGAAGCCCTCCAGGAGCAGCTTGGTGCCGATGAAGAAGATGAGCTGATAGGCGAGGTCCTCGAGCCTCGGCAGCTTCTCCAGCAGCCGGATGAAGAACGATGCCGCAAACCGCAGGAAGATGATCCCCATGATCCCGCCCAGCCAGATCACCACGAGCTTGTCGCTCATGGCCACCGCGGTGGTGATGCTGTCGATGGAAAAGGCGATGTCCGTGAGCTCCACCACGAGCACGGTTCCCCAGAAGCTTTTTGCCACACCCGGCCTTGACTGGTGGGCGTTCTCCCGGAAGAAGAAGAACATGTGCTTCATGGCCAGGTAGACCAGGTAGAGCCCGCCCACGATCTTGAAGACGAGGAAGTTGATGAGGTAGGCGGCAAAGATCAGGGCGATGAGCCGGAACAGGAAGGCCCCTGCGATGCCGTAGGTCAGGGCCTTTCTCTGCTGCTCCTTGGGCAGTGTCCGAACCAGGATCGCCAGCACGAGCGAGTTGTCGACCGAGAGGATCCCCTCCAGGATCGCCAGGGTCCCGATGGCGATCAGGTCCGTGCCGGCGAGGCTCTGGGCCTCGGCTACCATTGTCTGAACGATCTGCAGATCCATCATGCCTCCTCAACTGGCCTTAGCGTATGTAAAAAGTCTCGGGGTGTAATGTCCTGGTGTTGAAGGCCCCGCGTATCAATCCATATCACAGGCAGGTTCCGGGGGTAAACCACGGGCATTTCTCGTAATTATCAGGAATCAATCAAGAGGGATTTCCTGGATAGCAAGCACGGCTTGTCTTGCAGAGTTTTATCGTGTTTTGAATTCTGCCAAGCGACTGCACGCCACCAACCGGTCTATGTTTGCCAAGGTGAACACCTTGCCGCGGGTTGACAGGATCAGCTTTTTCATATCTTCCCTGCGGACTTTGAACCCGCGGCCCGCAATACAGGCAATAACCTCAAAACGTGGCGATTCACCAGGCTGGAGATCCCTGGTGCTCAGTTCACCAAGGTGTTGGACTCGGGTAACCTTGTCGCGAGCCGTTCCGTCATCTTCGGTTATCTTTGCCTCGATGACCACCTGAGGGTTGAATTCATCGGGAATGATGAAGTCCGGTGCCTGATCGAAACCGTTTATCCGTTCTGCCCGCCTTGTCTTGCGGAAACTTATCCCTGTAGCAGACAGTACTGCCTCTATGGCGGTTTCGAGCACGTCACCGACCAGTTCGGATACACTGTCACGATGACCTGCGAACGGCCTGCCGAGGAAACGTTCATACAGCAGCATCGCATAGGGTACACCCAGATCTGCCAAAGGTTGCAGACTTGAGAGCCCGTTTCGAGTGTCTGCCTTGTCGAGACGATGAATCATACCTGGTGCATGCGGTGCGGTTTCTGACAGAAGCCTGCATGCAGTCTCGATGAGGGCGCGTATGCGTTGAGTTGTTACACCATGGTTAGGTCGGATAGGCTTCAAAGGGTTCACTCGTACATTCCGGTCAAGGGTGCGGGCTGCGTTCTGAGGAATCTCCACCGAACTAAGTTCTGTTGCTGCGTACGCCCATTCGGGAGGAGTGAACCCCAGCATGGACCGGAGGACTACAAGGACTATGGGCACCCTGAATACTGTCTCCACAATTTCTTCATCATCAAGTTGCCTGAACCCTCCTGTCACCCGCTTGAGCTCTTCATAGCCTTGCTCAAAGACCGGATACTCGATGAATCCTTTGCCCCTCGGCATGGTGAGAAAATCAGAACTCAGGGATAAAAATACCTTATCGATAAAGGTATCGGGATTCCCCTGCACCTCTTTAAACGGCACTTCAAAAGGAAACGGCATCATCATCCTCGATTTCGTATCTCTGATGCTGCTCAGCGATAAGCAGGTTCTGTTCAAATGGTTTCCCGGCAATGTTCCGGATGATATCCTGAAGATTTCCCATGGAGGAAACGGCGTGGGTGAATTTTTTCAATCGTTCCGAAATAGGTTCTTTCGTGTTCCATTGATTTCGCAGTGACCAGATACCCATGCGGGTGACATGTCCATAAACAATACAGCGAATGTCCCCAGCGCTTGGTTTCATGCCTGCAGCCGTCAGGTGAACAAGATCATCCTGTACCAGCCCGATAAGCTCAGAGGGGGCCTGAAAGAGAAGTCTACGTTTTATCGTTCCGTGAACACGGCAGACAAAGACCGTATCGATAATGGAAGAACCGGTGCCGTGAATATGGATTGAACCCCCCATTTCTGCCGGGCACGGTATCGTTGACGAACACACGAGACCGGCATCGAGGATGGCGACACCCACCGCATGGTATGCCTCCATTTTGTTGTGATGGAAGGTAAAGGCCAGTGGCGCACCCGGTTTTAGTGCCCGTGCCATACGTTGATATACAGAAGACAAACCTTCTGCAAAATGTTGAATCCCGCGCTTCTGTGTCTCGTTCCCGGTCAGCTCATCCGGTGACCTTGTGGATTTTTGATGAAATCCATCAAAACTCTCTCCGACAAGACGTCTCAGCCACACATAGCAGAAATCCATCAGCTCCGCATACTGGACGTTTCCAAAGTAAGGCGGGTCGGTGAATACCGCATCCAGACTTTGCTCCGGGATCTCGGCTCTGGTGGAGCTGATGCACTTTATCTGGACCCTCCTCTTTGGGCCGCCATTGTTCTGCTCGCCTATCCATTCACCTCTAACAGGCAGGATCACCTTGTGGCCGTTTTTCTGTCTTGTTTCAAAAGGCATGTCACAATATTTCTTTGCCTTGGTGTATTTCTCAATGATATTCTTCCAGCCACCTGAACCCACAGGAGCCCCTGAGCCGTTGGCGATCCCTATCATGTTGGATTCGCACTGGATCAGGCCTACCGGGAATCCATGCACGGAGAATATGTCCAGGGATTTCAACGCCATTGCATCGTAGCGGCAGAGCATGTTCTGGTACCTCAGCAGGTCCGAGAGATTCGTTGCCAAGGCGCGCTGCACCCGTTCGTTGTTAGTGGCTCTTATAAGCCGGCAACCAAGCTCAAGGCCGAGAAGCTGGCGATCGTTGAACAGGTCCTGATACTTCGTATAACCCCATCGGTGAAGTCGGTCGGATTCATCTCCCGGGAGTATTTCCTGGTCAGGTACAAATAACGGTTCCAGTTCTCTCCATCGTTTCCCGGCAGCGGCGAAACGGGCCAGATCCCCTTGATCTGGTTTTTTAAAAAACCTGCCGGAATGTTCAGACTTGCGCCGGGCGTTGTGATATTCCATGGCAAAGAGCCTGTGCCTCGGAGGGCCGTCAGAAGGACGCGGGTATGTATTTATATGACCACAGTGCGGACATGCACATCGGTTTCTTTTTGCCGGTCCTTCCAGCCTCAGAGGTGCGCGGCAGGATTTGCATTGTCCCAGAGGATGCAGAGATTCTTTCTCATTGAGCTCTCCGCATTGAGGGCAGATGATAACATTGCTCGGGTGCCGCCGGTTCTGCGCAAGAAGATATCCGGGGAAGAGGTCCATGTCTTTATCGCATCTTTCGCACTGGAGAACCTTTACCCAGAGAAAGTACTTCACCGGCACCCCTGTGTCTCCATAAAGAAGGCAGTCAGTGCGATAGAACCCTCCAATTTCATTTTTCAGGCATTGGATCAATGATCTTGAGGCTTTTTCATAGGCACTGAGATCGAGGCGTTCGACCTCTTCGCGCACGATCCATGCAGACATAGGGTTGATGTCGAAGCCGAGCACATCGCATCCCACGCGATTGGCCTCGATGAGTGGTGTGCCGCCTCCCATGAAAGGATCAGCGATAGTTTTGTTCGGAAAGTTATTCGAATTGAAGAATGTTTCCGATAATGGTTCGTCACTGAATTCGGAGAGAACCAGTCCTCGGAACAGAGTGCCGGGCCTGCGGGCAAACCATTTATGCACGGCGATAATCGGCCGGTAGTTCTGCTGTATCTGTTTTTCCTTGAGCGCCAGAGATGCGATCAAAGGGATATCAAAATTACGTTCGATAGTCATGTCGTGGACCATTCAGCCTTGATTCAGGATTCGTGACTACACACCTACAAACATTTCAACTTATTCATACCACAATACGAAATCATTCCATATGCAAAGTTGGAAGTTATGAGAAAAGAGGTGTATTCAAGAGGATTACCCTATCAAGGCCTGCATGTCTGCAGATCATCGATGCCTGGGAGAAAGGGGAGCGAGTTGGTTTTCCCTTCTTTACGCAAGAGGAATTCATCTGCTTTTTTCTTATTACACCGGCGATTGTTTATCTGATTACTGCGCCGGTCCAGCTCAATATCCATATTCATTGCTTTAATCGCCGTTGTAATAAAAAAACGCTGGCTTCTGGCTCGATCACCCGGCATGAGAGATATCCAGAACGCAGTCGCGGCCCGGTTGCCGCGATATCTCCCAGCGGGTCTGTGTCAGGGCTTGCAGGAACCTCCGGTCGTGGCTGATCAGCAGCAGGGCGGAGCGGCAGTCGGCCAGGGCGCTCTCCAGGCACTCGATGGAGACCAGGTCGAGATGGTTGGTCGGCTCGTCCATGATCACCAGCCAGGGCTCCTTGAGCAGGCCCAGGGCGAGCATGATCTTCCTCGTCTCTCCCGGGCTGGGAAGCCTGCTTTCCAGAAGGGGGTCCGGCCTGGAGCCCAGACGGCTCACGATATTCATCACCCATCCCAGCTTCTCGCCGGGCAGGCGGTGCAGCTCGTCCATCAGCTGCACGGATTCGTCGATCCGCAGCTCCTGTGGCAGATAGGTCACCCGGTCGGTGGGCAGGGAAAGGGAGGGCAGGATCGATGTGATCAGCGTGGTCTTTCCGCACCCGTTGGGGCCTGTCAGGGCGATCCGGTCCCGGGAGGATATGTTCAGGTCCGGATAAATCAGCCGGCGGTGCTCGCCCAGCGGCAGCTCCCCCGCCGGGAGACTCAGCACATAAGCCTTTGGACAGGTGCTGCCCGTGACAACGATTCCCGTGGGATACTCCTTCTTGACAGGGATGGTGTCAAGGTCCTTCCGGGCTTTGCCAAGCCGGCCGTCCAGCTGTTTCTGCAATTTCCCCTGGACCGCGTCCCTTCCGGACAACCTGGCCCCGTCAACCTTGGCCCGGGCATCGTGGTCTTTGGCCGAGAGGCCCCGTTTGGGGTTCATTCCGGCGGATTTCGATGCCTTGTGCTTGCGTCTGGCGTGCTCGCGCTCGAGCTTGTCCAGCCTGAAACGGGCGGCATCGAGCCGGCTCGCAGCCGATTCCTTTTCCATCCGTGCCTGCTCTGCTCCGGCTGAATAATTGCCGGGCCGCAGAATCGCAGCGGGGCTCTCGATGAACACACACTCCCTGCAGAGATTATCCAGGAGCTCGCGGTCGTGGCTCACGAGCAGCCCGGTTCCCCTGTACCTCTTCAGGGCACGGTACAGCAGGTTTTTCGTGGCTGCATCCAGGTGGTTGGTGGGTTCGTCCAGGGCCAGCAGATCGGGATTGAGATACAGGGCGGACGCGATCTGAAACCTTTTGCGCTCGCCGAAGCTCAGGCTCTCCCAGCGGAGCAGGTCCTCGTCTTTCAGATCGAGATCGGCCTTCAGGATGAGAGAGTCGCGGTCCTGGGCTGCCATGAGCTGTTCGACCCCTTCGGGCGGGTCGTCCGTGCGCTGCGGGCAGTAGCAGACCAGCTCCGGAATGCTGACGAGGCCACGGTCGGGCTGCAGCCTTCCGCACGCAAGGAAGAGAAGGGTGGTTTTGCCGGCGCCGTTGGGACCGACAACACCGGTCCAGCCGCGGGAAAAATGGAGGGTCACGCCGCTCAGCAGCTCACCCGTCATGGAGTCGTAGGAAAAATCGACATTGTCGAAACGCAAGAAAGTCCGATGGGTCATTCGTAAGCACCTTTCATACCTACCCGGGCCGGCCCGGAAGAGGGAAGACAGTGCAGCGGCCCATGAACAGGTGCGATGAATGTTCGAGTGTTTCCTGACAGCCGCTGGGCTCGATCCCCCGGGCCGGAACGGTTGGTTTCTTTTAGGAAAAAGCCGCGGCTTTTCCAAAAAAAGGATGTTCCTCTGTTCCTGGCTTGGGGACAGGTTCCATTAGCGGCTGTTTTTCATTCCCGTGCTCTCCAGATATGAAGGATTCTAAAAGGATGCATACTTCATTCAGACCGTGACTGTCAACATCTGCCCGGCGAGACCAAAGCCGCATCTCAAGAAAACAGAAGGCCGTGGCTTGCATCAAACGCAGATCCACCTCCTTCTTGAACCGGTCGATTCTCTCTGACAGGAAAGTTGACAATAAAACGAATAATGAGTTGACAACAGGTTGACGATAGATACTATGTGCATATGATATCAAGGGAAGAAGTGCTTTATTTTATCAAGATGAACAAGTCTGTAAACGGGCACGATGTCGCCGGACATTTTGGAATCTCCCGGCAGGCAGCCAACAAACATATCAAGGCGCTGCTGATCGAGGGGAAGATCATAAAGGAAGGCGTTACCAGGGGCGCACGGTACAAGCCGGCCGATGCAGCCGGCAGGGCGGCGCGATCACGGGGCATTCAAAGAAAATATGCATTGAGCGGCCTTGAGGAGCATGAGACATTCAGCCGGATATCAACCCTGCTCAATCTTGAAAACAGCGTAAGCAACGCTGCGTATACAATCATCAGGCACGCATTTACCGAGATGCTCAACAATGCGATCGATCATTCACTGTCAGAGTCCTGCGTTGTCCATTTTGAGCTTGATCAGTACGAATGCAGCTTCACTGTCCGGGATTTCGGCATCGGCATCTTTCACTCCATCTGCACGAAAATCGGCCTTAAGGATGAACATGATGCGCTCGGCCAGCTCCTGAAAGGGAAAACCACGACCATGGAGGAGCGGCATTCCGGCGAGGGCGTTTTTTTCACCTCCAAGGCCGGCGACCGGATGTCCATCAGATCACATCGCATAAGGATCGAATTTGACAATGTCCGGAGAGACGTCATTGTTGAAGAAAAGCGTTTCATCAAAGGGACAGAGATATTCTTCTCTATTTCCAGGCGCTCAAGGCGGGATCTCTCCGCCATTTTCAGGGAGTACTCACCTGAAATGTTCGATTTCCGGTTCGAGAAAACCAGGGTGCGCGTCAACCTGACAATAAAGGAGCTTGTCTCACGATCCGAGGCCAAGCGGCTCCTGTTCGGCCTTCACAAATTCCGGGAAATCGTTCTGGATTTCAGAAAGGTAAAGACCATAGGGCAGGGGTTCGCCGATGAGATATTCCGCGTCTTTCCCAGGGAAAACCCGGGAACGGTCATAAAACCCGTGAATGAGAACCAGGTCATAGCGCAGATGATCAGGCACGTGGTTGACAAATAATGTTTGGACAGGTTGACAATCGGTTGACAAGAAGGTTCGAGGGAAAGATGACGTCAGGACCAAGAAGGGGATGCTTTCCCCGCACCCTCTTAAGCGGTACCGGAAACCGGCGACCGCTTCCCGGGTGATCGGATCTGAAGGCCCGGCCATGAGTGTGAGCGGACAATCAGTGGTATGAATTTTCAACGGCAAACCCTGGCCTTTCCCCGGCAAGCTCCAGGGGAATCAGCCCCGCCCTTTTAACTACACGGTGTCGTAAGTGCGCAAGCGAAATATCCAAGCAACCAAAGAGTGATTTTTGGCTGCGGGATAGCGGTTCTGTTCACTCAGTACCTGCTGCCGTAAGTGCGCATACGAAAATCAAGCAGTCGTAGGGCGTTTTATTGACTGCATGATTGTGATTGCGGAAACTTAATCCTCAAGTAGAGAAGGCGAATGAGTATTGATGTCATAAGGGCGCTTTTTTATGAGCCAGGCTCGTGCGCCTTCCTGCCGTAGACACGCTCGTATGCCCTGCAGAACGGGCACAGGCCGTCCTCGATGGACTTGACGAACCAGAAGGCAAAGCCCTTCTGCTCGGCCCTTGCCCGGCGGCATACCGGGCACTCGACGCACCGTTGCGCCATCTTCCTGTCCCTTTCGCTGACTGCTGCCGGTTTCATTCCCTGACCTCCTTTTCTCTTCCACTGTGGGGAAGAGACACGTACACACACTGTATCCGGATACGGACCACGAATGGCCTGTGGAGCAACCCCCGCAGGGATATCCTTCCAGGTCCGCTTTGGATGACTAAGAAGGTGGAACCACATCCCCCTTCGATAGTGCGGCGTGATGCCGGACCGAAGGGCTCGCCCTCTCAGAAACCCATGCCGCTGATCGATGCCGTATAAATAATAACGGCCCGGCGGCTAGAAGGAATGCTTCCCGGTCGAGATGCCCATGGCCTTCATCTTCTCATAGAGCCACGACCGGCTGATGCCGAGGATTCTGGCCGCCTGGGCCTTGTTCCCCCGGGCCTGCTCCAGTGCCTGGAGCACGATCTCCCGTTCGTGGTCTTCCCGGCTGGACTTAAGCATCCGCCGCCCCGGCGGGGATTCGGGCCTTGCGGGGGCGTGGCGGGCTCTCTCGCGCAGGTACCGGGGCAGGTCGTGCCTTTCGATGACAGCGCCCCGGGCGAAGTTGATGCCCCGCTCGATCACGTTCTCCAGCTCGCGGACATTGCCCGGCCAGTCGTGGTCGAAGAAGATCTCCCGCACCTCTGCCGACACGTTCCGGATGCCGGTCCCGAAGATGCGGTTGTACTTGTCCAGGAAATACTGCACCAGCAGGTCGATGTCCCGGCAGCGCTCCCTCAGCGGAGGGATGTGCAGGTGGATGACGTTGAGCCGGTAGAAGAGGTCGGGACGGAACCGCCCCTGCATCACCAGCTCCTCGATGTCCTGGTTGGTGGCTGCGATGAACCGGGCATCGACCCTCTGGGGCGTGTTCGATCCGATGGGCTCGAAGCACTTGTCCTGGATCACCCGAAGGAGCTTGCCCTGCAGCGTCAGGGGCAGGTCCCCGATCTCGTCCAGGAAAAGCGTGCCGCCGTCGGCCATGGCGAGCTTGCCTTTTTTGCCGGAGCGGCTGGCACCCGTGAACGCGCCGGGTGCATAGCCGAAAAACTCCGACTCCATGAGGCTGTCGGGAATGGCGGCGCAGTTCACCTTGACGAGCGGGCCCGTGCGGTAGCCGCTGCCGTGGTGGATGGCCTGGGCGATGAGCTCTTTGCCCGTGCCGCTCTCGCCGGTGATGAGGATGTTCGAGGTGCCCCGCGACACGATCCCGGCCTCGTCGATGATCTGCCGAAAGGCCGGGTCAGCGGTGACGATCTGATGGAATCCGTCTCCGGGCTCGGTCTCCTCTGGCCCGGACCGGGCGGAGCCCGCGATCTCCCGGTCGACGTGCGCGAGCTTCCGGGCCAGCTCCTTGATCTCGTCGAGGTTCCTAAACAGAATCTTGCCCACGGCCCCCACCACCTGTCCTTTCCGGATGATGGGCAGGGAGGACACCACATAGGGGGTGCCTGCGATGAACTGCAGCCGGTTCATCTCGGGCACTCCGGTCCTGATGACCTTCATGATCCGGGTGTTCTCGATGACCTCCTCCACGGGCCTGCCCAGGATGTGGTTCTCGTCCCTCCTCAGGAAGCGCTCCGCCGCCTGGTTTGCCATGGATATCAGGCCCTGTTCGTCCACCACGATGATCCCGTCATAGGCGAGGTCCATCACCGACTGCAGGGTCCGGTAGAGCTTGGTGACGCTCTCCAGTTCGGTGATGATGCGCACCAGGTCGGTCACGTCCTGGAACACGATGATGGCGCCCGTGATCTCCCCCTCACGGGTGATGGGGGTGATGTTGCACAGGAGGCTCATGTCCTGGCCGGTGTAGAGATATCCCACCGAGGGCCGGCCGCCGATCAGTACCTCGTCGAGCTTCAGCCCGGGCAGGAGGGATTCGGCCCGCATGCCCCCGGCCCGCTCCTGTGTGGTGGAGAGGATCTTCTCCGCGGCCCTGTTGAGATTGACGACGGTGCTGTTCGTATCGAGGACCAGCAGGCCGTTGTACATGGTCTGCAGGATCGCGTTGAGCTCGCTGTTGATCTGGGTTTCGCGCCTGAGCATGGCCATGATCAGGCCCGTCTTGGTGAAGATTCCCGTGATCTCCTGATCGTCGTTCACCACGACCGCATTGCCGGCCCTGCTCGTACGGACGATCTCCCGCACCTCTTCATAGGGAAGGTTCTCGTTGAGCATCAGGATGTCGGCAGTGAAGAGGCCGCGTATGGGCGTGTCCGGCAGTGCGCCTTTCGCCAGTGCATCGAAGAGGTTTGCCTTGGTCATGATGCCGATGAGCCGGCCTTTCCCTCTCTCGACCGGAAGGGCCTCCAGATGTGTCTCCCGGAAGAGCCGGGCCACGGTGCGAAGATCGTCCTCCGGCTTCAGCCTCCGGAAGGAGCAGGTCATCATATCCTTCAGAAACATGGCTCTCGGCAAAATCCTCCATTAGATGCCAACGATTTATATTTCATACATATATCATTCCCGGCCTGAAATGAAGGTCGATTTTCAAAAACGGCATCTGCGGACAGGCAGTCATTTTCGATGAAGGCGCCTAACCAGAGGAAAACAATTGATAAAACAACAGGCCAGGCCCTTGATAAGCTCAGATAATATGTTAATATTACAATACATCCTCATCTGATCTTAAAAGGTGTGTCCATTTCAAGGCAGATGCCTGGTAAAGGAGGTTTCGTATGGAGAAAAGCGCAAAGGTGATCGATGAGTGTCTCTCGGTTCGCGGCAGCCGTCTGTTCATGGAGGAGTGCGATACGGTGGGCCTGGTGGAGCGGTTCGGGTCTCCCATCTTCGTGATCTCGGAAGACCAGCTGAGACGCAATATGAGGAGGTACGTCAAGGCCTTCTCGGACCGGTGGAGGGAGGGGGAGGTGAACATCCTGCCCGCCATCAAGGCCAACTGGCTTCTCGCCCTGCGCCGGATACTCACCCAGGAAGGGGCGGGATGTGATGTGTATTCCGCAGGGGAGCTGCACTCGGCCCTCCAGTCGGGGGTCGACCCCATGCTCGTCTCGGTCAACGGCGGAGGCAAGAGCGAGGAGCACATCGCCAACTGTATCGGTGCCGGGGTGAAGATTACCGTGGACGATCTGGACGAGCTCGACCTCATCGAGCAGACAGCCCGCAAGGCAGGCGGGAAGGCAAGCATCCGCCTCAGGCTGAGGCCCGATTTCCCCAATCTCTGGCAGCCCACCGGCTTCGCCAATGAGCTCGTACCCATCGACATCGGGTTTCAGGTCTACAAGAACGGCATCCCCACCGAGCACGTGGTCTCCATGGGCAGAAGGGCCCTTGCATCCGAACACCTGGATCTGGTGGGCGTCCACATCCATCTGGGCCGCCATCACTACAGCCTCGCCGTCTGGGAGGAGCTCATCAGGCGCTATGTGGAGCTCATTGCCGAGCTGAAAACCCTGTGGGGGGGCTGGGAGCCATCCGAGATCGATGTGGGCGGCGGCATTCCCTCTCCCCGAGATCCCTTCGGGAAGATCATCGGCTCCACGGCGGACAACCTCCTGTTCGCGGGCCTGTTCGCCGGCATGTATGCGCTGAAGGCGCTGGGAGAGCAGAGGAGGTACCGGATCATCTCCCGGCTCATGGGCCTCATCCTGGGAAGGAAGGGGAATAAGGCCAAGATCCCTTCCATCGAGGAGTACGCGGACCGGATCACCACCACCTTAAGAACCGGGATGACCCGCCGCGGCCTCACCACCAGAGGGGTGAGGCTGCAGATCGAGCCTGGACGGAGCATGTACGGCAACGCGGGCATCCACCTGAGCAGGGTGCTCAAGACCAAGCACCAGACCCGGCCCATCGCATGGAACTGGGTGCTGCTGGATACCACGTACTTCTTCATGGCGGGGGGTGTGTTCGAGAACAATCTCCACCCCTTCATCGTAGCCAACAGGGCGGACGAGAAGCCCTGCAAGCTCGCCGACATCGTGGGCAGGTCGTGCTATGCCGACCGGATGATCCCCGAGGTGCGCATACCCGACGTACAGCCGGGCGACATCTTCGCCATCCTGGAGACGGGGGCCTATCAGGAGGTGTCCACCAGCAATTTCAACGCCATGCCCAGGCCAGCCACCATCCTGGTCACGGGCGATCAGGCGCAGGTCATCAAGCGGGCCGAGACACAGGAGGAGGTGTTTGCCAGGGACATCGTTCCCAAGAGGTTGCTGAAGAATACCATGAAGAAGACGGGATAGTACTACAGTCCCTTCATCAGGTGATCGGGATCAGCAACATACCGCCGCAAGGCCGGCACAGGCCATCATCACGACCGTGCCGGCCAACTCGGAAGGATCGCGGGGGGAATGCATCGCAGTTGTCACAGTGACCGTCTCCATCGCTGTCCGACCATTGGGTGTCGTCGTATGCGAAGATTATTTTATTTTTTAAATAAAAAATAATCCACGAGCACCTGGGTTCGAGTGTTTCTTCCCTGTGGTTATTGACACAGAAACCGGAAGATTCTATATTTACGGGCAATGACAGCAGCTTATACCCCCATCCTCGCCGGCGTGGCCCAGTATACCCAGCCCAGGGACGCGCAGCGGCCCCTGGACCCCATGGGTCTCATGATCCGCGTGTGCGCCGGGGCCCTGGAGGATGCCGGCTCCGATAAGCTCAAGGATCTCATCGATGCTCTGTACGTGGTGAACCTGTTCCAGTGGCCCTACCGCGACGCACCGGGCATGCTGGCGGATGCCCTGGGCATCAATCCGGCAGGGAAATACTATACCCCCATCGGCGGCAACACGCCCCAGATGCTCGTGAACAGGGCCTGCCGGGCGCTGGCCGCAGGCACGGTCCGGGCCGTGCTCATCACCGGGGCGGAGGCCATCTACTCCCTCAGGCGCGCCCTGGCGGGAAAGATCGTTCTCGACTGGCCCGAGAGCGGACAGCCCGAACGTATCGACGGCGAGGAGCGTGGAAGCGTAAACCGGATCGAGGCGGACTATGACCTCTTTTTCCCGGCCGTCATGTACCCCCTGTTCGAGACCGCGCTGAGGGCATCGTCCGGCCGTAGCGTCGAGGGTCACCGGGAGTACGTGGGCAGGCTCTGGGAACGCTTCTCCCGGACTGCGGCCGTCAATCCCCACGCCTGGATCAGGAGAGAGCTGAGCGCCCGGGAAATCATCGAGGTCACGCCGGACAACCGCTATATCAACTATCCGTACACCAAATACATGAACGCGAACATCAATGTCGACCAGTCGGCCGCAGTGCTCATGACCACGGCGGAGACAGCCCGGCGGCTCGGGATCGACCCGGCAAGGCTGGTCTACCCCCTGGGAGGGGCTGATTTCTCCGATGTCTGGTACGTGTCCAGGCGGCCCCGGCTCGACTTCTCGCCCGCGATCCGGAACGCCTCCCGGCTCGCGCTGACGCAGGCGGGGCTGGATTTGAGCGACATCGACTTCTTCGACCTCTACAGCTGCTTCCCCTCGGCCGTGCAGATCGCCATGAAGGAGATCGGCATCGCGGAAAATGACCCGAGAGATCTCACTCTCACCGGCGGGTTGGCCTTTTTCGGCGGTCCGGGAAACAACTACTCGCTGCACGGCATTGTCTCCGCGGCCGAGCGGGTCAGGGCCGACCGGTCGAAAAAGGCCATGGTCACGGCAAACGGCTGGTACATCACCAAGCACTCCATCGGCGTCTACGGCGGCGACCCCCCGGAGCGGCCCTGGGGAGAGCGGGACGACGCTCCCGTCCAGGCGGCGATCGATGCAGAGGCGCTGCCCGAGCCGGCGGAAAGGGCCGAGGGCGACCTGAGGGTTGAGGCCTACGTGATCCGGCACGGCAGGGAGGGCAAGCCCACGCTCGGCACCGTGATCGGCAGGCTCCCGGACGGACGGAGGACCCTGGCCCATATCGAGGCCGGGGCAGATGAGCTGGAGGAAATGGAACGGGTCGAAATGGTGGGGCGGACAGGGCAGGTGCACACCATTTCCGGCAAGGCCGGGAATCGGGTGCGCTTGTAAGGTCTTCCGACAAAGAGGTGCCCCGCAGGGGGTGCACAGGGGAAGCGCGATGAGCAGGGGATTCGGCGGACAGGGGGAATGCAGGGGTATGAAAAGCCGGATCGCGCTCGAAAGGTTCACGGGCGGATACAACTGTGCGCAGTCGGTGACCTCGGCCTTCTGCGACGAGCTGTCGATCGCCAAGGACCTTGCCCTGAAAGCCGCCTGCGGTTTCGGTGCCGGCATGGGGCGCAAGGGAGAGGTCTGCGGAGCCGTGACCGGCGGGATCATGGTGATCGGGGCGCTCTACGGCAAGGGCGAGACCGGCGGGCATTCAGCCCTGGAGACAACCTATTCACCGTGCCGGGAGCCATTGTCGGATCGATCGTGAGAGAAAAGGGCTGATCATGCATCATCGGAGGTGTTCATGAGGCTTTCACCCGGCCGGATGCGGCTGCTGAAGCTCGTCCACATCATCCTGTCGTCTGCGTGGCTGGCATCGGCGATGATCCTCGTGTTCTTCTTCACGGCCGTGGTTCCCGAGGCGCCCCGGGCAGACCTGCACGGCATTCTGATCGCGCTCAAGACAATCGACGACTGGGTCATCATCCCTGCGGCAAACGGCATACTCATAACCGGGATCGTGTACGGCATCGCCACGCATTGGGGCTGGTTCAGGCACGGCTGGATAACGGCAAAGTGGGGAATCACGCTCTACGGCATTCTCTTCGGCACCTTCCTCCTGGGCCCCAGGCTCAACCGGCTGCCCGAGCTCGCGGCGTCCGTTCCCCTCGATGCCCCGCTCCCGGCTGAATTCACTGCAAATCTCGCGTTCCTGCAGGCCTGGGGATCTGTCCAGCTCGCAACCCTCCTTGCGGCATATCTGCTCTCCGTGTATAAATGGAAGAGAAAGGGCTCTTCCCCGCCGGCACACCGGGCGGAAAGAGACCCTTCTTAGAATATGGTCCCTGCGATGCGTAAGGACCGCCGCCGTGTTCACGACACGGCCTGAAACCTCCTGCATCCGCTCAGGGAGGATTTTGAAGGCAGGGGAGCATTCCCCTCCAACAGTGCGGCTTGAAGTAGGATCGAAGGGCTTGCCCTTGAGATCCATACCATTGATAAAGGAGTGGTTCAATGACATGGGACGAGGCAACCGGTTTCTGTGACTCGTGGCTGGCCGCCTGGAGCGGGAACAACCCGGACAGGCTCATGGAATTCTACGCCCTGGATGCATACTATTCCGACCCTTCGGTGCCCGGCGGATTGAAGGGGCACGAGGGCATCCGGCCCTACATCGAAAGGCTGCTGGCACGGAATCCCGGCTGGGAGTGGAGGCGGGAGGAGCTGTTCCTGACTGACACGGGCTTCACCCTGAAATGGAGGGCCAGGATCCCGGTGGGAGGCAGCGATGTGGTGGAGAACGGGCTCGACATCGTCGAGGTCTCGCAGGGTCAGATCACCCGCAATGAGGTGTACTTCGACAGGACGCAGCTCCTTTCGGCCCTGAAGGCGCAGAGGTGACCGGCGCCCCGTCCGCCCCTGCGGCGGGCGTTCCATTCAGGATGGATCGGAACTGTCCGAACAGGTGACATCCTGACAGAAGGAGGAATTCATGAAAAAGGTCTTTACCGGGAGAAGCGTGCTCTTCGGGTTTTTTCTGGTGGCCTTCATCATCGTTTTCGAGATCGTTCTGGAAAGGCTCAAGCTTCCGGCCTGGCCGGCATTCATGGTCATGATATGCTTTTTCATCGAGCACGAAGACCCCGGGTCGGTGCCTCGCATCCTGATCGGAGGGCTTGCCGGGATCGGCTGCGTGGTGCTCCTTGGACACGTTGGACCGGCCTTGACGCCATACCTCGGCACCGAGGCGTCCAAGCTGCTCTTCATCGGCATCTTCGTGTACTCCATCGTCCTGTTCAAGGATGCCCTGCCCCCTGTCTTCAACGCCTTTGCCTTCCTGTTCTTTCTGGCTGCATCCGTCGCCTCCCGGGCACCGAATCCCGAGCCCTATGTCTGGATGGGGGTGGAGATCGTGGTAGGCGGGATCTTCATCGTGGGCATTCTCGGCATCAGCCGGCTGGTGGAGGCCGTTCTCGATGAGGAGAAGGCCCTTGAAACAGCTCTTTCGGCCGATCCATCGTCCCTTGCGGAAAAGACCGCTCAAGAGCCTGATTCCAAACACTGAACGCCGCAGGTGACGCCCTTGTTTCTGCTCAAGAAGATCGCGAGCCAGTTTTTCATGCCCGTGTCCGTCATAACCGGGCTGCTGGTCATCGGCCTGATCATGCTCCGGTTCAGCAGGCGCCGGCGTGCGGCCGGGGTCATATTCGCCGCGGCAACGCTCGCGTTCTTGATCATGGGCTACGGCGTGTTCTCCGATTCGATTCTCGCGGGCCTGGAGCGGCGCTACCCGCCGATCGACATCCAGGCCGCGCGTGGTGCCGGCATCCGGTGGGTGGTCGTTCTGGCGGGCGGGCATGTCTCGAGCAGGAGCCTGCCCGTGGCCAGCCAGCTCCTCGATGAGACGCTGGTACGTCTCGTAGAGGGCATCCGCATCCAGCAGAGCCTCCCGGGAGCCCGGCTGCTCGTGTCGGGAGGCTGCATCTCCGATCCAGAGGCAAGCGCGACCCTCATGGCTGAGCTGGCCCGCGGGCTCGGGGTCGATCCGGCGGACATCGTGGTGGAAGATGAGTCCAGGGACACCCATGAAGAGGCCCTGCTCATCCGGCCCATGATGGGGCCGCAGCAGTTCGTCCTGGTGACCTCGGCATACCACATGCCCAGGTCCATGGCGCTCTTCCGCGCCCAGGGCATGCATCCCGTGGCCGCCCCGGTGGGGCATCGAATCATCGATCGGGATTATCTCTCTGTCTGGTCCTTCTTTCCCCATGCAAACAGGCTCCGCAACTGCGAGATCGTGATCCACGAGCTGCTGGGCATCCTCCAGGCGCATCTCACCGGCAAGCTCAGGCAGAAGCCCGTGGAAGGAACGGAAGCAGGCTCAGGATGCGCCCCCGATGTTTTCGGTCCGCCGCGAACGGCTGTCCCATCCCGGGATACGCAGAGCGCCGGTGCGGGATACGCTCTGAGGCAAGGTGCTTGAGTCTGGCGGCAATTCATGTATTATATTCATAAAATGACAGCATGACGGGCGCCGGGACCGGTACCGCGGTGCGGCATCCCTGGATTCGGGTACGCAAGTTGTTTTAAGAATAAACTGATCGAGGAGGAATCATGAGCCAGGCATTCTCATACAGTCCTGATGGAAAACCCTATCCGCTGCCCGCGGAATCCGATTATCTCAAAGAGTTCGAACGGCTTGAAAGTGAGGTGCGCGAGCAGCGGGCACGCGGAAGAGAGATCGTGGTGGTCATGGGTCTGGGGTTCGTGGGCGCGGTCATGGCCGCGGTGGTGGCCGACAGCACGGACAAAAAGACCGGCGAGGCCATGAAATTCGTCATCGGCATGCAGCGGCCCAGCACCAGGAGCTTCTGGAAGATCCCCATGTTCAACAGCGGTGTCTCACCCGTGAAGGCCGAAGACCCGGAGGTGGACACCCTGATCCGGCGCTGTGTGCTCGAGCGCAGGAATCTCACGGCCACCTACACCTACGATGCCCTGAGTCTTGCGGACGTGGTCGTAGTGGACGTGCAGTGCGATTTTCTCAAAGAGGAGCTGGGCAACTGCCGGAGCGGCAGGGCCGAGATCGCGGCCCTGGAGGAGTCCATGAAGATCATCGGCGAGAAGATCGGTCCCAAAAGTCTGGTGCTCGTCGAGACCACGGTGCCGCCCGGCACCACCGAGTACATCGCCTATCCCACCATGAAAAAGGCCTTTACCGCGCGCGGCATCCAGAGTGAGCCGCTGCTGGCCCACAGCTATGAGCGGGTCATGCCGGGCAAGGACTACGTGAAGTCCATCCGTGACTTCTGGCGCGTGTGCAGCGGGATCAACGAGGAGAGCAGGGCGAGGGTGGAGCGATTTCTCTCCGACGTGCTCAACGTTGAGAAGTTTCCACTCACGGTCCTGGACAGGCCCCTGGAGAGCGAGACCGCCAAGATCGTGGAGAACAGCTTCCGGGCGACGATCCTGGCCTTCATGGACGAGTGGAGCAACTTCTGCGAAAAGAACGGCGTGGATCTCGTCAAGGTGATCAAGGCCATCAAGGTCAGGCCCACCCACAGCAACATGATCTTTCCCGGGCCCGGCATCGGAGGCTACTGTCTGCCCAAGGACGGAGGCCTGGGCGTGTGGGCCTACCGGCACCTCATGGGCTACGAGGACGAGAACTTCACGATCACACCCGAGGCGATCGACATCAACGATACCCGCGCGCTCCACGCCGTGCAACTCATCCGGGACGCCTTGAGGAACATGGGCAAGATCGTGGCCGCCTCCGTGGTCACGGTGCTCGGTGCGTCGTACCGGGAAGATGTGGGCGACACGCGCTACAGCGGCACTGAGCTCATGATCCGGAAGATCGCCGAGATGGGCGGCGACGTGCGGGTGCACGACCCCTATGTGGAGCACTGGTGGGAGTTCGAGGCCCAGGACACCTACCCCTCGGTGGGGGCGAGCTGGGCGCGGTTTTTCAGAAACCAGGAGGGGTTGAAGAACTTGCGGGTAAACAAAGACCTCGGCGCCGTGCTGTGCGGCTCCGACGCGGTGGTGCTGGCGGTAAGGCATGCCGAATACCTGGACCTCGATCCCGATGCCGTGGTGGCGATGACCGGCTCCCCTGCAGCGATCATCGACTGCTTCGGGATCCTGGACGACGAAAGGATCCGACGGTTTTTCGAGCTCGGCTGCGAGGTGAAGGGGCTGGGCCGCGGGCATATTCAGCGTATCAAGGAAGAGGTGCGATCCCGGATGATCGCCCCGGTTCGCGAACCCGGGGAGCCTCAAGGGGAGGCGCCGGGCAAGGAGGCCCTGGAGGCCTGAGAAGAGAAGCGGGATCGACCGGGAGCCTCGTTTGATCTTGACTGGGAGAATTATCCTGCTATCTTTTCTCCGGAGAGTTTGAAGAGGTGATTTACGAGATCGTCGCTACCCTGGGGCCGAGCAGCAGCACCCAGGACATGTGGAACCGGATGACCCGCGCCGGGGTCACGGCCTTTCGTCTGAACACCTCTCACTTCAGCCTGCCGGAGCTTTTTCGCTGGCTTGAGAGGCTCGGGCCGTTTCTGGATTCCCTGGAGCGGAAACCGCCGGTGGTCCTGGACCTCCAGGGGAGCAAATGGCGGCTGGGAGATTTCGATCCCTTCCTTCTGGAACCGGGCGGGAACATCGAGCTGGTGCATGCCGGGACCGCCCGCGGGCGGGATATCCTGCCGGTCCCGCACCCCGACTTTTTCCAGGCGGCCCCTCTGTCCGGTGGCGAGATCGTGCTCGGCGATACCCGGGCCGTGCTCGCCGTGGAGTCTTTCGCCCCCGGGTCGGTGAAGGCGCGCGTGCTGCAGGGAGGGATCGTCTCCTCCCGAAAGGGGATCACCCTCCCGCATTCTTCCTTCCGCAGCGAATCCCTGCAGGAAAAAGACCGGGAGATTCTGGAACAGAGCCGGCACCTGGATTTCATTCTCTATGCCGTCTCCTATGTAAAAGACGCCGTCGAAATGGCGGGCTACCGCCGCGTCCTGGGAGACCGGGCCTACGTCATCGCCAAGATCGAGCGCGAGAGTGCGGTCCATGATGCAAGGCGCATCGCCCTGTCCGCGGACGAGCTGTGGATCTGCCGGGGCGATCTGGGAGCGGAGACAGGGTTCGTCCGCATGGCGCAGGCCGTCCACGGGTTTTCGGATACCCTGAAGGAGATGACCGTGCCCGTGCTCCTTGCCGGGCAGGTGCTGGAGCACATGACCGGCAGCATCGTCCCCACCAGGTCCGAAATCTGTCACCTGTACGATGCGCTGACCAGGGGGTATGGCGGGGTAGTTCTGTCGGACGAGACCGCGGTGGGGCGGTACCCGGAAGAGAGCTGCCGGGCGGCCGCATTGTTTCTTTCTTCATCCGGGCAGGAAGCCGCGTATGGATAACTCGGCGCGGACGTGGTAGAATATGTGGATCTTATGAGATGTCGAGAGCGCTCGAGGGCATGATGATGCGGATCACCCCCGCCGGGGGTCGCGGGATCGGGAGGATGGGCATCTTCCTGATGCGGTTTGTGCTCGGCAGTCTGTTTCTGCTTTCTGCCGGCATGGGTCTTTCATCGTGCGCCGGCAATCATTACCCCAGGCCGGAGTCCTGGCCCAAGCCCCTTGCTGCTGCGGAAGCTCCCTGCGACAGCATTGCCGGAATATACCGCGACCAGGGCGCCAGCAGTTGCGAGTGGTTCCTTCCGGGCTTCAAGAGCCTCAGCTATATCTTGGAACCCTGCCTTTTTTATGACTTCGTCCCTGCCAGGCATCTCGGTAAGGCAGACCGCGTGGAAATAACCAAGACAGGCCGCGACCGGATCGCCGTAGCCGTCTATGACGCGCAGGGAAACCTGCTGTCCCCGGATATGGGCGAGGACCTGGAAGGCAGATGCGTGGACGGGGGCGTCCTGCTCTCGTACAGGCCGAGAATCGACCCGCGGGAAGGCATCGAGCTCGTCAGCGGGACGGTGCTTCTTTCCCGGGCCGCCGACGGGTCGCTTGTCTGCAGAGTGGTCGAGCACAGGCTGTTCTGCTCGTTCATCATCCCGATGCCCTTGCTCAGCAAGAGTTATACGGTGTGGTACCGCTTCGAAAATCACAGGAAAAAGGCCCTGCCCGGCGGGCGGGCCGGGGAGCCTTTTTTTGCCGGGAAAGATTCCTGCGGGGAAGGATTCCCGGGTGAAATCCGATAGGTAATGTGGTTTCATCGACGATGGTAAGAGGATACAGAAACACTGCATCACAGGCGATAAAACGAAAGGGGAGGAAAAGAAATGATTGCGTGTTGCGGCTTGGACTGTTCTCTCTGCGAGGCATACATGGCCACCAGGTCCGACGACGATGCCCGGAGAGCTCAGGTAGCCAAGGAATGGTCGGTTCTCTACAACACCGACATTCAACCTGAACACATTTGTTGCGATGGCTGCAGGGCTGGAGGAAGGCTGTTTTTTTACTGCGATACAATGTGTGAGATCCGCAAATGCTGTATGGAAAACGATCTGGCAAACTGCGCGGAGTGCGTGGACTACCCGTGCGACATACTCAGGGGCTTCATCAAGATCGCTCCGGAAGCGGGGGAGTCCCTTGAGCAGCTCCGCGCGGAGCTCGAATAACATGCCTGTGCAGGCAGGCTGCCCGGAAGGCGGCGTCCGTGCCGGGCGGCTCTGTTCCGGCAGAATCGTGAGCAGGCCATGACCGGCTGCCTCGAGATCCTCGCAGGGACAAAGGCATTATCGCTCATCCGGGACGGGGGGCTCGATCCCGGGGCCGTAGACGTGGTCGCCGGGGCCGCGGGCGGGCCCAAGTGGCTGGTGCTGGGAGGGCTCGACCGGGCCGTGTTCTCTTCATGGCTCACCGGATCATCCCGCCCGGTCTTTCTCGTGGGCTCATCCATAGGGAGCTGGAGGTTCGCAGCCATCGCGCAGGGCATGGACAGCGGTTCGTACGAGGCTTTCGAGTCAGCCTATCTCGACCAGCGCTATTGTGCCTCCCCTGGCGCCGCCGAGGTGACCCGGGGTTCCCGGGCGGTCATGGATGCCTTTCTCGACGAGGCGGGCACGCAGGCGGTGCTCGACCATCCCTTTTTCCGGCTGAGCATCCTTTCCGTCCGGTGTCGCGGGCCGTTCGCCCGCGAAGGGCGATACCGCCTGGGCGCGGCCATGCTCATGGCAATGGCGGCCAATGCGCTCAGCAGGAGATGTCTCAGGCTCTTCTTTACGCGCACCCTGTTTTCGGATCCCCGCGATCCTCCGGCGTTTTTCGGGCGGGACGGGTTTACGCTCCAGGAGGTTCCGCTCAGCCCTGAGAACCTCAAGAGCGCCCTCATGGCCTCGGGGTCCATTCCGCTGGTGATGGAAGGAGTGAAATCACCGGGCGGGGCGCGGCCCGGGGTATACCGCGACGGGGGCCTCATCGACTACCACCTGGATCTCCCGTTTCGCAGCGAGGGGCTCGTGCTCTTCCCGCACTACTGCAACCGCATCGTCCCGGGCTGGTTCGATAAGATGCTGCCCTGGAGAAGGCCCCGGGGAGGCAACCTGGACAACGTGGTGCTCATAAGTCCGTCTCCCGGCTTTGTCGGACGCCTGCCGTTGGGCAGGATTCCCGACCGGGACGATTTCATCCGGTTCCGCGGGCGTGACCGCGAGCGCAGGGCGTGCTGGGAGCAGGTTATCCGCGCCTGCAGGTCGCTCGGCGAAGAGTTCCTGGACCTGGTGCATTCAGGGAGGATCAGGAATGCGGTCCGGCCTCTGGAAACCGGATAGCCGTCTCGGAAATCTCGGGCCGGTCCTTCTCACGGGTGCTTCCCGCCACGACAGTGCGCCGTGCTTTGTCCACCCGTCCGGAAAGATCCTTTTTCCCGGCTCTTGAATCTCTCCGTGCAGGACGTACATTTACTGGTAAATCGACATTTCAGGAGGAGGTACATGGCAAAGAACACGGCAGGTGAGGCAAGACAGAGGGTCATCGATGTGCTCAACGAGGCCCGGGCCATGGAGCTGCAGGCGATCTACCAGTACATGAACCAGCACTACAACCTGGATGATATGGACTACGGAGAGCTGGCGGCAAAGATCAAGCTGATCTCCATCGACGAGATGCGCCATGCCGAGATGTTTGCGGAGCGCATCAAGGAGCTGGGGGGCGAGCCCACGGCCGATCCCCGGGAAAAGATTCACAAGGGGCAGAAGGTCGAGGTGATATTCGGGTTCGACGCCCGGCTCGAAGACGACACCATCGATGCCTACAACCGTTTTCTCCGGGTATGCGTGGAAAACGGCGACAGTGTCAGCGCCAAGATATTCGAAACCGTAATCGATGAAGAGCAGGTCCACACCAACTATTTCGCCAACGTGGACAGGCACATCGAGCACCTGGGAGCAGTGTACTTGGCCAAGATCGCAGGCACCTCCTCGGCAACGGGGCTTGGGCCGAGCGGATTCGTGATCAGCTCGAACGAATGAGATAGTTCTCACTGCATCAGGAGCTGTTCCGCGTTCGTACCCATGAGCCGCCTCATGATCTTGGGCCCCAGCCCGAGCGATTTGAGGAGATCCTCGTGGCCGAGGGGATAGTTGTCTGTCCCGAAGAGCAGCTTGTTGCTGAATTCCGAGAGGAATCTGCGTGAAAAGGCATGGTCCCTGTTCAGTGCATGGAAACCGCTCGGTGCCGATATGTCGGCATAGAGGTTGGGGTAGTTCCTCAGAAACGAGCAGGTCAGGCCCTCCTTCCGGATGATGCCCTGCTGCTGGATGCATGCGTTCTTTCCCCCATCGGCGGAGATATGCTGCCAGAACAGAGGGCCGTGCCCGATGAATTTGACCATGGGATACTCCTTGAGCACCACGCGCAGCGATGCAAAATCGAGCTTGTAGCCGGGGAAGAGGGTCCGCTGTTTTTTCCATCTCTCCAGGGGGGCATATACCTCGACCGCCATTTCCAGAACCCTTTTGGGTATGCCCTTGAGCCTGCCGCTCTGCAGAATCTTGAGCAGAACGACCTCCAGCCGGGTATCGGTTTTCAGATTCTCAAGCACCTCAGGCCGGTTTTCCATGTGGAACACAACCGGTATCTTTACCTTCAGCACTGCATCGAGGAGCCTCTTGAGCTTGACGGATCGCCAGTTTACGGTGGTCTTCAGCTCCGCGCCCCCCCGCACGCCCCTGCTGCACCATTGGAGGAGCTTTCCCGGTGCGTCGTCGCACTGGGGATCGGGGGCGTACATGGGAATGATCCGGGTGGGATGGCGCAAGAAGGTATTGTACACGTTCTCGATGGGGAGGTTCTGGATGTTCCATTTCTCCGGGGCGGCATCCTCCCATGTCATCAGCCAGCAGCAGTCGTATCTGTGTTTGTTGAGATAATCGATGATGTTTTGTGTCGATATGTTCCTGAAGTTGATGTGCATGTGCGCGTCAATCCTCATTGAATCCTCCCTTCACCAGTTCCGGTATGCCCTTCATGCAAGATCAGCCGTTCTCCGGGAAAAAGCCGGCATTCTCACGCAGCCAAGCCCCTGGTTCAGCTCGTCGCCGGGCCGGGGAGATCCCGATGCCGGGTGCGTCCGCTGCTGGGCAAGCTGTTTTTTTGAGGTGTTCTTCTCGAATCTGCGGCTGCCGGAGACGAGCTGAAATCACTGTCGAGAGGTGAATGCCCTTAAGATCCATGATCAGCAGATGCCCGCTTGAGAATCAGCACGCTTCTCCTCGTTTCTCTCATCCGGTGTCATCTGGCGCTGCCCGAATCTTGCCGGGAGAGAAACGAGGCTCTTTTTGCCATATACCTTAGAATAGCCCTGCCTTCCCGGGTTTCAAACGTCATGGCTCCCGGCAGTACAACCGGACTGATTGTGCGTTTACAGCAGCAGGTTGATTCACGGCGGCGTGCACCTATCAATAGTTGTGATGAAACCGGTCTGCCGCCGGTGCCATGGCGTGTGTCAAAAAGCGCATGAGCTTAAAAAAATGAGGCGATCTGATGCAGGACCCGAAACCCTCCAATGCCGAGATCGCATCCGAGCTCGACAGCATAGCGGATCTCCTGGATGCCGGAGAGGCCAACGTCTTCCGGGTCAGGGCGTACCGTCAGGGCGCCCGTCAGGTGAGGCACACAGAAGACCCGCTGGCCGATCTGGTGCTGGAGGGCAGGGAGGATAGGCTCAAGGATCTGCCCGATATCGGCGAAGGACTGGCCGGGGTGATCGCGGAGTTCGTAAGGACCGGCAGGACCGCTCTCCATCAGGATCTTCTGGGCGAGGTTTCCCCTGCGGACGTCTTCAGGCAGGTGCCCGGAATCGGGGACGATCTGGCTCGAAGGGTGGTTGAATCACTGGGCCTGTCGACCCTGGAAGAGCTGGAACGTGCCGCATACGACGGGAAGCTGGGCCGGGTGGAGGGCTTCGGCGAACGGCGGGTGCAGATGGTCAGGGACGTCCTTGCAGGCATGTTGAGCAGGTCGGCCGGAAGGATGCTCCGCAAGGACGCGGCGGACAAAGGCGGGACCCCGGAGAAGCCCCCGCTGGGCCTGCTGCTGGAGATCGACAGGGAGTACCGGGACAAGGCGGCTCAAGACAAACTGCGCACGATCGCCCCCAAGCGGTTCAACCCCGAGGGCAGAGCCTGGCTGCCGGTAATGAGCGTCCGGAGGAAAGGCTGGGACTTCACCGTCCTGTACTCGAACACGCAACGCGCTCATGAGCTCCGTAAAATCCGCGACTGGGTGGTGATTTATTATGATCACGACGGATCGGGGGGGCAGGTGACCGTGGTAACGGATACCCTCGGCGACCTTGGAAAGCAGCGGGTGGTCAGGGGACGGGAGAGGGAAAGCTTCCATTATCATGCCTCCAGGGTGACATGAATACGGGGATAGCGGTCTCCCCGGTCCCGTTCCGCTGTTTTTTTGAAATCCCGCCTGGAAAAGAGAACGGAGAATAATGGTATGACCCTGGAGAGAGTGCGCCCTGGATCAGCCGATCCCCGGCTCAAGAAGAGCTATGATCGCGCGATTGCCATCCTGATCGGGGGGAATGCGGCTCTCGCCCTCATAAAGGGTGTGCTGGCATGGACGACCGGGAGCAGCGCGATCTTCTCGGATGCGGCAAATTCCTTTGCCGACACGCTGTACAGCATACTGATGGGCATTGGACTCTCCCTGTCGCAGAAGCCCGCTGACATCAGCCACCCGCAAGGCCACAGCCGGTTCGACCCCCTCATCGGCATGCTGGTCACCGCCGCCATGGCAGGGGCAGGGGCTGCCGCCCTGTACGAGAGCATCCAGCGGTTCCTGGGAGATGTCCGGACCATTCCGCTTCCTTTGCCGACCCTGGTGCTGCTCACGGCTGCCCTGATCAAGCTGGTCATGTACCGGTCGATATCACGGATCGGGCGGAAGACCGGCAGCCCGGCAATACACGCCGGCGCACAGGACAATCTGATGGACACGCTCACCACTGCCTCTGCGATGATCGGTATATGGGGCGCCCGATACCTGCATCCCATAGCCGATCCGGTGGCCGGGGTTCTGGTTGCTCTGTGGATCTTCCGGACCACCTGGAGGGTTGGCAGGCAGAGCCTCGGTTATCTCACGGGACGCGGAGCCGAGCAGGAGGTTGTCAGGGAGATCATTCACAGGGCAGGGCAAGTGCCCGGCGTGGAAAACGTCCACCGGGTGATCGCCGATTATGTGGGGCCGAAGCTTCGCGTGGAGATCCATGTGGGAGTCGACGGCAGGATCACGCTGGAGCGCGCCCACGGAGTGTCCGATGAGGTGGAGGCAAGGATCAAGACCCTGCCGAGCGTGGACCTTGTGTTTGTCCATGTGGACCCGGTCCGCAAGACATGACCCTGCCACCAGCCCTTCCTCGCTCCCGCGCCCCGGGGGCTCTCTCCGCAGACGTTGCGGTGCACCCATTCCCGGGTGCTATTTACGGAATCTCAGGCGCAGAATCTTGTCGTCACCCTCTCTGGGGGTCCCCCTGCCGTCGCGATTGCTCGTCAGCACGTAGAGGCTGCCGTCGGGTCCTGTCGTGACATGCCTGAGCCTTCCATGTTCCCCTCGGTACCAGTCGGTTGCAAAGAGCCTCTGGATCGATTCTGTTTCATAGCTGCCGTTCCTGTGCCGGAACGATATGCGGATGAGCGCTTCGCCCCGCAGGCTTGCCACGTAGAGAACCCCGCGGGAAAAGGTCATGCCGGCGGGAGGCGTCGCCTTGGGCCAGAACACGACGGGATCCTCATAGGGCTCCATGTCCACGGCACCGAGGACCAGAGGCCAGCCGTAGTTTCCCCCTTTGCGGACGACATTGATCGAATCGCTCCCGAAGAGGCCGAACTCGCCGGAGGGGCCGTGCTCGGAGGAAAAAAGATCACCGGTATCGGGATGCCAGGCGAGCCCCTGGGGATTGCGGTGCCCGTACGAATACACCGGTGAATCGCGGAACGGGTTGTCCCCGGGAACGTCCCCCTCAGGGGTGTAGCGGAGTATCTTGCCGCCCAGGTTCTCGATATCCTGCGCAATGCCGGCCCGGCCTATGTCCCCGGTGCATACGTAGAGCATGCCGTCCGGACCGAACGCGATCCTGCCGCCGTCGTGCACCCGATGCCCGGGGATCCTTTCCACGATGATCCTGTCCTGCGCCGCGGTCTCACCCGTGTCGCGCAGCCGGACGACCTTGTTGAACAGGTCCGTTCCGACCCGGTAGGTATACATGATGTAGACATAGGGCTGCTCGGGATAATCCGGGTGCACCGCCAGGCCCATCAATCCCCCCTCGCCGATCGCCGCGGTATCTACTGTTGCGTAGGGCTCGTCTGTCAGCCGCCCGTTCACGATGAGACGGACCCTGCCAGGCCTTTCCGTCACCAGAGCCCTGCCGTCGGGCAGAAAATCGAGATCCCAGGGGACTTCGAGATTTTCCACGAAAGGTTCCACAAGAAAATCTCCGGGCTCAGGAACAAACACGTCCTCTACTTCCTGCGGCTGCCCGCCGACAACCGGATCCCCGGCATCCGGTTCACGCGAGGCCTCGGACCGGACAACGCCTGCGGCGACGACCAGCACGGCGATGAGGATCCAGTGCAGGCCGGACATGGCAGCCTCCCTCATGAGAATACGGCGGAACACCCGCCTATGGAACTGTTTTTCCCGATTCATCATTGGTTCTCCCTGAATCCTCCTCCTTCTTCTCAGTCAGCTACTCAAGGACTCGGAGGGAGGGGTCACATTATCTTCTAGCTTCAGGCTTCAACTGGATCCAGGGCTTGCCCTGGGGTCCATGCCATTGAATGACACCATGAAAAATTCCTCGATTCCTTGATAGTGAAGAATAAGGATGTCCTCTCCAAGCTCAATCGGAAAGACCCTTCCTTGTCCGGGTGAAGGGATGCCCTGCCGGTGATGATGAGGATGCGGGTGAATGGATTTTCTGGGGGAAGGCACCGGCGGTACAGGGCGAGGGCGCTTCGGAAAAGAAGTTAGGAAAATCCTTGCCTTCGACGCCATGGAATACACGGCGGGCGGTTGTTTTTTAAGGGCAATGGCATCAGGTATCTGTGAGATAATACGTCTGGTTATGGTATTCCCCGGTCGGATAAAAGAAGAGAATTCTCCAGAAGAAGCGATCATTGAGAATGGTAAGTGAAGGCTTATAATAAGTATTCAGTACATCCTTGGTTGTGGAAGAACATCAGGAATATCTGTGAGGTAAGGCACATGGCAGTACATCCGATCGACTTGGAGAGGTATCTGAGCGGTATCATGTTTCCCGCGAGCAAGAACGATCTGAGGCAGAAAGCCCGCGACAACCATGCCCCCGATGTCGTCATCGATATCATCAATAACCTGCCGGAACGGAATTTTTCCTCGTCGGGAGACCTGAGCAAGGCTGTCGACGAGATCGAGTGACTTGGGGGCACGTTTGCGGCGGCCGGGCGTGAACCCGCCGAGGGCGGTGAACCCCGGTGATGGCACAGCGAGGAGAGAGAGGATGGAAATCAATACAGCCGAAATACAGTGGTACCTGGAAAATATCACTTTCCCGGCGACCAAGATGCAGATCGTGAACCTTGCACGAGACAACCATGCGCCCGACGGCGTCATGGATCTGCTCAAGGGGTTGCCGGACCAGGAATATTCGTCGCCAGACGAGGTCATACGGACCGCAGGCGTGAAGCAGTAGGCAAGGCCAGGTTGGGAAAAGTGGAAGCTGAAAACTCGATGTGGCGTTGGAAATTCTCGGATGATGAGCAGAGGTGTTTTTTGAAAAACCAAACTGGAGGTGAAAAATGGTAAGTACAGGAGAAATTCAGCAGTTTCTTCACGGTATGGACTATCCGGCACGGAGGAATGATCTGGTCAAGAAGGCACAGAGCAACAATGCGCCCGGCGATGTGATCGACATGCTCAGCAAGTTGCCGGACCAGGATTTCAACTCCCCGGTGGACGTCAACAAGGCTATCGGGAAAATGTCGTAACTCCCCCCTTAAAGCGATTGGAAATAAGACAGGAAATCATCTGAACAAAGATGGTTTCCTGTTCTTGTATCCTCCGGAAGACGAGAGCCGTTCCGGCGAAAAATGGAGAAAAAACCAAGAGAGCCGGGCGCCGAGAGAATACAGGAATCTTCTCACCACATGGGTCATCCCGCAAAAAGAACATCATCCCTGACAAGCCCGACAGCACAATGAACCCGATGACGTCGCCGGATGGTCTCAAAGAAGCTGCCCGGATACAGTCCATCTCAGCCCCGGACCCGAGCAGGGAGTGTGGGGGATAGCGAACAGCGCGTGACCCGAGCAGGTGGCCGGAACGCATCGCAAGCCCCTCAGGCAAGAACCCCGGCATTGATAAGGGAAAGGAGGAACGGGCATGGCAAGATACGGCGATGTGAGCGCCGCAGAGGTGCAGCAGTTTCTGCACGGACTAGATTATCCTGCAAGAAAGAACGATCTGATAAAGAAAGCCCGTGACAACGGCGCGTCCGACGATGTCATGAGTGTGCTGAACGATTTCCCGGATCAGGACTTCATTTCGCCGATGGACGTGAGCAAGGCGATCGGTGGCTTAAGGTAACCAGGTTCCAAAGGTCTGAGTAACAGGTGTACGACAGTCCCCGTTCTCAGGCAAGCACAATGCCGGAGAAGGAGTGGATAATGGCTGTAAGCGCAGTGGAGTTGCAACATTATCTTCAAGGAATGGATTATCCCTCGCGAAAAGAGGACCTCATCAGGAAGGCGCGTGAGAATCAGGCCCCCCGGGATGTAATCGATCTCATCAACAATCTCCCGGACCGGGAGTTCAACTCGACGGTGGATGTCAGCAGGGCGGTGGGTGAGATCGGATGATCGTATAGTCCGTACACAAATGGGAATCAGGTGCAAGAGGCCCTGTGGGATCGGATGCATCATCCGTCCTCATGCTTTTTGAAAAAGTCGTGAAGGATGCAAGCTCATGACAGGCACTGCCGGTATGCAGGAATTCCTGGGAGATATCGATTACCCCGAGGATACGGGAGCGATCGTGAAGCATGCGCAGTCCATGGGAGCCCCTCAGGGCGTGATCGACATGCTCAGGAAACTTCCCGACAGGATGTATGGCAATGCCGCGGAGATCAATCAGGCAATCGGGGATATCGAGTAGGCATTCATCGGAAGCGGAATCATGGTGAGCAGTGCCCGGATTCTCTGACGCCTCAAGGAGGGAGAGGCCTTCCGCAGACCGGCCGGCAGAAGTTCCTCCATGGCGATATCCCATGATCTTCCGAAGGAATGCTTCAGGGCAAGGCCGGGGCAGCGGCGCTCTTCGGGGACATCGATGTCCCGGGTATGCCCTGGTGATAATAGCCGGTCTTGAGGCGGTTCAGGTAACCGGCATTTTCCCTGGCCCATCTGCGGATGAGCATATAGCCTCCCAGACGGTATCCGGCTCTCCAGGCCCGGCCGGGCCGGTAGGCGTCGAGCACGTTCCTGACACTATAGAACCTCTTCATCTGGCGGACGATCTCCACCTGCATCTCGTAGGCGGAGCACGTCGCGGGCTTCACCACCACGTGCATGCCGTCATAGTAGCGCCAGCACTGGTGAAGGATCCGGTCCCGGTAATCCTCGTGGCTCTGCGTGCCAGGGAAAGGGGTGAGCGCGCAGATCTGTATGGTGTCGATGTCGGTCTCCATCGCATAATCGACGATCTTTTTCACCGAATCGAGCGTATCGTCGGGACCGACCACGAACATCCCGTGGATGCCGATGCCGTGGCAATGGAGATTGTCGATGCACCGGGGGATCACCTGCGCCTGGTGCGCCTTGCCCATCCGTTTCAGGGCGTCGTCGTCGATGGACTCGATGCCTACGTACACCGTCCGGCAGCGCGTCTTGCGCATGAGATCGAGCAGCTCATCATCGAGGGCCGCCTTGATGGCCATCTCCCCCGACCACCTGAGCGGTACGGCGTCGCGGTCGATCATCTCCCTGAGCAGAGATTTGGCCCGGTTGGGATCGGCGCAGAAGTTGTCGTCGCCGAAGCACACGCTGCGATGGAGCAGGGGCCTGAGCTCGCTGATGACCTGCTCGTTGCTCTTGAACCGGTATTTCCGCCCGAAGACCGCGGTCACCGTGCAGAAGGTGCACTTGTGGGGGCAGCCCCGCGAGGTCGTGATGATCGGTGGAACGCTTGCGCCGGTCATCTGGGGGCACAGGGAAAAATCCGGGGAAGGCAGGCCGGCGAAATCGACGTGCCCGCTGCTCTCCGTGATCCTCAGCGCCCCATCGGAGCGGAGAAAGGCCAGGCCTCCCACGGACTCCGGATCTCCGCCTTTTTCGATCGAATCGATCAGCGAGAGGAGGACATCCTCCCCTTCGCCCATCACGACATAGTCGCAGTGATCGAGTGCTTCCCGCGGCATGAAGGTGGCATGGGGCCCGCCCATCACGACCGTGGTACGGCTTTCCCTGAGCGAATCGGCAAGCCGGTATGCCGACTCGATGGTGCTGGTGAGGGATCCGATTCCCACTACGTCATAGGCCCGGAGGTCATCGGCGTTGACGGGAGAGAGGGCTTCGAAAAAGATATCGCAGGCATGTCCTTGCTGCTTCAGCACGGCCCCCATGGTGGGGATGCCCACCCTCGGGAGGTATGTTCTGCTGAAGATATGCGTTGACGGAGTCCCTGATTCAACAAGTGCTATTCTCAAGCCCATAACGAAGCGCTCCTTTCATTCATTATTCCACTTCAAGGACAGGCGTTTTCACCTTAACATGCAGGGGTGGAATAGCAATCCCTTTGCTCTTTTTTTACGTTTCCCGCGGGGAAGGGGCTGTATGGCCTTTTTAAGGCAAGGGATCTCTTAGAAGAGCCGCGGTTTTTGTTTTTCGTCCTTGTGGGAATTCTTGGAGAGGTTATAAGGGAGTACAGGCGAGTTTCATGAAACAGGAGGGAAAAATGTCCGGAGTCTTTGCCCTGATGCTCCACGCCCACATACCCTACTGCCGGAAGTCCGGCACCTGGCCTGCAGGCGAGGAATGGCTGTTCGAGGCCATGATCGAGACCTATATCCCGCTGCTCGGGTCTCTGCGCGCGCTGCATCTCGAGGGAATCCGGCCCGGGGTGATGATCGGGCTGGTGCCCGTGCTCATGGAGCAGCTTGCGGACGAATACCTGAAGGACCGCTTCTGCGAATACATGGAAGACCGGATCCGCCGCGCCCGGAGTGACATCGAGCGCTTCCGCGGTGATCAGGCCAGGCAGGCGGTGGCCGGATACTGGCTTGAAACCTTTGAAGAGAATTACCGGCTCTGGCGTGGCGAATTCCACCGCGATATCCTGGGCACCCTTCGGTGGCTCCAGGACGAGCGGGCGGTGGAGGTGCTGACCTCCGCGGCCACGCACGCCTTTCTCCCGCTGCTGGAGCACGACAGCGCGGTCTTCTCCCAGGTGCGCACCGGCATCCGCACCTATGAAAAATATTTCGGCCGCAGGCCCCGCGGGTTCTGGCTTCCCGAATGCGCCTATCGGGGCCCGGAATACTCGGGCAGAGAGCGGCGCATGCGGGCCGGTATCGACGATTGGCTCGCCGCGGAGGACATCGGGTTTTTCTTTGTGGAGAGCATCGGCATCACCAGGGCCGCGCTCGTGGAGAACCGCCGTGGAGAGACGTCCCCCGACACCTGCCGGGGCTATCGCCTGCCCTCCGGGGTGTCGGTGTTCGGGAGAAACGAGGCCACGGGCAAGCAGGTCTGGTCGCCTGACCAGGGTTATCCGGGCGATCCATTCTACCTGGAGTTTCATCAGAAAGACCCCGAGTCGGGGCTGCACTACCTGCGGGTCACCGGCGGGCCGGAGAAGCTGGTCTACGACGTTCAAGCAGCCGGGGAACGCGTGAAGACCCATGCGGAGCACTTCGTCTCCCTCCTGGAGAGCATCTCCCGACGGGCCGATGTTCCGGAGGCCGAGCCGGTCATCGTGTCCCCGTACGACTGCGAGCTCTTCGGCCACTGGTGGCACGAGGGCGTGGCCTGGCTCGAGCAGGTCTGGCGCCTGCTCGCCCGCAAGGGCACGGTGGAGCACAGACCCCTGGGAGAGTACATCGACCGGTACGGGGGCGGTTTTTCCACCATCACCATGGAGCCGAGCACCTGGGGCCTGAACGCGGACTTTACGGTCTGGCTCAACCCCGAGCACGGCTGGATCTGGCCCTACCTCAATTCGAGCGCCTCCCAGATGGAGCAGATCCTCGAACAGGCCGCTCCGGGCGACGAGCGCGATCATCGCATCCTGCGTCAGATGGGAAGGGAGCTCCTCCTCATGGAGGGGAGCGACTGGCCTTTCCTGCTCTACACCCTGCAGGCGAAGGAATATGCCAACCAGCGCTTCCATCACCACCACCAGCGCTTCCTCAAGCTCGTCTGGGCTGCAAAGGACCTGCGGGACAGGGGCCGGATCTCAGATGACGAGCTGGGCCGGATGGAGGAGATCGACTGCCCGTGGCAGGACCTTGAGTACGATCTTTTCCGTCATCGAGGCGGTCCGTCCTGACCGCTATGCAGCAATTTCGGGGCATGTCCCTTCTTCAGTCCGAGCCGGGAGGAGCGCCCAATCCCTCAAGGCCCTGATGCCTCTTGCGTCCCGAGGCAGGGAGGCCCACCCATACCACCGGCAAAACGTGAGTCCGAGGCGAAACCCGCGGGCGAAGGATCTATTCGGCCGGGCAAAAATCTGTGGTGCAGGTCGTCACAGAGGCCGCCTGCAATGTCTCTCAGGCATGAGCGGGCCGGGAAGGGGCCTTCCCGGCAGGGACCTCTCCGGTGCTCAGGCTTGCGCCTGGTATCGCATCCAGAAGCTGTTCCCTGGAAACCGACCCCCGGGCATAGCCGTACGTCGCAAGCATCATGGCGAGCGCCATGCCCCGGGCGCGGGCGAAGAGGGTGTTCAGGGACACCCGCTTCCCGCTGCGGGTTTTGCCGTCGTAGCAGCCGAGAGGATCCTGCAGACAGCCGTCGTCGCTGCCGATGTCCGCGTAGAACAGGGAAAGCACCTCCTGTTGGCGGACGATGCCCAGCCCGTAGAGCAGCCTGACCGAGGCATACGCGGTCCGGCTCGCAAAGAGCCGGTTGATGAGGAGCTGCTTGAAGAGCGTGATCTCGAGCGCTCGTCTGGATACGGAAAACCTGCTGACGATAAAGTCTTCGTACGCCAGCCCCCGGATGATCCCCGGACTGGTGAGGCGGTAGATGCGCAGGCGGTTGTCGATGCGCATGTCGATGCAGGTCTCGATCCTCCGGTGCAGATATGCGGAGCGGCTTCTCCGCACCGGGTCTTCGTCGTAGTAGTCTCCGGCAAGTGCGTTGACCACCGGGTGGAACACGATGTCAAGCGCGCAGTGGGTGACGTAGCCCAGGGCAAAGGCGATGTCGTGCATGCCGCGCGCATGATCGAGCACGCTGAGAACGGCCTCGTTGGTGAGGGCGCCGCCCTTGCCGTGGAGGGTCTCCGAGATATCGGAGAGGGCGCGGTCCGAGGCATAGAAGAAGGTGTCCGGGATAAACGACCCCAGATAGTATCGGCCCATGTGCCCGGACACGTCCCGCAGCAGCTGCGGGTCAGGCACGTGGTGCAGCGTCTCCTGGGCGAACCAGAGATGCGTGTTCTCCTTCGGCATGGCGGTCTTTCCCCTGTTATTCATTATACGGGCAAAGGGGGTGGGTGTAAACTGCCCCGTGAATCTCCCATGCTGAAAAAGAATTGACGGGTTTCGGGAAACATGGAATCAATAATGGAGTACTTGAGATGAACCCTTATTTCTGTCCGAGGAGAGTTGCATGGAATCCGTTATCACTGAATCTGCCCGAGACGCCTTTGACCGCATTTTTCACCCCCGGAGTGTGGCGATCGTCGGGGTATCGGCCCGGGGGAACGTCTTCGGCACCGGAATACTGAGCGCCTTGAAGGCAATCGGATTCGAGGGAAGGCTTTATGCGGTGAACCCCAAGGGCGGCGAGTACAACGGGATGAAGATCTATACCGGACTGAGCGAGATACCCGAGCCGATCGATTTCGCCATTATTGCGGTGCCTGCCGAGCGTGTGCCCCAGGCCCTCGAAGAGTGCAGGCTCGTGGGCGTGGCCGGTGCGGAGATCCTTTCGGCCGGGTTCTCCGAGCTGGGCACCGAGGCGGGGTCCCGCCTCGAACAGGAGATCAGGGACATCGCCTCCCGCGGCATCAGGGTGGTCGGACCGAACTGTTTCGGCATCTACTGTCCCTTGAGCGGCCTCACCCTCCTTCCCGGACCGGACCTCTCCCGGAAGAGCGGGCCCGTGGGCTTCGTGTCCCAGAGCGGAGGCATGTCCATCGACTTCGCCCATATCGGCAAGTGGATGGGGATCGGGTTTTCCAAGGTGGTGAGCTTCGGCAACGGCGCCGACCTGAGAGAAATCGAGCTGCTGGAATATCTCGGCAGCGACCCTGAAACCCGGGTGATCGCCATGTATATCGAAGGCGTCAAGGATGGCAGGCGGTTTTTCCGGGTTCTGAAGGAGGTTGCCGCGAGAAAGCCGGTGATCGTCAACAAGGGAGGGCTCACCGAGGCGGGCGCCAGGGCGGTGGAGAGCCATACCGCATCCATGGGCGGCAGCAAACGCATCTGGGAGGCCGTACTGAGACAGGCAGGGGCCGTGCAGGTGGGAGACCTCTGGGAGATGGCCCAGACATGTCTGGCCTTTTCCCTGCTGCCGCCCCGGGTGTACGGGCACATCACCGTGGCCGGAGGAGGCGGGGCCTTAGGCGTGAGTGCATGCGATGAGGCCGAGCGCTACGGCCTGAGCATCCCCCCGCTCGATCCTGAAATAACCGAAGCCATTCTCCAGCACCTGCCCAGGCCCGGATCCAGTGCCAAGAACCCCATCGACGCGGCCAACCCCTTCGTGGGTCCACAGGCCTACCGGGAGGTCTTCCTCAATGCGGCCGGAGATCCCCGGGTGGACGTCCAGATTCTCATCCAGCTCCTCCACCACTACAAGTCCCTGTCATCGGCAATGGGCCTGACGTCCCCCAAGGAGGTCGCGCCCTACCGGCAGCTGGCCGACGGGATGAAAGAGGTGGCAGATATCACCGGCAAACCCCTCATGCTGGTGCTTCCCGACTTCAAGCAGGGTATGGAGTCCATGGACATCGAGGAGATGATCCGGGAGGCCAGGGGCATATTCCTGGACAGGGGCATCCCGGTGTTCGACGACCTGGGCGACTGCCTGAGGGCTCTCGGCCATGTCTCGCGATACTATGCAGTGAGAAAGGCGAGGGGGCTGTAGATCGAGGGCGGCAGACCGGGAGGGAAAGCGAAAGAGGACAGCCGGGAGCGCAGCAGGGGTCCGGCACGGGCAAGTCAGGGACGGAGAAGCGCCGATTCCTTGCCGGACTGGCAATAAACCGCACCGGGCCTTTTCCTCCACCAGGACGGCAACCCTCGGATATGCAGGGCAGCACCGGCTCGTTCCCGCCGTATTCTCAGCGCTCTTCTCACGGTAAGACGGTCATGTCAAAACAAATGCCTCAGGGTTGTAAGACAGGTATATTGACATATATTTTCAGGCATGATATTTTATTATAAAATATAGTTAATAAAACTAACTGAAAAAACAGCACAGAACGGAGACTCTCCATCCATGGACACTGATCAGATCATTCTCGGCTTCCTCATGTCCGGACCGAAAAGCGGCTACAAGATCAAAAACATCACCGGCAGGCTGATGATGGCCTACAACCTGAGCCTCAACCAGATCTACCCCGCGCTTCGAAAGCTCGAGGCAGCGGATCTGGTGCGCAAAGAGGTGGTCATCCAGACGGGCAAACCCAATAAGCACGTGTATTCCATCACCGAGAAGGGAAGGAAGGGATTCCTGAAATCCCTGGTTTCGCCGCCCATCCCGGTGGATTACCAGCTCGATTTTCTCACCAGGGCGTTCTTTTTCCGGTTTCTCACCCGCGAGCAGATCATCGAGCAGTTCGAGAACGAGATCGGCTCGCTGGAAGAGCAGCTGGAGGACCTGGGACACATGAAGGACGACGCGGAGCAGGCAGGCGATGAAAACGGCCAGTTCATCTACCGGGTCATCGTGGGAATGATCGAGATGCTCAGGGACGTGTATCGCAGCGAGCTGGAGAGAAGGAAGTAATCGTAAGAACAGCTGCCCGGGAAAGCATGGAGGGGCTTCCGGCCTGGAAAAGCCGGATAAAGACATCAGAGATGGGTGGTGCTATGCATACTTTTTTTCATCCCGAATCCGTTGCCGTCATAGGGGCGTCGAACTCACCTTTTAACCTGGGGGCCACCATCTGCAGGGCCTTGAACGAGATCTCCCCGTGGGGCGGGGCCGTCTGCGCCGTGAACCGCAAGGGCGAGACCGTGCACGGGTGCCCGGGCTATGTTGCCGTGACGGATATCCCGCAGGAAATCGATCTGGCGGTGATCATCACCCCGGCAGCCGTGGTTCCGCAGTTCGTGGAGCAGTGTGCGGAAAAAGGCATCAGGCACGTGATCATCGAAAGCTCGGGGTTCTCGGAGGGGGGCGAGCAGGGCAGGGCCATGCAGCGCCGGATCGATGAGACCGCGCGAACGCACGGCATGCGGATCATGGGCCCCAACTGCCTGGGCGTGCTCAACACCCGGAATCAGTTCTGCTGCTTCTACGGCATCCAGGCAGACGATTTCCACACCTTTGCCCAGGAGAGCGGTGCGGTCTCCTACATCATCCAGAGCGGCGGGATCGTGGTGATCGTGCTGGAGTCGTTCACCACGGACGTGGTCAAGGCCAACAAGATCGTGAGCATCGGCAACAAATCGGACATCGACGAGGCCGACGTGCTGGAGTACTTCGACCGGGACGAGTCCACCGAGGTCATCGGCATGTACCTCGAGAACATCAAGGACGGCAGGAAGTTCATCGAGACGGCCCGGAGGGTGAGAAAGCCCATCCTGGTCTTCAAGGTCGGAAGGACCGGCGAGGGCGCGCGGGCCGCCATGTCGCACACCGCGGGCATGGCAAACAACGACGACATCTTCGACAATGCGTGCACTCAGGCGGGTGTCATCCGGGTGAACTCCATCTCCGAGCTCCATGCCATGCCCAAGATTTTCACGCACATGCCGCCTCTGAAGGGCAGGAGGATCGCGGTGTTCACCAACTCGGGCGCCTTCGGCGGCATCACCGCCGATCTGCTGGTGCAGGCAGGCCTGGAGATGGCCCGCCTCTCGCCCGCCACCCAGGAGAAGCTGAGCAGGACGGGCCAGATCTTCAACGTGGCGAACCCCATCGACCTGGGCCCGGCCCTTTCCATGCAGACCTTTCTGGAGATTTTCGACATCCTGCTTTCATCCGGCGAGGTGGACGGGCTCCTGCCGGTGCCGAGCCTCTGGCACCCCATGGTGATCGACGCCATTGTCGAGCTGGTGAAGAAATGCCATGAATACGGCAAGCCTGCCGCGATCTATACGCCCAATGCCGTGCACAAGACCGTGACCTACCGGCAGAAGTACCAGGTGCCGATCTTCGAGTCGCCCGAGGAGGCGGTCCGGGCGCTGCAGGTCTCCTACCGGCAATACCGCTATGGAGAGATGAAGGACGCGCTCCGGAACCTGTCAGGTGCCGGGCATCGGGAAGAGCACCTGGTCGCCCAGGGCGCGCTCTGAGGAGGCCTGGCTCGACGGATTGCCCTGCAGAGGGATGGAGCGGCCGGTTCCACGGGAAAGACGGCGCTTCGCCGCACGGCCGAAGGCGCCCTCGAGCGCGATCAGGCCCGGCCACCGCTCGTTATCAGGCCTCTCGGGAACGAACCTGTTACAGACTGTGTCAGGACGTGGTCCGCTTTTTCGTCTCCGGGGCGGGGATGATGGTCCTGAGGATATCCTCCTTGCCGACGATACCCACGAGCCTGTCGTCTTCATCCACCACCGGGATGGTGTGGATCTTTTTATCCACCATGATCGTCGCGATATCCTCCACCGGCGTGTCGGGATGAACGCACACAGGGTCGGGGGTCATGGCGTGCTCGACCGTGGTGGCCGCGATTTTCTCCAGCTCCTTTTCCACCTGTCCGCTGGAGTGCAGGGGAATGAGCGCGTCGAGCACCATGAAGTACGAGGGCAGGGGGATCTTCTTCTGCTGGGTGACGAGATCGTCCTGGCTGAGAATGCCCACGATGGCGCCGCTTTCGTTCACCACCGGGGCCCCGTTGATATGGTTGTCCATGAGAACCCCGGCTGCAGTGACGATCTCCATGCCGGGTGTAAGGGTGATGACCGCTGTGGACATGATGTCTTTTGCCGTGAGCATGCCTCCTCCTTCTCTGTTTTTCCTCATCTCAGACGATAGCGGAACGCTGCGTGATTTGCAAAGGAAAGAATGCCCGCGTCTGTCCGTCTCGTGAAGCAAAGCGCAAGGTTGAAACCTTCCGGCAAAGAGTGGTATAAGCGGCAGCGCTCCATCGGCTAAAATGAAAGGAAAAGATTATGAAAATCGGCCTCATAGGGCTCGAGAAGTCCGGCAAGACAACGATCTTCAATGCACTCACCGCATCCGACGTGCAGACCAATGCCTATGCCTCGTCGCGGCCTGAACCGAACATGGCCGTGGTCGCGGTGGCAGACCCGCGGGTGGACCGGCTCAAGGATATGTACCAGCCCCGGAAGACCACCTATGCAACCATCGAGTGCGTGGATTTCGTGGGATTTTCGTCGGGAGAAGACAAGAAGGAGATCTTCACCGCATCCGAGCTGACCCTGGTGAAGACCGCCGACGCCCTTGCCCTGGTGTTGAGGAACTTCCATGACGAGGTCATAGACGGCATCCTGGGGCCGCCCGACCCCCTGGCCGACCTGGAAACGGTTCTCACCGAGCTCGTGCTCTCCGATCTCATCATGGCCGAGAACCGGCTCGAACGGATCGAGCACTTCGTCAAACGGGGCGCATCGACCCCTGACATGGAGATCGAGAAAAAGGCGCTGCTCAAGGTTTGCGAGGCCCTGGAGAAGAACGCACTCATCAGCTCTCTCGACCTCTCTCCCGATGAGGTCAGGCAGCTCAAGGGGTTTCGCTTTCTCACGGAAAAGCCCCTGATGGTCATCGTGAACTCGGACGAGGAACGGTTCAACCGCAGTGAAGACCTGCTGGCCGCCACCAGAGGCATTATGCCCGCGGTCGAGTTTGCCGGCAGGTTCGAGATGGAGCTCTCCGGACTCTCCCCGGAGGATGCCCGGGAGTTCATGGAAGACATGGGCATCGAGACATCCGCCCGGGACCGTCTCACCATGCTCGCCTACCGGGTGCTGGGCTACATCACCTTCTTCACCGTGGGGCCGGACGAGGTCAAGGCGTGGACCGTCATGCAGGGCGATACGGCCGTGGATGCGGCAGGAGCGATCCATTCCGACCTTGCCCGGGGGTTTATCAGGGCGGAATGCTTTTCCTATGACGACCTCATCCGGCTCGGCAGCGAAAAGGCGCTGAAGGACAAGGGGCTCTTCAGGCTCGAGGGCAAGGGCTACCTGGTCCAGGACGGCGACATCATGAGCATCCGGTTCAGCGTGTAGCCGGAGGGGGACACCGCCCGGTTCCATTGCCCGAAACGGTTGCCGGGCCGTCTATTCATCCTGGGAGAAAAGCCCGGGCCTTTCCCGGTATGCGCCGGTGTGGTAACCTGGTGCACAGGAGGGCATGGAAAAACACGATGAAAACCGGGTATAAGCAGATCACTCCCTTTGTCACCAAGGACGGGTCCGTCATCCGGGAGCTCATCCACCCCCGGCAGGGGACGGATACCTGCCAGAGCCTCGCAGAGGCGACCGTCCTTCCGGGCTCCGAGACCGTTCTCCACCGGCACCATAAGGCAGAGGAGATCTACCATGTCACCCGGGGCCGGGGCACCATGACCCTGGGCGAAGAGGTGTTCGAGATCGGGCAGGGGGACAGCATCCTCATCCCGCCGGGCACGCCTCACAGGCTCCGGAATTCCGGACAGGCGGATCTGGTGGTCCTGTGCTGCTGCTGTCCGCCCTACAGCCACGAGGACACCGAGCTGCTCGCTTGAAGAGGGAGCAATCCCGGGCGACATCGCCTCTCTCACGGGAGAAGTGCCCGGGGTTCGGACTACTGCAGGATACCCGGAACCATGCATCGTGTGTCGGCCGCCCGTTGCAGTGACAGGCGCTCCGGCAGGAGGGATATATGAAAAAGGCGGTCATCGTCTCTGCGGCGGCCTGTCTGCTCTTTGCCGCGTACCTGGCTCTGTCGCCGGATCAGCCGGTCAGGAACGCCGATCATGCAGCAGGACCGGTCGTCTGCTTCGGAGACAGCCTCACCTACGGGACCGGGGCGTCTCCGGGCATGGATTATCCCTCCCGGCTCTCCGGCCTCCTGGGTGTCCCCGTGGTCAATGCCGGCCGGCCGGGAGACACGACCGCAGACGCCTTGGATCGGCTCCACCGGGATGTCCGGTCCCATTCCCCGGGAATCGTGCTCATCACCCTGGGAGGCAACGACCTCAAAAACCGTCTTCCCCGGCAGGAGGCGTTCGCCAACCTCAAGATGATCATCGAACAGCTCCAGGAAAGCGGCGCCCTCGTGGTGGTGGGTGGCATCCGCGTGCCCCTGCTCGGCCGAGGTTTTAGTGAGGAATACGAGCGGGTGTGCAGGGAGACCGGGGCCCTGCTCATCCCGGACATCTACGAGGGCCTGCTCGGGCGCGATGAATTCATGAGCGACCCCATCCACCCCAACGACAGGGGGTATCGGATCATGGCCGAACGCTTTCATGCAGCCCTGCGACCGTATCTGTGAGGGCTCGTTTCAGGGAAGGGAGCTTCCCCGGGATTTCTGTTGGGCGAGGGCTCGGTCCTCCGCCGGTTCTTGATGCCCCCTCGAAGGATACGCGCCGCTCTTTCAGACGGGGGTTCCCGGGCGGCAGCCGGGAAATCACGGATTCTTTCCTGTTCTCGCCCGGATCTAGAGAACCCGCACATAAAAAAACATTCGTCCGAGCTTCAATCCGGACATACGGCCCCTGATCCAGGGATCCCCGAATACTGCGCAGGGCTCTTCGCTCTACTGTCCGAGAAAGTCCGACACCTTGCCTTCAAGCCACGCGGCCCAGGCATCGATGCCCTCGCCGGTACGGCACGAGACCGGAATGACGGGCATCGTGGCGTTGAGCCTGAGCACCCGCTCCTGCAAGAGCTGCATGTCGAAGTCCGAGAGGCTCAGGTAGTCGGTTTTGTTCACCAGGAGCACCTGGCTCACGGAAAACATGAGCGGGTATTTGAGCGGCTTGTCGTCGCCCTCGGGAACGCTCAGGATCATGGCGTTGTGGATCGCCCCGGTATCGAACTCGGCGGGGCACACGAGGTTGCCCACGTTTTCGATGATGACGAGATCGAGTGCGTCCAGGTCGAATGCCTCGAGCCCTGCCGCGACCATGCCGGCGTCCAGGTGGCAGAAGCCGCCGGTGCGGAGCTGCACCGCCTGCACCCCCGATGCCGCGACCCTCTCGGCGTCCACGATCGAGTCGATATCCGCCTCCAGCACGCCGATGCGGAACCGGTCTTTCAGCCTCTCCACGGTCTTGAGGATCAGGCTCGTCTTGCCTGCGCCCGGCGAGGACATGAGGTTCAGAAGATAGGTCTTGTGCCTCTTGAGTCTGGACCTGAGCGACGACGCAAGCTCCCGGTTGTCGGAGAGGATGTCCTCCCTGATCTCGATGAGTCGGATCTCCCTCATTATTCGGCCTCCATGTCCCTGATATAGTATTCCCTGCCCGAAACCAGGGTCAGCTCTTTGCCGCCGCATCCGGGGCAGGTGAAGTCCTTCATCCGCCCGGTCTCGACCCCGGACTCCCGGCCGCAGGCATTGCACCGGAACACCACGGGGATCCGCTCGATCACCAGCCTGGCGCCTTGGGCGAGCGTGCCTTTGCTGATGTAGTCGAAATATTTCTGGATCCATTCGTCCTCGAGGTCGCTCATTTCGCCGATGGCGAGGTTGATGGCGTGCACCCTGCGCACCCGGTTCATGCGCGCGTGCTTCAGGACGATGTCGAGAATGCTCTGGGTCACGGGCAGCTCGTGCATGACTACTTCCTTTTTTTATGATTTGTCCCTGAATATCAGGGGCCTGTCAAGTGTCTGCTCGTCCCACGGCGGGGAAAGGCTGTTCACCGGGGGCGACTACTCCCTGCCGGTGACCGAGTCAGTTTTTCTCCTGAGCCTGGCCAGGCGGTGGGCAAGGGATTGTCTCTCGGCCGGGGAGAGGCCGCGTGAGCCTGCGAGGATGGCCTCCACCACGACGATTGCCCGGGCGTGGTCGTATGCCCGGTGCTCCAGCCATTTTGCCAGCTCCTCAACGGCAAAAAGGTCGTAGGGGTCGCGGGAGACCATGTCCTCCCAGATTCTGACCGCGTCTTCCCATGCTCCCTTCCTCTTGTGGAAGAGAGAGAGGGTCATTCCGGCATTGCGGACAACGAGGGAATCCCGGGACTTCGCCAGTGCATCCAGGAGGGCCCGGGCAATGGTTTCGTCTCCGTGCTTGAGGTGCATCCTGGCAGCCGCCAGGAGGTCGCCCGGATGGGCATGGGGCTGTTCGCACCCGCCGGTGAGGAGATCCGTAAAATGCGCGGCTAGGGCCGCCATGGACACGATGTCCAGCCGGTTGTGGTGGAAGACCTCCTCGAGAGGCGTGGCGTCGCGGTGTTTGAGCCAGGAAAAGTATCTCCCGGGGATCTCGTATCCGGGCACGTCGCCGGTTCGGTGAAAGTCGATGACCTCGTTCTCCAGCGTCCCCAGCCTGCAGTTTTCGAGCCGGTATCCGGCGAGTCTTCTGGAGGGAAAGAGCAGGTCGAGGTGCGGCATGCCCGTGAGCGGGTTTTGCAGCCTGTTGAGGATATACCGGGCGGAGAGCAGGTTCACGTCGAAAGCCCTGCCGTTGAAGGTGACCAGAAAGCGCTTTTCTGCCGCCATGTCGCTGAGCAGGGCCAGCATCGAGCCCTCTTCATGAAAGTCGCGGGCAAAGAGCTGGCACACGACAAAGTCCCGCCCCTCGTACCATCCCAGCCCGATGAGGAAGGCGAAGGTGCCGGTCCCGCCGGCGAGCCCGGTGGTCTCGGTATCCAGGAACAGGGCATCGGAGATGTCCATGCCCGCGATCTCGGGGTGTCCGGCAAGCAGGGCGGCGGCCTTCATATCGGCGGCGGTGAGGCGGGCGATCTGGATCTTGCCGTGGTACGATTGCGCCTTGAACGTGCATCGCGAAAAAAAGCACGCACCCAAGTCCGTTGCCACCTCCTCGCCGGTGATGACCTCGTGGAGCGGCCGGGCCGGCAGGGGCGTGCGGAAGGCAACGGTGCGCTGCGGGTAGGCGGCCCTGCGGGCCATGATGTCATCGATCTTCCGCCGCAGCTCGCTGAGCTGCTCCTGCCGCGGGCTCTTCGATGCAGCCGGCTGCCCTTCTCCTGTCAGGCGCTTCAGTCTGTCTTTCACGCTCATAGGTTCTTCTGCCGGGATTCTATGAGCTGACAATGAATCCGGAGGAGCCGGCCTGTCAAGGGCTTTGATTCGTTTTTTTCAGGCGTGCAGTACGGTTTTTTGATTTTTCAGAAGAAAACTCTATACCATTTTCTAGGCTCGAAAAGAAATCTGTCTGACAAAGGAATGTACATGATCGATGAACCGGGTTTTCCCAAGGGCATGCTCTTCTCCCTGATTCTGACCGCGCTTCTCTTCCTGACCGCTTGCTCCTCGGATAGCGATGATTCACAGGCCATACCCGAGGCTCTGGCACTGGACATACCGGCCCTGTATTCCACGGTGGATACCATCACCGTCCTGGTTGCCCACGAGTCCGAGGTCGAGCCGTTCACCGGCACGATCCACAGCGACATCCCATGCTGGTCGGTTCTGGAAAGCAATATCGAGGCCCTGTTCGAGGGCCGAACCCTGGAGCCGGACGTGTATGTGCCATCCGCACTCTCCGAGATGGAGGAGATACCCTCTCAGGAACAGGTTACCTGGACCTCGGAGGAAATCTTGAGCCTGGCACGGGATGTCTGGGACGCAGATCCGTCGAGCTACGAAGCGGAGTTCTTCGTGCTCTTTCTCAAGGGATATTTTGAAAGAGAGGGCGCGCCTGACAACCAGATCATCGGGGTCTCCATCGTAGGGACGCCGGTGATCGCGATTTTCAAGGACATCGTCCTCTCTTCGAGCTTCATCCCCCAGGTTGCCCGGTTCGTCGAGCAGGCCACCCTGGTCCATGAGTTCGGCCACGTCATGGGACTGGTGAACAACGGGGTGCCCATGGTGTTGGATCATCTGGACCCAGAGCACCCGCGGCACTGCACGAACGACCGGTGCGTCATGTACTGGGTGAACGAAGGGGCCTCCGACATGTCGGAATTCGTCCAACAGATGATCGACAGCGACTCCCTGGTCATGTTCGGCGAGCAATGTCTGGATGATACCCGGAGTTATGTTCCTTGAAAAGCACGGGCTTCCGATAGCAGTGCCGCATTCATCGAGGTCGCCGTCCCTTCCGGTTCCGGCGATGCCGATGGTGAAAAACGGCAAGCCAATGCCCGTGCTCAAGGCAATTTGTCACCGCGGTGCTCAGGGACGGTTTGCTTCTCCTCTTCCGAACAGGTCCTGTACGGCGCTGTTCAGCCCCTTGATCATCTCTCCGGCGGTGTCCCTGCCCATGGTCCCGATCGCGCCCGCACCCTCGACCGCTCTGCCCAGGCTCCCCTGGATCAGGTCTGTCATGGAGGCTGCGAGGCGCCGGGAAAGGGCGTCGTTGAACGAGAACCGGGGGCTGGACAGGTCGCCTTCCAGCGTGAAGTCCAGAGTGATGGCGTTGTCGGAGCTTTTCAGGAGCTTGAGCACGGCGCTGCGGGGCGCGCCCATGAATGTCCCCCAGGGAGTCCGGGGACTCGCGAGCTCGAGGCCGGATATCCTCACCGCTCCCGGGGCCTTGAGATAGTTGCCCTCCACGCCGCACGTAAGGTCGAGATCCAGGGTGCCTCCAATGATCTCCGCCTCGTCGGCCCCGATCAGGTACGGCTGGATCGTGGTCATGTCCACTGATTCCAGTTTCAGCGAGAGGGATGTGTCTTTCGATGCGAGCTCGGTCCATCCCGCAAGGCGTACGTGTCCGTCGTTGCTCGCGCCCTTGACCACCCCTGCGAGCTCGAAGCGGGTGGTGTCCGCAAACGAGGGAATCGTGATTTCTCTTACCTCCGCCCGGATTCCTTCCATGCGGATCTTCAGCGGCGGGTTCTTCGCCGCCGTGGCATCGAACAGCTCGACCACACCGTCCTGAAGGACGATGCGGCCGATGGAAACAGCAGGCGCGGCATCGTCCTGCGTCGCAGGGGCATCGCACGGGCCGCCCGTTTGACCGGTTTCCAGCAGGCCGGGCAGAATCCGGAGCCGCCCCTCACCGGTTCTCAGCACCGAGAGGTAGGGTCTGACCACGGTAATGGACCGGACCCGATACTCTCCCGACAACAAGCTGCGCAGGCTGGGAACCACCTTGATGTGCCCGGCGCGGAACTCGTAACCGGCCGGCCATTGCGGGTTCCCCCTGATGCTCACCTGCCCGGCCTCGACCCCGGTCAGGCCGAGCCGCATGCTTCCGATCTCGCTCCGGGGGCCGAGCGCGGCCGCCACCTTATCCTCGAGGATGCGGCCGGCGAGCCGGAAGCCGGCGGCACCCACCGTCCCGAGCAGCACGGCTGCCACAAGGGCCGCCGCCATCCATTTCTTCTTTTTCCCCTCCATTGTCCGTATGCCTGTCTCCTCCGTAATTGCGTGATCTCAAATCAGCCCGGGATCGCCCGGGTGATCCCTCATGTATCCCCTCCCGTGTAATACGCGGTCCTTCCCGGGGGCCAAGGTCGCCCCTTCCGCCCGTCAGTGGCCGGCCGCGCCGGCGGGTGTGATTCCCTCAAGGCGCCGGGTTTCCGGTTATGGCCTCATACGTGTCAAGGTACTCGGCCCTGCGCTCCCTTGCAAGGGCGCTCACTATCAGCTCCAGTGCCTCGGCGTCCTCTCCGAGCTCGTGCAGGACATGGGCCAGGTTGTTCATCACGTCGGCATCCGTTCCGTCCAGGGCAAGGCATCGGCGATAGAAGTGCGCCGCCCGGTCCGGGTCTCCCTGGGCATAGGCCAGGTTTCCCAGATTGAAGAGCGGAACCGGCCACGACGCATCCTTCTTCGCCGCCTTGAGATACTCCTGCCGGGCCAGAACGGGATCACCGCCGCGCTCGTAGATCACGCCCAACTCATTGTGCTCGGAGGCCGAGAGGGGATCTTCGAGCACGACGATCCGGGGCATGGAGCACGACCACATGAGCAGCAGGACGGGCAGGAAGGCCTTTAGGGGAAGACGAGCAGATAGGCCGAGCCTTTCTTTTTCCATATCCTTTCGAACTCCTCCCGGCTGAAGACCTGTGCGGCTTGGTGTCCGGTATGGGCTCTCAGCGAGCCGTCCGTAACGTCGGTCACCACGAGGTAGTGGGGCCTTGAGACGACCCAGAAGCCCATGTCCACGAGCACGATGACCGGCCGGCCCGCATCCGTGAAACGCCTGAGATCGTCGATCCCCCCCTGTGCGAGCCGGGTATTGAATCCCTTGCCCCGGGCGAATGTCTCCAGGTCGGTGATGAGCGAGCCTTTGAGCCTCTCGCAGTACACGGCCTGCGCGATTGTGCCCTGGTCGATGTCGCGCCCGTAGTATGCCATAACCGAAGAGAGGGCGGCAGGGCCGCAGAAGCGCGACTCCTGCCTGACGAAGGGTACTCCCTCTATCCCGGATGCTTCCTCGCTAAGCGAAAAGAGCGCGAGGAGCAGAATCAGCAGCTTCACCGTTCAGCGTGATGACGATGTCCTTGCCCAGCAGCTTGAGGATGACAATGACCAGGATGACGATGATCAGCACCCCGATCACCGCACCCAGCCCGTCTCCGCCTGCAAGCACATCGTCGGAGGCCTGGGCCAGGAGATGGATCTGGGATGGGGTCATTTCCGAGAGTTTCTCCCTGACCTCATCGGCCGAGAGCCCGTATGCCCGGAGCTTTTCCTGGACGAGTTTGTTTTCCAGCGCGAGCCGGATCTTCTCCACATCCTGCTGGATCAGGGTGTCGCCGGCATCTCCGGAAAGACCCTTCGAGGGGATCATGGCGGCCCACGCGGGAGAAACGAGGAAGCCGATCATGTAGGCGGTAACGGTCAGCACGAGGACCCGGTTTCTCATCAACGATGTCATTGTCTTACCTCCTCTTCTCATTTTCCCTCCAGATATCCCGCTTTTTACGCCCTGTGTCAATTCAGATTCACTTAATCATCCGTATGGTGAGGGGATACCGGTAGAGCTCGTGGTTGCTCGCCCTGACAGCGGCAATGATGGTGAGGACCAGATCCGCCACCACGATCAGCGCCACCACGGGATAAAACAGGAGCCCGATCAGCACGGGGGTGAACCCGATGGCGATGATGAGGGCGAGAACGGCATAGATCGTCATGGATATCTGGAAATTCATGGACTCCTTGCCCTGATCGTTGACGCTGGGATACTTGTCCTTGGTGAACAGCCAGACAATGAACGGGCCGAGGATATTCCCGAACGGGATGCCCAGCAGGACGATCAGTGCTGACAAATGGCTGATGATGGCCCAGGTCCGGGACTTTTCGTCATGGATCATCTCCATCGCTTGTCTCCTTCAATGCTATGATAGTTCTTCAATAGTGTCTTTGCGCCCGAGAGCAACGCATCGGTTGCAGATACCGGGGACCGGGAGGCTCTCACGGCTTTTTTAACGGCCCCCGGCCGCCAATCCGGAAGGTTTCGCCCGCGGCATCCTGGAGCACGGCTGCCAACCCTCGGTCCGGCCGGCCTGCCTTCCTGGAGCATGTCCCTGTCGGCGCCGGTCATCAACCGGTAAAAAAAGAAATGTGAACCCGTCCCCGATAGGGGTTTTCATTGGGCTGGTTTCCCGTCGAGGCCCTGGTTCTCCAGTCTGGGCAGGAGCACTTTGAAGATCGATCCCTGTCCGGGTCTGCTCCAGACGCTGACAGTGCCCCGATGATCCCTGATGATTCCCCGGACCACCGACAGACCCATGCCTGTTCCCTCCCCGTGGCGCTTGGTGGTGAAAAACGGGTCGAAGATGCGCTGCTGCGTCGTTTCATCCATGCCCTCGCCGGTGTCCCTCACGGCCACCTCCACGTACGAACCCGAAGGCAGCCCCGGAGAAATACTCGCGGCAGCGTTCTCGTCGAGATCTACGCCGGCGACGTTCACCTCCAGGAGCCCGGTCTTGCCCCTCATGGCATGTGCGGCGTTGCTGCCGAGATTCATGAGCACCTGTTTGATCTGGGTGGGATTGGCCCATACCTTCAGTTCTTCGTCGCGGAAACGGGTGATGATGTTGATCGTCTTGGGTATGGCCGACCTGAGTAACGACAGGGTCTCTTGTATTGCGGGCGAGATATCCATGGGTATCTTTTCCTCGGACGTCTGGCGGGTAAAGGTCATGATCTGCTTCACCAGGTCAACTCCCAGTCTGGCCGCTTCCTGTATCTCCTCGAGCAGGGGGTGCGCCGGGTTGTCCCTGCCGACATCCTCCACCGCGATCTCGGCATTGAGCAGAATGGGGGTGAAGATGTTCTTCAGGTCGTGGGCTATACCGCCTGCAAGCGTTCCGATGGCCTCCAGCTTCTGCGACTGGGCGATCATGTGCTGAAGCCTGACGAGCTTGGAGATATCCTGAATCACCCCGACATAGTTGACGATCTTTCCCGTTTGATCCCGTACCGGTGATACGGTAAGGTGAATGTCGATCATCTCGCCGCACTTTTTCCTTCTTCTGGCAGTGCCTCTCCAGGTCTCCCCCCTGGTTGCCACCGTATAGGGTGCGTCGGGATAAAACTCGGTGACGAAATCCTTTCTGAGAAAATCCACACTCCTGCCGAGCAGATCCTTCCGGGTGTACCCGCTCAAGCGTTCGTACGCCGGGTTCACATACTCGATGATCCACCCGGTATCGAACAGGGCGATGCCTTCTCCTGCCTGGTCCACGGCCGTTGTCAGGCGTATCATATCCCGCTCCATCTTTCTCCGGGCGTCGAGGATGCTCAGGAGCTCATCCTTTTGGGCTCTCAGCATGCGGTTTGCTTCTTCGAGCTCCCGGGTGCGGTCCTGCACCTTCTTCTCGAGCTCTTCATTTACTGTTTCGAGAGACGCCTGGGCATTTTTGAGCCGGGTGATATCGACTGCTGCCCCGATCATGCGGACGGGTTTGCCGGCGGTGTCATAGGAAATCACACCCCGGCCCGACAGCCAGCGCACCTCACCGTCCGGCCGCATGACGCGGAATTCGCCCTCGTCCACGCTTTTGTGCTCCAGGACCGCCTGTTCCATCTCGTCTTTTGTCCGTTGGAAATCCTCGGGATGGACCAGCGTTCTCCAGGCCTCATCGGTATGGATATTGTTCTTTGGGATGCCGAGGATTTTTTTACCTTCATCTGACCAGTATACCCTGTCGCCCGGTATGTCCCAGTCGAAGATGCCCACTCCTCCTGCCTGCTGGGCCAGCCTCAGGCGTTCTTCGTTCTCGCGCAGGGATTCTTCCGTTCGTTTGCGCGCCGTTATGTCCTGAAGAACCGTTATGGCCCCGATGATCGCTCCCCCACGACCCCGCAGGGGGCTTGCGGATGCCAGTATCACAACCTTGCTGCCGTCGCGTCTCCGGACCAGGATTTCCACTCCCCGGCTCGGTTCCCCTTTCTGCAGGGACCGCCTAAGAGGCAGATCATCGGGCGGAAAAGGAGAACCGTCCAGGGTCATGAGCCGATAACCGCCATCCGGTCCATATGTCGTTCCGGAGGCAGATTCCCCGAAGATCTCTTTCACCGCTTCACTTGCCACGATGATCCTTCCCGAGCGATCGGCGACCAGCAGCCCGGAAGGAACGTTTTTGAGCACGGCCTGCAGCAGCTCCCGGTTTTTCCATCGGGGTTCGTCGGCAGGCGTATAGCCGAAAGCGTGCTCAATACCCGGCCGGACGTTCCGGGCCCGATCCCCCCTTCGCCCCCCGGATGGAGGTTCATTGTTGCGGTATGCCTTTCCCCGGCGGTTCCTCTTGACTGCGCGATGAAAGACCACGAGGGTGCCTTCATCGGTCGGCAGGCAATGGACGTCGAGCAGGTGGCCTTGCGGTGCGGGAGAGTGTTCCTGGAACCCGGTATCGGCACCCTCGTCCAGGACCTTCAGGACAGCTTCCCTGAGCCTGGTCCCGAGCGGTCCGGGAACGGCATCCAGGAGGCCCAGACCCGTCAGTTCGTCACGCTGTTTCTGCAGGAGCCTGGAGGCGGTGTCGTTCACATATGTCAGGATCAGGCCGTTATCGAGACAGACCATTCCATGACCGATTCTGTCGAAGATATCACCGGTGGAAGAGATTGTCGAAGGGCCCAGCTTTTCTTTGCCGGATTGCTGTTTCATTCATGCTCCCCGGGAATCCGCCGCGCGGAAGAGCGCTTGTTCCCATATTTTTCCGCGTATGCCCTGGTGTTTCAGCGAGAAAAACAGAGATCAGACCGGAAGGGACTCCCCTTCCGTGCAAAATGGTTCCATGATATTTTGATAAAACAGAACCAAGATTGATTCAAGATTATAATTTGTCTGATCTTTTGCAGGCGAATCATTGACGCTTGTCTGAACGGGCCCAAAAGGGTCCGGGACAGGCCGCATCTTTTTTCAAGCTCGATCCCGGCAATGCCGGACCCCGCTCCCCCGATCGCTGCACGGACGGGTGTTCCCCTGTGCGAAACACCCCTGCCGAAGGACCTTGAAGCGGCGCTCCTACCGGGTGCTGTCCGGTCCGGGCTCGCCGGGTTCATGGCGGGGACGGGAAAGGGCCTCCGGCAGGGCGGCGACGGCCCGGGCCATCTCCCTGCTCAGGTCGGCAACCAGCTCGCTGTGAGCGGAGACGAGCGATGCATAATCCTTCCCGGGCACGGGCGTCGCGAGCCGGGATCTGCGGCTCGCGACCACGCGGCTGTCTCGGGCTCCGACGATGGACCATTCGGCGTCCAGGACGGCCTGGCCCCCGAGGCTCCCCTCCAGGCGATTCACCCGGACCTGCAGCCGGTAGTCCACGGGCCTGGACCGCCCTGCGGGCGCGGCTTCCACCACGTCCGCACAGGTCAGCGACTCCAGGTTCTGCGAAACGACCCGGCTGATGTTTTCCTTGAGCGGCTCTGCCCACTGGTTGAACTCCGAGATGGCGAGCTCGTTCCTGCCGGTCCTGACCATGATCTGGCGCCGGTCGAGATAGGACGGGATCTCGACCGGACGCATGCCGATGGTCACGCACGCCTGCCGGATCCGGTCACTCTCTCCGGTCTGTGCCGCGGGCTCCAGGAGGTAATAGGCGGGAGGCTGCGTTGTGGCGCACCCGCCGTGCACGACCGCAAGGCCCAGCATCATCGCCAGGATGACGAGCGGAACCGGTTGCACCCGAAACTTCATGGCATTACCCTCCTCACTGACTGCCCCTGCCGCGGACTATTGCCTCAGGATGCCGCTCGAGATAGTCCGCCAGGTTGCGGACCGACTCTGCCGCGGCAGAGATCTCCCGGAGCGTCTCGCTCAACTGATAGACTACGGATGAATCACCTCCTGCCACGTCCCCGATGGTGCCGAAGGTCTGTTCGGCCTGAGACATGGCCGATTCCGTGGCACGGGTCGTCTGTTCGATCTCGGCCTGCATCGCCGTCACCCGTGCATCGATACTCTTCACGAGCTGCCGGGTGTCCGCCAGGGCCGCCTTGAGCTCTCCGGAGATGGGCTCCACCTGACTGTCCACGTCGCGTATCAGGCTGCGCATGTCCGCCAGGGTGAGATTGAGCGAAGAGACGGTTTCCTTGAGCTCGGGTGACGTGGCCGCCTCCTCGATGCCCTCCACCGCGGAGATGAGCTTGGTGGCGAGCTCATTCAAGGGGAGGTCCTCGATGGCCTTGGTGAGCTGCTCGAGGCTGGAAGGGATCGTGGGTATCTCCGGGTACCTGCTCTCCGTATCCACCAGGCGAATGGGTTTGTCCGGGTAGAAATCCAGGGCGATGACGAGCTGGCCGGTCAGGACGTTCTGCATCTGGAGCTGGGCCTTGAGGCCCTTGTCGATGAGTTGTCTGAAATACCGCTGCTGGGCCGATCTGCTCTGCGCACCGGTGATGGTCTGGGGATCGAGCTCGGCCAGCACGGGTATGCGGACCGATGCGGCGTCGGGGTCGAAATGCAGGCTGATGTTTTTCACGGACCCTATCCTGACCCCCCTGAACACCACGGGAGCCCCTTCGTACAGGCCTTTCACCGACCCCTCGAAGTACATCACGTAGCGTGGCCGCTGCGAGAAGAGCTCTCCCGAACCCAAGAGGATGATGCCCGCCACCGCCAGAATAATCGCTCCGATAACGAATGCGCCGATGAGTGTCTTGTTCAGTTTTTCTTTCATGCTTCTCTCAACTTAAGGTCCTCTGAGTGCATATCATATGGGGTCTGTTCTCCCGATATCATCCCTCCGGGGCGCCGCTCAATCTGCCTCGGGTGAGAAATCTGCGGACCCTCGGATCCTCGGACTGCTCCAGGAGGACTCGAGGATTTCCCCATGCTATCATGGTTCTGTCGGCCGAGTCGAGAAAGATGGAGGTGTCCGCGATGGAGAAAATGCTTTCCAGATCGTGGGTGATGACCACGATGGTGGTATGGAGGTTTTCCCTGAGCTCCAGGATCAGCTCGTCCAGAAGCCTCGCGCTTACGGGGTCCAGCCCTGCCGAAGGCTCGTCGAAAAAGAGGATTTCGGGGTCGAGTGCCATGGCTCGGGCCAGGGCCGCTCGCTTCATCATGCCCCCGCTGATCTCCGAGGGATAGGAGTTCTCGAATCCGGACAGCCCCACCAGGGAGAGCTTGAAACTCACGAGGTCGCGGATCTCCCCGGGTCTCAGGCCCGTAAACTCTTCCAGCGGCAAGGCCACGTTCTCGGCCAGGGTCATGGAGCTCCACAGGGCTCCCCGCTGGTAGAGGACGCCGATACGGCGGAGGATGCGCCTGCGGACATCCGGGTCCGCCTCCCAGAAGCTCGTCCCGCCATAGAGCACCCGGCCCCTGGCAGGCTGGAGAAGCCCCACCATGGCCTTCATGAGTGTGCTCTTGCCGCTCCCGCTTCCGCCCATGACCACAAAGATTTCCCCCTGCTTCACACAGAAGCCGATGCCGCTGAGCACGGCGGTGCCGTCGTAGGACACGGTCACGTCGTGCACCGAGATGGGATGCTCGCGCTCACGGTTCATATCCCTATTCAATATGTCTCCATTTTTTAGATCCACAACGCATTGGTGATGACGGCAAAGACACCGTCCGCCACCACGATGAACACGATCCCGGCAACCACGGACCTCGTGGTGGCCTCGCCCACCGCCGACGCGCTCCTGCCGCAGCGCATCCCGTAGAAACATCCCGATATGGCGATGATCATGCCGAAGACGATGCTCTTGGACAGGCCGATCCCGAACTGGGTGAGGGTCAGCGCCGCGCGGGTCTGGTCCAGATACTGGGGAAGCGAGAGATCGAACATCCCCACCCCGACGAGCGCCCCGCCCAGGATGCCTATCAGATCAGCGTAGATGGTGAGCAGGGGCATCATCACCACCAGGGCGACCATCCGGGGCAGCACCAGAAACTCCATGGGGTCGATCCCCCACGTCCTGAAGGCGTCGATCTCCTCGTTGGTTTCCATGGTGCCCAGGTGCGCGGCAAAAGAGGCGCCGGTGCGGCCCATCATGATGATTGCGGTCATCATGGGCCCCATCTCCCGGGCCATGGCAATGCCCACCACATCGGCGATGTAGACCTGGGCCTCGAACATTTTGAGCTGAACCGCACCCACGAACGCCAGAATCACTCCCACCAGGGCGCTGATGAGAAAGATGATAGGCAGTGCGTTGGGCCCGCTCTGCTGCAGCACGTGCACGAGCTCGGACAACCGGAAGCGGGCCCTGCCCCGGGCGAGGCGCGCCAGGGAAAGGGTCGCGCTCCCGATGAACTCCAGGAGATCGAGAAAAGACCGGGAGAAGTCGATGGAACGCTCTCCGGCCAGGGCAAAAAAAGATCCGCCCGGTTCCGGCCTTTTTGCATCCATCCTCCTGCCGAAGGCTGCGGCAAGCTGGAGCAGCCTCTGAACGCCCGAAGGGAGTCCTTCAGGCTCTGCCTGGATATGGCGGCGCTCGCATTCCCGGAAGAACGCTGCGAGAAAGGTCGCCAGCGAGCTGTCCCAGGACACGATTTCCGAAGAGTCGAAGACTGCACGCCGGATACCCGAGATGTCGCCCGCACGGACCAGGACATCTTTGGCTCCGGGCAGCGATATTCCCATTCTCCAGCTCCCCGCAAGCCGGACCAGGAGCGTGTCCGCCCCCAGACGGCTCAGGCTCGCGGAGCCGGGCATCACTGGTTTGTTTTCAGTATCCATCATCTGCTTTTTCATGCATACCGTATTCTCTTCCATGGGTAAACCACCTTCATTTCGATGACCACGTGTAAGTCGTCAACCACAGAGATATTCATCCTGTCGCAGAGGTCCGGCAACGGGGTGCCGGGGTGACGCTCATCCGTGACTCTGCATCTCCGATCAGTCTTCCCGTATGGCCCTGCTTGATTTCTGTTGCTTTTCTCCGGATCCCGGCCATATAATCCGCGGCCAGATTTGTGCGGCTCGAAAATGGCGGCAGATGCCGGTTGCGCCCGTGACCGGCCTGATGAAGGAACCTGAGAAAAAGGGCCCACCTGTATGGGGTGAGCATCTTGTAAGGAGAGGCACCAGTGGAAAGACCCAATCCGTGTCTTATGTGTGGGGCGTGTTGTGCATACTACAGGGCATCGTTTTACTGGGCGGAGGCGGATGACGAAACACCCGGAGGGGTCCCGGTCCATCTGACCCGGAAGCTCAACGAGCACAGGCGGGTGATGATCGGGTCCGAGGGGAGCAAGCCCTGGTGCATAGCCCTGGAAGGAACCGTAGGAGAGCAGGTCTGTTGCACTATCTATGAGAGACGCTCTTCGGTCTGCCGCGAATTCGAGGCAAGCTGGATCAACGGGAAGCCCAACGAACGGTGCGACGCAGCCCGGATTGCCTGGGGACTCGCCCCGCTCGAGCCGGATGCCTGGGACTTCCCGAATCTGCCCCGGGCGGCCTGAGCCGGGTGCGGTCACTGGACGTCCCCGGCCGCATCGCATCCGGGAGCGAAATCTGTCTGCGGATATCAATACACGGTTATCAAGAAATCAACTGTCTTTTCCGATGGATTAGTCCGCGAAAACAGGGAAAGGATCAATGGGCATGTGGATACGGGCTGCCGGGTGATCGCCGACCTGATCCGTGAACAGGGATGGCCGTTGTAGCGTGAAGCCTGTGGCGACGAGGGTCCTTGAAAAAATATCACGCGATTGCAGAGGATGGGTAGGTATCGGGAATGCTGAAGAACCTTGGAATCAAAGCGAAACTTGCAATACTGGTAACCGGCGCGATCATTGTCGTGCTGATAGCGGCGACAAGCGTCTGCTTTCTGAATTTCCAGAAAGAGCTCAAGAGAATCGCCCAGGCGAATCAGGAGACGAGGATACAGGTGTTCTGGAACCTCCTGGGGCAGAAGGGATCGGAGTTCCGGATCGAGAACGACAGGCTGATGGTCGGCGATTACGTGATCAACGGCAATCATGAGCTGCCCGATAAGGTCCAGGAGATCTGCGGCGGAACCGCGACCGTATTCATGCACGATGAGCGGGTCGCCACCAACGTGAGGAAGGGCGATGGCACCAGGGCCGTGGGTACGACCCTGAAAGGGGTGGCCTATGACACCGTCTTCCGGGAGCACCGTTCATACCGGGGAGAGGCGGATATTCTGGGCGTCCCCTATTTTACGGCGTACGATCCCATCAGGGACCGCGATGGCGCTATCATCGGGGTGCTCTACACGGGCATCACGCGAAGCGAGTTTTTCCAGAGATACGATAGACTGAAGATCCAGATCACCGTCGTTGCCCTGCTGTTTGTGGCCGTGATCTGCGGACTCCTGAACATGGTCATCTCCCGGATGATCACGCGACCGCTCACCCGGGTCGCCGACACGATCAGGGGCATGGACTGCGATCTCACCAAGAGGCTTCAGGTAACCGGCAACGATGAGATCGGCAGCATTGCCCGCTGGTTCAATACCTTCGTGGGCAGCATGGATCAGATCATCTCCCGGGTGAAGAGCATCACCAGAGACGTCGACAACGCCACCCAGGAGGTGGCCACGGGAGGTCAGGGCCTGTCCCAGGCGACCCAGGAGCAGGCGGCCGCCATCGAACAGGTGGCGGCAACCATCGAGGAGATGACCGCATCCATCAAGAACAACGCCCTGAACGCGGACAAGGGCCGTGAGATGGCGCTTGCCATGGTGAACATGGCCAGCACGAGCGGCGATGCCTCCCAGCGGCTCATGGAGGCCATGGACGAGATATCGGTTGCCTCCAGAAGGGTAGGGGATATTATCACGACCGTCAACGAGGTGGCGTTCCAGACCAACCTCCTTGCGCTCAACGCCGCCGTGGAAGCCGCGCGCGCCGGCGAGCACGGGAAAGGGTTTGCCGTGGTCGCCGAAGAGGTGAGGGCGCTTGCCCAGCGATCCGCCGAGGCAGCCAATGAAATCAAGAGTCTCATCGAGGACACGGTGCAGAAGGTCAACGCCGGGGATGAGATCGTCCGGAGCTCGGTGGAGTCGCTCAACCAGATCATCACCAACATCAACGATCTCTCCCGGAACATGGATGAGATCGCTGCGGCATCGGGCGAGCAGGCAACCGGGGTGGATGAGGTCAACCGTGCCCTCGCCCAGATCGACGGCACCACCCAGCAGAACGCATCTATTGTGGAAGAGCTCGCAATGACCTCCGATGCCCTGCGCTCCGAAGCCGGGCAGCTTGCCGACCTGGTGGAGCAGTTCCGGGTCTCGGATGCATCCGGGCCGGGGCACTCAGGCCAGGCGCGTCAGGGGAAGGAAAGGCCCCGGCGACCCGGGAGAGCCGGTTCCCCCGGGCGCGTGTCCTCGGCTGTTCGGAAGAACCGGGGTGCTGATATAGCCGGGGGTTTCGAGGAGTTCTAGGAAAGAATGCTCTCCGCGGGGCCGTCCACCGGGGCAACCCACATGCCGGGAACCATGTGGAAAGAGCCCCCAGGGAGACGGCAGACGGCATGCGGTGCGTGTGTCGGATAAGGAAACCGCCGATGGCCGGTATCCTCCCCTGGGCGGTCCCTGATCGGACACACGTGTCTCCTACGCCGACTTGCGTGAGAGTTTCTTGAGACGGTTGATCCTGCGGCGGAGGATGTCTGCCCGCGACTTGTCCTGAACGGATTTCTTCTCCTCACGCAGCTCGCTGATCTTTTTTTTGATTTCCTGCTTGGTCAGCTCGGTTTTCGGCTGGGCCTTCTGCTTTTTGGCAGGAAGATCGCCGGTGATGCCTCTGGCCTTTTTAATGAATGCCACGAGCTCGTCCTTCTTCATGTCGCTGACAGCGACCTCGGTGTGTTCATGGGGGATGGTCAGGGCGATCTCCTTGAGGTCCTTCACCGTCATCTTTTCGAGGGGTTTGTTCTCTTTGGCCGGATGGTTCTTATGCTCTTCCGCCATGCTTTCCTCCTTCTTCATGTAAGTGTAATAAAAAAACCTGCGTATCGGGCCGCGATCCTTCCATGGTCTGATGGAAGGGACTGCGACGCGCCGGAAATGATGAAATTGTATATGAATGGGCTGATCCGGACAACTGGAAAAGCGCAGGATCATGCAAAAAGAAATGAAGTCTTCTCACCATCCGGGAAAGGATGCAGCCTGAAAAAGAGTTGGGCTCTTAAGGAGGATTCATGAAACCCTTTACATTCATAGTGCTGATTCTTTCATTTCTATTATTCCCGAGTTGTTTGCTCTTCCCCAAGAAGCTGAAAATGGTAATTGGTCCTCTTTATCTCAATAAGCAGAATAAACGCCCAACCAGGCATGCACACGGACGCGCTGACGCGCGCCGGTGATGCCTGCCGTTATCATGGGTTTTCAATCTCTATGGGTTCGTTGTGAAGCTCGTAATCGAAGGCAAGGAAGACCTGCCGGGGCAGGAAGCTGTAGATGTGCGTCATGAACTGACTCGCCTTTGCGAGGGAAGATTTCGGGACAAAGACGATGTCGTACGCCCTGAGCCGGTAATCTTCGAACGCAAGTCTGCCCTTGAGCGCCCTGCCCAGGTTCACCCGGCGGGCAACGGGCCGCTGGTCGGGCCCCCGGCTGATGATGACCACCCCGGACACGTCGGCATCAGGCTTGAATCCGCCCGCCATGAACACGGCCTGGAGGGCGTTCATCCGCTCCTTGATGTGAATGACCCGGGGAGAGTACACCTCTCCTCCCACATAGATTTTCTGGGCGTTGAAGGACCTGACGAACACCGTGATCATCACCTGATCGAGCAGGAGGGAATATTTCTGGGTGAGAAGGGTATCCAGTTGGGACGGGGTGAACCCCGCGGCTCTCACCTCATCGATCATCTGCAGCGATATCATGCCGTCCGGTCTGATGGTGACGGTCTCGTTGAGGCCGGGGTTATAGAAAAATTTGATTTCCAAAGTGTCGTACGGCTGGAGGATGTATTCGTCGATGATCCCTGTGCCCGGAAGATGCGGGGGCAGGCGCGGGGATGCCGGCTGACGGGCGCACCCGGAGAGGCAGAGCATGGCCGCGACAAGCAGGAAGACTGCCGCTGCTGAGCCGCTGACAGTCGCCCGGGCGGTTCGGTTATTCTTCGCAATCATAGGGTTCATGCCCTTCCTCTCCCCTTTTTTTTGCGGACAGGGGTTACAATCACGAGCTATTTGACGGCGGAAACCTTTTTTGTATCATTCTCCCGTCTCATACCGCCGCCGTCCGGCGGCTCGTGGAACAAGCGGCTGCAAAAGCGGGAGCCCACCTGGTGTCGCGTGCCCGGTCATCTCAATCGGAATCCACTGCCCTTATATTCCATTACCATTATAAGTATGGGAGTGACCGGTGAATCTCAAGATGAACCGCTTGAGGGGGATGCCGCCGTCCCCCAAGAAGATGCGCCGGAGCCTCGCTGCCTGGGGACGCACCGGCTCCCGCCAGCGACCGGATCGGATGCTCCTTTGCCGGCCTCGCTTTTCTCAAGGGCGGGAAGGACCCTTCCCATTCCTCTTGCGCTTGCGGCGGGAGTGAGGCCCGGGGCTCGAGCTTGAGGATCATGTCGCTGATAGAAACCGCCTTCGCGCCGTGGGGCCTCTGAGACCGCGGCCCCGATCCGGGGTGACCCGTCAGACGGAGAGTGCCCCGGCCATGTTTTTCCCGAGCGCGATGCACTCGTCCAGCTGATGTTCGTCAGGGGCGCACTTGACCTCCACGACGGGCTCCACGAGGCTCCAGGCGCTTTTTTCTGCAAAACTCTTCAGATTCTTCACGGCCCCGCCGGTCCAGCCGAACGATCCGAAGATGCCCAGGCTGCGGTTTTTCAGCCCCTTTTCATCGAGCAGCTCCACGAGATTTCTCATGGCGGGGAAGAGCCCCATCTCGTAGGTGCAGCTCCCCAGGATGACGCCCTTGTACCGCCAGGCGTCACGGATGATGTAGGACGGGTGGGTGCGCGCGACATCGTGCATCCTGATCTCCCTGATCCCGGCCAGGGAGAGCCCCCGGCTCACGGCCTCGGCCATCTCCAGCGTGCTGCCGTACATGGAGGCATAGGCCACCACCACACCGGGCTCCGCCATGTACCTGCTCCACAGGTCGTACTTGTCCAGGATATAGCTCGGGGCCTTTTTCCACACCGGGCCGTGGGTCGATGCGACCACCTTGATATCGATCCCCTGGAGCCTGGCCATGGCCTTCTGCACCATGAGGCTGTACTTTCCCACAATGTTGGAGAAGTATCGCAGGATCTCGTCGTCGTACCGGGCGATATTGATTTCGTCGTCGAAGAGCCCGCCGTCGAGCGTCTTGAACGAGCCGAAGGCGTCACCTGAAAAGAGCACCCGGGAGGTCTCGTCAAAGGTCATCATGGTTTCCGGCCAGTGGACCATGGGGGTGAGGACGAACCGGAGCGTATGCCCGCCCAAATCGAGCACGTCACCATCCGCGATGGTCGTGGTATCGGTGGTGATGCCGTAGAACTCCTTGACGAGGTCAAGGGTCTTTTTGTTGCCCACGATGTTCATCTCAGGGAAGAGCTGCTTCAGCACGGGAACCGATCCGGAATGATCGGGCTCCATGTGGTTGATGATCAGGTAATCCACTTTCCGGCCGCCCTCTGCAAGCCTTCTGACCTTCTCCACGTACTGGGTCAGGTGGGTCTTTTTGACCGTGTCGATCAGGGCCGTCTTCCCGGCCCGGATCAGGTACGAGTTGTACGACACTCCCTCGGGGAGCGGCCACTGGGCTTCGAAGAGGTCTGTCTCATGGTCGTTCACCCCTATCCAGTAAATGTCGTTTGTAACGGGTATGGGATTATGCATGAACCAATCCTCCTTTTCGTATGCATCCCTCCTCTTCTCCGGAAGAACGGGATCGGGGCCTGCCAAAAGACCTATGTCCGGCTCTTTTTTTACAAGCCATGAACACATTCGGCGTTCATCCCGAATATTCGGCCTTCATCCCGAACCGTATTGTGCAGGGTCACATCACGATCATGAGCTGGATATCGCAGACGTTGGTGTTCGTGGGGCCGGTAATGAACAACCCTCCCGCCTTCTGGAAAAAGTGGTATGAGTCGTTGTTTTCCAGGTATGCTCCCGGATCCAGGCCGATCCGCGCTGTTTTGTGCGGGAGATCCGGCCCGACGATCGCGCCTGCCGCATCGGTGGGGCCGTCCGTTCCGTCAGTGCCTGCGCTGAGAAAGTAGATGTCCTCCGTGCCGGCCTGATCCTCGGAAAACTCGTTGAGGAAGGACAGCGCCATCTCCTGGTTCCTTCCGCCTTTTCCGAAGCCCCTGATGGTAACCGTGGTCTCGCCCCCGGCGACGATGAGCGCCGGCCGCGCGAAATCGGCGGTGCCCCGGCGGATGTCGCGGGCCACGGCGGCAAAGAATTTCGCCGCTTCCCGCGCCTCGCCGGTGAGCGTGGAGGTGACGAGGACGGCCCGGTAGCCCAGGCTTGCGCCGTGGTCCCGGGCGGCGCTGCACGCGGCCAGGTTGTTGCCGAGCAGGACGTTGATCACCCGGGCGAACACGGGATCGCCCTGCTTGGGTGTGTCGGGGACCTCTCCCTTCTCTCCTGATTCGAGGTAATCCACCACGGACTTGGGAAGCCTGTCCCGGATGCGGTACCTGTTTACGATGTCGAGCGCCTGGGCATAGGTGGTGTCGTCCGGGACCGCTATCCCGGATGCGATGGTATCGAGGCGGTCGCCGACGACATCGGAGAGGATGATATTGATCATCCGGGCTGGGAAGGCGGCCCGGGCGAAGCGGCCGCCCTTCACCCGCGACAGGTGCTTGCGGATGCTGTTGATCTCCCGGATATCCGCTCCGGATTCCAGGAGCACTTTCGTGGTCTTCTGTTTGTCTTCAAGGCTGATGCCCTCGGGCGGAAGGCTGAACAGGGCCGATCCTCCCCCTGAAACGAGGTTGATGATCAGGGTTTTCTCATCCGCACCCGATGCGAGGTCGAACAGGGCGCCGGCGCCGGCGACGCTGTTTTCGTCCGGTATGGGATGGCCCGCCTGCATGACCCGTATGCGCTTCAGCGGCTCGGCATGGCCGTACTTCGTGACCACGGTTCCCCGGGAGATCCTCTCTCCCAGAACCTCTTCCATTGCCATGGCCATCTTGGAAGAGGCCTTGCCGATGCCCAGGACCACGATATCGCGGTAGGAGGCCAAGCCCTCCCGGGTCGTCCCGGCCCCGTGGGATATGACGAGGGTGTCGTCTTCCACGGACATGGATCGTATGATCATCTCATAGGGGTCGACACGTCTGATCGCGTGAGAAAAGATCGATCGTATGTCTTTTTCCGGGTTCATCATCCCCCCTGCCTCTAAGGAGTATGTCATGGGGTTGCACAGCATCTTTTCAAAGGCGAAATACACAACAGTATGTGTCTTTATGTATGACACACTTGCCGTGAGGCTCAAGGCGTTTTTGCATTATTGCTGATAACCGTTTGGAATGATACTTAAAAATATGCTGTTTCCCGGATATTTGCTTTTTGTTATGGTGGGCCGGTCAGATCCGGTATCCAGGGAGTGACTCTGGCTGGCGGAAGGGAAACAACTCGTGAAAAAGGACAGACAGTCAGTCATCCGCACGGATGAATCAAGGGTGCACGCCAACGGGGTGGAGGTGGTCTACGACACCTTCGGGGATGAGTCCGATCCGGCCCTGCTGCTCATCATGGGCTTAAGCACCCAGATGATCGTGTGGGAGGACGAATTCTGTGAACGGCTTGCAGGCAGAGGCTTTTTCATTGTCCGCTTCGACAACCGGGACGCGGGGAGGTCCTCCAGCTTCGACCCGCCGGGGATGCAGAGCCTGCGCAGCGTTTTTCGCGGTGGACAGACAGGGATTGCCTATACGCTCGACGACATGGCGGACGACACCCTCGGCCTCATGGATGCCCTGGGCATAACCTCCGCACACGTGGTCGGGGCCTCGATGGGAGGAATGATCGCGCAGATTCTGGCCCTGAACAATCCCGGGCGCGTGCAGACCCTCACGCTCATCATGTCCTCCTCGGGCAATCCTTTTCTTCCCGCGCCCAGGCCCGAGGCCCTGAGGGTTCTCTTCAAGCCTTATCCGACCCGGCGTGAACCGTACATCGAGTATTTCCTCGAGACATGGCGGGTGCTGAACGGCGGGGAGATACCCGTAGACAAAGGCCGGATGCGCAGACTGGCCGAACGTTCATTCGAGCGGGGCGTGTCGCCGGGGGGGAGCGCACGGCAGCTCGCGGCCATATTCGCCGCGGGGAACAGGAAGGGCTCGCTCGCGGCGCTCAAAGTCCCCACGCTGGTCGTGCACGGCGATGCGGACCCTCTTCTGCCCGTGGAGTGCGGAATTGACCTTGCCGAGAGCATTCCCGGGTCGCGTCTCAAGATCATCAAGGGCATGGGCCACTGGATTGCGCCCGCAGTCTGGAACGAGGTCATCGAGGCCTTGGACCGGCACATCCGCTGCAGCAGGTAGACTTCGACGTTTGGGCACGTCTTTCACCGGGAGGAACCATGCCTCCCGGGCCCCGCAGGGTGTTTCACCGAGGCTTACGCCCCGTTCTTTTTTAAGGTGAGCGGCCCTGTGTGTTCTTGATTCCTGACGCCTTTTCCCCTATCAGATACAGGGAAAAACATGTGAGCAGGTAGGGAATATCGTATGGGAAAGATTCGCAGCACTCTCGACATCGTCATGGAACGGACCCGGGGCATGAGCATGTCCCGGGAAGACAGGGACAGGCTCCATGAAAAAGAGCTGTCCGACACGGCAAGGGCCTGGGCGCAGAAATACCTCGACGGCAGGATGGCCTGGGAAGAGGTCGAGACCCGGCTCGATGCCGCGGGGGGAGACAAGCCTCTGCTTTCTGCCCTGCTGAAGGGCGAGCTTGCCTCGGATATCCGTCCGGGCGTTGACAATGCGCGGCACGTCCATGCCCTGGACAGGCTCAGCATGGCCGGCCGGGACCGGATCATGGCGATCATCGGCGATCACGAGCAGGCGTTGAACAGCAGGACAGCACAGCGCCTGGAACTCCTCAGGGCCCGGCTTGAAGATGAGGGGATCAGGGGGACGTCCGTCATCCCCAACGTGGAACAGGACCCGTCCTGGCAGGATATTGTCCGCGAGGTTCAGGGACACCTGACCGCCGAGCTCCACGCCCTTTCATAGAGAACGGAACCAGTAGTCCCGGATGATCCTGAAGTTCTCCCGGACCGGCTCCTTCCCGGCGATGACGTTGCCGTGGCCGCTCAGGAGAAATTCGATGTCGAGGTCCATGATCTTCACGATACTCTCCTTGAGCCGCTCCCCGCTTCCGCCGGGCAGGTCGGTCCGGCCTACGCCCTGCGGGAACACCAGGTCGCCCGAAAAGAGCACCTTTTTTGCGGGCCAGTACAGGCATACGGAACCCGGGGTGTGCCCGGGGGTATCGATGACGTCGAAGCAGTCGCTGCCGATGTCCAGGCCCCCCTCCTGGAGGAAGAAGTCCGGCTCCGGTTCCCGGTAGCGGCCCCCGGTGAGCTCTACGATATAGTCGTACTCGGTCCGGCTCATGGTGAACCGGGAGGTGTCCTTCAGGAAAGCGGCCGCCTCCACGTGATCGGGATGACCGTGGGTGGCCAGCACGAGGTCGATATCCGCCAGGGACACCCGGAGGGCATCCAGGCCCTGCCGGACATTGGCGAAGAGGTGCGCATGCCCCGGGTCGATGAGGATCTTCTTCGATGAATCGACGAGGTAGGTGTTGCAGTTGTTCTGCGAGTAGTCGTCCCAGATGAATCCGTACAGTCCTTCGGATATTTTTATCAGCATCTCTTAGTTCCTTCTTGTTTTTATCATATGGTACGGATCTTTGGAGGGCAAGGCCCTGGACCAGGCTTCAAGCATGAAAGCTTGAACGGGAATGCGGCCTTTCCTCCAGATCCTCTGTAGAGGCTGCGAAGGAGGAATCAAGAGGACGGCCGGAGAAGGGGGCTGCCCGGTCACGGATAAACCGGCCGAGGCGCAGTCCCGCCAAGGGGCCGGGGTATTACCCTTCGCCCTTCAGTCCGATCTCGTCGGCGGCCTCTCTCATACCCATTATAGTGTCTTCGACGAGTGCGGACACCTCCACGCCCAGCATCCCGGCGCCCCTGGTGACGATCGACCGGTCGACACCCGCGGCAAAGGCGGGAGATTTCCATTTCTTCATGACAGACTTGGTGGTGAGATCCATGACACTCTTGGACGGCCGCACCAGTGCGCTCGCCGCCACGAGGCCGGTGAGCTCGTCGATTGCGTACAGGGTCTTATCGAGCCTGCTCACGGGCTCCACGTCGGAGCATATGCCCCACCCGTGAGAAACCACCGCCCGGATATAGTCCTCGGGCCATCCATGCTGCTGCAGTATCTCACGGGTCTTGGTGCAGTGCTGGTCCGGGTACTGCTCGTAATCGAGGTCGTGCACCAGCCCGATGATTCCCCACTTCTCCTCGTCTTCGCCGGCCTGGCGGGCCATGTAGCGCATCACGGCCTCTACGGCGTATGCGTGTTTCTGCAGATTGTCTGTCTTGGTATATTCAAGCAGAAGGCTGAGCGCATCATCGCGGCTCGGGACATATGCAGGCATGCTGTCCTCCTTTCAGATTGTTTGATTTCTTAGTATGGTTTTTTTGTAGAGGCCGCGCAAGGGAAAACTTCCCGCTCATTCCCGCAGAAAAGGGATGATGACCGACCATGCTGAACCGGGCTGCGGGCTTGTGGGTGATATTGCTCATGGGCACCCGGCTGATTGGACAAATACAGCGTAAAAGGGTAAACAAATTCACTGAAAAATGAGGAAAAAGGGAAAAATTTTACACTTACCATGTGGGTCGAGGCGGGGTTATAGGCCTTTGTAAATGACGTAACATAATAAATTAACAATGAAAAAAAGGATAAGTTACAATTGGCATGGCTCTTGAATAATTATAGTCTGCTTGGATGCTTCACCTGCTCGACATGAAACATCCATACAAAAGACGTCATACAAGGGGAAAAAGATGAGAGCACCAATTTTAGGGGTTACGGCTATCGTGGGTATCGTGGCCGTAACCCTATTTTTTATGCTGGCGCGGGAAAGCGAGGCGCGTATCACCCGTGCGGGTGCTCCGTACCATCAATATAAGCTGCAGTACTCGTACAACGGAAAGATCTGGCACGACCTGATCGTTATCGAGAACGGGGATATCTCAAAACACATCAAATACCTGCGGAAGGAAGACCGGTTACCCTCTCTGCGATACTGGTATTCCTATATCGATGACGAGGGAATCCGGCGCTATCACAGCATTCCGCTCACCATAGACGGGAGGCCGAGGCTTCAGGCGAACAACGCGCCTGCAAAGGAAAAAAGGGGGTAGCCCCCCTGGGCCGGGCCGTGCCCCGTGGAACGGGCATAACCGGAGAATACAGGTATTTTTTATACTATTTTAAAGTTTTACCCTATTCCTCCTCAGGCCGCAACCTTACCCTGCAACTGAGGTTGCGGCCTGCTCCCTCACAAGGCTCCTGATTCGAGAAAGGAAAGAGGGCAACAAGGGTGGTCCTCCCCTCCATTCGCCGGGAAAAGATACGAACCCATCATCTACTCGATGACTTCCACCTTCAGGCCGAATCTGGAGAGGGGCTCGCATCCGTCTTTGCCGATGAGAATGGGGTTTTCGTACCGGAAGCCGGTATCCTCCTGGGGACACGCATACTGCATGGCACAGATGACGATCTCGTTTTCCCGGTATGTGTGGTCGGGATTCGTCCAGTAGGGCATGGGCCCGTCATTCATGCCGATCCGCCATTCGTCTCCCATCATGCCGATGCCGTGCTCGAACCCGGGGACCATGAACTCGGAAAACCCCCGGGTTTCTGCGAAGTCCATCATCTCTTCGGCAATGCTTACCGGAGATGCGCCCGCCTTATATGCCTTGAGCGTGCCCGAGACGATATCCAGGAAATTCCGCGCATGCCAGAGCTGCCTTTTGGTGGCGCGCCCGATGAGATAGTTATGCGAATGATCGCCAAGGGCGAGCTTGAACATGGCGTGGATGTCCACCATGAGCCCGTCGCCCGCTTTCAGTTTTCTGGTGGTTGCCGGGGTGCAGGCCCCGCCGGCGAGCCCGGTGCGATAGCCGCTGGCGATTTCATTGCCGCCGGTGAAGGACCATTCCCACACACTGCCTGCCCGGCGCATGGCCAGTGCCGCGATTCCCGCAATCTCCGTCTCGGTCATGCCCTTCCACCCGCCGTGGGATATGGCCCCCTTCACCGCCCGGTGCCCCTTGTCCACGATCCGTGAGGCTTCCCTGAATCGGTTGATGGTGCCCTGGTCCTTGATGATGGAGAGACTGTCGATGATGTGGTGGGCATTCACCAGACTGAAGCCGGACAACGACTCCTTGAAGCACTCGTGCTCGTAATGGGTGAGGTTGCCTTCGGGCAGGTAGTTGGACATGCCGTTCTCCACCCCGATGTGGCCCTTGTGCAGCCCCAGGGTGTCCCTGATGAAATCGGAAATCTGCGTGATCTGGTCCATTCCTCCCAGGGGGGCGTATCCCAGCACATGGTCCTCATCGAGCCACGAATCGTCGGCCACGCGGGCCGCGTCGATGACAAAGGTGAAAACCGTGGGAAGGCCGTGTGCCGGGATCACGATATATGACCTCCACGGGCAGAAGGCATCCGTTATCCAGGACAGCGTCCTCAGCCGGGAGCCGAGGTAGACATCGATGTCCTCAGCCGCCATCTTTTCCTGGATCTGTGAAAGACGATGGGGAAAATCGATGAAATACGGATCGTTCAGCGTGGTTTTCTTCATGATCTGAGGGCCTCCTTCTCAATAGATGGTGGGGATCCGGGACATGATCTTGTTGATCCGGTCGGAAAGCGACGCGAGCTTGAGGGCCTTCACCATATTCCCCTTGAGCCTGAGCTTGCCGCTCATGAGCGCCCGCTGCGATGTGACGATGCCCTGCGTGACCCTGGCGAAGAGATCGTAGCTGCCGGTGATCGAGAACTCGGCCTGAGGCGGATCGCCCGTATCGACTTTGACGTCGGTGATGACGCCGTCCACACAGGTGAAGTGGAGGTACTTGTCCGTGCCGTCAGGACAGCCGGTATAGTTGAACGTGACCGAGGTAGTGATGTGTTTCATTTTTTCCGGACTCAGCTCTTCCCTGAGGCGTCTTTCCACCTCATCCCGCCATTCACTGCTCAAGTACGATACTTTACCGGCCATTGATCTCCCTCCTTTGGGGCGGACATGTGCAGAAAACCCGGCGCGATGACAATGCCATCGACCATAAGGGCAAGATATCATGAAGGATGAGCTTTGATCAATGAAATAATGAACAAATAATTTAATAATTCATATCCGGCGATCCGTGAAAGAAGACTCCCGGCCTCATGGCTCGCAGGGGGGCTCACCGGGTTCAGGGATCATGGTCCTGATTGGCCCCCTGTGAGGACCCCTTCAAAAATTCCGTATAATGGCCCGCAGTTATCTTGGGGAGCTCCAGCATGGGCACATGGCCGCAGTCTTCAAGGACCAGTGTTTTCACCTGAGGGATATGCTGCCGGTAGACGCTCACGGATGAGACATGGAGAATCCTGTCCTTATCGCCCCAGATAAGAAAAACCGGCATTGTCAGCTCACCCAGATACGGGTCCACATCCTTCCAGTGGCGATGGATATCCTCCCACATCTTCTCGTTGAATGCACTGCGTTCGATATACCGGTCGGCCAGAACCCTGGTGATGGGCCAGGGAATGAAGGGCCTGTCGTGGAAGCCGTATTCCATCAGGGTGTCGAAATCCTTGCGTGACTTCGGAACAAGGGGGTTCTCGCCGCGCTCGATGGCGAGCTGGAGGTCGCTCGGCTGCGGCGAGGTTGCGCCGGCCGGATCGATGAGGCACAGGCTCATTACCCTGTCGGGGTTGCCTGAGCTGTAGAGCATGCTGACAAAGCCGCCCATGGAGTTCCCCGCCAGGTGGAAACGGTCGAGGTTCAGAGCCTGGACCGCATCGGCGAACCCCTGCGTAAGATAATCGATGGTATAGGTCGCCTGTTCATCCCGGGTTGTCGATCCGTGTCCCGGCAGGTCCATGACGATGACCTGGTACTCCTTGGGCAGATGCCGGACAAACCTGACCCAGTTGTCCTTGTCAGCCCCGAAACCGTGCAGCAGGACCACGGTCTCGCCCGGTCCGCTCCGCTCGAGGTAGGAAAAGGTGAGCCCGCCCGCCTGCACGGATTTCTCCTTGAGCTTCGAAAGCCGGTGTTCCATGGACATGGCGCAGTCGAACAGGGACTTCTGAAAGCCTGAGCACCCGCACAGAAGGCAGACCGCTCCAACGAGAAAGACCGCCTGGAGAAAACCTCTGGACATCGCAACCTCCTTATACCTCAAATGTATGGTCTTGCCATTTTTCGATTACTGTTTCCCGGCAGGTTTTTCCAGAAGAAATTCTTTGCACACCCCGGATCATCAGTGCCGGTATTGGTCAGGCTGTGTCAGGAAGAGCCCCCGGGGCAGCGGCCTCCCTGCGGGGCATGAGATATAAGCGAGCCGGCCTTGGGCGGAGCTCCTGAGACTGCATACCGCGTGCGGCTCTGCTAGCCTTTCCACTGCGGGATGGCTGGTAAAATGGGAGACGAGGACAAGAATCTGCTGGCTGTTCGGACGAATGAGCCCGGTGTGGGAGGCTGGTTCCCTTCGAGATAGATGCCCAGGGTCCTGATCCTGTCGATGGGCTCTCCCACGCTGTCAGTATCACATCCTCCGGCTTTGTGGAGCGCAACCACCTTCATGATCAGGGTGTCGGTCACCATCCGCCTGATCTCGGTCTCATCCTTAAGGGCCAGAATCTCCTGTCTGATCCGGTCCTGATTCTGTTCCATGAAAATCCGCGCCTGCTCGCTTTCACCCGGCATGGACAGCAGGATCCTGGCGACGGCCAGGGCCAGGAAAGATGCGTATTCCGGCTCGTACCGCACAATGTATCCGGCGTAGAGGCGCCCGAAGATTCCCGCAAAGACCTGTTTCTCCGCTCGAAAGAGGTCGTCGCTCGATGGAATGATCTGCCTGCGGTTCATGGTCTGTCGGTCTCCCTTGTATCTCTTTCGTATAGTTGCTCTTAATGTAGACAAGACCGTCCTTCATGGCAACATCATTTCGCAGGATATAGCTCACATCGCGCCTGTAGGAAAAATCACCTCGCATCCGCTGAAGCCGGCAAGGTGGAAGGCCGGCAGTATCCGTCTGGAGGCAAACCCGGCAGCCCTTCCTGCAGGATGTCCGGCAGGGCTCTTGAGCCTCGTGGACGGCCGGGTTCTTCCTGGACCTGTCGTGGCCGCCTCACCCGGATAATTCTGCAGGAACGGCCTCTCACTGTCCGAATCGGGCCGTCGGTCCTATTATACATCATATGGCATGTGCGCAACGCGGTGCGTATGCACATGCCGGAGCTTGGGGGACGGGGGCGGTCACAACATGTGGCCTCCGGGGAGTCCTCGGAGAGGAAGGGACCGATATGCGCAAAGAAATCGAACATATACTCGACTTTATCGGCAATGTTTCGCCCATGAGACCGGGGGGAAAACCGGAAGCGGGTCATCGCGAGATCCGGGAGGATGCCGAGCTCCTCGACGCATATTCCCGTGCTGTGATCTCGGTGGTGGATAACGTGGGACCCGCGGTGGTGAGCGTTTCGGCCGGAACCAGGTCGGAAAGGGCGGGTGCCCTCGAGCCGCAGGGCGGCGGATCGGGCGTTCTCCTGACGCCTGACGGATACGCTTTGACCAATGACCACGTGGTGGGCAATGCCCGGCATTTCCAGATTACCCTCACGGACGGTGCGATACTGAACGCGTCTCCGGTAGGCACGGATCCGGCGACCGATCTGGCCGTGATCAGGGCCGAGGGGTCCAGCCTCCCGTACTCCAAGCTCGGAGACTCGTCTCAGTTGAGGGCAGGCCAGCTCGTGATCGCCATGGGCAATCCCTTCGGATTCCAGTCGACCGTATCCACCGGGGTGGTGAGCGCTCTGGGGAGAGCCTTGCGGAGCCGCGACGGCAGGCTCATCGAGAACATCATCCAGCATACCGCCCCCCTGAATCCGGGTAACTCCGGGGGGCCGCTCCTGAACTCCACGGGTCAGGTGGTAGGAATCAACACAGCGATCATCTTCATGGCGCAGGGCATAGGCTTCACCATCCCGTCGAATACCGCCCGGTGGGTGTTCTCTCAGATTCTCACCCACGGGAGGGTGCGCAGGGCATATCTGGGAGTGGCCGGAAGGACGAGGCCCATAGGACGCAAGATCGCCCGGTATCATGGTCTTGAGGGTGAGGACGCAGTGGAGATCATTTCCGTGGAGACCGGCGGGCCTGCCAGGAAGGCGGGTATGCACATCGGTGATCTCATTGTCTCGGTCAACGGGGTGAGGGTGGGGAGCATCGACGACCTTCACCGCTTTCTCTCAGACTGGCCGATCGGCGAGCCGGTCAGTCTGAGCATCCTCAGGCGCACGGACCTGGTGGATCTGAAACTGATCCCGGCCGAGGCCCAGGCCGGGAGATAGGGGGATATTCGCTGCCCCCTCCCATGCACCCGGGATCGCTTCTCATCCCCGTGCATCCAAGAGTTTATCGGCTCCCGGCACTCCGGTAACGTAGCGCCTTTTACCCGGCTTGCCGTGTCTCCTGAAGGGCTGGACAGGGCAGGACGAATAAATCCGCTTGAGATTCCTCCTGCATGTGATATAGCCCCCCTTTTAAGAAGGACGCGTATGGAATTAACAGCTCTGTGGAATACGGATATGTATGCGTGGTGCATCCTCCCGCTCCTGATCTTCCTGGCGAGGATCATGGACGTGAGCCTGGGCACGATCCGGATCATCTTTGTTTCGAGGGATCTCAAATATCTTGCCCCGTTCGTCGGCTTTTTCGAGGTGCTCATCTGGCTGCTGGTCATACGCCAGATCATGCTCAGCGACGGGAACAACGCGGCCTGCATCGTTGCGTATGCGGCCGGATTTGCCAGCGGAACCTTCGTGGGCATGTACCTCGAGAATCTCCTGTCGTTCGGCAGAGTGCTCATCCGGGTCATCACCCGCAAGGAGGCTGGTGAGCTGGTGGAATACCTGAGGTCTTCGGGCTATGGACTCACCTGCGTGAACGCCACCGGGGCGACCGGGCCGGTAAAGCTGGTGTTCTCCGTGGTGGAGCGTCACGATATCCCCAGGATCGTGCAGATCATCAAGCAGTTCAATCCAAACGCATTCTACACCATCGAGGACGTGAGGTTCGTGAGCGAGAACGTTCTGCCGTTTCGGATCAAGGTGTCGAGAAACCCGCTCTCCGTGCTCTACCAGCGAAGAGCCGCCAAATAGTCGGCCCGGCGGGGAGATATGGATGCCCGCCGATCCGCAGTTCCCCTTCGTCGGCATTCTGAAGAATCCGCCCGTCCGCTTACAGATCACACGGACCGCCTCGTTTCATTCGATTTTCGGCTTGACATGAGGCCATGGAAAGCGCCATGAATTGAATATTCAGTTAATTAAGAGGGCGCATGAACAAGCCTTTGAAAATAAGGAAAAATGCCGAGCTCAGGAAGCCGGAGATTCTCCGGAGCTTCTACCAGACCATTGTCGAAGAAGGCATCGAGGGCGCGTCCATAGGCAAGGTCGCCAGGCGCATGAATATTCACCCGAGCCTCATCATGCATTACTTTTCCACCAAAGAGAACATGATGACCGAGCTGGTGAATTATATCATCAATGAATACGGCAACCTGCTGAAGAACATCAGCGTGCACCATGACGAGCCCCACGAGCGGATCCACCAGCTTCTCGACGTGCTCTGGAGCGACGAGTGGTACCGGCTGACCGATGTTTCCGCTGACTTCTCCATGCTCTCGGTGAGCTTCCGGCACGAGAAGGTCAACCGGCAGTTCCGTCACCTGTATGCACAATTCGGGAAATTTCTTGCAAAAGAGCTGCAGAGGTTTATGGATGCCGGGATCATCGCTGCGGGCGACCCGGACGTCTCGGCGGAGGTCCTCGTCTCCCTGATCGAGGGATACCGGCATTTCAAGCACTTCTACGTGGACAAGGATTCATCGGAGAGGTTCCGGCAGGAGATGAAGCGGGCCGTGCTCAATATGCTCGGCTACCGGCCGAAGCGGGCCGGTGCCGGGGAGAAATGATATCTTTTATGATGTGAATCCGGGCTTTTCTCGGCCGTGATTTTTTAAAGGCGGGAGCGGGCCGGATACAATGAAACACCGGCAAAGGCAAGGAGCGCTCGATGACAATGCGGACAGAGAAACCGTGAGCACGGGATAAGTATCGATGGAGGCACTATGAAGCTGGACCATCTCTTTTCAACCTTTCGTATCAAGGGCATGGAGCTGAAGAACCGGTCGGTCATGCCGGCCATGGGCACCGGTTACGCGAGCTCCGACGGCACGGTCACCGACCGGCTCCTGGCGTATCTCGCCAGGCGGGCCGCAGGCGGCACTGCCATGATCATCACCGAGGTTTGCGCCGTGGACACCCGAGGCAAGGGTTTTCCCAACGAGCTCGGCGCGTGGGGCGATCATCTCGTTCCCTCCCTGGCGCGCATCCCTGATGCCCTGCACCCTTACGGAGCAAAGGCAGTGCTCCAGCTCCACCACGCGGGCAGGGAGACCTTTCCGGTCGCGGCGGGAGGAACGCCCGAGGCCCCGTCGGCCATCCCCAGTGTGATCCTCGGCCAGCCCTGCGAGGAGATGAGCATCCCGCGCATAACCGAGGTGGTGGAGGCCTTTGGAAAGGCGGCAGGCAGGGCAAAGAAGGCGGGCTTCGATGCCGTGGAGATCCACGGAGCCCACGGCTATCTGCTCACCCAGTTCCTCTCGCCCTTCTCGAACCAGCGCAGCGATGCGTACGGCGGGTCCGAGGAGAACCGGTCGCGCTTCGTGCTCCATGTCGTCGAGGCGGTCCGCGGCGCGGTCGGCAAGGATTATCCGGTGATCATCCGCATATCCGCCGACGAGCTGATCCGGGGCGGCTATGATCTGGAATTCATGAAACGTTTTTCCCCCCGCCTGGTCGCCGCCGGTGTGGACATGATCCATGTCTCTCTGGGCGTCTATTCCACGCCCGGGAACTTGACCATTGCATCCATGGACACTGACCCGGGGTTCAACCTCTTCCGGGCCCGGGCGATAAAAGAGGCGACCGGGGTCCCGGTCATCGGGGTGGGCCGCGTCAGGCCGGAGCTGGCGGAGCAGGCCATTGCCGGGGGAGATGCGGATCTCATCGCCTTCGGCAGGCAGCACCTGTGCGATCCTGACTTCATGAACAAGCTCCAGCAGGGAAACGAAAAGGACATCCGCTGGTGCACCGCGTGCAACCAGGGCTGCATCGAGCGCCTGAGCTTCGAGATGAAGTCTGCGACCTGCACCTTCAACCCCTCGTGCGGCAGGGAGTTCAAGGAAGGGCAGGGAGCAGGCGGTGCGGTGTACGGCCTGGGAGCTCTCCAGGCCGGGCAGGGCCATACCGCGGGTGCCCCGGGAAACGGCAGGCGCGTGTGGATCATCGGTGCAGGGCCCGCAGGTCTGTCCGCGGCCCTGGCCGCATCCGGCAAGGGTTGTGCCGTGGAGGTCTTTGAAAGGGATGGCGCGCCCGGAGGCCAGGTCAGGCCGGCAAGCAGGCCTCCGCACAAGGAGGCCTTCATGGACTGGGTGAACTGGGCCGTAAACCAGCTGGAAAAGCAAAAGGTTTCCATCCGCTTGCGTGAGGAGATGACCGGTTCCATGCTTTCCGCCGACAGGCCGGACGCCGTGATCCTCGCAAGCGGGGCATTGCCTGCCGTGGCGGGCATACCCGGCATTGATTCAGCGCACGTCTGCGATGCCCGGGATGTGCTCATGGGCAGGGTCGGACTCAAAGACCCGGCCGTGATCCTGGGTGCCGGCTACGTGGGCATGGAAGCCGCGGATTTCCTCATCGAAAAGGGCATCCGGGTGGTGGTCCTGGAGATGCAGTCCGTTCCGCCGGTGGGCAAGTTCACCGCCCATGGATACTGGCTCCATAAGCGGATCAGAGACGGCGGCGGCAGGCTGGTATACGGGGCCGAGGTCACGAATATCGGCCCGGAGGCGGTCTCCTTCGTGCAGAAGGACCAGGAGTGGCGCGAACCGGCCGCCATGGTGGTAACCGCCATGGGTGCGCGGTCCGAGAACGGCCTGGAGACGGTTCTCGAGAAGCTGGGCATTCCCTGCCGGACGGTCGGCGACGCCGGCAGCCCGAGAAGGCTTCTGGAGGCGATCCACGAGGGGCACAAGGCAGGCCGCGAGATCTAGGACTCTTGTGGTTGTGGCGGTAGCGGGTGCCTGTTGGGCACCCGCTGGATACTCCGGTCAGGATCGGGGTCAGGTCAGGATCGGGGTCAGGTCTCAACATATGACACAGGAAGTGTCATATGTTGAGACCTGACCCCATGATGGCCTGACACAGGAAGTGTCATATGTTGAGACCTGACCCCATGATGACCTGACCCCAGCCATAATGACCTGAGCAGTCGGAGCCCCGAGCCGGGTCAGTCCTCCCCGGCTTCTGCTCCTTTCAGGAAAAACAGCATGCAATCTGGAACTATCCGGGGAGTGCCCGTTGATTCGGATATCTCCAGCAGATCATCAGCGCATAGGCGGCGCTGAGAAGAACTGTGTATTACAGCCAGGTATTTTCAGGCTGCCTCTTTTTCTTTTCCTCTTTGCACTTCTCGTCAGCTGTGGCGGCGGCAGCAGCAGCGGAGGAAGCGTCGGTGATGGCGGCGGCGGCGATACACCCCTTTCTTCCGACAAGGCGATCACTGCCTTCAGCTTCATCGCTGCGGCGAACCCGCAGCTGGGAGCGGATCTCGCGGGGACGATAGCTGTCATGGCTGCGGCATATCTGCAACACGGTATGGCACTCGATGTTCCGTTGTGGTATGAAGGGTTTTCATAATTCACGTTCTCATGCCCGAGGGATGCGTCTGCGATGGAGAGCGGGCGGCCGGACGCGACGGTAATTTTTTTATGGCGGTCCACCGGGAGTTGCAGGCACGGATGCAGAATTCAACGGATCTGAAGAGCTTCCGGCGGACAGGTGGGAAGCGGTACATGGGCGATCGCGGGATACCGGTAGCACAGGGAGAGAGGATCACCTGGCTGGGGGTGGCGGCAAACATCCTGCTGGTCGTGGTGAAGTTCGCGGCTGGGGTGTTCGGCCACAGCCAGGCCCTCATCGCGGACGCGGTCCACTCGATTTCGGATTTCTTCACGGATTTCGTCGTGATCCTGGGCCTTCGGTTCGGGAGAAAACCTCCTGATGAATCACACCACTTCGGCCACGGAAGGATCGAGACCGTAGCGTCTGCCGTGGTGGGGCTCGCCCTGGTCGCAGTGGCGGTATTCATCGGGGTCGGCGCGGCCCGGGACATCTACCACCACGCGGACCGGCAGCCCACCTGGATCGCGGTTGCCGCCGCAGCCATTTCCATCCTGGTCAAGGAAATCCTCTACCAGTACACCGTCAGGGTGGGCAGGCGCATACGCAGCCAGGCAGTGATCGCCAATGCCTGGCACCACCGCTCCGACGCCCTCTCGTCCGTAGCCGTGCTCATCGGTGTCACGGGTGCACAGCTCAGGCCCGGATGGCATGTCCTCGATGCCTATGCGGCCCTGCTCGTCTCCTTTTTCATCGTAAAAGTTGGGATCGACGTGCTCTGGGGCGCCGTGCGGGAGTTCGCCGATACCGCCCCGGACCCCGAGGTGGTCAAAAAAATCCGGGCGTGCATGGAGGAGGTGGAGGGAGTGGAGGGCGTCCACGACCTCAAGGTCAGGTCCACTGGTGGTATCTACGAGGTGCTGGTGCACCTGGAGGTAAAAAAGACGCTGACCATCGCCGAAGGCCACCTCATCATCAACCATGCCAGAAAGTGCCTCCGGGATGCAGTGCAGGACGTGGGCGAGATCACCGTTCACCTCGATCCGGTGTGAGGAAGGTTGTTGTTCATATGAAGTGGCGGTGCCGGCAGTCATCCGGCCATGCTTGTCATGGAGGCGTAGTGTGAGGGATAGCATACTTGTACCGCAGTTTGGCGGGGCTGTCTCCGGAGAATTCATGAACGCTCAGGCAGTCGGCCCGGTACTCCCGCCGCAGGCATTCCGTCACAACCCCCGGTAGGGGGCTAAGATGGTAGCGGAGCGGCAAAACGACCCCGGGCGCCGGTACCGGCTCTCCTGTCTGGCGTTCGCATCATTGTTCATAGGAGGTGTGCCCCTGTTTCTTTTCGGGGTCTTTCTCTTCCTTGGCCCGCTGAGCCTCGTGGACGCAGGTTTTTCCTGCGCCGGATCGCTCGCCGCCGACGCCTGTCTTTCCGTGTTCTTCTTCGTGCAGCACAGTTCCATGATACGCAGGGAATTCAGAGTCCGGGTAGAGAACTATATCTCGCGGGAGTATTATCCCGCCCTTTATTCCATTGTCTCGGGCATATCCCTGCTCCTGGTGCTCGGTCTCTGGCAGCGCGTGTCTCACGTCATCTGGGAGACGAGCGACGCCTGGTCATGGACGATGCGCGCCCTGTTTTTCTTGGCCCTTGCCGGGTATCTCTGGGGTGCCGGTTCTTTCAGGCAGTTCGACCCTTTCGGCACCAGGCATTTGATCGTCCTGGCCCGCGGCAAAACACCCAGGCCAATATCACTCGTGGCACACGGTGCGTACCGATGGATGCGCCATCCTCTCTATTTCTTCAGTGTGCTCATGATATGGGCATATCCGGTAGTCACTTTCGACAGGCTGCTGTTCAACATCCTCTGGTCGGGGTGGGTCGTTGTCGGGACAGTTCTGGAAGAGAGGGATCTGGTACACGAGTTCGGTGAAGAGTACCGGCAGTATCAGGCACGGGTTCCCATGATGATCCCCTACCGGTTTCCCAGATGAGATAGGGACCATCCAGAAGGAGAATCGAAGGCATCCGGGCTGAAACGGCCGCTTTGCTACAGCGTGCAGATCTCCCGGAACTCCACACTGCCGGTGAGCGCCTGTTCGACCCGGTCGCGCAGGTCCGGGGAAAACCGGATGCACACCCCGCAGTCTGAGCTGATGTGCCGGGGCACGGGGATCACCTTGTGCAGGATCGCAGCCTTTTTCAGGAATTTTTCGGCCAGCAGGGTCGAGCTCACCGAGTCGAAGAGGATGACGCAGTATTCTGCTGCACTCATAGCCGGATGACCCTCCCTGCACCAAGCATGGTCTCGGTTATGTCGTACATGTTTGAGACTTGCCCCACGGCGAGCCTGTCACTCATCTCGAAGAAACCCAGGCAGGTCCCGCACACAAGCATCCGCACCCCTTTGTTGCAGAGCGCGCGGAGATCGTCCAGCACCTCTGATCCCTGGACGGCCAGCCTCACGCCCGTGTTGAAAAAGATCATGGTGTCCGGTTTTCGCTCGGTTTCGCCCAGGGTGTGGAGAAAGCTCCGCATGAGCACCATTCCCAGCTCGTTGTCGCCCACTCCCATCCGGTCGGAGGCAATCACCAGGACCAGGGGGCCGGATGCTGCCTGGTGCGGGGCTTTGTCTTGAGAACGGCCCGTGATATCGGCCGGATCCTGGGCCTGGGCCCCGGGAGAGTCCCCGCCATGAAGGGGCTTTCTGATGAGCAGGCGGCTCTCGCCGTCCCGGCGCTCCACCTGAACCGTGCATTTTCTGCTCATGGCGAAGCGCCGCACGTTTTCTTCGGCCGTGGAGTTGTCCACGATGACCGTGATCTCATCTGCCTCTTCAAGGGCCTTCTTGGTGAGCACCACCGGCTCCGGGCATGCCCTGCCACGCGCGTCCACTTCTTTTCTCATGTCTTGGCTCCTGATTTCTTCCGCACGGCCAGGGCCGCGATCGCCTCCACGGTATGTTCGATGTCTTCCCGGGTCGTGAAATAACCGGGGCTCAGACGGAGGGTTCCCTCGGGGAAGGTGCCGATGGTCCGGTGGGCCGAGGGCGCGCAGTGCAGGCCGGACCTGGCCATGATGCCGTAGTCTTCGTCCAGGGCGAGGGCGAGCTCTGAAGAGCTCATGCCCTGGAGGGTCAATGAAACCACTGCGGTCTGCCGCTCGGGATCGCAGGGGCCGTATATCCTCACCCCCTCGATCGATCCGAGCCCGTCCAGCAGGCGCGCGGTGAGCTTCTTCTCGTGAGTGCGGATCGCATCCATGCCCGTTTGCCCGATAAAGGCGATTCCCGCGCCGAGCCCGGCGATCCCGATCGTGTTGGGGGTTCCGGATTCGAACTTGTCCGGCAGGAAATCAGGCTGTACCTCGAACTCCGATCTGCTTCCCGTGCCCCCGTACATCAGCGGCTCGATCATCCGCTCATACCCTTTACCGAGAACGAGCCCGCCGGTTCCCTGGGGACCGAACAGGCTTTTGTGCCCGGTGAACGCCAGGAACCCGATATCCATAGCCCCCACGTCAATGGGGATCACGCCCGCGGTCTGGGCCGCGTCCACGCACAGGGGGATGCCCCGCTCGCGCGCAATGGATGCCACCTCGGCAACGGGCATGATGGTGCCGGTCACATTGGATGCATGAGTCATCACGATGAGCCTGGTGTCCGGCATGATGATGGATGCGATATCCCGGGGATCGAGCTCGCCCCTTCTTGAGCAGGGCGCCACGCTGAAGTCGGCCCCGCGGGCCCGCGCCGCGTTCAGCGGCCGCATGACCGAGTTGTGTTCCATGGAGGTGGTGACGGCGTGGCCGCCGTCATTGAGCAGGCCCGAGATCACGATGTTGAGCGCCTCGGTGACGTTTTTGGTGAAAATCACCCCGAGCATGTTCGATGCCCCGAAGAGCCCGGCAACGGCCTCCCGCGCATCGATGAGGGTTCTGCCCGCATCAACGGAGCGCGCGTGACCGGACCTCCCCGGATTGGCGCCGATGGAGCGGTTGAACTCCACCATTGCCTCGATCGTGGAGGAAGGCTTGGGCCATGAGGTCGCTGCATTGTCGAGGTAAACGGTTCTGTTCACTGGTCGATGTCTCTTTTTTTCTGCAGACGGAGCATCCTTCTCAAGAGGATTCCCCTTCTTTTTTTCACTAGATAGGCAATGGGAAATCAGAAGTCAAATGCGAAGAAGGAATACAGCGGGCTCCATGATGCGATTCCGGAATAGTCGCCGGTATGGCGGCTTCGGAAGAGACGGTGCCCGGCAGACCCTCTTTGCCATTCGACGTTCAGGATTTGTAGAAGGAGGATTCGTTTGCCGGCTCGCGGGAACGATTCATCCCGATCCTGCACGCCCGGCCGCGTCTCCATGACAGGCAGGCAGGGTTGCAGCCGTCTTTCAAGGCGCTGCCGGGATCAGGCGTCGATCATCTCCAGCAGCGCCTCAAGCCGGGTAAAGGCGGTCTCTTCGCTGTATTTGCGCACGTCCGCGTGGTCAACGTCGATCATGACGCACGGGAGTCCGAGCTCTTCCCTGATATATCTCATCTGGTCCATCTGCATGAGGGAGTAGACCTTGCAGCTCCGGTTGCTGGCAAAGACCACGCCATCGATCGCGTTCCTCCCGATGACATCCTTCATGGCCATTCCCCTCAAGTTCAGTCCGTGCGGGCACACCGAGAAGTTCTGCAGCCGCGCGAGCCAGGCAAGGGGATCGTTGCCGTCGAACTCATACGGGTCGTACTCTCCTTCGAGGGCACCGATGCAGTAGGTATAGCTGGCCGAGGTGATGTTTGCACCCAGGCCCGCCAGCCTGCCGGACATCTTTCTGAGCTGGTGCCAGGGGGCGATATTGTCCCACAGGAGCCGGTACTTTTCGCCGGGGACCGGGAAGATGCCGTTTTTCACCTGCTCCGCGGTCTCGTCGGCCAGGAGGCGGTAGTGGTCCACGAGCCGCCGGGTTCCGCGCGAGGTGAGGATCGGGGCCATCTGCACGAATGAATCAAAGGCCGTGATGCCCGAAGGCCGGTGCGCGGCAAAGCCCAGGAAGCGCTTCCACTCCTTCATCGCCTCGCTCGAGAGCCGTACCGACTCCCGGGCCTTGTCCAGATCGAACCTCTGGCCGCTCATCTCCTCGATGGTGCTGATGAGCGTGCCGAACTGGTCCATGATATAACGGAAATCACGTTCTTTCTGGTTCTCGTAGCAGAACGGGATGTCCAGCACCAGGTGCGGCACCCCCCAGGCGCGGTGATAGACGTCGAACCACTTCACCAGGAGCGAGCAGTTGTTGGTGTTGCTGATGAGCAGGTCCGGCCGGGGCAGGCCGAAGGTGGGGGAATCCCTGCCGCCGTCAAAGGCGGTGCCGATATCGATCCGGGCGTACGAGCACAGGTCGGTGGAGTATCCGAATCCCTCGGCCTTCTCGCACAGGACAGGGCCTGTCCCCTTGCCCGCGCACAGGGCCGCGTGGCTTTCGGGCACGGCATAGACCACCTTTTCGAAGCCGCCAAACAGCTCGGCCGGGACGATGATCGCGATCCACACCACGAAGGCACCCTCGTATGCCCTGCGGTGGAGGTCGAGGTAGTCGTTCATGATCATGGTGCTCAGGCGCTTGCCGGATGTATTTTTTTTGAACTCGCCTCGTTTTTTTTCAGACGGCATCATTGTCTCTCCTTGAACCCCGTGTCTCATGAAGGAGCATCTCGGCAAACGCCTCGATCCGCGTTTGGTACGCGTCGAGATTCAGGGCGTCGTCCATGCCGATTTCCAGCTCCAGCGTGCGAACGCCCTCTGCCTCGATCATCCGCTTGACGGCCGGGATCTCGAAGTACTCGTATTCGCAGAACTTCTCGCCCACGAAGATGAACCCCTGTACACCGCTCTCCCTTACCGTCTGCATGATGGTTTCAAGCCTCGAGTCCGCCGAGGGCAGGATCGTGGTGCAGGGATAGTGGTTGCGGTAGAGGTCTTGGTAGTATGCCCCCGGGTCTGCCGATGCCGCGGGGAGGTAGTCGTACGAACGCCTCAGGGCTGCGATATCGTTCGCAACAACCGTCAGTCCGGCGCGCTCGATCGCATCCAGCAGTGCAACCGGGGGCGGGAGAATTCCGCTGAGCATGATTCTGACCCCCTGATGCCCCGGAGCCCGGCCGTTGAACTCCCGGATGGTACGCTCCAGAATCGAGATGTGGTCATCCAAGGACATCCTGCCTGCGGACAGAAGGAAATCCGAGCAGTCCGAAAAACGGAGCCGGCCGGCTGCGGCGAGACGCTCGAGATCGCGGCTCAGCCTTCGCTGACGGTTATACAGCCCGGTGCTGTTCAGAAAGGTCTGAGCAGAGAAGGATCTCCCGGTGAATTTCTCCAGCTCCCCGATGAGCTCTCTGATCCCTTCATTCAGATAGTCCGAAGCAAACGCCCGGCTGAGCGGGACAGCGGGGATATGGAGTCTGAAGAGGGGAATCGGAGATCCGTGGCGGTCGAGCGAGCTCCCAAGGATCTCGGGCAGGTTCCTCAGGGTGTCGCATGCGTTGTACATGAAGATTGCATCCAGCAATTCCCCGCCGCGGGAGAGAACGAACTCGCTCAAGGATCGGGCCACCCCGCAGGCATAGGGCTGGAGATGCCGATCGCTCCGGGTCAGGTGTGTGATGTCCTGCCGCAGGCCCCAGAGAACCACCGGGGTCAGCCCGAAGGAATGAAGCAGCTCCAGGGGAGGGTAGAGGGGGAAGCACCCGATCAGGGTGTGCCCCTGTGACTTCAAGTCCACAAGAGAATCCGGAAAGCTTTGCATCTCACCACCCCCTTTGCCGCCATACCGCGGGCACCCCCCATACCGGACGGTCCTGCTGCCGGAGTATATCACGATATCATTGTATAAATATAACATAATGTTATATCCAGTGGAAGTAAGAATGTGAGACAACGGAGATTGGCTGCGTTTACGCCTTGGGCGCGCCGACCCGTACCGGTGGCGGCCGGCCCGCTAGTCCGCCTCTGCCGATGTCGGCGGCGGAAGGTTGCTTTTGTCCAGCTCGAAGATCACGGTCACGGATTTTTCATACAGCTTATCATGCAGGAGGGCCTCGGTGGGAAAGATCCGCTCCATGACGAGGGTATGGCTCAGGGGCTCGTACCCGTCTTTCGTCACCCAGAGGGTGTAGGGCGTTTCACCCTGGTAACGGGAATCCCGGACATAGTACCGGTTGCTTCCGTCCACCGGCGAGGAGATGATCTGCTTCTGCCCGATAATGACCGGTGCGGCCTCCAGGACCACCGTGCAGGGTGTGTTCCCCCGGAATTCATGGCCCAGATAGACCTCTGCCCCGCTGGGTTTCGATTCTACCAGCACAGCGAGTTTCAGGCGGCAGTATCCCCTGAAATCGCACCAGGGAGACCAGGCCTCTTCATCTGCGGTAGTGCAGCCGGCTGTGGTGACGACTGCCAGAACAAAGAACAGCTCTTTCAGTTTCATGATTTCTCTATCCTGTGTGCAAGGGGATTATGAAAGCCCGCATTCATGTGAGAACAAAAGATACGCCAACATATCTTAGGATTTAGAGTAGGGGGCGCGGGGAGAAAATCAATATGGTTCCGGGAAGATGACTGTATCCCGCAAACGAGCCTGCTGCTCATGAAGACGGCACGCCGGGAGACGGTTGGGAGCCCGGTGCCCGTGCCCACAGCAGGGGCGAGCCGTTTCTTGCCGTAAGGACAAGCGGATCAGAAGGAGTAGGTAATGGTAACGGAACCGAATGCCTGGCCCCGATGCTGCTCTTTAAATGACGGGGTTCTGTATGCGTGGGCATAGGTGATCTTGAACCGGGAAAAAAGAATGCCCAGCCCAGCGGTCGTTTCCAGAACAAAGGGCTCTTTTTCGACACGGTGGCTGTCCTGAAAGGAATTGCCGTCCAGGGTGATGTCCCGGGCCACGGCATAACCGCTCACTCCGGCAAAGACATGCAGAGAAAGATCGGGCAGCTTCCGGAAAAACCTGGGATCTTTCCCGCTCATGGGGGCGCTGTTCCGGAATCCCGGGTGGATCGGGTAGGAGCCGAAATCGTGGGGCAGCTCAGGCCCGAGCCGTGCCTGGAATCCGGTGTTGCCTGCGGACAAGGCATTGCCGAGGCTTATGCCGAGGAAGGAGATGACATCCATTTCGAGATGTTCCCGGACACGGCAGCGGGCCATCCTCCATTTGCGTTCTACGTACACATTGAGGAGGAACTCATCGCCGAGCTGGTTTTCCCATCCGTTCGGTTTCACGGATTTGAACGTATCGTGCGCCCTGTCCTGCAGATACTCGGCGTACGAGTGCGGGCCGAGGATACCCGTGGCGAACACGATCGTGTCCCGGACGCGTGCATTCATCCGGTGGACTCCCACCGAGACATAGGTGATGCCGGAATAGGGCCTGTCGTCGTCTATGACGCCCGGGTACTCGATATTCCGGGGGGTATGGATCATCTGGCCCAGGGATATGGAAACGGTTCTCCGGTACCCCGGCTCGTTCATGAGCGGAAGGCGGACGAGCGCAGAGCGTCTCCCCCGGGGGCTCTCCCGGTGCAGCTCCGGTGAGATCCAGCTCACCTGTGCTCCGCCCGTGTATCCGTAATCTGTTCCGGCAAAGATGTCGTTTTCAAACGTCAGGGAGATCGTACTGCCCGGCTCTCCGGCCGGTATCCGCCCGCACCGGGCCTCTGCCGGCAGTATCGCCGGGTTTCCGAGCACGAGGAGGATCGAGAGAATCCTGAATACAGAATCGTACAGGTACTGCAATTTGTCCATAGCCTGACCAGTGACATTTTCCCGCTGCCGCGAAAGGGATTGAGGTGCCGTCCAGCCTCAAGCGTCTGCTTCTAAGGCTTGTGTTATCAGCCCGGCCGCAGTTCTCAACAGCTGCGCGTCTTGAAGTGAACCCCGGAGCCTGAGGAAACAGGACCGGGGGGAGGCGGGCAGACGTCATGCAAATCGGTTGCATTTTAAAGTCTTGTGGTGAAAGAAGCGGAAATGGGATAGAATCGAGACCTTGTTATCCTGCTCTGCAGCAAAATAGATATTCCTCCGCAAGACGCGCGGCAGGGCAGGGATGACGGACATGAGGAGAGAACCCATGGATGACGTCTTTGAGCAGTTGAGAGAGCGCCTGGATACAATGGCCACGGGATACCCCGCAACCCGGAGCGGGGTCGAGGTCCATCTTCTGAAAAAGCTTTTTACCCCGGATGACGCGGCCCTGTTCCTGAAGATGGGCGATGCCCCCCAGACCCCGCAGCAGGTTGCTGAGCACACGGGGGCGGATGCCGGTGAGACTGCGATCCGCCTGGAGCACATGGCGCTCAAGGGACTGCTGTTCAGGTTCAGGCACCCGGACGGGCCCCGGTATCTGGCCGTCCCCTTTATCGTGGGAATCTACGAGTTCCAGGTCAACGGCCTGAGCCCCTCGGTGCTCAAAAGCATTTCAGAGTATTACCTCACGGGCCTCGGCCAGTCGTTCCACTCCACCAGGACCCCTCACCTGCGCACCGTGCCCATCGACAAGGGTTTGGTCTCTTCTTGGCCCGTTGCCCCCTACGACGACGCGCTTGCCATCGTGGAAAAGAAGCAGACCATCGCCGTGGCAGATTGCCTGTGCCGCAAGGCAGTGCGGATGTACGGGAAGGGGTGCGGCCATCCCCTGGAGACCTGCCTTCAGTTCGATGCCTTTGCCGAGTACTATCTCGACAACCGCATGGCCCGGCCCGTCAGCACGGACGAGGCCGTGAGCATCCTCAAGGCCAACGACAAGTCCGGTCTCGTGATCCAGGCCCTGAATTCCCGGCAGGTAGACGCCATGTGCGCGTGTTGCAGCTGCTGCTGCGGCATGCTCATCTCGCTCAAGCTCTTTCCCGCTCCGGCCCGGGAGGTCCAGAGCAACTATGTGTGCATGAGCGAACCCGAGCTCTGTACCGGGTGCGGTGTCTGCGTCACGAGGTGCCCCGTGGGCGCCGTCGTGATGGAAGAGGGCAGGGCCGTGCTGAGGGAACAGCGGTGCATCGGGTGCGGTCTGTGCGTGAGCACGTGCCGTGAGCAGATCCGCCTGCTCGTGAAGAAACCGCCGGACAAGCTCTACGAGCCGCCCGAGGATCTCTTCGATACCTACCGGCGGATGAGCGAAGATCGCGGCAGGGCCTGAGTGGTATCGAGAGCTCCGGATGCCTGTTTGAATCCTCCTTCTAAAGGTTCGCTTGGAGAAAGACTTTTAAAGGTGGGGTCACATTCCCGTTCAAGCGAATGTCTTGGCCTCTACAGGCTCATGCCATCGATGGTAGCCCGACAGGTCGGCGTACAGGATGGAGACGGTTCACTGAGGATCGGCCCAATCGAGGCTGGGTGAGATTTCGGGAGAAACCCCTGCCCAAGGGTTTCTCCCGAATGGGGGTGAAGGTATTCCTGTTATTGTTTACGTAGTTGGAGAGCCCTTGTCGCGGTCTGCAAGCCACCGCGGGCAGTGGGTTTCGCACCAGGCCCTCGAGCACCGGCCCGTGGTCATGGCCTGGAAAGTGCCTGGGTTGCCGATGGTACCCAGGTAGAGGTGCACCACGAAGAACGACCCGATCACGAGCGCGCTCAGTGCATGGATAGCGTATGACCACCTCGCCACGGCAACGGGGAAGGCGAGAGGGTTCCACATAACCAGCCCCGACAGCACGATGAGCACGCCGAACACCACCACGAACCAGAAAAAGAGCTTCTGGCCGGCGTTGTACTTATAGACCGGCGGCAGGTTGTCCGTTTTCCAGAGATATCCGCCGCCCTGCGCGATCCACTTGGCGTCATCCGTTTCGAAGGCGCAGTCTTTTTTCCACATGACAAAGGCATAAGCCAGGGCAAACGCGAAGACCACGCCCGAGAAGATGTGCATCCACTTGGCGGCGTACAGGCCCCCAAGCAGGGCCGGGATGAAGCCCCAGGTGCGGAACATGAGCCCCAGGCCCGTAAACAGGCAGAACAGGCAGCTCCCGGCGAGCAGCCAGTGTGCGATACGCTCGATGGGGTCGGTTACCCGGACCGTGTTCTGGAGTGTGTCCGACATCTCACTCACCTCCTTGCTTGTTCTCGTGGACCTCGTGAGGGCCCTTGATCAGGTAGTGCAGCGCCGCCATGCCGGCCACGGCACCCATTCCGATGAGGGTGAAGGGCTTGAAGAGGTTCTTCCACAGGATGACGGATGCCGGAACGCGCGGTTTGACCGGCAGTTTGTCGTACACGGCCGGGTCCTCGGACAGGATGTACATCACGTGCGTGCCGCCCACGAACTTGTCGCCATACACGACCCCCTTGCCGTCAAGCTGGTCGAGCCGTTGGTAGGCCGTCTCGATCATGGCCTCCTTTGTTCCGATGGTGAGCGCTCCGGTGGGGCAGGAGAGGACACAGGCCGGCTGCTGCCCGTCTTTGAGCCTGTCGTAGCACAGATCGCACTTGTAGACCTTCTCGGTCTCCTGGTTGAACCGGGGGACATCGAAGGGGCAGGCGGACACGCAGGCCTTGCAGCCGATGCAGAGCTTCTGGTTGATGCCCACGGTGCCGAACTCTGTATGGTACAGTGCCCCGCTCGGGCAGACCTTGATGCACGCGGCTTCCGTACAGTGCATGCAGCCGTCTTTGCGGAAGAGCCATTTGAAATCGCCGTTCTTGTTTGCATATTCCTGGAAGCGGATCAGGGTCCAGGTGTTCCACTGGAGGTCCGGCGGGTTCTGATAGCTCCCCAGGTTCCGGGTCCTCAGGGCCGGCATCTCGTTCCACTGCTTGCAGGCCACCTGACAGCCGCGGCAGGCGGTGCACTTGGTCGTATCGATCAGCTTTACGTATTCTGTTTTTTCCATGACCTGCCTCCTACAGCCTGGTTATGTTGACCATGAAGGCCTTGTATTCGGGACAGAAGGTGTTGGCGTCCCCCACAGTGGTGGTGAGGATGTTCGCGCTGTCTCCGCCGTCCTCGGGATAGAGCCATCCGTAGTTGAACGGCATGCCCACCTGGTGGACGGTCCTGCCTTCGACCGTAAACGGGGTGAAGCGCTTGGTCACCATGGCAACGCACGTGGTCTTGCCGCGGGCCGACGACACCCTGACCTTTGAGCCGTTAAAAATGCCCAGCTCCTGTGCGAGCGCTTCGCCGATCTCCACATAGGCCTCGGGCTGCATCTCCAGAAGCCATGCCTGCCAGCGGGTAAGCGCGCCGGAGCACCAGTGCTCGGTGCAGGAGTAGGTGGTGCAGACGTAAGGGAACTTCTCGCTGGCATTGTGCACCTGATCACTCTCACCCGAGAAGATCTCGATGGCCGGGTTGATCAGCTGACCCGAGAGCGGGTTGTGGTCAAGCGGTCCTTCCAGCGGCTCGTAGTGCTCGGGGAACGGCCCGTCCACCATGCCGGGTCCGAAGATGGAACCGACGCCGTCGGCCTTCATGATGAAGGGGTACTTGCCTTTTTCCTTGTCGGCCATGGGCGGCCACGGTCCGTCGGGCACATCGCCCACCCATTTCTCCCCGGTCCATTCCAGGAGCTTGCGATTGGGGTTGTAGGGCTTGCCGTTGATGTCGCAGGACGCCCGATTGTAGATGACGCGCCGGTTCACCGGCCACGCGAACGACCAGTTGGGGTACAGGCCCAGACCCGTCGGGTCATCCTTGCCTCGCCTGGTCATCTTGTTCTCGCCGTCGGCTCCGAAGCTGCCCGACATGATCCAGTTGCCGCACGAGGTGGTGCCGTCGCTTTTCAGCATGCCGAAGGTCGGCACCAGGCCGCCCTTCTTCACGATCTTTTTCGCGCCGTTCTCCACGACCTCGACATCGGCTTCCCAGTGGCCGTTGATCTGCCTGGCCACTTTGAGCACGTCCATATTGCCCTGACGGTCCTTGTAGTCCCACTTGAGGTTCAGGATCGATTCTGCATTGGGCCCGCCTTCCTTTGCATAGAGCGCCTTGACCGCATCCATCATCCGGATCTGGATGTCTCCGCAGGAAATGGCGTCTCCGGGGGGTGTGGCGGCCTTGTATTTCCACTGGACCCACCTGCCGCTGTTGCTCTGGCTGCCTTCCTTCTCCATGGTGGCCGCTGCGGGCAGCAGGAACACCTCGGTTTTGACCTGCTTGGGGTCGACACCCGGGCCGAACCAGAAAGATGCTGTCTCGTTGTCGAAGATGTTGGAGCAGACAAGCCAGTCGAGCTTCTCCAGGGCCTTTCTCGTCTTGTTCGAGTTGGGCGAGCTCACCGCCGGGTCCGTACCCACGGCGAAGAGACCTTTGATCCTGCCCTCGTACATCTTCTCGAACAGGTGGAGCTGCGAGTAGTGCTTGCCGTCGTCCATCTTGGGCAGCCAGGAATAGCCGAAGCCGTTCTCCGGTGTGGCTGCGTCTCCGTAGAGAGACTTGAGCCAGCTCACGAAGAAGCTGGGGTAGTTCTGATAATAATTGGCCGACTGCGGGTCATTGCTCTTGGGTGTGTACTTGTCCAGGTAGCGACCCAATGTGTCGAGGGATGCGGTGGGCATCTTCAGATAGCCGGGCAGGTTGCCGTACAGGATGCAGTGGTCCGTGGAACCCTGTACGTTAGGCTCGCCCCTGAGTGCGTTGATCCCGCCGCCCGCGATGCCCATGTTGCCCAGAAGGAGCTGGATGATGGCCATGGTGCGGATGTTCTGGCTGCCCGAGGTGTGATGGGTCCATCCGAGCGCGTAGCACTCCGTGCCGGCCTTGTCCGGAGCTCCGGTAGCGCTGTATTCCTCGTACACCTTCAGGAGATTTTCCTTGGAGACACCGGTGATGCTGGAGACCTTGTCCAGGGTGTAGCGCGCATAGTGCCGCTTCAGGTGCTGGAACACGCTGTGAGGATCCTGCAATGACGGGTCCTTGAGCGGGACGCCGTTTGCATCCATCTGGAATGTCCAGGTATCCTTGTTGTACTTGCGCTTCTCTGCATCATATCCCGAGAACAGGCCGTCCTTGAAGGAGAAGTCGGGGCTCACGAGGAAGGATGCATTGGTGTAGTTGACCACGTAATCGCGAAAATATTTTTGGTCATTGATGATGTAATTGATCATGCCCCCCAGGAAGGCGATGTCCGTGCCCGACCTGATGGGGACGTGGTAGTCACAGCGGGCCGATGTGCGGGTGTAGCGCGGGTCCACGTGGATGATGCGCGCCCCGTTCTCCTTTGCCCGGAGGATCCATTTGAACGCGAGGGGATGATGCTCCGCCGCGTTGCTGCCCATGATAAGGATAACATCACTGTTTTTCAGATCGATATAGTGGTTCGTCATCGAACCCCTGCCAAACGACTCTCCCAGAGCCGCTACGGAGGGGCTGTGTCAAACCCTTGCCTGGTGATCGATATACACCAGGCCCATCGCCCTTACTGACTGGCTGATGAGCCAGCATTCTTCGTTATCGATGTTGGAGCTCCCCAGGTGCGCAATGGACTCGGTGCGGTTGACCAGCAGGCCCTTTTCGTTGGTGGTGACAAAGTCCTTGTCGCGCGCATCCTTGACCATGCGGGCGATCCGGGAAAAGGCCCAGTCCCAGTCCTTCTCTTCCCACCTGTCGCTATAGGGCGCCCTGTAGCGGACCTTCGTGAGACGGTGTTTGTTTGCCTCGGTCAGGTCGAAGAAGCCGGCACCCTTGGCGCAGAGCGCGCCCTCGTTGATGGGATTTTCCGGATCTCCCTCGATGTTGAAGATCTTGCCTGTCAGGCTGTCAACGCTGCAGATCAGACCGCAGCCGCACGAACAGTAGGCGCAGATCGTGGTGTACTGCTTCGCCGACTTGATGCGGTTCATCTTGCCCAGATCGGCGGCGTACGCATTCACCGGCTTGAAGTTCAGGCCCAGGGCCGACGATGCACCTACGGCACCGGTCAGCTTCAGAAAGCCCCTTCGCGTCAGTTCCATGAAAACCCTCCTCCCGTTATGTAGTAAGGTATATATGTAACAAAATACATATAAATGTTTTCCATCATTAATGTCAATGAATAAATGGGCAGGAAAGATGAATGAACAGGTAAGAAAGTCGAATGAAATCTATCGTTTATGTTATGAGTAACATAATAAGACCGGGCAGGTTCCCGTGGTGTGATATGATCGTGCTGTCTTGGAAGCGCCTTCGGGTGTGGCTGTGTCCGGAAAGGATTACAGACAGGAGTTCCAGGTGCACGAGGCCATGGGAAGGTAGCCCTTTCCCTGCATGATGACGTCCAGGTGCACGAGGCTCAAGGCCGAGACGTCCGCATCGAAGTCGATTAGGTCGCTCACCTTGTCCACGGTGATGAGATAGTGCATGCACTTCTCGCACACGAACGCGGACTCCCTGCTGTCGCCGTCCACGAAGAAATAGGTCATGGATTTCTGCTTGCTGCACCCGCACGAGGGGCAGATCACCCTGCTGAAGACCCAATCATGGCCGCATTGCGAGCAGTACAGATGCCTGGTGCCCACCTTGTCGCGGATCTTGGCGATCATGGGGGCGGACCCGCAGATGGGGCAGTAGCCCTTGTCCCAGGAAAGATCCCTGATAAGCGGAGCCCAGTTGCGGGCCCTTTTTTCGAGAAGGACCCGTGCGGTCATCGATGCTGCGAGGCCCAGTGCATGAGGCGAGACATCCTCGTGCACGGCCCAGGTATCGATGAGCCTGTCCGCCTCTGTATCCGGAGAGACAAAGAGATCGGTGAATCTGATTTTTCCCTCCGCGATAGAGGCCCTCAGCTTTTCCAGATCGGTCGAGATCCTCGGAAACCCGGTTGCGAGCGGGGTCAGGACAGTCAGGGCGATCATCTCGCAGGCATCGCCGGCCGGAGAAAAGCCGTTCTGCCGGATCAGGGGGACACCGCTCTTGAAACGGGCTTCGTCAATGGTCACGGGCCGGTCGTTCCCGATGTCGAGCGTGTCCATGAGCGATACCTTCTCAATGAGAAAGGGCGAGAATGCACGAATGACGTCCCTGCTGTGGGGATGAGTCCGGGACGTCTCCTCGATGATCTTTTCCAGTCGTTCTATGTTCTGTGCTGTATCGCGCATGGAATCGCCTTTCTAGGGGGAATTCTCTATGACGGGCTTGATGCCCGTAGCTCCTTTATGTCAAAATTGCTTGCCTCTAAGGTATCCCGAGCAAAAGAAAGGCGCCGGAGGGGGAAACCCGGCGCCTTCTTCTTTCCTCAGATCTTTTCGATGGCCACCGCGCAGGCCTTGTACTCCGCGGTCTGCGTGGCCGGATCGAACACCGGGTTGGTGAGCCAGTTCGCACAGCCTTCCCGGAAATGGAAGGCCATCCACACCATGCCCGGAGGCACCTGCTCGGTGACTTTGGCCTTTACCTCGACCTGCCCGCGCCGTGATTTTACGCGTATGGTCTCGCCGTGCGCGATGCCCAGGGCTTCGGCGTCGGCGAACGAGATGTCGGCCGTCTCCTCGGGCAGCAGGAAGTCGAGACCGGAGCGCCCGGTCTGTGTGCGTGTATGGTAGTGGTAGAGTCGTCTGCCTGTGGAGAGGACGAAGGGGAACTGGTCGTCGGGGACTTCTGCGGGTGGTGTCCAGTCCACGGCATTGAACACGCCCAGGCCGCAGGTGAACTTGCCTTCCTTG
>JAHDQN010000087.1 GCA_018433775.1 Deltaproteobacteria bacterium
AAACAAACAACAAGCTTATTCCTGGACATCATTGTACCCCCTCCCCTCAATACTATACGGTTGATTCTCCAGCGCTTTCATCAACAAGGGCAGATCCCTTGATTTCAAGGTAACCATGGATGGTACCAATCCCCTCGCCTCACGCTTCTCCGCAGGCGTTAAAGCTCGCTTGAGACCAATGACTTCGTATGTCGTATTATCTGTAAGGTCACGTACTCGTATGACATCCTCCGAGTACTTGAAATCAAAATCAAGCTCGCGAAGCTTACTTTCCGGGTCCTTGATTGGAACTAACGGAGAGAGACCATCCTCTTTTTGTAATTTCGCAACCTTATCCCACTCTTCCTTGCTGTTTATCCGATTTATAATTATGCCTTCAATGTTCCGGGCCTTGTCCGTATATGCATGTGCGTAAAAACCGCATAAGCCCGGTGCCTCATAAAATATAGGGAAATATCCGGGCTTATAATATCTAATTCGAGGAGATTCAATCCATGGGACAAGGTAGCCAATTATCGAACGAATATAACCAGGATCATCGTTCCCTTTCGGGCCTGTTATCCTCCACTCGCCCTCAGCATCGGTGAGAACCTCCTTGACAGGCCCTGTTCCACAGGACCTGCTCCCTATGCCCGGACGGCATTTTATCCATATGGCATACACGACCGCCCCTTCTATGGGTTCGAGCGTGTCTGCATCGATTACTTTGCCATGGTATGTCGCGTATCCCGGAAAATCGAAGCCCAAAAGGACAGTAGGAATAAATGTCAAGATCACTATTAACGATTGGCAGCACTTGAAAATCCTCATGCGATTCTCCACACTTGCTCGAAACTGTTCCGCACATGCTCGGGACAGGAGCTGTCCTGGATAAGATGCATGAGGTGTCCTGCGGCCAGAGGCGATCTATATCCCGTGATCGTCAACCAGTCGAAAAGATAAGTATACCGCAGAGTCCTTTCCTTCATCCCTCCGTCTATGCCCAGGCTCTGCCTCGTATACTGATCGAAATCAAATCCACCTACATGATGATCCAATATCCACTCATTGATCGCCTTGTGTTCTGTTTTCTCATAACCCCAACATTCCATGCCGGTAACAATAAAAACCAGAAAACAAACAACAAGCTTATTCCTGGACATCATTGTACCCCCTCCCCTCAATACTATACGGTTGATTCTCCAGCGCTTTCATCAACAAGGGCAGATCCCTTGATTTCAAGGTAACCATGGATGGTACCAATCCCCTCGCCT
>JAHDQN010000048.1 GCA_018433775.1 Deltaproteobacteria bacterium
CCGGTCAAATTGAGCAGCAAGGAGGAGTGCTTCTGATGAGCAAAAGGGTAGTTGGAATAGAGGACACGCGGTTTGTTCTGTTTGATCAGCTGGATGTGGAGGCTTTTTTTGGATTTGAGCGGTTCAGTGCGCATTCTCGCGAGACGTTCGAGATGATTCTGGATGCGGCTGAGAAGCTTGCGACCAACGAGTTTGCGCCGACCAACAAGCTGGGGAACAAATCGGGCTGTGTGTGGGAGGACGGGGTTGTACGCGTGCCGGGGTGTTTTCACAAGCCGTTTGCGAAGTACATTGAGGGGGGTTGGCTTGCCCTGCCCGAGTCCGAGGAGGTAGGGGGTCAGGATGCGCCCTACACGCTGCACTTTGCCTGTTGCGAGTTTTTCTATGCGGCGAACATGGCGTTGCAGATTTATCTGGGGAACACGCACAGTGCGGGGCGGGTGATCAAGGCATACGGGACGCCCGAGCAGAAGGAGAAGTACTCGGTTCCGCTGTATGCATGCCGGTATGCGGGCACGATGACCCTGACCGAGCCCCAGGCCGGCAGCGACCTGGGCAATATCAGAACCAAGGCAACCCTGCGTGAAGGCAATGTCTATTCAATTTCCGGGCAGAAAATCTTTATAACGGCGGGAGAGCACGATTTGGCGGACAACATCGTGCACATACTGCTTGGCAGGGTTGAGGGGGATCCTGAGGGGACGAAGGGTCTTTCGTGTTTTATCGTGCCGAATGTGAAGGTTCTCGAAGACGGGTCTCTGGGCGAGCGCAATGATGTGGTGTGCACGGGGATAGAGCATAAGATGGGATTGAAGGCGTCTTCGACGTGTTCGTTGACCTTTGGGGAGAACGGGCAGTGCGAGGGCGAGATGCTCGGGCCGCGCGGGATGGGGATATCGGTGATGTTCCACATGCTCAACGAGCAGCGGATTCTGGTTGGGCTGCAGGGGCTGGCGCAGGCGTCGCGGGCGTATCTGGATGCATTGGAGTATGCGAAGGAGCGAAGGCAGGGGAGGAAGTTCGGGAGCCGGAGTTTCGAGCAGGTTCCCATCATCGAGCATCCGGATATCAAGAGGCATTTGTTGTGGATGAAGTCGTGCACCGAGGGGATGAGGTCTTTGATACTCTACACCATGCAGTGCATGGATCTGGAGATGGTGTGCGAGGATGCGCAGGAGAAGCAGAAGTGGCAGGATATGGTCGACATTTTGACGCCGATCTGCAAGGCGTACTCGACCGACCGGTCCTATGAGATATGCGCACGAGCGATGCAGATTTTGGGTGGGTACGGTTACTGTGAAGACAACGAGGTGGAGCAGTATGCGAGGGACACGAAGATAACCTCGATATACGAGGGCACCAACGGGATACAGGCGCTGGATCTGTTTGGGCGCAAGCTGAGGATGCGAGGCGGTGAGGTTTACCGGACCTTTTTGGGGCAGGTCAAGGAGACCGTGCTGAAGGCCTCGAAGGTAGAGGGTCTGTCATGGTACGCGGAGGAGGTATACAAGGCGGTCAGTGCCCTGGAAGAGGTGACGGAGTTTTTGCTGGGGAAGAATGCGACGGAAGAGGCCTATCTGGCGACATCGTGGGCGACGCCGTATTTGGAGATTTTTGGGGATGTAGTGCTGGGATGGCAGCATCTGTGGAGGGCGATGGCGGCGGCTGGCAAGATGGAGTCGGCTGCTCCTGCGGAGAAGGTGTTCTATGAGAGCAAGCTGATGACGGCCCGCTACTACATCGGATCGGTGCTTCCCGGGATTTATGGGAAGATAGAGGCGATCAACATGAACGATAAGGCACTGCTCGAAGTGCAGACCGATCATCTGATCTAGCAGGAAGAAATGCATTGAGGAAAAAAACAAAAAGCTCAAGCCCGAGAAG
>JAHDQN010000030.1 GCA_018433775.1 Deltaproteobacteria bacterium
GTACGCTACATACTCAGACAGCCCCTTCTTCGCTAAATGCTTCGTTATCGCAGCCGTCAACGTCGTCTTCCCATGATCAATGTGACCAATCGTACCCACGTTCACGTGCGGCTTGTCCCTCTTGAATGTCTCCTTAGCCATAGAGTTGTCCTCCCCTGGTCTCTTTTACATGTGCGGAAATATTGGTTGGTACCGGCTCGTAGTGCGACACCTGCATGGTGAAGGTCGCCCGTCCCTGAGACTGGGACCTCAGGCTCGTCGCGTAGCCGAACATCTCGGCGAGCGGAACCTGGCTGGCAATGACCCGCACTTCGGCGCGGGTGTCCATGCCGAGCACCTTCCCCCTTCGGGAAGAGAGGTCGCTGATGATATCCCCGATGTAATCCGCGGGGCTCACGACCTCCACATCCATGACGGGTTCGAGCATGATGGGCCCGGCCTTCTTCAGTGCATTCTTCATGGCCATGGACCCGGCGATCTTGAACGCCATCTCGGAGGAATCCACCTCGTGATAGGAGCCGTCGTACAGGGTCACGCGGACGTCCTGCACCGGGTATCCCGCAATGGGACCCATCTGCAGGGCCTCTTCGACCCCTTTCCTGACAGCCGGTATATACTCGCGGGGAATGACGCCCCCCACGATCTTGTCGACGAACTCGAAGCCGGAGCCGCTCTGAAGGGGCTCCACCCGGATGAGCACATGGGCGAACTGGCCGTGCCCGCCGGTCTGCTTCGCATACTTGGTCTCTTCCTGGGCCTCTCTCGTGATGGACTCGGTGTAGGCGACCTGGGGCCTGCCCACGTTGGCTTCCACCCCGAACTCGCGCCTGATCCGGTCCACGATGATCTCCAGATGCAGCTCGCCCATCCCGGAGATAAGGGTGTCACCGGTGTTGCGGTCCGTGTGGACCTTGAAGGACGGGTCTTCCATGGACATGCGCGAGAGCGCCATGGCGAGCTTTTCCTGATCCGACTTGGTCTTGGGCTCGATGGCGATCGAGATGACCGGCTCCGGGAAGTCCATGGACTCGAGCACGACCGGCCGCGAGGAGTCGCACAGGGTCTGGCCCGTGATGGTGTTTTTCAGGCCCAGCACCGCGGCTATCTCGCCTGCGTGGATGGACTTGATCTCCTCGCGCTTGTCCGCGAACATGCGCACGAGCCTGCCGATGCGCTCCTTCTTCCCGCTTCCGGTATTAAAGACCGAATCGCCGATGTTCAGGACGCCGGAATACACCCGGATAAAGGTGAGCTGGCCCACATACGGGTCGTTCATGACCTTGAAGGCAAGCGAGGAGAAGGACTCTTCGTCATCGGGATAGCGCACCTGGTCCTGCCCGCTCTCGTCCTTTCCGTTGACCGCTCCCACCTCGCGCGGAGAGGGGAGATAGTCCATGATGGCATCCAGCAGGGGCTGAATGCCCTTGTTCTTGAACGCGGTACCGCAGAGCACCGGGGTGAGCTTCAGGGTCAGCGCGCCCTTCTTGAGCGCCAGCTTGATCCGCTCCATTTCGATCTCCCCGCCTTCGAGGTAGGTCTCCATGAGCTGGTCGTCCACGTCGCAGACGGCCTCGATGAGCTTTTCGCGATATTCCTCGGCCACTTCGCGGTACTCCTCGGGGATCGGCGCGATCTGGAACTGTGCGCCCTTGGTCTCGTCGTCATAGACCACCGCGTGCATCTCGATGAGGTCGACGACGCCGGTGAAGCTCTCTTCCCGGCCGATGGGAAGCTGCAGTGCCACGGGATTTGCCGCGAGCTTGTCCGAGAGCTCTTTGAGAACCTGGAAAAAGTTCGCACCCACCCGGTCCATCTTGTTCACGAAGGCGATCCTGGGCACCCGGTAGCGCTCGGCCTGCCTCCACACGGTCTCGGACTGGGGCTGCACCCCGCCCACCGCGCAGAAAACGCCGACCGCTCCGTCCAGCACGCGCAGCGACCGCTCCACCTCGATGGTGAAATCCACGTGACCCGGGGTGTCGATGATGTTGATGAAGTGGTTTTTCCACACGCAGGTGGTGGCTGCTGAGGTGATGGTGATCCCCCGCTCCCTTTCCTGCTCCATCCAGTCCATGGTGGCCTGGCCGTCATGGACCTCACCCATCTTGTAGCTCTTCCCCGTATAGAAGAGGATCCGCTCCGTGGTGGTGGTCTTCCCGGCATCGATGTGCGCCATGATGCCGATGTTTCTCAATTGTTCTATTGGTACCGATCTTTTCAAAGCTCTTATTCTCTACCAGCGATAATGGGCAAAGGCCTTGTTCGCCTCCGCCATCTTATGGGTATCTTCCTTTTTCTTTATCGATGTTCCCCGGTTGTTGAATGCGTCGAGAAGCTCCAGGGCCAGCCGCTCGCTCATCGTGTTCTCGCTCCGTGAACGGGCCGCATGGATGAGCCAGCGCCGGGCGAGCATGTCGCGCCTGTCGGGCCTCACCTCGGTGGGCACCTGGTACGTGGCGCCGCCGATACGCCTGGACCTGACCTCAAGCGAGGGCTTCACGTTGTCGAACGCCTTGATGAAAATCTGAAGAGGATCTTCTTTGGTCTTCTCGGCTATAATGTTCAGCATGTCGTAGAAGATCTGCTCGCTCACCGATTTCTTCCCGTCCCACATGAGGCAGTTGATGAACTTGCTGACGGTCTTGTCCCCGTACTTGGGATCGGCTGTCACATCTCTCCTCAGGCTTCCTCTCTTTTTTCTTGGCATGGCAAAAACCTCTTACTTTGGTCTCTTGGTTCCGTATTTTGATCTGCCCTGACGGCGCTCCTGAACACCCTCGGAGTCCATGACCCCGCGGATGATGTGGAATCTCACGCCGGGCAGGTCCTTGACACGACCGCCCCGGATGAGCACCACGGAGTGTTCCTGCAGGTTGTGCCCCTCGCCCGGGATATAGGAGGTCACCTCGTAGCCGTTGGTGAGCCGCACCCTGGCGACCTTGCGCAGAGCGGAGTTCGGCTTCTTCGGGGTCGTGGTGTATACGCGAACGCACACGCCCCGCTTCTGCGGGCATTCCTGCAACGCCCTTGTCTTCTTCTTCTTGATGATGTCTTTCCTGCCTTTTCGTACCAGTTGGTTGAGTGTAGGCATCCTAAATCCCTTCTTTTCCATTTAAAAAATTGACGGGTTCCGCCGTCAGAGTGGACCGCAGTCTTCTAACAGCGGAAGCCCTTCCTGTCAAGGGTTTTCTACAGCTCATCATCGTAGATATCTTCCTCTTCGACCTTGATATCTACCCTATTATAAACAGGGAATCCGGTTCCCGCAGGGATGAGCCTTCCCATGATCACGTTCTCCTTCAAGCCCACCAGATGGTCCACCTTGCCTTCAACGCTCGCCTCGGTCAGCACCCGGGTGGTTTCCTGGAACGATGCGGCCGAGATGAAGCTCTCGGTGTTCAGGCTCGCCTTGGTGATGCCCAGGAGCGACGGTTCTGCCACCGCGGGGCGCCCGCCGGTGGATACCACGCGCTCGTTCTCCTCGCCGAAGAGGTACTTGTCGACGAACTCGCCTTCCAGGTTCGCGGTATCACCCGCGTCCTTGATGCGCACGCGCTTGAGCATCTGCCGTACGATCACCTCGATGTGCTTGTCGTTGATGCGCACGCCCTGGAGCCGGTAGACCTCCTGGACCTCGTTCACCAGATACCGCGCAAGGTCTTTCTCGCCGCTGATCCTTAAGATATCGTGCGGATCCACGGCGCCGTCCATGAGCGGCTCGCCCGCGCGCACGAAGTCGCCTTCGTGCACCGAGATGTGCTTGGTCTTGGGAATCATGTACTCCTTGGCCTGACCCACCTCGGGCGTGACGACGACCTTGCGCTTCCCCTTGCTGTCCTTGCCGTAGGTGATCTCGCCGTCGATCTCGGTGACCGTGGCGGCCTCCTTGGGCCTGCGTGCCTCGAAGAGCTCCACGACCCTGGGCAGACCGCCCGTGATGTCCTTCGTCTTGGTGGTTTCCCGGGGGATCTTCACGAGGACGTCACCGGCGAATACCTGGTCGCCTTCCTTCACGAAGAGGTTGGCACCCACGGGGAGAGTATACCGGGCAAGGTTTTTGCTGTCCGGAATCTTGGCGACCTTGCCGCCGTCATCGACTATTTGGATGCGCGGACGCAGCTCGGGATTCTTCGGTTCGATAATGACCGAACGGCTCAGGCCCGTCACCTCGTCGATGTGCTCCTGCATGGTGATCTCTTCGACCAGGTCGCTGAAGCGCACCTTGCCCGGAACGTCCGTGAGGATCGGGATGGTGTAGGGATCCCACTCGGCAAGCATCATTCCCGGCTCGACCCTCGCACCGTCCTCCACCTTGATCTTGGCGCCGTAGACCATGGAGTATACCTCGCGTTCGCGACCGCTCTCGTCCTCGAGGATGATCGTGCCGTTGCGGTTCATGACCACGAGCTCGTTGTCACGCCCGCGCACGGTCTTGAGGTCCTTGTAGCGGACAACGCCCGTGTGGTTGAACTTGATGCTCGACTGCTCCATGACCGTGGCCGTACCGCCGATATGGAAGGTTCTCATGGTGAGCTGGGTGCCCGGCTCGCCGATGGACTGTGCCGCGATGATGCCCACGGCCTCGCCGATGTTGACCATCCGCCCCCTGGCCAGGTCCTTGCCGTAGCACTTGGCGCAGATGCCGTGCTTGGACCGGCACGCCAGGGCCGAACGGATCACCAGATGCTCCAGGCCCACATCCTCTATCTTGGCCACATGGGATTCGTCGATCATGGTATTGGCCTGGACCAGGATCTCTCCGGAATAGGGATCGCGGATGTCGTCCAGTGTCACCCTGCCGAGCATTCTCTCGCCCAGGGTCTGAATGATCTCGCCGCCCTCGACCAGGGCCTCCATCTCGATGCCGTCCAGGGTGCCGCAGTCCTCTTCGGTGATCACCACGTCATGGGCCACGTCCACGAGCCGCCTGGTGAGGTAGCCCGAGTTCGCGGTCTTCAGGGCGGTGTCGGCCAGACCCTTCCTCGCACCATGGGTGGAGATGAAGTATTCCAGAACGTCGAGGCCTTCACGGAAGTTCGACTCGATGGGCGTCTCGATGATTTCGCCGGAGGGTTTGGCCATCAGGCCCCTGATGCCTGCCAGCTGCCTGATCTGCTGGGCCGAGCCCCTGGCGCCGGAGTCCGCCATCATGAAGATGGGGTTGAACGAGGGAATCTCCTCGCTGCGCCCGTCCGGATAGGTGACGGTGTCGGTCTTGATGGTGTCCATCATGTCGGCGGCCACGTGGTCCGTGACCTTGGTCCAGATGTCCACGATCTTGTTGTAGCGCTCGCCGTCGGTGATGAGGCCCTCGTTATACTGGGTGATGATCTGGGCCACGTCTTCCTTGGCCTTGTCGATGATGCTCGACTTGGACGCCGGAATGAGCATGTCCTCGATGCCGATCGAGATGCCCGCCTTGGTGGCGTAGTGGTAGCCCAGGTCCTTGATCCGGTCGGCCAGAAGAACCGTGTTCTTGTCGCCGGCCACCCGGAAACAGACATCCACGAGGTCAGCCAGGGCCTTCTTGGTCATGGGCCTGTTGATCGTTTCGAAGGGGATCTCCTCGGGCACGATCTCGTTGAAGATGACCCGTCCCACCGTGGTGTCGTGGTACTTGCCGTCCATGCGCACCTTGACCTTGGCGTGAATGGACACCACGCCCGCGTCATGGGCCGCCCTCACCTCTTCGGGCCCGAAGAAGATCATGCCCTCGCCCTTGGCCAGGGGTTTGTCGCGCGTGAGGTAGTACACCCCGAGCACGATATCCTGGGTGGGCACGATGATGGGCTTGCCGTGGGCCGGAGAGAGGATATTGTTCGTGGACATCATGAGCACCCGGGCCTCGACCTGGGCCTCGATTGAAAGCGGCACATGGACCGCCATCTGGTCGCCGTCGAAGTCGGCGTTGAAGGCCGGGCAGACCAGCGGATGGAGCTGGATGGCCTTGCCCTCGATGAGGATGGGCTCGAAGGCCTGTATGCCGAGCCGGTGCAGGGTGGGAGCACGGTTGAGCATCACCGGGTACTCCTGAACCACTTCGGCCAGGCATTCCCAGACCTCGGGCGTCTCCGCCTCCACGAGCCTCTTGGCGCTCTTGATGGTGCTGACATATCCCTTGGTCTCCAGCCGGTTATAGATGAACGGCTTGAAGAGCTCGATCCCCATCTTCTTGGGCAGGCCGCACTGGTGGAGCCTCAAATCCGGACCGGCCGTGATGACCGACCGGCCGGAGTAGTCCACGCGCTTGCCCAGCAGATTCTGCCGGAACCTGCCCTGCTTGCCTTTCAGCATGTCGGAAAGCGACTTCAAGGGCCTGCGGTTGGCGCCGGTGATGACCCTGCCCCTGCGGCCGTTGTCGAAGAGCACGTCCACGGCCTCCTGGAGCATCCGTTTTTCGTTGCGCAGGATGATGTCGGGCGCATTGAGCTCCATGAGCCTCTTCAACCGGTTGTTCCGGTTGATGACCCTGCGGTAGAGATCGTTCAAGTCCGAGGTGGCGAAGCGACCGCCGTCCAGGGGCACCAGAGGCCTCAGATCCGGAGGCAGCACCGGAATGACCTTGAGGATCATCCAGGAGGGGTCCTGCCAGGGCTTGAGGTAGTCGATCTCGTCGTGCGTGAGCCTGCGGGACTCGACGAGCCGTTCGATCACCTCGTTGACCTTGGGGATGATGGCCTTCTTCTCCGCATAGCCCGGGGCCTCTTCCCACCGCTTGCCGATCTTCCGGCACTCGGTGAGGATCTCCCCCAGCACCCGCCTGAACTGCTCGTCCTTTTCCAGGTGGAACCGGTCTTCGATGAAGGTCATGAGATCGGCCGGGTCGATTCCCTTGAAGACGTTGACCATCCTGAGCCGGCGGCTCAGTTTCTTTTTCTTTGCCTCACTCTTGGTGTTCTGGATCTCGTCTCTGAGCGTGACCGAGAGCCCGAGAATATCCTGATCCTTGATGAGGTCGTCGACCGCCTCGGCGCCCATCTTGGCGACGAAGCTGCCGATGCCGTGCTTGTCCACGCAGGAGCGGAAC
>JAHDQN010000055.1 GCA_018433775.1 Deltaproteobacteria bacterium
ACGATCCCGGGAAAAAAGGCAAAAAAATAGGATGGCGGTTAGGGCATAGGACGCGCCATCCATAAGAGGAGGTTAAATGTTTGCTTTTTCGTTACTTGGCTTTTCTAATTGTTTTGATGATCCTCAATGCAAAAGGATGCATAATAATCTTTTCAGCACCGGATCCCTGAACAAAACACCGGGACTGCGGGAAATTCAGCTGTGCCGCCGCCTTCCCGGTTATGAGTGCGGGCGGCACCAGGGCGGTTTTCTGCACCTTGGGGAGCTGCAGGCACCGGAATGAATGCAGGAGCCCGATGCACCGGCCCGGGTCCCCTGGAATGCGCCGTGGTTTTAAGGTAAAGGCGGGCAGGGTGGAACCACGGCTAGGATCCAGTATGGGTGCGAAGGAGATCGCGTGCGTTTTCCCTGAAAACGCGGTTGTAAAAGTCCTGGGAGAGCCCCATCCCCAGGAGGGCGTCGAGCTCTTCCCTGCGGTGGTGGAAGAGATTCGGAAAATCCGAGCCATAGAGGAGGCGGCCCTTCAACGACTCCAGGACACTGTTCTCCATCCGGAACATACGGAAGTTGTCCGGAAGAAAGCAGTAGGAGGTGTCGAGATAGATTCCCGGGTACTGCTGAAGGAGCTCGAAGGAATCCCGGAACTCGAAGGCGCCCATGTGGGCGATGTTCAACTTGAGGCCGGGGTAGCGGTCGAGAACCTTCTTCAGATGGGCGATGCCCACATACTCGTTGCCGACGGGGCCGGTGCCCACGTGGAGCAGAATCCTCTTGCCCTGCTCCAGCACCTCTTCGTAGAGAGGAAAGAGCCGTTCGTCGTGCGGATAGAACCGCTGCACCAGGAAATGGAGCTTGCACCCGAGCACCCTGGGATGAGCGAACACCCGCCTGATCATCCGGACGGCGTCGTCATCCCCGGGATGAAACGCTGCAAAGCAGTAGATATCCCCGGTTTCGTCCAGCAGGCGCAGGTTCCAGTCGTTGAGCGCGCCGGCCACGCCTTCTCTGTGGGCATAGTTCGAGTACACGATGGTCTCCACTCCCCGGTCTCTCAGATAGTCGATGCAGTCCCGTGCATAGAGCTGGTGAACCACGGGCAGCCCGTACTCTCTCTGGAAAAACCTCCAGATGGCCTCGAACAGCTCATCGGGAAACAGATGTGCATGAAAGTCGACGATCTTTTCCGGCAGTGAAGGCATGCGATCTCCCATTCTCCGATAAGTTATTCCAAAGGGAACATTATTTCAACAACTTGTTGGGCTTGGTCCGGAGGCATCGAGTCCTGGTCGCTAAAGCCGATCCGTCTACCGACGATCTGGTCGCCTCCGGCGACTAAGAGGAAAGGAAACCCGTAAACCACGACTGTGTCACCGTCTGTTGCCATACCGTTCGCGCATCGCTTCAGGCAGTGACCTGTCAGCGCAGGAAGAGCCGCCAGCCGGCCTTGAGAGATCCGGGCCTGAGGCTTATGGCCCCTGATGCCTCGGCAATGGGCGTGAACCCGCATTCCCGGCATTGGACCACTCCCCGGTTCTTCACATAGCATCCCGTAAAGATGGTACCGTCGGGCTCCACGTTGACGAGAAGCCGGTCCCGGCAGTTCCAGGTGTTCCGGATCATGGCGCGGAGGCTCCAGTATGAATTCATGACGGGATATCCCAGCCGCTTGAGCCTGATCGCCGTAAGCATCGCCTCTGCGCGCTCCGCGGGAGAGAGCCTGAGGTCTTCCTCGCCCTGCCGGTACGGGTAGAAGAGCTGGAGAGTGATGCCGCGCACCTGGTTGAGAGAGCAGAGGATCTCAGCCGCTGCCGGGAGATCGCGGAAGTTTCTCGCATTGAGTGTGTAGTGGACGAAGAGCCTGGGATGAGACGATGAGCGGATATTGGCCATGATCTTCTCGTACGAGCCGCTCCTCAGGTCGTTGTGGATATCTTTCAACCCGTCCACACTCACCCACAGGGCGTCTACCGGCACGTCGAGGGGCAGGGTGCCGTTGGTGGTCGCACCCACGCACACAAAAGAACGCCTGGCCCGCCGGGCGATGTCGCTGAACGAGGACGGGCCGTCACTCCAGAGAAGGGGCTCTCCTCCTTCGAAGATGACGATCCGGCACCCCATCTTCTCCAGGGCGTCGAGAATCCGGGCGGCCTGGGCAAAGCTCATGTGCGCTCCGGGCAATCCGGCCCGCACATGGAAGGGACATCCCCGGCATGCGAGATTGCACCGGTAGGTAAGCTTGAAGCTCGCGATCAGGGGGACGGGGCGGAGGAGAACCTTTGTCTCCAGAAAAAATCTCAGCAGGCTGCCCAGCTTGCTCATGAACGGAAAAGCTCTGCCCCTGCCTGGATCCTGTCACGTTTATCAGGGGCATCCTCCCGTATGGACTTTGCATATGCCGCGACCCTGGCAAGCGCGCGCACGGCCGGTTCGGGAGACGGGTAGGCAGTTATGCCCCTGCTCTCCAGACAGGCGAGCGGGCCGCGCTGATCGGGTATATCAAAGGCCATGATATCCACGACCGGCACGATGGGACGCCCGAACTCACCGATGAGATCGGCGATGAGGCCGAAGACCTCCAGCTCCGCCTTCATGAGGTGTTCGGCCGGGCCCTGAGCCGCCTCTTTGGGCACGACCGCCGACATCAGCCATCTTCTCGCCCGGAGAAACATGTATCCGAGCCCCATGACCAGGACGGCATCCAGGGCGGCATGCTCCAGGAGGATCCGGACGGCATCGGTCACGGTACGGGTGTTGCCCGGCGCCACGAGGTCGATGGGATTGCCCCGGCTCCAGTAGGGCGGGAGCACCCGGTCGAGCTTCCGGATCACCGCCCCGTCCAGGGGTTCAACGAGGAGACCCTCTCGAATGCAGAGGTCTGTCGCGATCACCCCCCAGCCACCTCCCATGGTGAGAATGCCCACCCGGCTGCCTGCGGGCAGGGGCTGGCTCAGGAGCATGCCGGCCACGTCGATCATCTCGTCCATGGATTCCACCTGGATGATGCCGGCCTGGCGGCACAGGGCGGAAAACACCCCGTCGTTGCTCGCCATGGCGCCGGTGTGGGAGAGGGCGGCTTGGGCGCCTTTTTCCGTGCGGCCCCCCTTGATGAGCACGATGGGCTTTGTCTTCGCAATCCGCCTGGCCAGCCTGAAGAAACGCTCGCCCTGCCTGAGCCCCTCCACATACAAGCAGATGACGTGGGTGTGGGGATCGTTTTCGAGATATTCCAGGAAGTCTTCCAGGGTGAGATCGGCCTCGTTCCCGGAGCTGACGAGCCTGCTGATGCCGATCTTCCTCCGCAGGAACCGGTACGATATGGAAGAGCCGAGGTTGCCGCTCTGTACGATGAGGCCCACATTGCCCGCGGTGAGCGGCATGGACCCCATGAGGGCGTGCAGGATGCAGGGGTAGGCGCTGAACACGCCCATGGTGTTGGGACCGACGATCCGCATCCCGCCCCTGATCGCTGTCTCGACGATCTCC
>JAHDQN010000021.1 GCA_018433775.1 Deltaproteobacteria bacterium
CCTGGCCAACTCCTGTGCCCGCTTTAAGCCTTCTTCCAGTCTGCGTGCACGATTTTCGAGGCTGTGCCTCATGGAATACGTGCTGGATGCCAGCCTGCGCTGGTAGAGAGACATCAAAAAGCCGACAGCCCGGGCGCGGGGATCATCCCCTCGTGCAGCGGCCTTGGCGCTCTGACGTTTCACGAAGCGAGTGACCTCCTTGTAAAGGTCGAATTCCGGCCCATCGATCAGAAAATCGACAGAATGCGGGATACGCTTTGTAAAGATCTTTTCCGCAGCCCAGGTACCATCTGAACGCCGCTCCGGGAAGTAGACCATCGCCTCTTTGGTACGACGGAGGTAGAACGGGGCACGGCGGCGTTCCATGGCCTCACGGATAGAACGGACATCCGCATAGACATCCGGATCGAGAAGTTGAAGAAAGAGCGAAAAATTGGATGGATCTCCTTTATGAGGCGTTGCGGTCATAAGCAATATGTGGTCCGATGTATCTCGCAGCAGCTCACCAAGGGCATAGCGAGCTGTTTTGCGTGCAGGCGGTGACCATGACATGCGATGAGCCTCATCCACGATAACGAGATCCCACTGAACCTGTCTGAGTCCAGGCAGGATCTCTGTTCGTTTTGCAAGGTCGAGCGATGTAATGATTTTCTTTTGTTCCAGCCATTGATTGACGCCGAACTGATCGCGAATGTCTCCGCCTTTCAAGACAAGGAATTTCTCGTCGAACTTTTCCTTCAGTTCCCGTTGCCACTGAAACGATAAATTTGCCGGGCAAACGATAAGAATCCGTTCAGCAAGCCCCCGGAGCTGGAGCTCACGGACAAGGAGACCTGCCATAATGGTCTTGCCGGCTCCGGCGTCATCTGCGAGCAAGAACCGGACGCGGGCCAGCTTGAGGAGGTAGTCATAGATGGCTTCCAACTGATGCGGCAGCGGGTCGACTCGTGAGATAGAGAGACCAAAGTACGGATCAAATTCCCATGCAATACCCAGTGCATATGCCTGAAGTCCCAGGCGAAGGAGATGTCCATCACCATCATAGGTGAATTTCGCATCGAATATAGATAAATCACGAAGTTCATGATCAGTGAGCGTTACCCTGCGGAATCGTTCAGTTTGCATTCCTACCAGGCCAAGGGTCCATGTCCCATCACTCTCGGCCCGTATTGTCTCGACACGCATCGGCTCACTGAAAAGTGAACCTCTGATGATACAACCCCCGAGAATTTCTTCACTCAATAATGTTCTTGTGTCAGACAAAGACCAATGCTCCCGTTCATTTTAGGGACAGTGCTGCACTGAATTTCATCATGCCCGTGCATCTACATTATAATGACCAGTCTTTCATTTCGTTTATCAATGCTATCTTACGCCAAATCTATTCAGAGGTCAAAGAGTTAGAGCATAGCCAGCCTTAGCTATCTATGATAGGTTCTTAATCTGTCCATGGACACAAGAGAAGTCTTGAGAAAAGATATAATATCAGATAGGATCACATCAGTTTTGGAAATCGGTTTTTGGAAGGTATTCTCAAGCGGTAAATGGACAGACACGATTGACAGATGACAAGCTCGATTGTCATGTGACAAACTCGATTGGAAAGGAACACTGGAGGAATAGCATATGTCAGGTTCGTTAAATAAGGTTATGTTGATCGGCCATCTCGGCAAGGACCCGGAGATGAGGTTCACTCCCAGCGGGAAGGCGGTAACGAATTTCACCATGGCAACCAACGAGGTGTGGCTGGATCAGAGCGGCGAGAAACAGGAACGCACCGAATGGCACCGGGTCGTCACCTGGGGCAAGCTGGCCGAGAACTGCGCCAAGCTGCTCTCCAAGGGCAAGCAGGTCTACATCGAGGGCCGTATCCAGACCCGGCAGTGGGATGATAAGGACGGGAACAAGCGCTACACCACCGAGGTCGTGGCAAACACGATGCAGCTCCTCTCCTCGATGGATTCCCAGGGCTCGCGCACGAGCGGTGCGTCCGAAGATCCCGGCTACGGGGCATCCGACAACGTTCCGAGCTCGCCCGAGTTCGACGACATACCCTTCTAGAAGGTGAAAGGGTCAGAGGGTTATCCCTCTGGCGCATGAGCTGTCGCATGATGCTGTCACTCCCGCGCACGCAGGGGTGACGGCATTCTCTTTTCGCTATCCCGGAATCCCCGGGGATTTTTCAAGGATCGGCCTCAGACGGCGGGTGTGCCCGTGCCGGGGTATGCTGTTACGGCTGAGACCGGTTCTCCCTGATGGCCGCGACCACCCTCTTCAGCCCCGGAGCGCAGCCCTGAATGGTCTCCATGCTCACGCAATAGGCGAACCGCACATAGCCCGGATAGCCGAAGCCCTTTCCCGGGACGGCCAGGATCTTTTCCTTGACCAGCTCCGCGCAGAAGGCCACGTCGTCTTCCATGGGCGACTTCACGAAGAGGTAGAAGGTTCCCTCGGGGGGCGCATAGGCGAGCCCTGCCTCGTCCATGATCCGCGAGAGCAGGTCCCGGCGCTTGAGATAGGGTTCGACGGAAACGCACTCGCCTCCGCACAGGCAGGATGCATAAACCTTCTGCATGAGAGAAGGTGCGTTGACGAATCCCAGGATCCGGGTGGCCAGGCCCAGGGCGCCCACGAACCGCTGCTTGTCCGGCACGCCGCTTCCGGCCGCGACGTAGCCGATCCGCTGGCCCGGGAGCGAGAGCTCCTTTGAGGCGGAGGTCACCACCACCGAGTTGGGGATGAGCCTGAGCACGGAGGGCACCTCCCTGCCGTCGTACACGATCTTACGATAGGGCTCGTCCGAGATCACGAGGACCTCGGGGCGGTCCTTGAGGACCTCGGCCAGGCCGGTGAAGACCTTTTCCGGGTAGACCCTTCCGGTGGGGTTGTTGGGCGAGTTGACGATGATGGCGCGGGTCTTTGGGCTCAGTGCCTTGCGGATGTTCTCCATGCTGGGCAGAAAGTCGGGCCCGCACGGCGCCTCGACCAGGACACCGCCGTGGTTTTCCGCGTAGAACCCGTATTCCACGAAGTACGGCGCAATGGCCATGATCTCGTCGCCGGGGTTGGTGATGGCCTTGAGCACCACGTTGAGCCCGCCGCCCGCGCCGCAGGCCATGACGATGTCGTCCCCCTTGAGCGGAACCTGGTAGAGGCTCGATGCGTATCCTGCCAGGGATTCCCTTACGTCGGCAAAGCCGGCGTTGGGCATATAGCCGTGATCCATGCACATGAGGAGCTCGGCGGCCTTTTCCAGCGCGCTCCTCGGAGGGGGAACGTCCGGGTTCCCCAGGCTGAAGTCAAAGACGTTCGCGGCGCCGTGGATGGATTTCAGCCGGGCGCCTTCCTCGAACATCCTCCGGATCCACGAGAAACGCTCCATATAACCAAGCATCTTTTCAGATACAGACATGAATGCCTCCATAAAAAGTCGGCTGAGTATATACCAGTGAAAGTGGTTACTGTACAGCTGATTATCACCAGATCGAAAAGAATGTCGAGTGTTTTGAAGGGCCTTGATCAAAAAAGGGTTTTTCATCTTCCCGAGCGAGTGTGCCGAAGAAGAGACATGTACGCCGGACAGTGTCGCAGGATGACGCTTTTTTGCCGGTATCGGCTCGCTGGAAATGCAGGCCCCGGCCGGTAGCTGCGCTGGAGCGCAGGGCGCTCGAACCTGTTCGGGAAACCGGGAAAGCCTGTTGAGGAAAAAGTCTGATCGATGGTATGGGTCAAGAGGGTAAATGTCCGGGCAGAGGCTGGCCGGGAGAGACGGACGAGGGCATATGCAGCCCGGCTTTCGGCCGGAGCATGCAGGAGGTTATAAGGTCATGACGATACCGAGGAAACGTTATCTGGAGCTGGCACTGCTCATGGTCGTGCTTGTCCTGGGGCTCCATCTCAATGTCCTGGACAACGAGGCCACCAACTGGGACGATCCCGCAATCTTCACCCGGACCGCCCTGCACCAAGTCACCCCCGAGAACGTAGGCAAGATTCTCTCGGTTTCCAAGCTCTCCACCTTCCAGCCCGTGAGGGACCTCTCCTATATGGTGGATTTCGCACTCTGGGGCCCCACGCAGGAGGGCGTGGTATTCGGCATGCACCTGACCAGCATCGTGCTCTATGCGCTCATGATCCTTGCCTGCTGGCTTTTTCTCCTGGAGCTCTTCCGGGTCTTCACTGACGACGAGAAGCTGGCCTTTATCTGGGCGTCCCTATCGAGCATTATTTTCGCCGTCCATCCGGTGCACGTGGAGAGCGTGGCCTGGCTCTTTGCCCGCAAGGAGCCGCTCATGGGCATCTTCACGTTCCTGTGCCTCTGGGCGTTCATCCGGGGCCGGACCGGGAGGTGGGGCTATTACGCGGCGAGCGTTGCCTTCATGGTGCTCGCGGTCCTCTCCAAGCCCATTGCGCTCATGATCCCGGCGGTCGCGGTTGCCCTGGATGTTGTCATCCACCTGCACCGGCCCCGGCCTTCGTTCTGGAAGACCAGGGCCTTTGTCTACCTGCCCATGCTCCTCATCGCCGTCGGCATGGGAGTGCGGCTGCTGCTCATGATGTACGCGGCAGGCGGGGTCAAGCCGTATCACGGCGGAAGCTTTTTCACCAACCTCCTGGCGGTCTCGCAGATATTCGCGAGCTACCTCTCGCTCATCGCGCTTACGATGAACTATGCCGCTGACTATGCCATCAGGCTCTATGCCGACCCCGGGGCCTGGCAGGCGTGGGCATACGTCGGGGTCAATCTCCTGTTGATTTCGAGCGCCGTGTTTGCGCTGGTGAAGCGGCGCTACCTCTACGCGTTCTTTGTTGCGTGGTTTTACGTCTTCCTGGTTCCGGTGGCACACATCTTTCCCATCTCCCAGATCATGGCCGACCGGTACGCGCTGCTGCCGTCTCTGTCCTGGAGCGTGCTCCTGGGATACGGCCTCTCGCGGCTCTGGCGGCTGCGGCTCGACTCGGGGCGTTTTTCGCCGGAGTTTCCCCTGCTCGTCTCCGCGGCCCTGCTCGGTGTGATCGTGCTCTCCTATTCCTTCATGAGCTACCGGCAGAACGATATCTGGCAGGATTCCCAGACCCTCTGGGAGGACACCCTGGCCAAATACCCGAACTCCTCGCCTGCAAACGTGAACCTGGCCGCCATTTATCTCGTGCAGCAGCGGTTTCCCGAGGTGCAGGAACTCTGCATCACCGCCATCAAGGCCAAGCCCTACGACTATCTGGCCATCAGCAACCTGGCGCTGGCCCAGATGATGATGGGCCAGTACGACCATGCGATCAACAACTACCGGCAGGCGCTCAAGCTCAAGCCGGACCTTCCCAAGGCCAGGAAGGGGCTTGCCCACTCCTACTGGTATGCCGGTGATTACGAAAACGCTTACCGTGCCTTTGCCGGCCTGTTCGCCGAAGGAAACGTGGGCGGGAGCGACGCAGTGGCCCAGTATTACCACCGGATCGGCTTCACGGCGTGGAAAGTGGGGAAGCGGGAAGAGGCGTTGCGACATCTGGCTGCCGGTGAAAAACATGCGGGATCAAACCCGTATTTCCTCAAAGAGATCGCCATGGCGTATACCAGCATGGGTGAGCTGCGCCAGGCCAGGGTCGTCTTCGAACGGCTCTACCCTCTGGTTGAGGATGAGGAGCACCGGCACCAGCTCGACCGGATTCTGAATGCCCTGGAAAAGATGGACTGAGCCTTTCTAACACTACAGTGGCGGAGTTTGGTACAGGATCGGGGTCAGGTCTCAACATATGACACTCCCAGTGTCATATGTTGAGACCTGACCCCATGACTGAGTTGTCCCCATGAGTGATGACCACTGTAGTACAAAGGCGTCGATCCTTCTCCTTGGGCTCGCAAAAGGGCGTAACGGGAAGGGAACAGGCTGGTGAATCCGGGCAGCGTGATTGTGAGGCTGATGAAGACGGCCCTTTACTCGCGGAAGAAGGGAGAGATCCTCACGAGCGCATAGGTTTCGCGCCGGTCGTACGTGCTGAGAACCTCTGCATCCATCCGGCGGGAAAGCGTGTCGACCGCCTCGTCCAGATCATCGGTCCGAAGCGCGAGATACGCTGTCTGTCCGACCGGCACCACCTCTTCGCTCACCACGATGGGGCGCGCTCCGGCATATCCCAGGTATCCCCGCATGGTCAGGTCGTCGCGGTAGACCAGGAGCGGAGAGAATCCGCTGATCTGCCGGGCGTAGCTCACCGGGCCCGCGGACCTTGCCGGGAGCATGACGAGCGCGGCATACCAGCTCAGGCAGAACACCAGGACCATGCACAGGCCGATGACGGCGGGGGCCTGCCGTTTCCGGGCGAACCACCAGAACAGGGCCGCTGCGATAAGGATCGCGAGCAGCGCCAGGCCCTGGGTGAGGTCCAGAGACAGGTTTCTAATGGATTCCACCGAGAGCCGGAGGAATGCCCAGGCCACCAGGATCGTGCCCGTGGCCGCAAGCGCCGCGGTCCGCACGATCCGCAAGCCCTGAGGGACCAGGAAACCCCCTGCGGCCCAGTATCCGGTGAGAATGCCGGCAAAGGGAACGCCCAGAAGCGCATAGCCCTCCTGAAGGTTCGGCGAGAAGAGAACGACCGCAAGCCCCATGCCGAAACCGGTCTTGGGGGCCAGAAGGGCCCGCCAGGCGCCGGGGCCCTGCGGCCTCCCGCTGTATGCCCATGCCGGGAAGACCAGCAGGAGCCAGGGCAGATGGAATTTTATCCAGATCCACAGCCGCTCAAGGATGCCGTGCTCGGTATCGAAGGAGAAAAAGCCTGCGGCATATGACCACCCGGCCGCGAAAGTGTAGGCCGCGAGCACGGCCATGATCATGACCGCGATGAGCAGGACTCCGTAAGGGGCGAGGATGGAGAGGATTCTCCTTGGCGAGAGATCGAAGAGGATGAGCAGGATGACACTGAAGGCGAAAAATCCCAGGGGGATCCAGCCGCCCAGGACCGTCGCCAAGCCCGCGAGGAAATAGGAGGGCAGATACCACCGGGCGCCCTGACCTTTGAGGTACACCTGCGCAAAGAGCAGGAACGAGATCACGGCCAGGGCCGCGGGCGCTGCGGTGAGGTTGAGCGTGGCGTGGCTCGCGATGAATCCCCACGAGGTCATGGTGATCAGCGCAGAGACGATTCCCGACCGCAAGTCCCACTGGGAGGTGCAGAAAGAGAACACGGCCAGGGCAGCCAGGCAGCCGAACAGGATGTCCACCAGGCGCAGCGCGACGATGCCGGTCAAGGGCAGCAGGGAAAAGAGTACGGGCATCAGCGGGTTTGGTCCGTAGAGCGAGACCCCGTTGAGGGTGGGCACCAGCCGGAAATCCCGGTGGAGCTCACCGATTGCCTGGAGGACCCACACCTCGCCGGCCAGCGGCACATCGAGGGCAAGGAAGGGGACGAGCAGTGCAAGGCAGGAAAAGAAGACCCCCAAGAGAATCAACAATGAGCGGAAAAACCCCACCTTTAAAAACCTCCTCCAGTCATTATGAGGCTTTACCCGAGGACAATCGAGCATGTCAAGCATGGAATCCCCGGATAAGGGGCGGGTGCAGGGAGCCCGGCCCGGACGGCTTTGCAGGTGGTCTTCCGCATCGACCAAACAGTTGACATTGCCGGGCGCTCCCCTTAGTATTGCCGCAACGACCGACAATTGGAGAACCGAATGGCGTCCATCGAGGAATTACTCAAGAATAAAGGCATCTCGAAACCGAAAGTTCTGAAACGCTCAGACGGGAGAAAACCCGAAGACATCCGGAATGTCAGGATCACCAGGGATTATTGCAAACACGCACTGGGATCGTGCCTCATCGAGGTGGGCGACACCCGGGTGATCTGCGCGGCCAACATGGAAAACAAGGTGCCCCCGCACCTGAAGAACAGCGGCACCGGATGGCTCACCGCCGAGTACGGGATGCTTCCCTCATCCACCACCACCCGCATGATCCGCGAATCGTCCCGGGGCAGGCCCCAGGGAAGGACCCAGGAGATCCAGAGGCTCATCGGCAGGTCGCTGCGCGCCGGCGTCAGGCTGGAGGACGTAGGCGAGCGCACCATCTGGATCGACTGTGATGTCCTGCAGGCGGACGGGGGAACGAGGACCGCCTCGATCACGGGGGCCTATGTGGCCCTCAAGGAAGCCGTAGACGCCCTGGTGAACCAGCAGGTCATCGCACGGAGCCCCATTCTGGAGCAGGTTGCGGCCGTCTCCGTGGGGATCGTGGAAGGCGAGATCCTGCTCGACCTGAACTATGAGGAAGATTCCCGCGCAGACGTGGACATGAACGTGGTCATGACCGGGAGCGGGAATATCATCGAGGTGCAGGGCACCGCGGAGGGCCGGGCGTTTTCCCGTGAACAGATGATCGCGATGGTAAACTTCGCCCACAAGGGGATCCTCGAGCTCATGAAGGTTCAGAATCAGGCCCTCGGGATCGGATGAAGCTGCTGGCCGCCACGACCAACCAGGGAAAGATCAGGGAAATATCCGAAATACTCTCCGGCCTCGGGATCTCGGTTGTGACCCCGCATGAGCTCAACCTTACCCTCGACGTGAAAGAAGACGGGACCACCTTTGCCGAAAACGCGGCAATCAAGGCCCGCGCCTGGAGCCGGGCCGCAGGCATGCCCGCGGTGGCGGACGACTCAGGACTGTGCGTGGATGCGCTCGAAGGCAGGCCCGGGGTGCTGTCTGCCCGGTTTTCAGGCCCGGACGCAACCGACGCGAAAAATATCGCGCTGCTCCTGAAGCTCCTGGAGGACAAACCAAACCGGTCGGCCAGGTTCGTGTGCGCGGCCGCCCTGGCGTGGGAGACGGGCGAGGTCATTCTGGCCGAGGGCGTGTACGAGGGGGGCATCATCCGCGAGCCCAGGGGGAGCGGGGGGTTCGGCTACGACCCGGTGTTTCTCGACCCCGAGCTGAACAGGACCCTTGCCGAGATGAGCCCGGAAGAAAAAAACGCCCGCAGTCACCGGAGAAAGGCTTTGGACGGATTGAAGGACCTGCTGGTGAAGTCGGGGCGGCTGGGTTCCTGAAGGCTGCGACGCCGAATCCTCTTTCTGAAAAGTCTGCCTCCTGAAGGGCTTGGAAGGTTGGGCCACATTCCCCTCCAGTACTGCGACATTCTCCTTTTAAGCTCGCTTCTCAAGGGATTGAGAAGGGGTAGGGTCTGGTTCCCGTTCAAGCCTGCTGCTTCAAAAGGATCGAAGGGCTGGCCTTTCAAGGGCCCACACCTATAAAGGCAATCTGAAGCACCCCTTGAGCCGGGCTCAAGGGGTGTCTCGGTTCTGGGGGTTGCCGTCCCGGTATCGCCAGACACCAGAGCCCCGAGATGCGGGCGGTTTCCGGCGCCACGGGGACAGCGGGCCTGTCCGGGCCGCAGCACGGGCCGATCCCATTTGCCGGGCCGAGAGACAATCCGGACAGAATCAGGATTCGGGTGTTTCCGTGGCGACAGCGGCCTCTTCCGCAGCGGCCTCCGCCTCGGCAGTCGCCTCGACGAACTTGGCCTGGACGAGAACGGCGATCACCTTGTCTTCGCTCACCCCGTGGCCGAGACTGACGCCCTCGGGGAGCTTGAGGTCGGATGAGTGGATCACGTCGTGCTTGTCCACGATGGACGAAATATCCACCTCGATCTCCGATGGGATGCTCGCAGGCGGGCACTTGAGGGAGATGCTGGTCGCCTCGTGGCCGATCTTGCCCTTGCCCTCCTTCTCGGCGGGTGAGTCGCCCACGAACACGAGCGGAACATCCACCGTGACCTCGTGGCGCAGGTCGACCTTCAGGAAATCCACGTGCAGGATGTTCCCGTTGATACTGTCGCGCTGAATGGCGTGGATGAGGACCGGCAGCTTCTTGCCCTCGATGCCGGCATTGATGATGGCGGTGCCGTGGGTCTTTTTGTAGGCTTTTTCAAAGTCCTTCTGCCCAACCTGTACCGTCGTGGTGTCGAAGCCCCTTCCGTAGACCACGGCCGGGATGATGCCCTCCCGGCGAAGAGCGCGCACCTTTTTCTTATGGACCGAACGTGGGGTTAGTGCCAGGGTAATATTGTCCTGTGTTCCCATCTCTTATCCTCCGCTTTCTTTATAAAAACGTGTCTATGCTTGTTTAATCCCTGCCACATAACACAGAAAATCGTGACAGTATAGTGCCGATACGAGCAATAATCGGCAAAGGGGCATTCTCTTCTTGACATATCGGTGCTGTATGTTACTTTTTAACCCGGTACTGGCGGTCAAAGGCCGCCGGTATCTTTTCTTTTTTTACGGTGGAGACGAGTATGAAAAGAAATCCCATGACGAGAGAAGGCTTTCGTGCCCTGCAGGAAGAGGTCGAACGCCTGAAAAAGGTCGAACGGCCCCAGATCATCAGGGCGATAGAGGAGGCCAGAGGACATGGCGACCTCTCTGAAAATGCCGAATACATCTATGCCAAGGAGCGGCAGTCCCTCATTGAGGGCAGGTTGCAGGACATGGAAAACAAGCTGGGAACCGCCGAGATCATCGACACGTCGAATCTCCCTGAAGACCGCATCGTGTTCGGTTCCCGGTTCATCCTGAGCAACCTGGACACAGACGAGGAAACCCTTTATCAGATCGTGGGGGTCGACGAGTCGGACATCGCGCAGGGCAAGATCTCGGTCGAGTCGCCCATGGCAAAGGCGCTGATTGGCAAAAGGCTCGATGACGAGGTGGTCGTGGACACCCCCAGCGGCAAGAGAGAATTCGAGATCGTCGAGATTCTCAAGAACTAGACCTTTCTTGGGAGCACCTCTTTCCCTTTAAGCGCGCTCATTCTCCGGCCGCGTCCGCGGCCGTTCCCGCCTGCGGGAGAAAATAGATGTGCGGTTTGGCGGTCACCGGGTTATTCCCCACCCGCACCGGGGTATGGTAGACCTCCTCGATGGTCCCTTGTGTCAGAACCGACCCGGGCGCCCCGGAGGAATGAATCTCTCCGTCCTTCAGGATGAGCACCCTGTCGCAGTATGCGCCGGCGAGGTTGAGGTCGTGGAGGATGATCAGGACGGTGAGCCCGGCCTGTTCCGACAGGGAGCCGACGAGGTCCAGCACCCGGATCTTGTGGGTGATGTCCAGGTGGGCCGTGGGCTCGTCCATGAGGAGCAGCTCAGGTTTCTGCACCAGGCCCTGGGCGAGGACCACCCGCTGCAGCTCCCCCCCGGAAAGTGCGCTCACCTTCCGGTCGCGGAAATCCGTGAGGCCGAGCAGACTCAAATTCTCAGCGATGATCCTGCGGTCTTCCCGCGTGAAAGGAGAGAGCCTTCCCCGGTGGGGATACCTTCCCAGCGAGACGAACTCCTCAACGGTAAAGGGGGGAGGAACCGAGCGGAACTGGGGAATCACCGCCACCTTCCGCGCAAACTCCCTGCGCGCCATCCCGGCGATGTCCCGGCCGCAGTAGAGGATCTTCCCGTCCATGGGCCTGAGGATCCGGCCGATGGTGCGGAAGAGGGTGGTCTTGCCCGCTCCGTTCGGGCCGATGACCCCCATGATGCCATGGAATGGGATCGAGAAGGTGATATCCCGGATGACGGGTTTTCTCTCGTACCCTGCGGTGACGTGCTGAACCGAGAGCAGGTCCATATCACGACACCTCCGCCGGTCTGGCCTTCAGGAGATAGATCACGAAGAACAAACCGCCCACCATGCCCGTGATCACCCCTACGGGCAGCTCCAGCGGCCTGATGATGACCTGGGAGAGGGTGTCCGAGAGGATGAGGAATCCTCCTCCGGCCAGCATGGAGCACGGGACGAGGGAGTGATGGTCGGCGCCGGTCATGCCGCGCACCGCGTGCGGGACGACCAGCCCGATGAAGGCGATGATGCCCGAGAGCGCAACGCATACGCCCGTGATGAGGGATGCGCCCAGGAGCAGGTATGTTTTGGTCCTTTTCGCGTCCAGGCCCAGATGGTACGACGGCTCGTCGCCCAGGGAGAGCAGGTTGAGGTCCCGGGCGAAAAAGAGCAGGGAGAGCATCACGGGCAGGATCATCAGGAGCATCTTCACAGACCCGGCAGGCGGCGCGCTCAGGGAGCCCATGAGCCACAGGATGGAGGAGTGCACCTCCCTCGAGGACGCTACGGCAAAGATGAACATCACCACCGAGGAGAAGAGAAAGCTCATGATGATGCCGGCCAGGATGAGCATGCTGTTGGAAAAGCCCTTGAGCGATGCGGCCCCGAGAACGACCCCGATGCTCAGGCAGCAGCCGGCGAAGCAGATGAGCACCATGGGGAGCCCGCTGATCCCCAGCAGGATGGCGATCACGGCGCCGAGTGACCCCCCGCCCGAGACGCCAAGGGTATAGGGCTCGGCCAGGGGGTTGCGCAGGATGGCCTGGAACACGACGCCGCAGACGGCAAGGGCCGATCCTACCATCCCCGCCATAAAAATCCGGGGAAGGCGCAGCTCCCACACGAGCGTGCCGGCGATTCCGTCCGAGCCGGGACGGAAGAGCGCCCGGGCGATCTCTCCGGGCGGAAGCTGCATGCCCCCGGTGAACAGTCCCAGGGCGACAGCGGCCAGGAGAAAGGCGAGCAGGATCAGGAACACGAGCCCGCGGTTCACGGCTGCTCCGGGAACAGGCAAGCCACGACGGCCTGAAGCGCCTTGAGAAACATGGCCGGAGTGGGCTGGCAGACGAGATCAGCGCTCAGCGGATACACCCGTCCCTGCCTCACCGCGCTGACCCGGCTGAACCGCGACCAAAGGGCGGAATGCTCCTGCGAGCCCTCCATGTCGCTCACCAGGAAAATCACTTCCGGGTCCGCGGTCAGGACGTTCTCGACATTGATCCTGGGGTATTTTGCCGGGAGCTGTCCGAAGATGTTCCGGCCTCCGGCCGTGCGGATGAGCTCTCCGGTGAAGGTGTCGTCTCCGGCCGCGACCAGAGGGCTGCTGCCCATCTGCCAGAACACCCGGTAGGCGGGTCCGCGTGAGGCCTTCGCGCGCAGGTCGTTCACCTGTCTGCGGATGTCCTCGACCATCCGTTGGGCCTCGCGCTCCCGGCCGAGCAGGGCGCCCAGCCGGACAAACTCGCTGCACATGCAGGTGAACGACTCGCAGCCCTGGAACACCTCCACCCTGATCCCCAGGGACCTGAGCTTCTCCACAGCGGTTTCCCGGTTGGAGTCGGTGCTGGCGAGCACGAGATCGGGTTTGAGCGCGCAGATCTTCTCGATATTGAGCAGGGTCAGCGTCCCCACCACCTCGCGCTCTTTCCGGGCCTCAGCGGGGCAGAAGCTCGTGACCCCCACGAGCCGGTCCTGCTCCTTGAGGTCGTAGATCTCCCGGGTGAGAGACGGGGCAAGGGAGACGATCCTCCCGGGCACCTCGCCTTGGGCAGGGAGGATGCACCCCAGAAAGATAAACGCATGTATGCCGAAGCAGGCGAGGTATTTACCCATCGTACGCATCTCTTATCAACAGAATTTGTAAAGAGCAGTCTAACCATAGAACGCCCGGGCAGGCAAGGGTCCAGTCCCGCCCCCTCAAAACAGGGGACGTCCGTGAAATATTGACATTCGGCCGTTGCCTCTCTTCGATCAACAGAGCGACAGAGGCAAGCGCAGTGGCGAGCGTGGGTAACGGACATCCTGGCGAACACACCTAACTCTGGTGGTTGCACGAGGGCTGGTTTGCTGCGAACCCTCCTTCTTGGTCTGCTTGTTGAAGGACTTTGAAGTTGGGGTCACATTCCCATCCGCTTTTCGGCTTCAGTAGGATCCAGGGCTTGCCCTAAAGGTTCATGCCATTGAAATTACACCTCCTCTTCATTCTTGTCTTTCACCGTGAACGTCAGAGTGAATTCGTACCTTGCAGATAGTCAATGAGAAGGAGGGAAGTTTCAGACGATTCCGGTTTGCGGGAATCAAATGTCAATATTTCACGGACGTCCCCCGGATTTTTGTTGACGTTGGTAGACGACTGGTCTACTAATGGGTGCAGGTATGGGAAAGACAAATGCGAAGAACGACATACTCCTGAGCGGGGCGCGGCTCATCCATGAAAAGGGCTATCACAACACCGGCCTGCAGGAGATACTCAGCGCGGCCGGCGTGCCCAAGGGATCGTTCTATTTTCACTTCAGGAGCAAGGAGGATTTCGGGCTCCAGGTCGTGGACACCTATGCCTCCTTTATCCGCCATATGGCCGAGAAGTGCCTCCGCGAAGTCGCGCTGCCTCCGCTCGTGCGCCTTGAGAAGTTTTTAGACAGTTATATCCTGCACTTTCAGAACATGGATCTTCGTTACGGGTGCCCGATCGGCAATATGATGCAGGAGATGAGCGATCTGAGCGAACCCTTCCGCGAGAAGATCGGCGCCGTCTACGACGAGCTGTGCTCCCTGATACGGGAGTGCCTGGACGATGCCCGGCAGACGGGTGACCTGCCGGAAGATGTCGATACGGGAGAGGCTGCGCAGTTTGTGTTCGACAGCTGGGAGGGGGCCGTCATGCACATGAAGCTTGTCAGGAGCCCAAGGCCGCTCGTGAACTGCAAAAAGATGCTCTTTTCCACCCTGCTGAAGCATCAGGCATGAGGGCGGGCGTGCAGGGGGCGGATGAAACGGGCGCCCTGATCTGTCCGATGCCGCAATACGGCCGGATATATGGGCGTGGCCCGATAACACGGAGCACGGAATACGCGTGAGCGTTTCTTTCTGAGAGGAGGAGAGAGCCATGGGGCAGTGGCACAAGACCGGGTGCGTACTCTGCGCGCAGAACTGCGGCCTTGAAGTCCTGGTTGAGGACAACCGCATCGTCAAGGTCAAAGGCGACAGGGAAAACCCGAGGAGCAGGGGGTATGTCTGCCGCAAGGGCCTGAACGTCGCCTACCACCAGCATCATGCGCAGCGGCTGACCCATCCGCTGAAAAGGGTCGGCGATACGTTCGAAAAGATATCCTGGGACCAGGCGACAGGAGAGATCGCTCAAAGGCTGAAAGGTATCGTGGACGAGCACGGCCCGAGATCCTTCGCCTACATGGGGGGAGGCGGGCAGGGCTGCCATTTCGAGGCCGCGTTCGGGGTCCGTCTCCTGCGTGCGCTCGGCTCGCGCTATCATTACAACGCCCTCGCACAGGAGCTGACCGGCATCTTCTGGGCGCACGGACGGGCCACGGGCCGCCAGTATCTCTTCACCATTCCCGACGAGGAAAGGACCGAGATGCTCCTGGCCGTCGGTTGGAACGGCATGCAGTCGCACCAGATGCCCAGGGCCCCGCTCGTGCTCAAGGGACTCTCCAAAGACCCGGACAAACTCCTGGTGGTGATCGACCCGCGCAGGTCCGAAACCGCGGCAGTCGCGGACATCCACCTTGCCGTCAGGCCCGGGACCGATGCGCTCCTGGCACGGGCCATGATCGCCATCATCCTCGAAGAGGGATGGCACGACCGGGCGTACATCGAAAACCATGTCACCGGCTTCGACGAAATCGTGCCCTGGTTTGCGGGCTTCGACGCGAAAGAGGCGCTGCAAGTGTGCGGCCTGGACTATGGCCTGGTGAAGGAGGTGTGCCGCGAGCTCGGGAGGCGGAAGTGGTCCCTGCACACCGACCTCGGCGTCTACATGAACCGGCACAGCACGGCCGCCACCTACCTGTTTGTCGTGCTCATGGGCATCTGCGGACGGATCTGCACTCCCGGGGGAAACATCATCCCCGGGCATCTCATGCCCATCGGCGCCCACACGGACGAGCGCGACCCCAAGACGTGGCGCACCGTGGCAACCGGCTTCCCCGCGCTCATGGGTGTCTTTCCGCCCAACGTCATGCCCGAGGAGATCATGAGCGACCATCCCCAGAGGCTCTGGGCCGTGTTGTGCAGCCAGTCGAACCCGCTTCGCTCCTACGCGGACACGACAGCGTACGAACAGGCGTTCAGAAAGCTCGACCTCCTGGTCACCTGCGAGCTCGCCATGACCGAAACCGCGGCCCTGTCGCACTATGTCCTGCCGGCACGCTCGGGCTACGAATCATGGGACGGGACCTTCTTTCCCTGGACCTTTCCGGAGATCTATTTCCAGATGCGCCGGCCCATCGTGGAGCCCGTGGGCGAGCCCCTGGAGGTGAGCCAGATCATGGTCCGCATCGCAGAGAGGCTCGGGATCGTCCCGGACATACCCGATTCGCTCTACCGGGCTGCCGGGACCGATCACATGACCTTCGGCATGGAGCTGATAAACTATGTGGGGCAGGAACCGTCCGCTCTGAAGAACATGCCTTTCATCCTCGCAAAGACCCTGGGAGAGAAGATGGGCTCCGCCAACCTGGCTGCCCTGTGGGGACTGCTTCAGGTTGCGCCGAAGGGCTTCCGCAGGGCCGCGGCCAGGGCGGGCTTCAAACCCGGCCCGGCTCTGGGCGAGGAGCTCTTCCAGGCCGTCTGTGACCACCCCGAGGGAGTCATTATCGGGCGGTGCGACGCTAACGACAACTTCGAGAACATCCGCACCGAAGACGGGAAGGTGAACATCCACATCCCCGAGATGGAGGAGTGGGTCAGGAGCATCGATGCGCGCTCCGAGGAGCCGGCGCTGAAACCCGACCCGGACTACCCGCTCGTCCTGAGCGCGGGAAGGCACACGAGCATGAACGCCAACACCCTCATGCGCGACCCCTCATGGAACGACGGGCGCAGGGCGTGCACGCTTGCCATGAGCCCGGCCGACGCCGAACACCTGAACCTCTCGGACGGGCAGCAGGTCAGGGTGATCACCGAGGCGGGCGAGGCGCGGATCGAGCTCGAGGTCACGGACCAGGCGCGCGAAGGTCAGGTCATCATCCCCCACGGGTTCGGCCTGGTGTACGAGGGCAGAACCTTCGGTGTAAACGTCAACCGACTCACCCGGAGCGCGCACCGCGACCGGTTCGCCGGGACACCGCTGCACCGCTATGTCCCGTGCAGGGTCGAACCGGTGATATGACGGGAGAGGGCAGGAAATCGTTCAGTGGCCCGGCGTTCAAGGATGACGTTCAAGTAGATTATTCAATGGAGGATTCGGATGAGGAGGGACAGGATGCAGCCGGACAATGCGGTCGCGAGAGATGATTCCCGTACCGATACCCTGATCATGGTGCTGGTTCTGGGCGCTGCATGGGGTTTTTCGGAGGTGGTCTTCAGCGAGGCCATCAGGGGATGGGGCGTTCCGTACCGGGCCGGGATACTGACCGGCATCGGCATGGGCCTCATGGGCATGGCCCTGGGCTTCGGCAGGAAGGTGCTTCCCCTGATCGGCATCGCCCTGGTCGCCATGGGGGCAAAACAGCTCGTGGTGCCCGTGCTCCAATGCTCGGTTCTCTGCAAGGCGAACTCCTGCGCGGCCGTGTTCCTGCAGTCGGCGGCGCTGGGCGGAGCAGCCGCGCTCGCGGGCCGGTACCTGCACGGCTCCCGGCCTGCGCGGCTTGCCGTCCCGTTCGCAGCAGCGCTGGCCGCTGCAGGGGCGTTCCATTTCATCGGCATGAGGCTCTCGCCCTGCCCCTATCTCCTCTCGTTCAGCCACCCGGGCGGCCTCCTGGGCTTCCTCGGGGCGGAAGGGCTCCCCTGGGCGGCCTTTTCGGCGCTCCTGTTCCCAGCGGGGTACCGGCTCGGAGAAACGCTCAAAGACAAGATCCCGGCGTTGAGAAAAACGAGACCGGCCGCATACTACCTCGCGGCTGCAGGCTGTATGGCAGGCTGCTACGCCGCCATTGTCACCGTCATCATCAGGGGCGGGGCCTAGAGACCGGGCAGGTTTCGGGCGGGCATGGCGCATGCCGGAGCTGCCAGGCCCGCCAAGGGGATTCCCCCTGTCACAGGATCGGGGAGGCGCCTTCACGGGCACGGCCGGCCGGCGGGGAAGCCCGAATGCAGGGCCATGGAAACGGGGGTGAGCACATGAAGATCGGCACACACTCTTTTGAAGAATACCTGGACCGGGTGCAGGCATTCCACGGCAGTGTTGCGCCGGGAATGCTCGCAGGCGGCATCATGGTGACGATCGCCCGGGAGCGTCTGCCCGAAGGCGAGATCTTCGACGTCATCAGCGAGAGCGGGCACTGCCTGCCCGACGCGGTTCAGCTCCTGACGCCCTGCACCATCGGCAACGGCTGGCTCAGGATCGTGAACACCGGCCGCTATGCCCTGATCCTGTACAACAAATACACCGGCTTCGGCGTAAGGGTTTACCTCGATGCACAGAAACTCGCCGGCTTCCCCGCTGTCAGGGGGTGGTTCCTCAGGGAGCTGCCGAAGCCGGAGCAGGATCTGGACGCCATCGTTCAGGAGTTCAGGAGTGCGGGCCCGGACATATTCGGGGTGCAAAAGGTCCGGGTGAAGCCCGAGCATATCCAGGGCCTAAAGAAGGTCCATGCGGCGATCGCCATCTGCCCGGTCTGCAAGGAGGCGTACACGTCGGACCTGGGCGATACCTGCCCTGCGTGCCGGGGAACGGCGCCGTTTCTGGTGGTGCAGGACGGAGGAGCCGCCGGATCTTAAAGGGGCATGGGAGAGCGGGCGGGGCGCCGGGCCCGGATGTCCGCCGATCAGGATGACAGCCTGTTTCCCCGTCAATGCCCTGGCAGTCCGATCGGTCATACAATCTTATGATCTGATAAGAAATGATGATGACTTGGAGGTGGGATTCGGGGTATACAGAGCAATTACATCCCCGCGCGAGTTGCACAGCCTCACCTTCCTGCCGGGTTTCCCTATGCTGGTGGTATAAATTATTTTATTGTTTGAGGGACTTTCGTCTAAGCTATTGTGAAAAGGAGGAAAAGTTTATGAAGAGGGCAAAATGGATTGCATTGGCAGGCATGATTCTTCTCATTTTCATGGCCGGCTGCCGGTGGGCGAACGTCACGTTCACCATCCTGCAGACCTCGGACGTGCATCACCATGCGAGCGGGTACGGACCGTTCCTCGACTACACCCCGCTGGACACCACGGACAGCGATTCAGTCACCGGGGGCTATGCCCGGCTGGCCACGCTGATCAAGGGCATCCGCGCCGAGCAGGCTGACAAATGCATACCGACCCTGCTCTTCGATTCGGGCGATTTCACCATGGGTACGGTATACGACCTGAGCGCCTCGGACCCCATCTCCCTGAAGTTCCTGAGCATGATGGGGTATGATGCCGTGACCCTGGGCAACCACGAGTTCGACTGGTCGCCCTCCGGGCTGGCCATGATGCTGGCCAATGGAGCGGCCGCAGGCTTCAACGTGCCCGTGGTGGCATCAAACACCGTGATTCCCGCAGGCACCCCCCTGCAGGCGATCAAGGATGCCGGCATCATCGTGGAAAAGAAGATCATCGAGTATCCTCCCTACGGGGTCAGGGTAGGCATCCTGGGCGTTATGGGCAGGGACGCCGACTCCAAGGCCCCGGTGGCGGCGCCGGTCACCTTCAACCATGACTATGCCGCCATCCAGCAGCAGGTGGACGACCTGAGGAACAACGAAGGCGCCCAGCTCGTGATCGTCCTGTCCCACGGCGGGGTCGAGAACGACGGCACCGGAGACGACGCGGATCTGGCGGCCAATGTTACGGGCATCGACATCATCGCCTCAGGGCACTACCACACCGCGACCGCCGATGCTTTTGTCGAGGGTGATCCGGGCACGATCATCTTCTCGCCCGGCGAATACGGCGAGTATCTCAGCAGGCTCGACGTCACCTACAACGTGCTCCTGCGCAAGGTGGTACACACCAAGTTCACCCTCGTGCCCGTGGACGACACCGTGCCCGGCGACCCGGCGGTCCAGGCCATGGTGGAGGCGTATCACGCGTCCATGAACGCAAGCCTCGCCCCGCTGGGCGTCACCCTGGAAGGGCCGGTCTCCAGGACAGACTTCGCCCTGGAGCTCGCAGCCCTTCAGGAGACCGGGCTCGGGAACCTCGCGGCTGACTCTGTCCGGGCCGTGGCCAGCTCCCTGGCCATGCTCAACGACGGGAACCCCTGGGACTTCAGCGTGGTGGCGAGCGGTGTCATCCGCGACAATATCTATCCGGGCGCCACGGGCTTCATCAGCTTTGCCGACATCTACAACGTGCTGCCCCTGGGGATATCGCCTGACACCTCGCAGCCCGTACCCGGATATCCGCTCATGTCCTTGTACGTGACCGCGGGCGACCTCAGGAACATCTGTGAGGCGGCGCTGACAGTCGCGCCTGCCATCGGTTCGGACTTCTACCTGAACTTCTCGGGCCTCAAGGTTGACTACGACCCGGGGTATGCGCCCTACTATCAGGGCGTCAGGGGCGTATCGCTCTACGACCCGGCGGATACCTTCTGCCTGGGAGAGGCGGCGCCGCTCGATCTCCTCGACGAAGACACGGTCTACCACTGCGTGGTGGACCTCTATGCGCTGCAGATGATGGGCGCGGTGACCGGCATGGGTCTGCAGATCATCCCGCGATACGCCGACGGCACGATCATCGATCCATCCCTGTATCTCGGCTGCAGGATCGATGCCGCGGCCGACCCCGGGGTCCAGGAGCTCAAGGAGTGGATGGCCCTGCTCTACTTCCTGGGCGATGCGTTCCCGGCCGACGGCTACGGCATTCCCGAAGTCCTCTACGGCCTGGACGGCGCGGCCCTGGGGCGGATCAATATTCTGAACTGAAGCGTCCATCTTAAAAAAAGAACGGGCCTTTCCCCTTCGAGGCAGCCGCTGAAGGGGAAAGGCGCCCCACCTGCATGAAGGGCGAGAACACTGCTTGACACATCTCCGGTTATTCCCTAAGGTTTGGCTATGGACTGGGACGCGATACGCAGGAAATACACGGAAGATGCCCACAGCATCGACAAGGCCCGAAAGATCCATGCGGCGGTGACGGAAAAGGTCCGGAGGCTTGAAATCCCTCTGGCGGACACCCCGCTTTCTCCTCGGGGCGTCATTGCGGCTCTCCCCTACGATCTCCTGGCAGAGGTCTTGAGGGAGGTGTGGACGGAGCTCATGGGCGGCGAGCCCGGAGTTGACCTGGAAAAGGCCCTGCGGGCGTTTGCCGCGGACGAGCCCTTTCCGGAGGAGCAGCACGATGCGTTAGAGGAGCTGCCGGTGTTTCTGCGCCCCGCCGTGACCGGATACCTCACTCGGCTCCGGGAGAAGAACGAAGGCCACCAGGAAGCCGGGACAGGCACCGGGAGCTGTCCCTTCTGCGGCACCTACCCGCGGATGGCCTTCGATTCCGAAACATCCCGCGAGCTCGCCTGCCTGCTGTGCGGAAAGCAATGGAGGTTCCAGAGGATCGGGTGCCCGTTCTGCGGCAACGCCGACCATGAGACCCTGGGATATTTCGACGTGGAAGGAGTCGAAGGCGTGCGCGTCCAGTACTGCTCCGAGTGCAAGCACTATCTCAAGGTGTTCGATACCAGAAAACGCACGGTCCGCGATGCAGAGACCGAAGACGTCCTGAGCCTCGATCTGGACACCGCCGCGCAGGAAGAAGGATATCTCTGATCCTCGCAAACCCTGTGTTCACAGGGGAGTTCCCTCTCGCAGAATTCCACCGCATGATGTGCGCCTGAACCCAAAAAGGATCAACCTGTAAAGGGATACATCTGTGGGAGAAAAGAGCGGGCATGCTTACCGGGGACACCGGCGAGCCTTCAGGAGAGCTGGCGGCCTTCTACCCCTCGCTCTTCTTCCCTGCGAAGCGGGTGACCCAGATACTGACCTCGTAGAGTATGAGCAGGGGTATGGCGAGCAGCGTCTGGCTGATTACGTCGGGCGGGGTCAGGATCGCGGCCATGACGAACACGATGAGTATGGCAAACTTTCGTTTTCTTTTCAGTCCTTCCGGACTTACGAGCCCCATCTTGGCGAGGAAGAACATGATCACCGGCAGCTCGAAGGTAACCCCGAAGGCGAACATGAGCTTCATCACGAGCCCGAGGTATTCCTTCATGGCGGGCATGGCCGAGATGCTCTCTGTCTGAAAACCCAGGAAGAACATGAACCCGAAGGGAAACACCACGTAATAGGCAAAGCTCACCCCTCCGAGGAAGAACAGCGTGGCCACGAGGATAAAGGGGAGCACGTACCGCCGTTCGTTCGGATAGAGCCCTGGCATGATGAATTTCCAGATCTGGTAGAAGATCACGGGGGTGGCCAGAATCAGGCCGGAGAAAAAGGCCACCTTGAGGTAGGTGATGAAGGCCTCGGGCAGGGAGGTGTAGATCATCTGGCTGTTTTCCGGCATGACCTTGACCAGAGGCCACACGAGAAACCCGAAGATCTGCTCCTTGAACGCATAGGTGGCGACAAATCCCACGGCCACGGCAATGACGCACTTGATGAGCCGCCAGCGAAGCTCTTCGAGATGATCGTGTATGGGGAGCTTGTCTTCTTCCACGGTGCTGAGCTTTTCCGCTTCGCTGCCCTTTTCCACCCTGCTATCCTTCTATCTCGCCGGGACGGTAAACGGGAGAATCGTCACCGATCTCCTTCTCCTCGGACGCCGGTTCCCCATTGTCTGAAGAAACCGCCTCCTGCTCGGGCGGTGCGGTTTCCTCTGAGGCCCGCTCCTGAGCATTCTCTTCCGTGACGGGTTTGGGGGCGGGTTCGGCAGGCTTCGGCCTGGATGCCACATCGATCTCTTTCTTGAAGTCGTCGGTCGCGCGCTGGAATTCGCCCAGGGCCTTTCCGATAGTCTTCGCCATTTCGGGAAGTTTCTTGGGACCGAGCACGATCAAGGCTAAGAGAAGGATGAGGATGAGCTCCTGACCACCGATTCCGAACATGAAAGACCATATATGTCTTTTTCCCATGGGTGTCAAATCAAAGAACGGCGAGGGTTTTAGCATTTGACTAATACCCTCCAGTTACATAATCTAAACCCTACCATGCAGAGGAGGACCATAGCGCGGGAGATCCGTATGGAGGGGGTCGGCCTGCACAGCGGAGGCCGGATCACGCTCCTCGTCCGTCCCGGCCGGGAGGGGATCGTGTTCGTGCGGGAGGGGGTGAGCATCCCCGGGACACCCGCAAACGTCGTGGACACCCGGCTGAACACCACCCTCGGCAGCGGCGGCACCACGGTCTCCACCGTGGAGCATTTCATGTCGGCCCTGTACGGGCTCGGCATCACGGACTGCGAAGTGGAGGTCTCCGGCCCGGAAATGCCCGCCTTCGACGGCTCCGCCCTGCCGCTTTTCACCCTGCTCCGGGAGGCGGGCGCGCGGGACATTCCCGGAGAGGCCCCGGAGATCTGTCTGCCGCACCCGGTCTCGGTCGAAGAAGGCGATTCGTGGATCAGGGCGGATCCGGGGGGCTTCAGCATCTCCTACGAGATCGAGTTTCCCTCCCGGGCCATCGGCCTGCAGCGGTACCACTACGACGGCACCGATTACGGGGGCAGGATCGCGCCCGCGAGAACCTTCGGCATGCTCAGGGACGTTGAGATGATGCGGGCGGCGGGGCTGGCGCTGGGCGGGAGCCTCGAGAACGCCGTGGTGGTGGATGACGACCGGGTGCTGAACCCCGAGGGCCTGCGGTTCGCGGACGAGTTCATCCGCCACAAGGTGCTCGACCTGCTGGGCGACCTCTGGCTCATGGGCGCGCCGCTGATCGCGCGGATCAGGGCACACCGTGCCAGCCACCGGCTCCACGTGGCCCTTGCCCGGGCCGTCCTGGATGCGGTCCGCCCGCAGGAGCGCGGGGTATCGTGATGACGAAGAGAACCAAGGAGATCATCTACATCGTCATCATCGTGGCGGTGCTCATTTCCTTAAGCGTGGCTCAGACCAACATCAGGAGCATCCAGGCGCTGTCCTCCATCCGCAACCTCGTCATCTTCGGCCTGATCAGCCTCAACATCGTGCTCCTGGTCCTGGTCATCTTCCTGGTCACCCGCAACCTCGCGAAGCTCCTGCTGGAGCGGCAGCGGGGCATGCTGGGCACCAGGCTCAGGACCAAGCTCGTGGCCGCGTTCGTCACGCTCACCATCATCCCCACCACGGTGCTGTTCATCGCCAGTATCATCTTCCTGAACCGGAGCATGGAAGGCTGGCTCTCCAGCGAGGTGGAGACCGCGATCGAAGAGTCCATGAACGTGGCGAACATCTACTACAAGGAGGCCTCGGCCGACGCCATCCACTAC
>JAHDQN010000015.1 GCA_018433775.1 Deltaproteobacteria bacterium
GGATTCGAACCCGCGACATTCAGCTTGGGAAGCTGACACTCTACCAACTGAGCTATGCCCGCACTGAGTTACTCTAATAGAATATGCCCTATGGTTTGTCAACAAATCTTTAGCAAACCTCAAGGCTAAGGGATTCCTAGGATTTGAGGAAGAATTTTTTGATGTGCTGGTGATATATCATCACTCACATTCGATTTCAAGACTTTTTATCCGGGAACAAGAACCGGCGTTTTTCTATCCTGGTTTACCCCCGGGTTGTCCCCGGGATCACAATCGCCGGCCTGCGGCTTTTAGAGCGGCATGCACGACATTCCCTTCCCGGATGCGGGGGATACCATCATTTCCACGGAAACAGCGCGGGTATTAATGCATACCTTCATGCATTCTCAAAAAAATCTTCAAAACCGAAAACGAGACCGTCCGTGGACCATTTCTCAGGAAATGAAGATCGTTTCCGTCTCTTCTTCAGCTGGCCGGATCGGGGATGATCTTCAGGAGAACCGACCTGTTCCTGGGTCCGTCGAATTCGGCGAGATACACTCCCTGCCATGTCCCCAGAACAAGCGCGCCCCCTTCGACGATGAGCATGACGTCGAAACCCATGAGACTCGCCTTGATATGGGCATCCGCATTCCCCTCCAGATGCCGGTATTCCCCCTGCCGGGGGACCAGGCCGTCCAGGGTGGCGATGATGTCCTCTTTCACCGCGGGATCGGCGTTTTCGTTGATCGTGATCCCGCAGGTGGTGTGGGGAACGTAGGCAAGAACCAGGCCGGTGGTAACATGCTCGCTTTTCAATACGTTCCTTATATTCGTCGTTATATCGACAAACTGGGATTTGCCCGTGGTTCTGACTTCCAGACGTTTGAGCATATCCTTCCTCCTTTTCAATCCGAATACGATCCCTCGAGACCGCACGCCTGATCTTTCTCCATCAGGACCTACTCGCGAAGGAGAACTCGGCTTCCCTTCATCTAAACAATCGAGCGCCGTCACTCCCCGACAGGGTTCATACCAATGAATGGTATGAACCTTCAACGGCAAGCCCTGGACCCTACCGTAGCCGCAAGCTTGAACGGGAATGTGACCCCACCTTCAAAGTCCTTCAGGAAGCGCGAGCGATGGAGGATTCAACCTGAATGGTTCGCCCGTGCGAACAGGCGGAAAAAATTCTCCGTCGTGATCTCCGCCATCCGTTCCTCGTCAATGTTTTTGATCGCTGCCAGCGCCCTGACCGTCTCGACCATATAGGAAGGCTCGTTTCTTTTCCCGCGATAGGGAACGGGGGCGAGATAGGGTGCATCCGTTTCCACGAGAAGGAATTCCAACGGGCAGACTCTCACCGCCTCCCTGAGGACTGCGGCGTTTTTATAAGTAAGGACACCCGGAATGGAAAGAAAAAAACCCTTGTCTACGATATGCGAGGCCATGGCGGCATCGCCGGAAAAGCAATGGAACACACCACCCAGGGACCATGCCCTTTCCTGTTCCAGCAGATCCACGGTCTGCCGGTGAGCGTTACGGTCATGAATGATCAGGGGCAGCGAGCACGACCTGGCAAGTTCGATATGTGCCTTGAAGAGCTCTTTCTGCTGGTCTTCTGTCCCCGGGGTGCGATACAAGTCGAACCCGGTCTCCCCCACGGCAACGATCTTGTCTTTCTGTGCCAGCACCGCGAGTGCGTGTACATCATCCACAGAGAACACCCCTGCCATCTGCGGATGGATGCCCATACTCGCAAAAAGTCCGTCTCGGGCTTCCGCCGTCTCGAGTGCGCGGCGGGTGTCATCCGGATCAATGCCCACAAGGAGCATGGTTTTCACCCCTTCCTGACATGACCTGTCCAACACCTCGGAGCGGTCTTTCCGGAAATCATCGAAATGGAGATGATTATGGGAGTCCGCCAGATTCATGCTACATGAGCCTCCTCAGACCATCATGGATCCTCCCGTTGCTGGCAAGGATGTCCCCGTTGTTCGGATCGAGCTCCTCCCCGGAAAGGCCTGAAGCCCTGCCGCCGGCCTCCAGGAGAACGACTACACCCGCAGCCATATCCCAGGGATGCAGACCGACCTCCCAGAATCCGTCAAAAGACCCTGCTGCTACAAAACAGAGGTCCAGGGCAGCTGAACCGAATCTTCGTATTCCCTGTACCTCGCGAAGGATTCTGGTGAATCGCATAATCGAGTTATCCAGCCCGGTGAGTGAATACGGGAACCCCGTGACCACGAGCGAATCGACAAGCAGGGAGGTATTCGAGACCTTGATTTTCTCTCCGTTTCTGAAGGCCCCTTTTCCCGACTGGGCGGTGAAAAGATCTCCGCTGATGGGGTTGTAACAAACACCGATATAGGGTTTCTTGTCTTTAAAGACGCCGAGGGACACGCAAAAAAACGGGATCCCATGGACATAATTCACCGTTCCGTCGAGGGGGTCGACGAACCAGGTGTATTCCTGCCCGGTTGTCCTGTCCACACCTTCTTCGGCGATGACGGAATGGTGGGGGAATTCCCGAAAAATCTCGCCGACAATCATGTCTTGAGAATTACGGTCGATCTGGGTTACCAGATCGATTCTTCCCTTGTGCTCGATGTTCAGCTCTTTTCCGAAGTTCTCCCGGAGGTACTCCCCGGCTTTTTTTGCAAGATTGACCGTGAAATTCAACATAGCGACCCTTGCCAGCACCAGGAATTTCATGTACCATAATAAACATGGATAGGGTTTACAAGATAAAAAAGAACCTGCAGGCCCCCATGATCCTTGCCACTCTCATGTCCATCCCCATCTTCGTGGACGTGATCATGTCAGGCTTCGAGATCTCCGTTCTGTTGATGGCCCTGCTCTTGATGATCCTTTTCTATCTCCTTACGATCAACAACCTTCTGCGTAAGATCCGGATCACCGATTCCTCAGTCACCATCAGGGGAATATTCGGATCAAGAAAGGTCCCCGTCGCCGATATCGTGCGCCTTGAAGGTATATCCATGGGCTCGCGGCAGTTCATCTCCCTCGCGACAAAAAAGAGAAACTTCCTCATACCGAACAGCTTCGCCGGCTTTCCGGAAATCATCTCCGACCTGGAAAGGGTGGTTAACCCGGAGGTTATGGGCTCCGGTCTTTCTGCCCTGAAAGAACATGTCATCGTACGCAAAAGCGATATCACCGGGGCATGGATCACGGTGATCCTGCTCTTCATTATCATCATTATCCGGTTCTTCCCCCGATGAACGACCCGAAAGGGGATCCTCTTAGGTATGATCCTTAAGGTCAAGGCCTTCGACCCAACTTCATGCCAAAAGCTCATGGGGAATGTATCCCTCCCTTCTCAGTCCTCCAAAGCAGACAAGAAGGAGGAATCGCCCTTTCAAAACACAAAATATGCCGTTTAATCCAAACATTATCCATATTGTTTCACGTGAAACTTTTTGATTTAAAAAATCGTTCTTTTATGGTAGATGATCGTGGTGTGTCCTAAAATCATAAGTGTGTCCAATCAAAAAGGCGGAGTCGGGAAGACCACTACATCCATCAATCTCGGCTCTTCTCTTGCGTTGCTTGGGAAGCGAACCCTGCTCATCGATCTCGATCCCCAGGCAAATGCGACTACGGGCCTTGGTTTCAACCCCGACTCTTTTTCTTCCCATATCTATCATGTGATGCTCGGGGAGAAGGACGCTGATTCCGTGATCCTGGAGACGAAGCTGCGAAACTTTTTCATCATGTCGAGTCATACCGATCTTGTGGGTGTCGAGGTGGAGCTTATGGATGCCCCCTTCCGTGAGCGCATCCTTTCCCGTTCACTGGCAGGAATGACGCGGGAGTTTGATTTCATCGTGATCGACTGCCCCCCATCGCTCGGGCTTCTCACCCTCAACGCCCTTACGGCCGCACACTCACTTCTGGTTCCTGTTCAGTGCGAGTATTACGCCCTGGAGGGTCTGAAGAGTCTCATGAACACCTTCCGTCTCGTGAAAAAACGGTTGAATCCGAGTCTGAGCATCGAGGGCTTTCTTCTGACCATGTTCGACTCCCGCACCCGTCTCAGTCATGATATTGCCGAGAACGTGAAGGCCCACTTCAGTTCCCAGGTGTTTCGCACCATGATTCCGAGAAATATCCGTTTGTGCGAGGCCCCGAGTTTCGGTGTCCCGATCTGCCTGTACGATATTTCTTCAAAAGGGGCTCAGCATTATCTGATGCTGGCAAAAGAAATCCTCGAAATGGAGGCCGATCATGAAGTCTAAATCCCGCTTGGGAAGAGGTATCGATGCCATCTTTGCCGACAGCGTTCAGGAAGACGGGACCCTGGTTGTCGAGATACCGGTCGATGAAATTTATCCAAACCCTATTCAGCCGAGAAAATCCTTTGACGAGAAGACCATCGCCGAGCTTGCCGCTTCCATCAAAAGTCATGGCCTTATTTCTCCCATCCTGGTCCGGAGAACGAATACCCGCTATGAGATCATTGCCGGTGAGCGGAGATTCCAGGCGTGCAAGCTCGCCGGTATCCAGAAGATACCTTCCATCGTAAGGGACATTCCCGATGCCGAGGCGTTCAAGATATCACTCATCGAAAATCTTCAGCGCGAAGACCTGAATCCCATGGAAGAGTCCGAGGCATACTACACGCTGAAAGAACAGTTCGGCCTGACCCATCAGGAAATCGCCGCTGCCGTTCTCAAGGACCGTTCGACCGTGACGAATTCCATGCGTCTTATTCATCTCCCTGAAGAGGTGAAGCAAGCCCTGAGAGAAGGCATGATCACCACCGGCCATGCCCGCGCCATCTTGATGGTGGAGAGCGGGAGCGGCCAGCTGGCTCTTCTGAACCGGATCGTCAGCCAGTCGCTGAGTGTGAGGGAAACCGAACGTTTTGCCTCCGGTATGGATAACAAGGATAAAAAGAAAAAAGGAGTAAAAAAGGCCGATCCCTACTTTGATCATCTTTCCACCCTTCTTTCCGAGAAGCTCTCGGCAAAGGTGATATGCGACTGGAGAAAGCGCAAAGGGAAGATCGTGATCAATGTTTCCTCCCGAGATGAGCTTTCCCGCATCGTTGCCGAAATTTGTGAACAAGAGGCCCCGATCTGATGTGTTCGTTTGCAGACATATCGACAGGCGCAGGGCAAAACGTCCTTATGCCGATAACTTATAAACCCGGTTCTGGAGTTAAATTGTCTTTTAATAACATGGCTTTAATTGACATATGAACATGTTGACACCGTATAATATTTTTTACTATTACATAGGGGGAATAAAAAATGAAATGTAAGATTCAAAAAACCCTACTGCAGAATATGTTGGCAAAGGTGCAGGGATTCACAGAGAAAAAATCTACCCTCCCCATCCTGAGCCATATCCTTCTGGAGATAACGGGAGATTCGCTACAGGTGAGGGCAACCGACCTCCATACCTCCATCCAGGTAAATTCCCCTTGTGAGGTTATACAGTCCGGGGCCTGTGCCATCAACGGAAAGAGCTTTTACGACGTCATCCGAGAACTCCCCGACCAGATGGTGGAGTTCTGGGTCGAGGAAGGCTCGCATGCTCATATCATCGCGGAAAACAATCGGATCAAGATGAATGTGATGGATGCGGAAGAATATCCCATGGTCGATTTCATGGATATGGATAAGGGGTACGCCGTTGATCTCTCCGTTATGAAGCCCATGATAGAGAGAACCATTTTCTCCATCCCTTCGTCATCTGAGAGCGACAGCAAATATACCCTCGGGGGCGCACTGCTCATCTCCGGCAAAGATGAAACCGGCAGAGGATTCATCGAGATGGTTTCAACCGATACCCGGAGACTCTCGGTCGTACGCTTTTTCACGGAAGAATACATCGATATGGGAAGCGGCATCATCGTTCCCAGGAAAGGGCTGCAGGAACTCAAACGATTGATGGACAATAAAGAGGAGGATTCACGTGTCCTCCTTACGAAGGATTCCATCTTCTACATCTCTCCGGACACCATGGCAACTGTCCGCCTCATTGATGGAAAATTTCCGGATTATCAGAGTGTTGTATCTCCTGAAGCATTCCCTATCACGACCAGGATAAATGCCCAGGATCTGCATTCGGTGCTCAAGGTGTGTACCGCCATGGTTTCGGATATATCCAACTGCGTCAGGTTTTCCTTCCATAAAGACCAGACCGTCGTTTTTGCGAGCAACCCGGACCAGGGAGAGGTGGAAACCCCTATCCCTTCGGTGCATCAGGGCGAGGAGCTCGATATCAATTTCAATCCACGGTATTTCATGGACTGCCTCTCGTTCATCGAGGGAGAGACGGAGATTCATCTGAAGGGATCACAAGGCCCGTGCATGATCACCGATAGCGGAATAACGGAAAGCAAGTGGGTCATCATGCCCATGCGTTTTTAGAAAGAACAGGAAAGAGGAATGAAAAACAATTCGGTTGAAGGCTATACAGCAAAGGATATTAAAGTCCTGGGCGGTTTCGAAGCAGTCAGGCTTCGACCGGCCATGTACATTGGATCGACCTCCGGCCAGGGTTTGCATCATCTCGTGTTCGAGGTCGTGGACAACAGCATTGACGAGGCCACAGCGGGATACTGTGACAACATCAAGGTGACCATCCATATGGATGAGAGCATCACGGTATCCGACAACGGAAGGGGTGTGCCGGTCGATATCCATCAGGATACAGGAAGGCCAGCGGTAGAGGTCGTCATGACGACACTGCACGCCGGAGGCAAGTTCGATAACTCCATCTACAAGGTGTCCGGCGGCCTGCACGGCGTGGGTGTTTCCGTGGTCAATGCGCTTTCCGAAAGATTGGACATCGAGATCTACCGGAACGGTAACGTTTATAACCAGACATATGAACAGGGCGTTCCTAAAACAGATCTCGTCATAAAGGAAAAGACCGATCTAACCGGTACCATGATCCACTTCAAACCGGATCCCGACATCTTCGAGGTGACGACATACGAGTTTGATATCCTGGCGAACCGCTTGCGCGAGCTGGCCTTTCTCAACAAGGGCTTAAGGATAGAGCTTGAGGACGAACGGACCGATACAATGGAGGTATTCCACTTCAACGACGGGCTCATTGACTTTGTCAAATATCTGAATGCGAAGAAGAAGCCCATTCACAACCCCATTTACTTCAGGAAAAACAAGGGTGATGTAGTGGTCGAATGCGTTATCCAGTACAACACCTCTTATTCAGAAAGCGTGTTTTCCTTCGCGAACAATATCAACACTCACGACGGAGGAACGCACGTGGTAGGTTTCCGCAAGGCGCTGACGAGGACGATCAACGCGTATGGAAAGGACAAAGGCCTTCTGAAGAACTCCAAGGTCACGATCCAGGGAGACGACACCAAGGAGGGATTGTGCGCCGTGGTATCCGTACTCCTTCCGCGGCCGCAGTTCGAAGGACAGACCAAGGCAAAGCTCGGAAACTCGGAGATTGCCGGCATCACCGAAAGTGCGACGAACGATGCCGTGAGCCAGTATTTCAACGAGAACCCCAATGACGCCGCCATCATCATCAAGAAGATCATCGACAGCGCGCAGGCGCGTGAGGCGGCCAGAAAGGCCCGGGAGCTCACCAGGAGAAAATCCGCGTTCGAGAGCACGCTCCTCCCCGGAAAGCTCGCCGACTGCCAGGAAAAAGACCCGGCGCTCAGCGAGGTCTTCATCGTCGAGGGAGATTCCGCCGGCGGCAGTGCGAAACAGGGTCGCGACAGAAAGAATCAGGCGATTCTGCCCTTAAGAGGCAAGATCCTCAACGTGGAAAAGGCCCGGGTCGACAAGATGCTCTCCAACCAGGAGATCAAGTCTCTCGTGACCGCACTGGGCACCGGAATCGGCTCGGATCATTTCGACATCTCCAGGCTTCGGTACCACAAAATCATCATCATGACAGACGCCGACGTCGACGGCGCGCACATCAGGACGCTGCTGCTCACCTTCTTTTTCCGGCAGATGCCCGAGATCATCGAGCGGGGCCACCTCTACATCGCCCAGCCTCCCCTGTTCAAGATCGCCAAGGGGAAGAAGCTCTGGTACCTTCTGAACGAAGAGCTGATGGATGAATTTCTTCTGAAGAACGCGGTGAAGGATATCGTGCTCAAGGGTGAGGTCGAGATAACCGGCTCCGAGCTCTCCCGGTACATCAAACTCATCAACAGGCGTAAAAGCATTCTCACCAACTACGAGCACCGGAATATGGACGAGCGGATCATCCAGTCGGCTTCGTATCTCGATCCGGAGCTGTTCCTGGACGTTTTCGATGCTGCGGGAATCAATGATGGGATTAACCAGGTCATCAGGGAATGGTTCCCCAATCTCGGCCCGTTCACCACAGATGTCCTGGATGATCAGGCGATTTTCCATACCGTGAAGAACGGACTTCGCAAGGAAACGGTCATTGATCAGAAGCTCTTCGAGACCAAGGGCTTTGAGGAGCTCCAGAAGATCCACGCGCAGCTCAGAAAGATCGGACGCCCGCCCTTTACCGTCGTTTCCAACAATACCACCTTCGAGGTACCCAACCTCCGTGAGGCGGCGCAGAAGATTTTCGATGAAGCCAGAAAGGGCTTCTCGCTTCAGCGGTATAAAGGGCTCGGCGAGATGAACCCCGACCAGCTCTGGGAGACGACCATGGATCCGGAAAGGCGGTCCATGCTCAAGGTGAACATCGAGGACGCCGTGGAAACCGATCAGATCTTCACCACCCTGATGGGTGACGACGTGGTTCCGCGCAGAGAGTTCATCGAGAAGAACGCCCTGAGGGTAACAAACCTGGATATCTGATATACATACACACGACAAGGAATATTCATGAAAACAGATACGGTAGCAATAGATCAGGAAATGAGGCGCTCATACCTGGATTATTCCATGAGCGTCATTATCGGGCGGGCCATCCCGGATGTGAGGGACGGTCTCAAGCCTGTTCATCGCAGGGTATTGTTTGCCATGAGCGAGCTGTCCAATACCCACAACCGACCATACAAGAAGTCAGCCAGAATCGTGGGTGACGTCATCGGTAAGTACCATCCCCACGGTGATGCCGCTGTATACGACACCATTGTCCGCATGGCTCAGGATTTCTCCATGCGCTACCCCCTGGTGGACGGCCAGGGCAATTTCGGATCCATCGACGGTGATCCCCCCGCGGCTATGCGATATACCGAGATCCGGATGGAGCGCCTTGCCGAGGAAATGCTCTCCGATATCGAAAAAGAGACCGTGGACATGCATCCGAATTACGACGAATCTCTGCTTGAGCCTGATGTCCTTCCCACCCGGATACCGGCATTATTGCTGAACGGTTCGTCGGGAATCGCCGTCGGAATGGCCACGAGCATCCCTCCGCACAACAGCGGCGAGATCATAGCCGCCCTGATTTCTCTTATCGATTCCCCGGAAATCGGGCTTGCGGATATCATGAAGATCGTTCCCGGCCCCGACTTTCCTACAGGAGGGATCATCTTTTCCAACGGCGAGATCGAGAAGGCCTATGCGACGGGCCGGGGGATCATTTCGGTACGGGGAAAGGTCGACATTGAGCGGGACAGCAATCGAGAGAAGATCATCATCACCGAACTCCCTTATACGGTGAACAAGGCGGACTTGGTCGAAAGGATAGCGGTCCTGGCCCAGGACAAGAAGATCGACGGCATCTCCAATATCCGTGACGAGTCCGACAAGGACGGCATGCGGGTGGTGATCGATCTGAAAAGGGGAGCCCAAGCCGAGGTGATCGAAAAGCAGCTCTACAAGCTCACCAATCTCCAGAACTCCTTTTCTTTGAACATGCTCGCCATCCATAACGGAAGACCCCGGGTGATGGGCATCAAGGATCTTCTCCAGGCGTTCCTCGACTTCCGCGAGGAGGTCGTCACCCGCAGGAGCATCTTCGAGTTGGGCAAGGCCAGGGCACGGGTTCACATTCTCGAGGGATTGCTCAAGGCCCTGGACAATATCGACGAGGTGGTGGCCATCATCAAGGCGTCGTCCACCCCTCAGGTGGCCAGGGACAACCTCATGCAGCGGTTCGAATTGAGCGAGATCCAGGCTCAGGCTATCCTCGACATGAGGCTCCAGAGGCTGACCGGCCTTGAGCGTGATAAGATCACCGAGGAATATCAGAGTCTTCTGAAAGAGATCGCCCGTCTCGAGAAGATTCTCTCCGATCGGGGAGAGCTGCTCAATGTTATCAGGAGCGAACTCGTCGAGATCAAGGGAAAATACGCCGACGAGCGAAGGTCCCTGATCGTTCGCGGATCCGCCGGAGAGTTCGATATCGAGGAGCTGATTCCCGACGATCAGATGGTCGTCACCATGACGAGAAAGGGATATATCAAACGCACAGAACTCACCAAGTACCGGACCCAGAAGCGGGGTGGAGTGGGTATACGGGGCGGCGCGGCCTTGGAGGATGACTTTATCGAGCATGTTTTCGTCGCCTCCAACCACGCCTCGATTCTCTACTTCACCAATACCGGCAGGGTGTATCACACCAGGGTCTATGAGGTTCCCGAGCGCGACAGGGCTCTGAAAGGGGTCCCCATCGTCAATATCCGCCCGCTGCAGAAAGAGGAGCGGATCTGTGCCATCCTGGTGGCGTCCGATCTTACGGCAGATGCAAGGGTGATGATGGTCACCGCAAAGGCATATACCAAACGGGTGATGTTGCGCGACTTTGCGAACATCATCAAAAACGGCATCATCGCTTGCACCCTGGAGCCCGGGGACGAGGTTATATCCGCTCGTCTCACCAGCGGTAACGACAACATCATCGTTGCCTCGGGCCATGGCAAAGCCATCGTCTTTTCCGAGGATCAGGTCAGGGTCATGGGAAGACAGGCCCAGGGCGTAAGGGCGATTCATCTGGATGAGGGCGATCTGGTGGTGGGGATGGATGTCATCACCTCACCCGACGACTTTGTGATCAATCTCACCGAGTTCGGCTACGGCAAGAAGACACCGGTGGGCAGGTATCCTGTTCAGAAAAGGGCCGGCAAAGGCGTGCTGACGGTGCATATCACGAAAAAGACGGGCAACCTGGTAGGAATCAGGGTGGTTCAGGGAACCGACGAGCTCATGATCATCTCCACGTCCGGCCAGATCATCCGGATGCCGGTGTCCCAGATACGCACGACCTCGACACGCTCGGCGCAGGGGGTGCGGGCCATCCGGATGAAGGAAAACGAAAAGATCGTGGACTTCACCAGGAACGTGGGCGAGGAGGCCTGAGAAGAGAAGCCGTTTCACTGCCGGCAGGCGCCCCGTAAGCTTGTGCTGACCGAACAGGCAAGCCGTACGCGAGAACCCCTCCTGACGCTGATAGGTCAGGAGGGGTTTTTTATCACGGTATACCGCTTTTGCGGATCATGAGTTGAATTCTCCTTTGATTGGCAAAAACAATAGAAAAGACAATATCTTTTATCATATCAGACCATTAGATCGATGTTTTACGTGGAACATCACGATAAAAGGCGCCTCTTGAGCAACTGCTCCCGCTGTTCCTCTGAGAGAGAAGGCGGTTTTTGGTGGGTATCATCTTCTCCCCGGAAAGGAGATAGGCGAGAAGCTTTACGAGCGATCTGTCCGGATCTGGATGAAAACGAAGGGGAGATGCGGCCTAGATGATCCCCTTGAGAAAATCCACAGCGTTCTCGAAAATGGCCATGCCCTCCCCTTTTTCCGGAAGCTCTTTCAGGCGGGTCCATGCGGGATGGTTTGCCGGGTGATTGAACGCCTCGGGATGCGGCATGAGCCCGAAGATGCGGCCTGTCGCGTCGCAGATGCCGGCAATCGCGTCTACGGCTCCGTTGGGGTTTGCAGGGTACTCCATGGTCGGGGTATACGACTCATCCGCATATTTCAGCGCCGCCAGATGACCGTCCTTGATCTCCTCGAGGGTGCCGTTATTGTCGCAGACGAATTTTCCCTCGCCGTGGCGAACGGGCAGAAAGAGCCGGTCGAGACCGCGGGTAAAAATGCACGGGCTCTGAGGGTCTACGGCGAGCCGGACCCAGCGGTCTTCGAACTTGGCCGAATCGTTGAACGAGAGGGAAACGCGGCGCTTTCCCATCGGGTTACCCGGGAGGAGACCGGTTTTCACCAGGGCCTGGAATCCGTTGCATACCCCGAGAATGATCATGCCGCGGTCGATAAAGTCGCGGATTTCCTCGAACAGCGTTCTGCCGGAGGTCTGTATCCTTGCGTACTTCAGCCTCACGCTTTCCACCTGGGCGGAGCCCAGATCGTCGCCATCGAGGAAACCGCCCGCCAGATTGAGGAAATGATAATCGGTGAGGCGGGTTGAACCGTTCAGGACATCGCTGATGTGAACGACATCGCTCAGCGCCCCTGCCCGCCTGCAGGCATGAGACATCTCCATCTCGCAGTTGGTGCCGAAACCCGTGATAACCAGCGCCTTGATCTGTGCCATGTCAGAAGTCCAGAGGGGCTTGCCATGACCGTTTCAGCGAAGCGAGATCGCGGTCGATGAGCTTCCCGTTGTTTTGTGACCTGATGATGAGTCTCTGCTCCGGTATTACCCTGCCGATCCGGCGTGCGTCGCCGGCAAAAATTGACTCGAAGTCATGGGCGCGCTCAGGGGAGACCGAAACGAGAATCCTGCTCTGTGATTCCGAATACAGGATCTCGGTGTCGTTCATGCCGGGCTCGCGGGCCACTTCATTCAGATCGATCTCCAGACCTAAGCCGCCTGCAAAGGCCGTCTCGGCCAGGGCCACAACCAGTCCCCCATCGGAGAGATCGTGGGCCGATGATATGAGCGAACCGCAGATGGCCTGATGGAGATTCCGGTATCTCGCCCGTGCGCTCTCTGCTTCGACCTTCGGCACTGACGACCCGATGATGCCGTACGATGCGAAGTACTCGCTCGCCCCGAGCTCTTTTCGGGTTGCGCCGAGGAGGTATACGAGATCACCCGCGCACTTGAGATCCATGGTGACCGCCTTTTCCACCTCGGGGATGGCGCCGATCACGGAGACGAGAATGGTCGGAGGGATGGAGATCTTGATCCCCGGGCCGATGTAGTCGTTCTTCATGCTGTCCTTGCCGGAGATCAGGGGGCAGGAGAACGCGACCGCATAGTCGTACAGCGCCTTGTTCGCGCGGACCAGCTGGGCGAGCTTGTGCTCGCCGTCAGGGTTCCGCTCGCTCCTGACCGGGTCGCACCAGCAGAAGTTGTCGAGGCAGGCCCAGTGATCCGGGTCGCCGCCTACGCACACGTAATTTCTCAGGGCCTCGTCAAGGGCACAGGCAGTCATGTGGTAGGTATCGATGTCCGAGTACCGCGGGACGATGCCGTTGGAAACGACCACGCCCTTCGAAAGCTCCAAAACGGGCCGGACGACGGCGGCATCGGAGGGACCGTCCGCGCACTGCCCGACCAGGGGTTTGACGACGGATCCGCCCTGCACCTCATGATCGTACTGCCTGACCACGTATTCCTTCGAGCAGATGTTGAGCCGCGAGAGGATTTCCTCGAGCTTGGCATTCTGATCCTCGGGAACAGGGGTGCGGGGGTCCGGCTCGATATTCGGCTCCCACTTTGCCGAGAGCCGCATCCTGGGAACCCCGCCGTGCAGGAAGTCGAGCGGCAGGTACGCCACGGTCTTCCGGTCATAGGTGCACTGAAAATATCCGGAGGCGGTGAAAGCACCGATGACCGTCGATTCCACGTCCATCTGCACGGAGAGATCGAGAAAGGCATCGATGTTCTCGGGCGCGACCGCCAGCGTCATGCGCTCCTGGGCCTCGGAGAGAAGAATCTCCCACGGATCCAGCCCCGGGTATTTCAGCAAAGGCTTGTCCAGCTCGATGAGGCAGCCGCCGCTCAGCTGCGACATCTCGCCCACCGAAGACGAGAGGCCGCCCGCGCCGTTGTCGGTGATGGCGCGGTACAGCCCGAGGTCCCGGGCGCGCAGAAGAAAGTCGGTGAGCTTCTTCTGGGTGATGGGGTCGCCGATCTGGACGGCCGAGGTGGGCGATTCTTGGTGCAGCTCCTCGGATGAGAAGGTCGCGCCGTGAATGCCGTCCTTGCCGATCCTGCCGCCCGACATGACGATGAGGTCACCCGGCCTGATGTCTTTCTTATGGGAAGGGACGCCTGCGACCTCCACGGGCATGATCCCGGCCGTGCCGCAGTACACCAGGGGTTTTCCGAGATAGCGGTCGTCGAAGACGATACAGCCGTTCACCGTGGGTATGCCGGACTTGTTTCCCCCGTGCTCCACTCCCTCCCGGACCCCCTCGAAGATCCTGACCGGGTGGAGGATCTTGGGCGGGAGCTCTTGTGCATAGGCCGGGTCGGCGAAACAGAAGACATCGGTGTTGAAGATGAGCTTCGCACCGATGCCCGTGCCGAAGGGGTCGCGGTTGACGCCCACGATTCCGGTGAGCGCGCCGCCGTAGGGGTCGAGGGCAGAGGGCGAATTGTGCGTCTCGACCTTGAACACGAGGTGGTGATCGTCGGTGAAGCGGATCACGCCCGCATTGTCGGTGAACACGCTTACGCAGATGTCCTTTTCCCCCGCCCTGGCCCGGATGTCGCGGGTCGCGCCCTGGATATAGGTCTTGAAGAGAGAGGAGATGCGCTCACTCTTTCCGTTTTCCCGGTAGTCGATCTCGGCGTTGAATATCTTGTGCTTGCAGTGCTCCGACCAGGTTTGGGCGAGGCACTCGAGCTCCACGTCAGTGAGCTTTTCGCCGAGACCCACCTGTGTACGTATCCGCCTTACCTCCGGATCGGCTATGAACGAGGCCATCGCCTTCATCTCTTCGAGATTCAGCGCCAGGGTCTTTTCTCGTGAGAGCTTTACGAGCCCCTGGTCGTCGAGATCGAGCGACACCTCATGAACCGCCGGAACATGATTCAGCGAGACGACCGATATGTGCGGCTTGACCTCGAGAATCTCCTGCGGGTCAAGAATCCGGACATACTGAATCAGCGAGTTTGCAAGACAGTCTCCCGCGATCTTCTCCGCCTGGCTCCGGGTCAGGTCGCCCGAAAGAAGGAATGCCCGTGCGGAATACACGGGATAGTGCCGGGAGGTGATGAGATGCAGGGCATACGAGGCGCTTCGGCCTACATTGTCCGTAACACCGGGCTTGTAGCCCACCTCGATGTACCAGGTGAATTTCCTGGTAAGCGGGGTGTTGACCGCGATGTCCTGGATCACAGGGTCGCAGAATGCATCGCCTATCCAGGTATCGTCGAGATCCTCTCCGTCTACGGTATAGACATCGATACAACGAACATCAATATTCTTGTCGAGATCCGGGAAAGCACGCAGGATTTGTTTTTTCGACCGCTCCCCACGAGCATCAAAGAGGCCGGGCTTCTGACCGACCTCAATTCTATAGGGCATATCTTCTACCCCTTTTCTTCAAGATACACGGTTGTGTGCCCTTCGATACTCTCTCTTTCGGATTTGCATCTCACGCATAATACTGCAAACGGCATGGCCTTGAGGCGGCCCACCGGGATATTCTCTCCACAGTCCTCACAGAAACCGTATTCGCCGTTCTCCATTCTGGCCAGAGCATTCTCTATCTGCTCGAGCTTTTGCCTCTCCCGGGTGCTGAGCAGGAGATTGAACTCACGGGACTGTTCAAGATCCGCATCATCAAAGATATCGCCGATTTCTCTCTGATCGGAGACGTCATTCGACTTGATCCTCTCTTCCAGATTTTTGAGGATCTCGTGCTTCATTTCCGCCAAGATCTCCTTAATCTCAAGGAGCTCATTTTTTCTCAGCATTCTATCCTCCGTTTCGCTTAGGAAGTAGGGTACTTATACTGATAAATCTCAA
>JAHDQN010000068.1 GCA_018433775.1 Deltaproteobacteria bacterium
CAGGGTGCAGATAGACGTGAACATCACGCGGCATGAGGTGCCCATGGAGCCGTTAGGTGTCATCGTGATCGGGATCGACGGGCTCAGGAGGGACGTGCTCTATCCTGGGGTGAATCTTCCCGACGGTGATTATCACATAGGTGATTTGTCGGCGCTGCCCGGGATAGGCGGCATTATGGCGGGGCATGAGGCCGAGGAGAGCAGGCGTTACGTGATGCTGGATAATGTCACGGCGATATTCCCGTCGATCACGCTGGCGAGCTGGGCATCGATATTTACGGGCAGGATGCCGGCGGAGACGGGGATCATGGGCAACGAGTTTTTTGCGCGGGATCTTTTGGATGTGGATGATGGGGTGATCAACTCTGTTCCGCCGATGTTCGGCAATCCCAAGGGGTTGATCAGTTTTTCGAGTGGGGCGTTCAGGGGGTATGATTCCTTTGGGAAGTTGGACTTGATAGGAGATGAGTTTTTCATCCCGAGGTCGTCTGGGGCTGATGCGGTAAGCGTAGAAGGGACGCCTCAGAACCATCCGGAGTTGTACAGGGCCGAGACGGTGTATGAGCGGCTGGGTGCAATGGAGGGTTTGAGGGATTACTACGAGAAGGCGGGGGGAGATGCGACGGTAGTGGTGCATTCGCATTATGGTCGTGGAGCTGACCGGTGGCTGACGTGGGATCTAGAGGTAGCGTTTGGGGAGTCGGAGTTGCTGGAGCAGATGAGCTGGGACAAGATGAATGATTATCTGGAGTACTTCGAGGCAGAGGATGGGATACGATTTCCGGCATTGACGGTGTGGTATCTGCCCGGCCTTGATCACCAGGCGCACAAGGAGGGGATGGGGGCCTATCGTGACTTTCTGATTGAAACGACGGATGGGCATATAGCAGACGTGGTAGGCAGCCTTCGGGAGCTTGACGAGTTTGACAACAAGCTGTTCATCATCGTGTCTGATCACGGGATGACGGGGATGCCTGTGAATTTGAAGTATAAGCACAGAAATTGGCTAGGAGCTGAAGTTGAGAAAGAGGCAGATGTATCATGCAAGATGAACGTGAAATTTGTGGATCCGGATAATCCCAAGATGCCTCTAGAGTCACAAAAAGCTGAGCGAACCAACAACAATTTACACATCTGGGAGTTGGCGGAGGGGTTGAGGAATGTGGGGAGTATAGGGGGGGAGCAGGGGTTATCTTTTGCGGTGTTGGCGCCCCAAGAGGTGGCGAAGTTGTATGACGAATACAGCTATGGAGCGAAGTCGGATTTGGAGAGTGCGAATCTGATAGCGGCGCTCAATGGACCGATGGCATATCTGTATATAAAAAATCGTGCTACAAATTCATGGGAAGACAAGCCGAGGGAGATTGAGGATGTGGGGTATGTTGCAGAACTGTTACGATTGATGTTCACCGAAGATAAGTCGGAATCGAGTCTGCCTGAGGTATTCACACCCGGAGTATTTGATAAGGCCATACCGAGCGTATCTGGAATGAAGAGGTTGGCAAAATCCATAGACAAGATACTGATACGGCAAGGGGACGGTTATGTAGTATTCCAGGGTTTGGGGAGGGATTATGCGTCTATCAACATGACGGAGCCGAGATATGTAAGGGCTGCGGAGAGAATAGGAGGTCTATGTA
>JAHDQN010000039.1 GCA_018433775.1 Deltaproteobacteria bacterium
GAGATGGTGATGCCCGGGGACAACATCACGATGGACGTGAAGCTCATCCAGCCCATAGCCATGGACGAGGGCCTGAGATTCGCCATCAGAGAAGGCGGAAGAACCGTCGCCTCCGGCGTCATCGTCAAGGTCATCGAGTAGAGAACAGGTAGGAAGCTACATGAGAGATGCCATTACCTTAGCGTGCACAGAGTGCAAGAGGCGCAACTACATGTCCTCCCGCAACAAGAAGAAGAACACGGAAAAGCTGGAGATCAAGAAGTATTGCGCGTTCTGCCGTACGCACACCGTGCATAAAGAGACAAAGTAGGAATACAAAAAGATTATGAGTGCAGGCCAGTAGCTCTAATTGGCAGAGCGCCGGACTCCAAATCCGGATGCTGGGGGTTCGAGTCCCTCCTGGCCTGCCAATTTGGTTGGGAAAAGATGGAAAAAATCGAAGCCGTAAAGACATACCTGAAGGAAGTCAGGGCCGAACTGAACAAGGTCACCTGGACCGGCAGAAAAGAAATCGTGAGCGGGACCATCGCAGTGCTCGTCTTGAGCGGCGTGGTGTCCCTTTTTCTGTGGGTCATCGACTTCGGCCTCTCCCAAGTGGTCAGGCTCGTGCTGAGTTGATCGTATGCAGGACAATCTCGAACACAAGTGGTACGTTGTCCACACGCATTCGAACTACGAGCACAAGGCCAAGAAATCTCTTGAGGAGAGGGTGAAGGCCTATCACGTGGAGGATCACTTCTCCGGCATCCTGGTCCCTTCCGAACAGGAGCAGAAAGCGGCGCCGGGCAAGAAGAAATCCGCGGGCAGGCGGTATTTCCCCGGCTATATCCTCGTACGCATGGCACTCACCGACAAGACCTGGCACGTGGTGATGAACACCCCGAAGGTCACGGGGTTCGTGGGGGGCAGAACGTCGCCGTCCACCATTCCGGACTCCGAGGTGGAGACACTGAAGTCCCAGCTCGAAGAAGGGGTCGAGGGCCGCGCATACCAGAGCGAGTTCAGCGTCGGTGATCAGGTCATCGTCAACGAGGGCCCGTTCCAGAACTTCAGCGGCGTGGTGGACGATACCAAGCCGGACAAGGGCAAGGTCAGGGTGCTGGTGAGCATATTCGGCAGGTCCACGCCGGTTGAACTGAATTTTGATCAGATAACCAAGAAATAGACCCAAGGGGTAACACATGGCGAAAAAAAATGTCGTAGCGAAAATTAAGATTCATATACCCGCAGGCGAAGCAAAACCTTCTCCCCCTGTCGGACCGGCACTGGGACAGCACGGGGTGAACATCATGGAGTTTTGCAAGGCGTTCAATGCCGCCACCGACAAGCAGCGGGGGTTCAAGATTCCGGTGGAGATCTCGGTGTATCAGGATCGCTCCTTTACCTTCATCACCAAGAGCCCGCCCGCGTCCACCCTGCTGATCAAGGCTGCCGGTATCGACAAAGGCTCACCGACTCCCAACAAGGACAAGGTGGCGAAGCTCACCAGGGACCAGCTCAAGGACATCGCCACGCAGAAAATGAAAGACCTCAATACCGATGACATGGACCAGGCTGTCAGGATCATCGCCGGTACTGCCCGGAGCATGGGTATTGATATCGTTGACTGAAGGAGAAGTGAGCAATGGCGAAAAATGGGAAAAAATACGTTGAGGTGAAGAAGAAGATCGATCCTCAGAAGAAATATACGGTCGGGGATGCGCTGGGCCTCGTTCTGGAAAGCGCGTACGCCAAGTTCGATGAAAGCGTCGATGTCGCCCTGAGGCTCGGGGTCGATCCCCGTCACGCCGACCAGATGGTCCGCGGATCCATCGTCCTGCCCCACGGCACCGGGAAAACCACCCGGGTCCTCGTGTTCGCCAAGGGCGAGAAGGTCAAGGAGGCCGAGGAAGCCGGCGCCGATTTCGTGGGCGCCGAGGACATGGCCGAGAAGATCCAGGGCGGCTGGCTTGAGTTCGACAAGGTGATCGCCACCCCCGACATGATGGGCACGGTCGGCAAGCTCGGCCGGATCTTGGGTCCCCGCGGCATGATGCCCAACCCCAAGCTCGGCACCGTGACCTTCGACGTGGCCAAGGCCGTGGGCGAAATGAAGGCCGGCCGCGTGGATTTCCGGGTGGACAAGGTGGGAATCGTTCACTGCTCGGTGGGCAAGGTCTCTTTCGGCAGTGAGAAGATAATGGACAATCTGAAAGCTCTCCTCGAAATCGTCCTCAAGCTCAAACCGTCATCAAGCAAGGGTACGTATCTCAAAAGTGTCGCGCTGTCGAGCACGATGGGTCCCGGTGTAAGGGTCGACCCGGTCGAGGTTCCGCAGCTGCTGAAATAGCAAGGCAAAGCGTCCTGGTCAAAGACAGCGGGTGTCCGCCTTCTTATATTAAGGAGGCGGACTTAAAACGTTCGCCCGCCGAGATCTGGGAATTCCCCGGCACCCTTTGACAGGATAGATCATAAAAGAAAGGGGTGAGGTATTTCATTGAAGAGAGAAGACAAAGAAGTACTCGTAAACCGGTTGCATGACGAGCTGGGCCAGTCCCAGGCGGTGTTCGTCACCGACTACATGGGGCTCAATGTGCAGAAACTGACCCAGTTGAGAAAGAACATCAAGGATGCAGGCGGAAAGTACCGGGTGGTCAAGAACACCCTGTTGAACAGGGCGGCCCGGGAAACGCCCGTCGCGAAGCTCGACGCTTCGTTCGCGGGTCCCACGGCTATTGCGATCGCACTGGACGATCCGGTTTCCATCGCCAAGGCCCTGGTGAACTTCGCCAAGGAAAACGAGCAGCTCGGTCTGCAGGCAGGTGTCCTCGGAGGCAAGCTCCTGGACGAGAACGACATTCAGTCGCTCGCCAAGATGCCGCCCAGGGAAGTGCTCCTGGCCCAGATGCTCGGAACCCTCAATGCGCCCGTCAGCAACTTTGTCGGGGTGTTTGCCGCCGTGCTGCGGCAGCTGGTGTATGTACTCAAGGCAGTTGAAGATCAGAAAAGACAAGGAGAGTAAGAAAAATGGCTGAAATTACACGAGAAGATGTAGTCAAATATATTGAGAACATGACGGTGCTCGATCTCGCGGAGTTCGTGAAGGAGCTTGAGGAAAAGTTCGGCGTGAGTGCCGCGGCCCCCGTGGCGGCAGTGGCGGCCGCTCCGGCCGGCGGCGCGGCTCCGGCTGCCGAGGCTGCCGAGGAGAAGACCGAGTTTGACGTGGTCCTCAAGGATGCAGGCGCACAGAAGATCCAGGTCATCAAGGTGGTCCGTTCCCTGACCGACCTCGGGCTCAAGGAAGCCAAGGAGGCTGTCGAAGGCGCGCCCACACCCATCAAGACCGGCATTTCCAAGGAAGATGCCGAAGACGCGAAGAAGAAGCTGGAAGAAGTCGGCGCTGTCGTGGAGATCAAGTAGCGGCAGGCCTTTCAAGAAGCATTATAAGGGGTTGGGTTTCTCCAACCCCTTTCCGTACTTATTTTGACTTATTGGAATAGTGAGTATAACCCAAATCAAAAAGGAAGACTGTAGATGATAGAACAAATCCTTTTAGACCCACAATTAAGGCGGAAGAGTTTCGCAAAGAGGGAAGAGATCCTCGAAATACCCGACCTGGTCGAGTTGCCGAAGAAATCGTATAGCGCCTTCCTGCAGAAGGACGTCCCGCCGGAGAAAAGGAAAGAAATCGGTCTTCAGACGGTGTTCAAATCAGTTTTCCCCATCAAGGACTTCAATGAGGACGCCTCTCTGGAATTCGTCGAATACCGGCTCGGGGAACCGAAGTACGACATCGACGAGTGCATCCAGAAAGGCATGACCTATGCCGCCTCTGTGACACTCAAAGTACGTCTCGTGGTCTGGGACCGTGACGAAGAGACCGGAACCCAGAGCATTCGCGATATCAAGGAGCAGGAGGTGTATTTCGGTGAAATACCGCTGATGACCCCGAGCTCCACCTTTATCATAAATGGAACCGAGCGGGTGATCGTCTCCCAGCTCCACCGCTCGCCGGGAATATTTTTTGACAAGGCCACGGCCCGCGCGCAGTCGGGGGGACGGGTGCTCTTTTCCGCACGCATCATCCCGGCCCGGGGCTCGTGGATCGATCTGGACTTCGACGCCAAGGGCATCCTCTACCTGAGGATCGACCGCAGGCGGAAGATGCCGGTCACCACCCTGCTCAAGGCCATGGGTTTCTCCAACCAGGAGATCCTGGCCATGTACTACCCCAGCCACCGGTTCGAGTTCACCGGAGACAAGGTGCTCAGGCACGTGGACATCGGAAGCCTGAGGGGCATGAAGGTGGACACCGACATCAGGATAAAGGGCACCGACGAGGTCGTGCTCAAGGCGGGCCGAAAGGTGACCCCCAAGCTCATCAAGAGGCTGCAGGGAGTTGAGATCGAGCCCGTGGTCCAGGAAGAGGACGACCTGCTGGGCAAACTCCTGGCCGAAGACATCGTGAACGTCTCCACCGGCGAGATCATCGCGGACGCCAACGACGAGATCACCCGGGAGCTCCTCGACCAGATCCATGCCCAGGGGATCACCGAGATCAGGACCATATATTACGACGAGGTGGGCTACAGCTCGTCTTTGAGCAAGACGCTCGCCTTGGACAAGGTGGACACCGCGGAAGAGGCCATCATCGAGATCTACCGGAGGCTCCGACCCTCCAACCCGCCCACGCTGGAGATCGCCACCAACTTCTTCGACAACCTGTTCTTCAATCCGGCGTACTACGATCTCTCCCGGGTCGGCCGGATGAAGATCAACCAGAAGCTGGGCGTTTCCGAGGAAGAAGCCCCGCTCGATACGACCGTGCTCAGGAAAGAGGACATCCTCTACACCGTGCGCTACCTGCTCGAGCTCAAGGACGGCGTTCAGGGCAGGTCGGTCGACGACATCGACCACATGTCCAACCGCCGGGTGCGCTCGGTGGGCGAGCTGCTGGAAAACCAGTACCGCATCGGCCTGGTCAGGATGGAGCGGGCCATCAAGGAGCGCATGAGCCTCCAGGACGTGGAGACCATGATGCCCAACAACCTCATCAACCCCAAGCCGGTCAGCGCGGTGATCCGGGAGTTCTTCGGCTCGGGCCAGCTCAGCCAGTTCATGGACCAGACCAATCCGCTGTCTGCCATCACCCACAAGCGGAGGCTCTCGGCCCTGGGCCCCGGAGGGCTCACCAGGGAGCGCGCCGTGTTCGAGGTGCGCGACGTCCATCCGTCCCACTACGGCCGGGTGTGCCCGATAGAGACCCCGGAAGGACCGAACATCGGGTTGATCGTGTCGCTCTCCACCTATGCAAAGGTCAACGAGTTCGGGTTTATCGAGACCCCGTACTATATCGTGAAAGACGGCGTGGTGACCGGTGAGATCCGGTATTTGAGCGCCATCGAGGAAGACCACGAGGTCATCGTGCAGGCCACCGAGCCGCTCGACGAGCACGCCCGCATCATCTCCGAGATGGTGAGGGTGCGGGTGCGCAACGGCGAGTACAGCACGGCCACCCGCGAGCAGGTGACCCTCATGGACGTGGCCACCAACCAGCTCTTCTCGGTTTCGGCCAACTTGGTGCCCTTCCTGGAGCACGACGACGCAAACCGCGCGCTCATGGGCGCGAACATGCAGCGCCAGGCCGTTCCGCTCCTGTTCCCCAAGCCGCCCATGATCGGCACCGGCATGGAGCAGGTGGTCGCCCGCGACTCGGGCGTATGCGTCGTGGCCAGGCGCTCGGGAACCGTGCAGGACGTGGACAGCGAGCGCATCGTGGTCATGGCCGAGGATGTGGGGGACGATTTCAACGACACCGGCATCGATATCTACCGGCTCATCAAATTCAAACGGGCCAACCAGAACACGTCCTTCAACCAGAAGCCCATCGTCAAGAAGGGTCAGAAGGTCAAGAAGGGCGAGATCATTGCGGACGGTCCGGCCACCAAGGACGGCGAGCTCGCACTGGGAAGGAACCTGACCGTGGCGTTCATGCCCTGGGGCGGGTACAACTACGAAGACGCGATCCTGATCAGCGAGCGCGTGGTCAAGGAAGACTTTTATACCTCCGTGCACATCGAGGAGTTCGAGGTCATGGCCCGCGACGTGAAGCTCGGCAGCGAAGAGATCACCCGGGACATCCCCAATGCCGGCGAAGAGGCCTTGAAGGATCTGGACGATGCGGGCATCGTGCGCATCGGCGCCGAGGTGAAGCCCGGCGACATCCTCGTGGGCAAGGTCACGCCCAAGGGCGAGACCCAGCTCTCCCCCGAGGAGAAGCTTCTGCGGGCAATCTTCGGTGAAAAGGCCAGCGAGGTCAAGGACAGCTCGCTCAGGGTGCCGCCCGGAATCGAGGGCACCGTGATCGACGCCCGGGTGTTTAACCGCCGGGGCCAGGAAAAGGACGAGCGGACCCTGCAGATCGAGGAAAAGGAGATCGAGGACTTCAAGAAAGACCAGGAAGACGAGGTCGCGATCATCACCGATGCGGCCAGAAGCAGGCTGGAGAGGCTCATGACGGGCAAGAAGCTCGCCGGCCCTCTGCTCTCGCACCTGGGCGACACCGTGATCGCCAAGAGCGGAGCCGTGATCGCTCAGGACATGCTCGCCGATCTCTCCATCGACGACTTCAAGGACATCCGTATCGCCGATGGCGAGGACACCGATGCCCAGGTTGAAGAGATCATCTCCATGCTCGACAATCAGAAGCGGCTCATCAACGACTTCTACGACTCCAAGATCGAGAAGCTCAGTGCAGGCGACGATCTGCCGCCAGGCGTCAACAAGATGGTCAAGGTCTACGTTGCCATCAAGCGCAAGCTCTCGGTCGGCGACAAGATGGCGGGCAGGCATGGAAACAAGGGGGTCATCTCCCGCATCCTTCCCGAGGAGGACATGCCGTTCTTCACCGACGGCCGTCCTGTGGACATCGTGCTCAACCCGCTGGGCGTTCCCTCCCGTATGAACGTGGGACAGGTTCTGGAGACCCATCTGGGTTGGGGTGTCAAGGGCATCGGCGACGTCGTCAACCGGATGATCGAAAAGGAGCTCGACGAGACCGAGCTGAAGTCCATGCTCAAGAAGTTCTATACCTCGAAAAAGATCCGCAAGATCCTGGATCAGAGCTCGCGGGAAGAGCTGATGGCGTTTGCCCGGGCGATCCGCGAAGAGGGTCTCACCGTGGGCGTGCCCGTGTTCGACTCGGCTACCGAGCAGGAGATCCAGGATATGATGCATATTTCCGACATCAACGATGGCGGCCGGGTGGCCCTGCACGACGGCAGGACCGGCGATCCGTTCGACAGCAAGGTGAGCGTGGGCGTGATGTACATGCTCAAGCTGCACCACCTGGTGGATGACAAGATCCACGCCCGGTCCATCGGCCCCTACTCGCTCGTTACCCAGCAGCCGCTGGGCGGCAAGGCCCAGTTCGGCGGCCAGCGGCTCGGTGAGATGGAGGTGTGGGCCATCGAGGCATACGGCGCCGCCTACTCCCTGCAGGAGTTCCTCACCGTCAAGTCGGACGACGTGGCCGGGAGAACCCGGATGTACGAATCCATCGTGAAGGGACAGCACGAGCTCGAGCCCGGCATCCCCGAATCGTTCAACGTTCTCACCAGAGAACTCAAGAGCCTTGGC
>JAHDQN010000003.1 GCA_018433775.1 Deltaproteobacteria bacterium
ACTCAAGTTTCGCACCCCTATTGGGGGGTTTTGGGGGTAAAAAGTCAATAAGAATGGCAAAGAAGATGGTGAAGGGGACTCGCATTTGTGGTATATAAGTTGTTGATAAGACAAACAAAACACCACAAAGGAGTCCCTTATTATGCATACCACGCCGGGCAAAGTCTTCAAAGGGGAAATCGAGGCATATCTGGATAAAGAGGGGCGGATATTTGAGACCAAGATCGACGAAGGGCTTAAGCGGCTTGGATTCAGGACGCAGATGAACAAGGCGAAGATTATCAAGAAGGATGGGTATCATGCCTCCCAGATCCTGTTTGTGCTGGTACTTTTGCCATTGCTGAAGATACGTACTGTCCGGAGCTTCTGCAGGAAGCACCTTGAGCAGTATACAAGCAGCCGGAAGGACACCTTTTACCGGTTCAAGGCCAGGGGATACCGATGGCGGTCGTTTCTGTACTATATCATGAAGGAGATCTGGAAGGTTTTGAAGATTGAGGAGACTCCTGGAGAGGAGAGATGCTTCATACTTGATGACAGCATCCTCCCGAAGAGGGGCAGAGATATTGAGAATGTTTCTTTCGTATATGATCATACCGTGGGCCGGTCGGTGCTTGGGTATACGGTAGTGGCACTCGGCCTCTTCACCGGCAAGGGGATGTATGCTCTGGACTTTTCCTATAAGTATGGGAAAAAGCGTCATCCAAAGAGCACTGAAGAACGTGTGGGAGATGCCCGAAGTATCAGCGGTCAGATGAGCAGGGAAGCCTCGATGTATTCCAAGCTTGATCTTGCCCTTATGATGTTGGAAAGGGCTGTATCCCATGGGATCACCGCAGGGTATGTGCTTTTTGACAGCTGGTATTCCTGGCCGGGGTTCATCAGTGCTATCAGGGAAATCAGCCAGGATCTTCATGTCATCTGCCGGCTCAAGGATACGAAGGTTCGATATGGATATAACGGCAGGCAATATCGCCTTTCTGAACTGTACCAGAAGGTAAAACCTTTGTTCAGGAAGGACACCAGGACAGGGCTTCGGATTGCACGGGCAACCGTTACCTTGCCTGAGAGCGGACAGGAAGCCACCATAATCTTTTCCAAGGATTATAGCGAGCCACAGGACAGTGATATCAAAGGGGTCCGCAAAAACAAGGGTCCCAAGTGGGTGGCCTTTCTCTCTACTGACACGCATCTTCATGCATCCACCATAATCCGGAAATATACAAATAGGTGGGCTATCGAGGTATGCTTCAAGGAGTGCAAACAGCTTCTTGAACTCGGCAAGGACCAGAGCAATTCCTTTAATGCCCAGGTATGCGCAACCACCCTGAGCTTTCTGAGATATAATCTGCTCGGCTTCCTCAATGAGATCGAGAAATATCCCACAATGGGAGAGCTCTTTGAGCACCTTGCAGAACAATCGGGCATGGTTACCTATGCCCACCGGTTATGGGAGTTCTTCAAAGGCCTGTTCAAGCATTCACTCAAGTGCATCTTCGCGCTCTTGAAAATCGAAGACGATTTGTCC